>NZ_CP122312.1:2400000-3176693 GCF_029814175.1 Halospeciosus flavus | reverse complement strand
CTGCTGGAGAACCTGTGGCTCGTGCTGCGATGGGCGGTCGTCGCCCGCCCACGGCGGGCAGGCGACCTGCCCGAGCAGTTCACGTTCCAGACGTTCTGGCGACTGGATTCGCCACGAAGCGGGAAGCGGAGTTAGAGCGGCGGTGGGAGATCAGAATGAACGGTGTCGGCGTTCCCGACGTACAGCCCGGCCGCGGGCTGACAGCCAGCCCGCGGCCTCAGGCCAGCGAGTCGTCAACAGCAGCACTCGTCAAAAACCGCTTTGACAACCGTTCTTGTCACTGTCTCTGTTCAAATTCAGACCGATGCTTCGATTCACTCCTTCTGCTCCGAGATTGAACGGCTCACACCAACTCAACTCGACTTCCGAATCCTCGATTGGGAAGTACCGACTCTCATCCTTGCTAATAGTAACTTGGCTACTCGGCGCTACTATCGCCCAATTATAGATAGGTAAGAGTCAACAATTATAGCAACACTATCTGGGTGTTATTACAGGGTCTCAGACGAAGTCCAATAACTATAGTGATTTGCAATTTCACCGGACCGGTATAGCCGAATCTTATAGGTGTTGTTGATTTGGAGGATTGGACTGGAGACAAGGTCTCAGAATTTGCTAGTGGTTACGTCCTTCGAGGTAACGTCTACGTTTGTCCATCTTGGTTTTCTCGCTCCTCTTGTCATAGTGCTTCTAGAACTGGTATTGTCACATTCATCCGCTCGCTCACTACTTCAGTTGGAACTTCCTTATACTGTCAGCCAAAAATACTTCAAAGAAGAGTACGTTACTCCGATATGACCTCTCTCGACAACGTCTCACGAAGACCTCCGCCAGGTCTTGGCGAGTCGAGAAAAAGCCGTCACAACGGCTCATGGCGGCGATCAATTACCTTGAAGAAGACGGTGCGACGCTACAAGAGGTCGCTGAACGCTATGGATACACTGCTGGCTGGCTCTCGCGGTGGCTTGATCGACTCGAACGACTCGCCGACAAGCCGTTCGAAGGTCGTCTACGACGAACACCGTTCAGGAAGGCCCTCAAAACTCTCCGACAAAGAGCATGAACAGTTCGTTGAAGCGCTTCACAAGTCTCCAGAGGAAGTTGGACTTGACGCGCCTGCGTGGTCTGTTCCACTGGCTCGTCACTATCTCGCCGAGGAATTCGACGTTGAGTACTGTGAGCGTCACGTTCGACGATTGATGACCGAGGCCGGGCTGTCCTGGAAGACAGCCCGGCCGAGTTTCACAAATCCGATGAGAGAGCACAGGAAGCATGGCAAGACGGGTTCAAAAAAGCGCGACAACCTGGACGACGAATACACGATCTTAGCCATTGATCAGACGCGACAGGTTCTCTCGACACTGATTCACGCATGGTTTCCCAAGGTGAGCGCCCGTCACTCCCGGTGACGGGCGCGTGGACAACATCAAACTTCTCGGTGCAGTCAGCGATACTGATGAGACGTTCTTTCTCCCCTGCGAGGAAAACTTCAACAGCGACACGACGATTCGTCTTCTGGATGCACTCCAGACAGAGTTCGGCGAGAAAATCTGCAAGGTCAACGGTAGCTTCCACGAAGACCTCTTCACGGCGAACAGAGTCAAGAGTTCGTTGAAGATACTCCGATCGAACTGTGTTCTCGGCGCAGGGTTCAACGACGACGAACCCCGCGGAAAGAATGCTGGCGACCCGGCGCACCAACACTCGGTGACTTCGGTGGAGGTTCTACCGAAGAGTCAGCGACGAAAGTTCGTGATGCTGCTCAGCGTGCACTGGACGATATCAACGTACCAGATGTCTGGACGTGGTGGTATGTCCGTGAGTCGTTAGTACAGGCGGTGGTAGCGGTGGAGATGGTTCGGGGACCGAGGATGACTCAGATGACGCTGAGCCGTCAGACGATCATGATACGTATGATGCCGAACTTGGAGAGGAGCAGCCAACTACGAAGAGCCAGTGACCCAGTATCTGGAAGACAGTAATCAATCGGTTTTGGAAGAAACGAGACTGGGATGTCGAGGAAACTGTGATGTCGACGAGTTGAATCAGATTGGTCGGTTAACCTCGCTTGATTTTCGTTGAGTGTTTTCGGTACATGGATATCCGTGGAGGTCGGAGTATGGCCTCGAGCATCTCATGATTACGAGGTTCGTGCGCCCGACATCGTTGACGGTGAGTATCTGGAACGTTTCGAGAATGGCGGAAGACAACGGAAGGGCTTGTCCGAACCAGACGAGCAATCCACGAAGACACTTTTCGAGCATTCTACAGGGCGAATCCCACTCGAACGAGAGGATCCGTCGGTCTCCAACTGGGAACGCCGAGATATGCGTTCCCCGCCGCTCAACTTGCGATAGAGCAGTTGGATGACGCCCTCCCGAACATCCGGATTACGATCACCGAGGTTGATACAACACCACAGATGTGGGTTAGTGCGGGCGACCTTGAAATCCCCAAGAGTGGTCATATCGAGTTCGAGCCTACATACTTCGCTTTCGTCGGGAATAACGTCATGCCGGCTGGAGTCCCACAACCATTGACCGATTTCATTACCGAATATGATCTCGCCACTACTGTTGAAGTGATGAAGGCACTGGATACAGAACAGGCTCAACTAAAGAACTCAGAGAAAGTCCAGCAAGTCTGTCTTGGTGTGCTGGGAAGTAATATAGTCCCAACTTGGAATCAAAGTACGTGTTTACCCCGAGGTCTCAACAACCGGCACAGTCTGCTCTCGTGAGATCATTTCGTTGTCGTGGACAACCCGCGTAAGTTCCTCGTATGGGTTGCGTCCCTGCTGGCGCCACGTCGCCAGCAGGGACAAGATCGTCTCGTGAACGAACATGCCACGGTCGTTCCGGAGTGTTCCGATGATTTTCCGGAGAACAACAGGTTCACGAAGGGCGTTTTCTGCGGCATTGTTCGTCGGGAGACCGCTGGCTCACCGACGAAGGTGAGCCAGTGGTCGAGTCCACCTTCGATCTTCCCGAGGAGTGTTGCCACTGGTTCGTCGGTCACTGACCGCTCAACGAGCGATCTGAGGCCGTCCTGACACGCTCGATGCATCTGTGCTCTCGCACGAGGATCTGGGTCGGTCTCCAGCCACGACTGGAGACCGACGAACATCTGCTTGAGATACCGGTACACCGGTTCTGCCTCCTCGTGGTCACTAGCAACGTCTTCAGCCTCCCGGAGAAGATGTGCCCAGCACCGCTGAAGCGTACTGCTGAACGCTGGATACGCCGTCCACCCATCACAGATGACCGTTCCCGCGAAGTCCTCGCCAAGGACTTCCGCGGGAACATCACTCCCACGACTCTCTCTGACCGCGTACAGCGTATGCTCGTCCGTCCGAAACGTCCAGATCCACGCTTGGTCACCGTCACGCTTGATGCCGGTTTCGTCAACGTGGACGATTTCAGCCTCCTGAATCTCTCGACGGATCTGCTCGTACTCACAGCGACCGGCGCGCGCAGCGCGCTCGGTCGCGTGCCACGCGGATGCACCTGAGAGTTCGAGTCCGTGAAGTTGCTCGAAGCGGTCCGTGATTTTCCGGTAGGGAAGGCGGTGATCGTACCGTGACAGGGCAGATTGCGCGATGACGTTCACCCCGAACTGCCCCTCATCGGGGCAGTCGGGGTGAGTCGCAACCGTCTCAGTTCCACAGGAGTCGCATTGGTAGCGGTGTCGGTTGTACTGGGTGACTTCTGGTGGCTGTGGATCCGGGACTTCCTCGACGAGTCGGGGCTGACGCCCACCGACTCGTCGAAGTGGTCGCCACACTCGGGACAACAGTCAGAGGTGACCTCGATTTCTTCATCAGGATCGGGCGGAGAGCGCCACTCCGGGTTGTGACCGTCCTTTCGACCGGGAGTACCACCATCAGTTCGGACATCGTCGTCTTCGTCGTCCTGCGAGGTCGGGGACTCGTCGGTCCCCGACCGTCGCTTACTGGGTGGAGTGTGTGGATTCTCGTACTTCCGGAGACGTGTTTCGAGTTCTTCGATCCGCTCTTGCTGCTCTTCGATCCGCTCTTGCTGCTCTTCGATCCGTTCGTTCTGTTCCTCGATCCGCTTGTCCTTCTGGGCAATCTTCTCTTCCAGCTCGTCGATTCGCTCCTCCATCTGGAGAAACCGCGAGAGGAGTTCGTCCTTGGAGAGATCGTCCCAGCTCATCGATTCCACCTCGAAACGACGACAGCAGGGCCGACGGGATGGTCTCCGGGCAGCGGAGACCATCCCTGAGAATGTAGACTGACTCCCTGCTGACAGACCATGTATCTGTCACAGGCCACCACCTACGAGACAGTGACGAAATCAGACGGGGCTAAACACGTACGATATTTCCATTGAGCGGGAAGTGAGCTTCGACTGCCAGTACTGGATCTATGCGGACTGTACTCCAGCACCAGCATATTGTTCTCAATCAGTTGCTTACGCATATCTTCGAATTGGTCAATCATCAGATCGTAGTCGCTAAGGAACTCTTGGATTTCCTCCGTTTCGCCGTGTTTGGGGATACGCTTGGTCATCCCGTCCATCCAACTGAGGAATACATCGAAAGCCTCAGATTGTTTGAGTTTCGCTACGGTTTCGGTGTCAGGGTGTGAAACCGGGACCTTGAATTGCGTCGGATGTCGTTCAAGTTCGTCAAGGATATCGAGTGCATACCCCGGGATGCGGTAGGTGCTATAGCTGTAGGCGTTCGACCTGTAATAGTCTGCAAACGCAAGCCCGGTACCGAGAAGCCGGTCAGTATTCACATCGGAATTAGAGCGAATGGACCAAGTACGAGTTAACCCCCGTTGTTTGAGGGACGTGCCGTCATCGTTCCTCCGATTGCGTACGAAGTGGGGCAAAAGACTCACTCCCTCTTTGGTTACCTCGGGGGCCTCCGCGATTCTGTCGCGGACATAGGTACGGATGGCATCACCGGCGAGTGTTTCCACCTCCTCAATGATGAGGTCGCTGTACCGCTCGCCGTCCGGAGTTTTCTTATACATCTTAGGGAGATGGAGTTCGTCGATATCATTCTCTACATCATCGACCAACTTGTCGTGGTCCTCATCGAACAGTCGTTCCATCGTCTCATAGATGTGGTTCTTGCTGATTCGTTCGGCAAACATGTAGAGCGTGAAAAGCCGGGGAGGTCTCCGTCGTATTCCCGGACTAGTTTTTGAATCTGCCGTCGGTCCGACTCGGATACCCGTTCCCTGATTGATTGCCTGATGAACTCTGACCAGTTGACTTGCTCTTGTTCATCCATTTTCTCTTTCAGTTCGTCCTCAACGCGGACAGTTACTCGAGGCATGTGTTAACTACACACTGATGTCATATTTGTGTGAACAAAAATCTGGGGTGGAGTCTAGATCGCGCGTTTAGACACACACAGGTGTAGTTACCAGCCACTTCAGGCCGAATACCTCTGCAAGACACGCACGCTGTATTCAGCACGTCACTCTTGGCAAGTGCTGAGCTTTCAGTAGAGCCGCTAATCTTGATTAGCTATAGAACTTCCCGGCACATGTACATATAGCTATTAGCTATAGGGATATCCAATACCCATCCCATATCGGATATCCATAAACCAGTCCACTCACTTGCGCGCGGTCTGGCGTTCCCTTGGCTAAGCCGACGCGCTCTCCTTCAAATTTACCAGCTATCATAGCCCCAGATGTAGCTGACATTTATATAGTCAGAACCGTTCCTTCACGATAACCCCGTGATGGCGCGTACCCGCATCAGCTCCCTAATGACTTCAGAGATGCAGGATGCGGGTTCCTTTTAAGGAACCCGCCGCCTGCTGCGACTTCAGTCGCAGCAGGTCAGAAAGTGGGCCGGGGCGGATTCGAACCGCCGACCTGCTCCGTGTGAAGGAGCCGTCATAACCGGACTAGACCACCGGCCCGAGGCTACACTCACGTAGTCGAAGGGAGAACTTAAGGCTGTCTTATTGCCCTTCTTCCTTCGCGCGATAGTCGCCGAGCCGCTCGCGTGCCTTCTGTAGCGCCTCCTTCGTCTCGCCCTCGACTTTCTCTTCGAGTTCCTCGATCTCCTCCTGGAGTTTCTCGAGTCGGCTCGGCTCCGGTTCTTCCTCCTTGCCGGTCACCTCACGAACGCGCTCTTCGAGCTTTCTCTGCTTCCTTCTCGGCACCCTTCCGGACGGACTCGACGGCGCGCTTCAGGTGGTGACGGGCGTCTTCGAAGTGCGGATCCATACGTCGAAGTAGGCTGGCAGTAGCGAAAACCCTTGTGGGGCGACCAGTGTTTAGGTTAGCCTAAACCGGAAGGCTTTGGAGTTGTTAGGCACACCTAAAACCACGCCGACGTTGGCATCAGTCGGCGCCCGAGCGGCCGGCTGTCGTCCCACCACTGCTCCGCCGCTCCACTCGGACGGGTCTCGTGCCCGTCACCGTCTGTCCCACCTGGCGTCCACCCGGACGCTCCGACGGTTGGCCACCGACGGCCCACAAACTGTTTTGACCTGCCGCTTCACTCCCCACCCATGAGTACGCCCTCTCGCTGGCGGGTGGTTCCGTGACCGACCGCCGAGCCGTCGCGCTCGGGAAAGAGCCGGCCGACCTCGTCGTCCGCGGCGGGCGGGTCTTCCGCCCGGAGACGATGGCGTTCGACGACGTCGCCGTCGCCGTGGTCGACGACCGCGTCGCCGCGCTCCCCGAGGACCCCGACCCGATGATTGGCCCCGAGACCGACGTCGTCGAGGCGACCGGTCGCGCCGTCGTCCCCGGTTTTATCGACGCGCACACCCACCTCGACCTCCACCAGACCTTCGAGTCGGCCTACCACTACGCCATCCGCGGCGGGACCACCACCGTCGTCACGGAGGCGGCGAGTTTCGGTTCGGCGTTCGGCGCCGACGGCGTCCGCCACCTCCTCGACGCCACCGACGACCTCCCCGTAACCGTCCGCGCGACGGTCCCGCCCGGTCCGCTCGTCGACACCTTCACCGACGCCACCGCCTCGGTCGACGACCTCGCAGCGCTCCTCGACGACGACCGCGTCGTCGGCGTCGGCGAGATCGGGTGGATCCACGCCGTCGGCGAAGGAGGGGACACGATAGCCGACGTCGAAGAGTTACACGCGCGCGCTCGCGAGCGAGACCTCCCCATCGCGGGCCACGGCGCTGGCTGTCGCGAGGCCTCCCTCCAGGCGTTCGCCTCGGTCGTCGACAACGACCACGAGGCTATCTCCGCCGAGGGGATCCGCGAACGCGTCGAGAACGGTGTCCACGCCATCGGCCGCTACGGCTCCGTCCGCGACGACGTCGAGGCCCTCGCCGAGGCGGCCACGGACGGACTCTCTCCCGCGGAACTCTCGCTGTCGACCGACGGGATGTGGCCCCGAAAACTCGTCGACGAAGGGCACGTGGACGTCGTCGTCGAACGCGTGGTCGAGGAAGGGGTCTCGCTCCCCGAGGCGCTCCGGATGGCGACGCTCACACCCGCACGCCACTACGGCCTCGACGACCGCGGGTCGCTCGCGCCGGGCAACGTCGCCGACATCGTCGTCCTCGAAGACCTCCGGACCGACGACGGCGACTTCGAGACGGTCGACGTCTCGACGGTCGTCACCGACGGCGAAGTCGTCCTCGACACCCACGACCTCACGGTGAGTCCGCGCGTCCACGAGTACCCGGACGAGGTCTACGGGACCGTCAGCCCTCTCGCGGCGGGCACGCTCTCCGTCCCCGCCGACGCCGCCGACGAGGATGGGTCGGTCCGCGCACTCGACCACCAGCAGGGACTCATCACGACCGAGACGCGCGTCGCGCCCCCGGCCGAGGACGGCGAACTCCACGCCGACCCCGACGCCGACCTCGCGAAGGTCGCGCTCGTCGACCGCCACCCGGACGCCGACCGTGGCTCGTTCGTCGGCTTCCTCACCGGTCTCGGACTCGACGAGGGCGCCGTCGCCACCACGACGACGTGGGAGGCCGCCGGAACGCTCGTCGCGGGGACGAACGACGCCGACATGCAGACGGCCGTCGCACACCTCGCGGAACTCGGCGGTGGGTGGGCGGTCGTCGCGGACGGCGACGTCGTCGCTGACGCACCCGCCCCCGTCGGTGGCTTCTGCTCGGCGCTCGACGTCCAGGACACCGCGAAGGCCATGGACGCCGTCGACGAGGCACTCGCGACTCGGGGCGGACCCCGAGCGACCGATGCTCGCGCTCCAGACCCTCACGTTCACGGGTGTCCCCGGTCTCAAACTCACGTTCGGCGGCTACGCCGACGTGACGGAGCGAGCGGTCGTCGGACTCGCGTCTCAGTAGGTCGGGTTCTCCTCGGGGACGCCCTCGCGCTCGTTGACGAGACGGGCGAGTTGGAACAGCGCGTCGGAGAGTCGGTTGAGATAGGTGACTGCCGTGTCGTTGATGTCTTCCTCGCCCTGGAGGGCGACCGCCCGACGCTCGGCGCGTCGACACACCGCGCGGGCGTGGTGGAGTTTCGCACCGGGTTCGCTCCCCCGGGGAGGACGAACGACTGGAGCGGTTCGAGTTCCTCGGCGACGGTGTCGATGATCCTCGATCTCGTCGACGTGGGCCTCGCGAATCACGGGGTCGTCCTCGTCGGGGTCGGGGTTGGCGAAGTCCGCCTGGACGATGTGGAGGTGGTTCTGGACGCGTTCGAGGTAGTCGTCCAGGTCGTCGTACCCAGTGGGTCGGACGACGCCGACGAGTGTGTTAACCTCGTCGACGGTGCCGTAGGCCTCGATGCGCGGATTCGCCTTCGAGACGCGAGACATGTCCCGGAGGTCGGTCTCGCCCGTGTCGCCGCGGCCGGTGTATATCTTCATCGCTCGACCCTCACGCCAGCGTCTTCTCGACGTACTCCAGGATGTTGTCGCTCTCGGGCATGACGACGCCGCGTTCCTCGTCGACGATGACGGGGACGCCGCGCTGTCCGCTGACACGTTTCACCTCGTCGCGCTTCGAGTGGAGTCCCTCGGTCCAGCGCGTGTCGTAGTCGATTCCCTCCGCTTCGAGGGCGTCGTGGACTTTCTCACAGTACGGACAGCCGTCGAGTGCGTAGAGAACGATGTCGTCTGCCATACGTGTGGCTTGGGCGGAGACCCACTAAGTCGTTTGCCTGGCGAACGGCCCACACATTCACGTCGTGCGCCCGTCCCACGTGCACGTATGGAGACACGCACACTCGGCCAGACCGGCCACGAGAGTAGCATCCTCACGTTCGGCGCCTACCTCCTCGACTACCTCGAACAGTCGGACGCGAACCAGACCGTCGAACTCGCCCTCGACCACGGCGTCAACCACTTCGACGTCGCGCCGGACTACGGCGACGCCGAACTCAAACTCGGCCCGAAACTCCGCGAACACCGCGAGGAGATATTTCTCGGCTGTAAGACCGTCGAGCGCACCTACGAGGGCGCCAAACACAAACTCGAACGTTCGTTGGACCGCCTCGGCGTCGACACCATCGACCTCTACCAGTTCCACGGCCTGGAGAGCGAGGCCGAACTCGACACCATCACCGGCGAGACCGACGACCCCGGCGCGCTGAAGGCCTTCCGCGAGGCCCAAGAGGAGGGGAAGATCGACCACATCGGCCTCACCTGCCACGCCCACCCGCACCTCGTTCTCGACACCATCGACCGCATCCCCGACCTCGAGAGCGTGATGTTCCCGCTCAACTTCACCGTCCTCGGGAAGGCCGAGGAGGACGCCCGCTACGACTACGGGAAGGTACTCGAACGCGCCGCCGAAGAAGACCTCGGCACCATCGGTCTCAAGGCGTTCGCGAAAGGGTCCTGGCCCGCGGACCTCCCCTACGACCAGCGCCACTACGGGACGTGGTACGAGCCTTACGACACCCAGGAGGCGATGAACGACTGTGCGAACTACGCGCTCTCCCAGGAGGTGACGACCATCACGAACCCCGGCGACCCGAAACTGTTCAAGATGGCACTCGACGCCGCCGAGAACTACACCGAACTTGACGCCGAGGAACAGGCCGACCTCGAAGCGCGGGGCCGCGAGAACGACAGCCCGGTCCCCGCACAGCTCGGGATGACCGACTGATTCCGTATCGCAGCGACCAGTTTATCGATGTCCGCGCGACGAACGTTTCCGACGCCCTGGTTCCGAATCGGTCGTCCGGACCGGTACGTTCAACAGCGTGCCCGTTCGACACACGACTATGCGCGAACTCGACCACGGCTGTCCGAACTGCGAGGAGGAGCAGACCTTCTACCGCGCGGCGGCCACGCACCTCCACCTCGGTCTGAAGACGAAGTGGTACTGCCCGGAGTGCGGTTACGGCTTCGTCCGAATCGACGGCGACATCGACAGCAGCGCGGCCTGAAGACGGACTTTCCTCCACGGCACTCGAACTTCGTCGGTCCGACTCCCGACCCGCCCGGAGTCGAAGGGACCCCCGTTTCTCACCCCGCGCGCACGACGCCCACCACAGCGACGGTGCTAGTCGTCGATTGATGGGGACGACCTCCACGAGCGCCTCAGGAACGACCGTCTCACCCGCGGCCGCTCGCGGCGGAGACCGTCCGTGACGGCGATCCGTCGACAGTTGTAAACACTATCTCGCGATAGAGAATCCCGAAAGTGCGGACACCTGCCGGTACGGAACGTCGAGCGAAAGACAGAGCGCGACCGTGTGCTACCCGAAGTGGTAGTCGACGTGCTCGACGATGGCCGTGCGAGCGTCCTCGGCGAACTCCTCGGTACCGCGGACGAGGTCCTCGGGGTCGACCGGGCAGGACGGCGGGACGGCGACGGGGTTGCGCGCCCACGTCGCGAGCTGTTCGTCGTACCAGTAGGTCATCGGCGTCACCTCCGCCCGGTGGCGTTCGGTGTCGTAGTAGCGCTCGACGCCGAGGTCGTGTTCGGACCCCTCCACGCCGGCCATCAGTGCGTGCCCCGCCTCGTGGACGGCGGTCACGCCGACGGCGTCCGAACCGTCGTACGGGACGGGGGCGAGCGCGACGAACGCCGAGACGTAGGTGTTCGCGACGGCGAGCCCGTGGCTGTAGCCGTGCTCACCCTCGATACCGACGACGCGGTCCGAGTAGCCCGCCCCGAGCGGCCGTTGGAAGTTCTTCGCACCGGGGACGTCGGTGAGGTACTCGAGGGGACTCGCGTCGACGAGGTGGACGAACACCGTGTCGTCACACGCGCCGGGTTCGAAGCGCTCGCGGAGCCACTGGTCGACGGTGTCGGCGAGTCGTTGTCGGTCGAGGACGTTGAGCGACGGTCCCTCGTAGCGCAGCGACTCGCCCACCCCGAGGTAGCCGTCGGGGAGGGAGGACGTCGCAGTTTCGAGCGCGCGTTTCGCCTGTCGTCTGTCGGCCTCCGAGACGCCGTCGTCGTGGAGGAGCCGAACGGTCACCTTCGCCATGTGCGGGCACCTACCGGAAGTACGCCCTCTCGGCCCTTAATATTGGTCGCCGAGTATGTGGAATTATCTACGCGTCGAGCGTCGGTCCGAACTCGTCGACGGGGATGACCGAGTAGTCGACGGTGAGCGTGTCGCGCGTCGCGCGGACGCGACCGACGAACTCCGAGATCTCCGTGAGCGACCCTTCGAGAATGAACAACTCCATGCAGTAGTGGTCGCCGACGTGGTTGTGGACGTTCGAAGTGACGAGGCCTTCGTACTCGTGGCGCAGGCCCATCATTCGCTCCTCGACGGCGGTGCTCTCGTAGTCGAAGAGGATGGTCAGGACCCCGATGAGCGGGCGGTCCTCCAGTTTCTGGTCTTCGAACTCGCCGAGGAGGTTGCGCGCGGCCTCCCGGACGACCTCGCTGCGGCCGGTGTAGCCGTGGCCCTCCGCGAACTCGTCGATGCGCTGGAGGAGTTCGTCGGGCATCGAGACGCTGACGACGGTCATGTTGTTAACTCAGCCGCTATCGAGTAATAAGGATTGCCTAAAGTGCGGGGGTGGCGGCGGTGGCTGCCGCGAGGGGCTACTCGTCGGTGTCGTCCACGTCGTCGAGGGCGTGCCACGAGAGACGCGGGTTCCGGGCGGCGCTCGTCTGGTCGATGTGGCGGGCGGTCGTCCGCGTGGGCGCCTCCGCCAGTTCCTCGTCGGAGTAGTCGGCGACCGCGCGGAAGGCGTCGGCGAGGTCGTCGAGGCTCCGCTTGCTCTCGATCTCCGTGGGTTCGGTCATCAGTGCCTCGGAGACGATTTCGGGCCACTTGGTCGTCGGCGGGTGGACGCCGTAGTCGAGCATCGCCTTCGCGACCTCGGCGGCGTCCTGGTCGCCGGCGCTGGCGACGAACTCGTGGTGGAACGGGCCGAACGGCACCTCGTAGGGCACCCGCTCGGCGAGGTAGTTCGCGTTGAGGACCGCTTTCGCGGCGGCGTCCGCGAGTCCCTCGTCGCCGAGGCGGGCGATGTAGGCGTAGGCCTTCACGAGGACCAGCCAGTTGCCGACGAAGCCGTGGAGTTTCCCGACCGTGTTCTCGGGTTCGAAGAACTCGTAGCCCGACTCCGTCTCCCTGACCTGCGGGGTCGGGAGGAACTCCGCGAGGCGCTCGGCGACGCCGACGGGTCCGGCACCGGGACCGCCGCCACCGTGGGGCGTCGCGAACGTCTTGTGGACGTTGAAGTGCATGATGTCGAAGCCCATGTCGCCCGGCCGAGCGCGCCCGAGGAGGGCGTTGAGGTTCGCGCCGTCGTAGTAGAGCAGGCCTCCAGCGTCGTGGACCGTCTCGGCGATGGTCTCGATGTCGCGCTCGAAGAGGCCGAGCGTGTTGGGGTTCGTGAGCATCAGCGCCGCGGTCTGGTCGCCGACCGCGGCCTCGAGCGCGTCGAGGTCGACGCGGCCGTCGTCGTCACTCGGGAGTTCGACGACGTCGTAGCCGCCCATCGCGGCCGTGGCGAAGTTGGTCCCGTGGGCGGAGTCGGGGACGACGACCTCGGTGCGCTGGTCGCCCTCACCGTTGGCCTCGTGGTAGGCGCTCGCGAGGCGGATGCCCGCGAACTCGCCGGCGGCGCCCGCGGGTGGCTGGAGCGTGACGGCGTCCATCCCGCCGATCTTCTTCAACTGCTCCTGGAGACCGTACAGCAACCCGAGGGTGCCCTGCACGCTCTCTTCGGTGCGGTCCGGGTGGACCTGCGCGCCGGGGAGGGCGGCGACGTCCTCGGTGAACTTCGGGTTGTACTTCATCGTACACGACCCGAGCGGGTAGGGACCGGTATCGACGCCGTAGGTCTCCTGGGAGAGACGGACGTAGTGGCGCGCGAGTTCGGGTTCGGAGAGTGACGGGAGCGAGAGTTCGTCGCGCGTCAGGTCGTCGGGGAGTGGGGAGTCGTCGTCGACCTCGACGGTCGTCTCGTCCTTCTCCGCGAGCAGCGGTTCGTACTCGTCGTCCTGGTGGTAGCGGGCCTGGTCGTAGTGTCGCATCAGGCCACCTCCTCGAAGGCCGCGACCAGTCGGTCGGCGGCGTGTTCGTTCGCGTCGGTGATACAGACCTGTACCTCGTGGTCGTCGACGGCGTGGACCGCGAATCCCTCCGCTTGGAGGTCGTCGACGATAGCCTTCGCGGGCTGGTCGGTGTGGGCGACGAACTCGCGGAAGTGGTGGCGGTCGTGGACCGGCGCTCTGACCCCTTGATGGTGTCGAGGTCGGCCGCGAGGTCGCGGGGCAGTTCGACACAGCGCTCGGCGAGGTCGACGAGGCCGTCGGCGCCGAGCCACGCGGCGTGGATGGCCGTCCGGAGGGCGACCCACGCCTGGTTCGTACAGATGTTGGACGTCGCGCGCTCGCGGCGGATGTGCTGTTCGCGCGTCTGGAGGGTGAGCGTGTACGCGCGGCGGTCGGCGGCGTCCTCGCTCGCGCCGACGAGTCGGCCGGGGACCTGTCGGAGGTACTCCTCGCGGCAGGCGAAGAGTCCGAGTCCCATCCCGTAACTCGCGGGCAGTCCGAGGACCGAGGCGTCGCCGACGACGACGTCCGCGCCGACGTCCGCCGGTCGCTGGAGCAGGGAGAGTGCGACAGGGTCGGAGCCGAGACAGAACAGCGCGTCGTTCGCGTCGGCAATTTCCCCACCTCGGCGAGGTGCTCCTCGATAGTGCCGCGCGTGGTCGGGTTCTCGACGTACACCAGCGCCGTGTCCCCGTCGACGGTCTCGCGGAGGGCCGCGACGTCGACGTTGCCGTCGTCGGTGGCGTACTCGACGACGTCGAGGTCGGAGCCATCGACGTAGTTCTCGAGGACGCTCTTGCGCTCGGCGCGGAGCGCCTCGGGGACGAGGACGCGGTCACCGGAGGTACTCCGGACGCGTTCGGCGAGGAGCGCGGCCTCGCCGAGTGCCGTGGCGGCGTCGTACATCGAGCAGTTGGCCACGTCGAGGCCCGTGAGTTCGACGAGCATCGACTGGTACTCGAAGAGCACCTGGAGGAACCCCTGGGTGACTTCGGGTTGGTACTGCGTGTAGGAGGTGATGAACTCCGAGCGCTGGGAGATATTGTCCACGAGCGAGGGGACGTAGTGCTCGTAGTGGCCGCGGCCGAGGAACTCGGTCAGGTCGTCGTTGGCACCGAGGAGGCGCTCGACGTCGCGACGAGTCTCCTGTTCCGTGCGCGCGGGGATGCCGTAGTCGCCGTCGAACCGGACCGACTCGGGGATGTCGAACAACTCCTCGACCGAGTCGGCGCCGACGGCGTCGAGCATCGCCTGCGTCTCGTTGGGGTCGTGTGGCGCGTAGGGACTCCCGTCCCGGCGTCCGCCGCTCATGCGGTATCACCTGAGAGAGACGTCCGTGCGGGTCGCATGTGCACCTCTTGTGAATGCGAGAATATGATACTCCCGGTTCCGGAACGGGCAGTCGATACACACGTCCGTGTATTGGTCGGCGGCGTATCGGGGGGTGAACCCGCAGGGGCGTACAGTCCGGCCGCGCTCGCGTCGCCGGCCGCGGCCGGACCCACCGGCGCACCCAACACGGCGGAGCCTGGTTGCTTAGGTCCACCACTAATGTGGGATGGCTGTCTACACAGTAGTAGGCGGTTCCGATGGCGAGTAAAACCCCCACTCCGACGGAATGACCGAGCCGTGCGAGAACTGCGGTCAGGAGACGGCTCACTCCGTCTCTATCGAACTTCGGACCGAGAGTTCGAAGTCCGAGAACGCCGAGTTCTCGCGCGAACCGTACCGCGTCGCCGAGTGTCGCGCCTGCGGCACGGAGTCGGCGACCCGGATGAACAACGCGTGAGACGACTGCCGTCAGTCATCTTTTAGCGACCGTCGCCGACTCCAGTTCCACACCCACCCGAGCAGCGGTGCCGTCGAGGAGACCGGACAGTCGGCCGCTGCCGCAGGTGTGAGTGTGGCGAGACTTCGCCCGTCGAGTACTACAGGATACCGCGAAGCACAGCGTCAGCCGAAGACTTGCAGTCCGCGGTCCGTGGAGATGGCGACGTATCCGTCGCCGACCACGGGCGCGGACACCCACTCGTCGGCCGTCGGGACCGTCGCGGTACGCTCGCCGGTGGCGAGGTCGTATCGCTCCAGCGTTCCCGGCGCATCGACGGACGTGTGTGACGGAGTGCGGCAGACGAAAGCCGCGTCGCCGGCCGACGTCGGGAGCGTGAACTCCGTCCGTTCGTCCGTCGTGACCTGCCACCGGACTCGCCCCGTGGCCGCGTCCCGAGCGACGAGGGCGTCGGGTTCCCTGTCGAGGTCGGTCCCTTCACGGACGAGGACGGTCGAGTTCGTGACTGCGCCGACGAACGCGTCGGCGTCCAACTCCCGTCGCCACTCGACAGCGCCGGTTCGGCGGTCGAGAGCGACGACGGTCCCCCGATTCTCGCCGGTGTTCGCACCGAGGAAGACGCGGTCGGTACGGACGGTCGGGAACGGTTCGGGCGCGCCGGGGAGTACCGTCCGCCACTCGGGTCGACCACTCGCGGCGTCGAGTGCCAACACAGCGTGTTCGTCGCCGACAGAGATGGGGTAGAACACCAGTCGCGGGCTGACACCCGGCGCACGGACCCGGACGGGAGAACCGGTGTCGAGGTCGGTCCGCCAGCAGACGTGGTCGAGCGACGGGCCGAATGCCGTCGCAGCGGCCGTCTCCGTGTCGTCGGCGTACTCACTCTCGACGTACTGGAGACGCCCCGCTGCGAGCGTCGGCGGCGTCTCGACGGTGCCCGACCGGCGAGCGCGCGTCTCGCCCGTCGCAGTATCGAGGAGACCACCGCCGGACGGTCGTCGCCCTTCGGGTACGTTCGGAGAAAGAGGCGACCGTCGGCGACGACCGGCGGGTGGAGGTCGGTGTCGGCGGGGTTCAACGGGAGTTCTCGCCGCCAGCGGCGGTGTCCCCCATCCACGTCGAACGCGGTGACGACGACCGGTCCGATTTCCTCCTCGCCGGCGCGCTCGTACGTGAAGAAGACTGTTCCATCGGCGACGGTCGGCCGTGGCGGAATCCCGAGAGTCTGATCGAGTCGTTCGTCCTCGTCCGTCCAGCGCGACTCGATCCGGTCGGGCGGGGCGGCACGGGCGGGAACGTGCCCGGTGTTCGCGGGGTCGGCCCGCGGGAACGGCCACGATGCGGGGTCGAGCAGTGCCGGGTCGGGCGTACACTCCGACCCGAAGACACCGCTACACCCGGCGAGCACGGCGCCGAGGGCGACACCCCCGTGGCCGAGGAGGGTGCGGCGCGTCGGAACCATCGAAGAGAGGTCGAGTCGCTGTCAGGATAGGTCTTGTGGGGCAGCGGGCCGGATTCGGGAGTGTTCTACTGGATCTGGTCGCGGTACTCCTCGGGCGTGAGGAGGTCGTCGAGGTCGTCCTCGTCGAAGTCGACTTCGAGCATCCAGCCACCCTCGAAGGGTTCCTCGTTGACGAGTTCGGGCTGGTCGTGGAGCGTGTCGTTGACCGCCGTGACCTCGCCGCTGACGGGCGCGTAGAGGTCCGAGACCGCCTTGATGGACTCGACGACGCCGAACGTCTCGCCCTGTTCGATCTCGTCGCCCTCGTCGGGCGTCTCGACGAAGACGACGTCGCCGAGTTCGTCCTGCGCGAAGTCGGTGATGCCGATCTTGCCGTCTTCGGGGCGAATCCACTCGTGCGATTCGAGGTAGTACAGGTCGTCGGGCACTTCGAAGCTCATGGGTTATCTCTCTAGGAACGGGGGTGTAACGATTTCGGACTTCTTCGCGTCGCCGCGGACGACGACGTTCACGATATCGCCGGACTCGAACTCGGTGTCGACGTAGCCGAGGCCGATGGGTTCGTTCAACGTGGGACTCATCGTCCCGCTGGTCACCTCGCCGACGACCTGCCCCTCGGGGGCGGTGACGTCGTAGCCGTGGCGGGGGATGCCGCGGTCGACGAGGCGGATGCCGACGAAGCGCTCGGTGACGCCCTCTTCCTTCTGCTGTTCGAGGGCGTCGCGGCCGACGAACTCGGTGTCGAGTTTCACGGTGAACCCGACGTTGGCCTCGAAGGGCGTCCGGGGGTTCTCCTCGGGGTCGAAGTCCTGTCCGGAGAGGAGGAAACCCATCTCGATGCGGAGCGTGTCGCGCGCGCCGAGTCCGCAGGGTTCGACGTCGCGTTCGTCGACGAACGCCCGCCAGACCTGCTCGGACTCGTCGGCCGGGAAGACGAGTTCGAAGCCGTCCTCGCCGGTGTAGCCGGTGCGCGCGACCCAGCAGTCGACGCCCGCCACCTCGGCTTCGGTCGCCGTGAACTTCGAGAGGTCGAGCAGGTCGGCGTCGTCGGCGGCCGCGTCGACGACCTTGCCGGGCGCCTCGGGACCCTGGACGGCGACCATGCCGTACTCCGTGGTGACGTTGCGGACCTCGGCGTCGAGTTCCCACTCGTCGCGGTGGGACACCCAGCGCTCGGTCATCTGCTCGTCGTGGCCGGCGTTGGGGACGAAGAGGAAGTCGGCGTCGTGGTCCGCGGGCATCCGGTAGACCACGGTGTCGTCGAGTACGACTCCCTCCTCGTCGGTAATCGTCGAGTACTGGGCGTCGCCGACGTCGAGGAGCGTCACGTCGTTGGTCGTGAGTCGTTGCATCAGCGCCTCGGCGTCGGGACCCGACACCTCGATCTCTCCCATGTGGGAGACGTCGAAGATACCGGCGTCCTCCCGGACGCTCTCGTGCTCGGAGCGGATCGACTCGAACTCGACGGGCATCTCCCACCCACCGAACTCCGTGAACCGCGCCCCGTGCTCGGCGTGTACGTCGCGTAGCGGTGGCGTCCGCAAGGCCATACCTCGTGGGTCGACCCCCGACAAGTAATGCTTTCGTGTTCGTGGGTGCGCCTCGGGTCGGGACGTCAGCCGAGTCGGTGGACGCCGGCCTCGGTCTCGACGTACACGGCGCCGTCGACCACGGCGGCGAATTTCGCGCGGTTCCCGACGGTGTGACGCCAGCGGACTCCCCCGTCCGCACGGTCGAGGCAGACGACGGTATCGCCCATCGAGTAGAGGACAGCCTCATCCGTCGCCGCGAGGTCGGAGACCCGCTTCTCGGTTTCGTGGACCCACGAGTCGTCGCCCGCGACGGTGAACACCCGACTCCGGTCCGTCAACTCCTGTCCGCCGACGACGACTGGTCGGTCCGCGAGCGCCATCGCGTGCAGTTCGCCGAACGCCGTGAGGTCGACGACAGATTCCGCCGTCCCGTGTTCGCCGTCGACTCTGTAGTACCGACTCAGGGCTGGAACGTCCGAGATGGTCTCCCCTCGTTTCGCGAGTCGTAGGCGGTCTGGAGGAGGTGGATCACCCCGTCGCGAACCGCGAACCCCGGCACGCGGCCGGACAGCCCGAACTGCCAGGCGAGGTCACCGGACTCGACGTCGTAGGCGAGGACGTTCGACCGGCGCGCGTAGAACCTGTCGGTCGGGAAGTTCGTCGCGTCGAACCGTCGCGTCGCCACGAGGTACGCCTTCCGCTGTCCGACGGCGGTACGGAGACGCACGTCGGTGTCGAGTGAGAGCCCCTCCGACGTCCCCCACTGTTCGGTCCCGTCGGGCGTCGCCCGCCAGATTCCGGGTGGTGCCGTCGAGAACACGCCGTCGGCGGTGGCGACTGGCGGCCCCGTGGTCCCGGCCCACTGGTGGCGCTCCGGAGGGATGTTGGACAGCGACACCGACCAGCGTTTCTCCCCGCTCCCGCGCTCGATGCCGACGAGTTTCGGCCCACCGGCGCCGACGACCACGAGGTCGTTGAGGAGGAGCGGACGTGACGGCTCATCGAGGTCGTGGTAGCTCCACTGCTTACCCTCCTCGTGGGAAACGGCAGTGACCGCCCGCTCGTCGGCGTGAACGAGCACCCCGTCGTCGACGACCGGCTTCGAGACGCCCTCGTCGAACCAAGTCTCGGAGACGTCGGCGGGGAGCGTCGCCTCGGGCGCGGCGAACGTCCGTCCGGCGTCGCCGCCGACCATCGGCCACGCGTTCGGCCCGGACGGTACCGACGCCTTCGGTGGTGCAGACCAGGGCCACTGGACGGAGCTACAGCCGGCGAGCCCGGTGGCGACGCCCGTACCGAGACCGGCCAGCAGGCGACGACGTGTGGGTGTGGGCGACACGCCAGAAGTGACAGATGGGCGAGTGAAGGGTGTTGTGGCTACTCGCCGCTCTCCTCGCGTTCCTCCTCGGGGTACTCGACGCTCTCCAGGCCGAAGTCGGCGGCCTCGTCGCGCCAGAACTCGTGGTACCCCTCCTCGTCGGCCTCGACGGTCGTCTCGCCCGAGCGGACCCGGTCGAGTTTGATGTTCACTTCTTCGAGGAGGCGCTCGCCGGCGGCGTCGCTAACGATACCCTCGTGGATGGCGTCCATGATGGCGCTCTTCTCCTGTTTGAGCAGCCGGCGCTCGCCGGCGAGCTTCTGTTCCTGGCGAATCTCGGGGTGCTCGCGGAGGAGTTCGTTGATGGCTTCACCGAGGTCGTCACGTTCGGATTCGTACTCGGTCGTGAAGTCCTCGTACACCCCACCCGGAATGTCGCCGCGCTGTTTGAGGTCCTCGGCGGCGTCGAGCGCACCGTCGACCGCGCGCCGGCGTGCGAGCAGGAGTTCGTACAGTTCCTGGGCCTCCGAGGTCGTGACGACGCCGAGTCGGTCGAGCAGGCGCTTCATCGAGAGTCCCTGGACGAGGAGGCTGAACGCGGCGACGGCGAAGACGAGCGCCCGGAGTCGCTGTCGGAGGACGGCGTCGAGTTCGGGAGGCAGTCCGAGGACGAGTGCGATAGGGATGGAGGCGTGGAGTCCCGACCACACCATGACGTGCTGGTAGTCGAGCGAGATGTCGCTGGACGAGATCCGGTTGACGACGGCGATGACGGGGTACAGACCGGTCGCACGCGAGAGGAGGACGAGCGGGATGGCGACGGCGATGAGGTCGGCGTAGCGCAGGAGGTCGCCGATGGGGGTCGTGATGCCGATCATCAGGAAGATGAAGGTGTTCGCGAGGAAGGCGCCCGTCTCCAGCGTGTTGAACACCGATATCTTCGTCTGCGGGCTCATCGCCTCATCGGCGCCGTGCGCGCCGATGAACAGGCCGGCGACGACGGTCGCGATGACGCCGCTGACGTGGAGGTAGTGCTCGGCTAGCAGGAACGCGCCGTAGGCGAGGAGCAACGAGAGGACCGTCTCGGTCATGTGTTCGTCGAGGTTGTACATGACTCGGTAGACCGTGTACCCCGCGAGGAGACCGACGACGAGTCCGCCGAGGCTGACGACGAGTATCTCGGTCGCCACCGCGACGGCACGGTCGAGGGTGAAGACGGCGTCACGGGCGAGTTCCCCCGTCTCGACGCGTACCGCGAGGTCGACGACGGTCATGAAGAGGACGACGCCGACGCCGTCGTTGACGAGGCTCTCGCCCTCGACGAGGACCGAGAGTTGGTCGGGCGCGCCGAGTTCCTTGAACAGCGCGAGGACCGAGACGGGGTCGGTCGGGAGGATCATCACCGCGAACAGCAGGGCGACGAGTAGCGGGACGCCGAGCGCCTGCGAGCCGAGGAGCGTGAGGACGCCGACCGAGACGAGGAGACCGACGACGGCCAGCGAGACGATGGGGACGAGATTGCGGCGGAACTGTTCGAGTTCGGTGTTCGCGGCCCCCTCGAAGAGGATGGGCGGGAGGAGAACGAAGAGGATGAGGTCGTGCGAAATCGGGAGACCGGGATGGATACCGACGATAGAGGCCGTCAATCCGGCGACGAGCAGGGCGATGGTGTAGGGAAAGCTACCGACTTTCGCGACGAAGATACCGACTCCAGCGGCGAGGATGAACACCGCGAGCAAGTCGAGCAACTGGGCAGGGATACCGGCGGCAGCACTCATCGACAAGGTGTGCGAACGCCGGTGTGAAAAGCGATGGGGGCCGCGCTACTGGTACTCGGTGATGGTCAGGTCGTACTCGCCGCTGCCCGAGAAGGGCGTGACCATGACGTGGAGGTTGGTCGAGGTGTCCGGTTCGGTGATCGTGACCGTCTCCTGGCTGTCGGCGGTGTAGCCGCGGTAGTCGTAGTCGTCGGTGGTCGGACAGGAGCCTTCACCCTCGTCGACGTAGAGGTCGAAGTCGGCGTCCGAGGGACCCGAGAGGTCGACGACGACCTTGCTCGGGTCGTCGTACTGCCACGCCCACGACCAGCAGTCCTCGTCCCAGTAGCCGTCGAGGGAGTCGGAGACGGTCGCGCTGATGTGCTCCGTGGTCCCGTCGCCGCTCCCGTCGCCGGAGGGGTCCGTGGAGACGGCGCCGTCGGCGTCGACGCGACCGCTCCCCTGCTCGTCCTCGGAGAGGCCGACGTCGACGGCCGTCTCCTTCAGGTGCGCGCGCACCTCCGCGTTCGAGAGGTCCCACCGTGCGAGTGCCAACCCCGCGACGCCGGAGACGACCGGCGTGGCCATCGACGTGCCCGAGAGTCGCTCGTAGGACCCGCGGGTCTCCGTGGTGGTCGAGAGGACGTTCGTCCCGGGGGCGGTGAGTTCGATGTCGTCGCCGTAGTTCGAGTAGGAGGCGAACGTTCCGTCCGGGTCGAGCGCGGAGACGGCGACGCACTCGCTGTACGCGGCGGGGTAGTCGACGGAGTTCTTCCCGGCGTTCCCGGCCGCACAGACCACGAGGACGCCGTTGTCGTAGGCGTAGGAGACGGCGTTCTTCATCGTCTCGGTGTAGCCACCGCCACCGAGACTCATGTTGACGACGTCGGCCCCCTGGTCGGTCGCCCACACGATGGCGTCGGAGATGTCCGAGGTCGACCCCGTCCCGTCTTCGCTGAGGGCGCGCCCGCTGAGGAGACTCGACTCGCTGACGCCGGCGACACCCGACCCGTTGTCGGTCGCGGCGGCCGCGATGCCACCGACGTGGGTGCCGTGGTACTCGTCCTGCGGGACGTCGGGGTAGGGGTCCTCGTCGTCGTCGGCGAAGTCGTCGCCGTGGTAGGAGTCGGCGTCCGAGACGTTCGCCGCCAGGTCGGGGTGGTCGTACTGGATGCCCTGGTCGACGACCGCGACGGAGACCGACGACGACCCGAGGGTCGTCTCCCACGCCGCGGGCGCGTTCACCATCTGCGGGGCGTACTGGTCGCCGAATCGGGGGTCGTCCGGTGAGAGACTCGTCGTGTGGGTCGCGTTCCGCTCGGCGTACTTGATGCCCTCGCGCTTCTCGATCGCGTCGAGGAAGTGCTCGTGCGCGCGGTCGGGTGCCTCCTCGGGGAAGCGGACGGCGACGTAGCCGATCGTCTCGTTGCTGTGGACGACCCGCGCCTGGTCGGGGACGAACTGGGCGACGTGTTCCTCGGCGTCGTCGACGGTGTTCGTCACACCGACGAGTGCTTCGTTCGGTTTCGCGCCGGGCGTTCGCCCGGGTGTGGCGGCGGAGACGCCCGGAATCGCCGCGGCGGCGACGCCGACTGCACCGACACCTTCGAGGAACGTCCGACGGTCAGTGTGGGGGGAGTCTTCGGTCATGTGTCGTCCGAACCTTCCCGAGTGAGGGGTTTACATTTTGCTTTAGATCGTAAATACAATCTTCTAGAGAGTTGTTGAAAATACGACCGGCACGGTTAACCACGTTCGCCACGAAGCGCGGCCATGGCCGGGTTTCTGGACCGAGTCGCCGGCGACGAGACGGACGCGCTGTCCCAACCGCGGGTCGCGCTCTTCGTCGACGGACCGAACGTCCTGCGAGAAGAGTTCGACGTAGACTTAGACGACGTCCGCGAGGCCGCCGAGCGGGCGGGCGACCTCGTCACGACGCGCCTCTACCTCGACGAGCACGCGACGCCGGGTCTCATCCAGGCGGGCGAAGCCCGCGGGTACGAGGTCCAGGTGACGAGCGGTGACGTCGACGTGAAACTCGCGGTGGACGCGACGGAACTGGTCGTCGAGGGCGGTATCGACGTCCTCACCATCGCCTCCCGCGACACCGACTTCAAGCCCGTACTGGAGAAGGCGGGCCGGCACGGACTTCGGACGCTCGCCATCGCGCCGGGCGAGCACGGTCGGTCGGACGCGCTCCGGAACGCCGCGACCGACGCGGTGTCGCTCGAAGAGGCGACGGCCGAGGACTGAGCGTCGATTCCCCGGAGGTCACCACGGAGACCCACCGAAGGCGGACACTCGACAGTCGAAACGAAGCGCGAGCTTATGCTGTGGGGTGGCCTACCAACCACCATGAACGACACCGACGAACCCGCTATCGCCCGGACCGACGCGGTCACCGTCGAACGAACGGTCGAGCGCAAGGACCGCGGCGTGACCGCGGAGTACGTCCTGACGACGGCCACCGAGAGTCCCGTGCGCGCCCGAATCGAACAGTCGTTCACCGGTGACCCCATCGACGAGATCGGGTTCCACCCCGACCACTCCCCCACCGAGTGGGACGCCGACGACTCGGGAGTGGCCTTCGAGACCGTGGTCCGACCGGACGAGCCGACGACGGCCGTCCTCGGACTCGTGACCGAAGACGTCCACGACGGCCTCCTCGACGGTGAGCCCCGCGTAACCCGCGTCGAGTCCGTCACCGACCCGTCGTCAGAATCGGCAGAGCCGACGGAGACCTCCGGGAGAGACGCCGGTGCCGACGCCGGTGTCGAGGGCGCCGGCGACGTCCCCGCTTCGGGGAAAGACAGTCTCCTCGCCGACGTGAAGCGTATCGTCCTCGGGTCGTCGACGCCGGCCGAGTCACCCGAACCGCCGGCCGCGTCGAACGTGGTCGCAGACCGAGGCGAAATCGAGAGCGGAGGTGAAGGCGTGGACGAGCGTGAGGAGACTGTCACTCCCGAATCGGTCGGAATCGAGCCAGCCACGACCGACGAATCGCAGGACTCCGACGAGCCAGCAGCACCCGTCGACGTCGTCGAGCGCGTCGTCGACGCCGAGACGGACGAGACGACCGAGGCGGCGATCGAACCGGCGACCGAGGCACCCGATCCAGCGGACGAGTCGGTCGTCACTGCAGACGCCGAACCCGCTGACGAGGGAGGTGACGACGCCAGTTCGTCACTCGTCGAGCGTCTCGTCGCCGAACTGGAGACGGGCGAGACCGACGAGGCACAGCGAGAGGCCCTCCGCGAGGCGCTCGGCGTCGCGGAGTCGCCGGCGGAGTCAACCGGCGAGAGCGTCGCGGTCCGACTCCGCCACCTCCAGACGCGGATGGAGGACTTCGCCGCGTACGCCGACGTGCTGGAGGAGGTCATCGACCAGTACGGGACGGACTTCCTCGCCGAGACGGAGACACGCCTCGACGACGTCGACGACGAACTCGACACGGTCCGGACGGCGGCCGACGACGCACGCGACGCTCGGGCCGCCCTCCGTGAGGACGTCGCCGCCCTCCGGGACGAGGTGGCGGACGTCGGTGACGAGACCGCGGCCGTCCGCGAGGACATCGACGACATCCGCGGAGAACTGGACGCCCTCGGCGAGTCCCACGAGACGCGTGTTCGGCGCCTGGAGGACGACGTGGACATGCTCGCCGGCGACGCCCGACAGGCCCGCGCCGACCTCCGCGAGGACGTCGCCGACCTCCGTCGGGAGGTCCGTGACCTGACGCAGATGCGCGAGGCGCTCTCCACTGCGTTCGGCAGCGGCGGCCCGACCGAGGAACTCTAGGGCTTTTCCCGCCGGCGGGCGAACCGCCGGACATGCGCGACCTCGACACGCCCGTTCTCGACAACCACCTCCACCTCGACCCGGACAACGCCCGCGGTATCGAGGCCGTGAAGGACTTCGCCCGCAGCGGCGGCACCCACCTGCTCGTCGTCAACAAGCCGTCGTGGCACCTCGGCGTCGAGGCCGAGACCGGCGAGGACTTCCGCGCGGTCTTCGAACGCACTCTCGAAATCGTCGACCAGGCCGCGAAAGTGCTCCGCGGGACCGCCTGGCCCGTGCTGGGCGTCCACCCCGGACTGATCTCGCGACTCGTCGACGAGCGTGGCTTCACTCCGGAGGAGGCCCGCGACCTGATGTGCGCGGGTATCGACGTCGCCGCCGAGTACGCCGCCGACGGGAAGGCGGTCGCGCTCAAGTCCGGACGCCCGCACTACGACGTCTCCGACGCGGTGTGGGAGGCGTCGAACGACGTGCTCGAGCACACGTTGGCGAAGGGGGCCGAGACGAACGTCGCCGTCCAACTCCACACCGAGATGACCGACGACCTCACCGACGTCGCCGACTGGGCCGAAGAGCAGGGTCTCCTCCCGAGCGCGTCGTCAAACACTACGCAGTCGGCGAACTCGCCGGCGTCACGCCGAGCGTCATGTGCGAGAAGGAGTATCTGGAGGAGGCCATCGAGACGGAGGAGTTCTTCCTGATGGAGACCGACTACGTCGACGACCCCGACCGGCCAGGTGCGGTGATGGGACCGAAGACGGTCCCGCGGCGCGTCGACTGGCTCCTCTCGCAGGGATACGACGACGCGGTCCGGCGCGCGCACGTCGAGACGCCGCTGGCAGTCTACGACGTCGACACGGAGGCGACGCTGGACTGACGCGTACAGCACCAGACAGGCCCGAATCGCCCGCCGACGCAGCCGAGAGGCGCGCTACCACCGAACTCGTCTTGAAGGAAAGGCCTTTGTCTCGGGCGGCCGGCGTAGTGAGTATGAGCGAAGCCCCCGAGGAGGAGTTCTACTCCGAGGAACGCTGGAACAACTGGCTCGACCGCCTCCGCGAGGAGGAGATCGACCCCGAAGACGAGGAGTCGGCTCGACTCCTCCTCAACCTACAGGACGACGTCGCCATCGCCGTCGCGAAGATCGTCACCGCGTACGACGACGGCGAACTCGAACAGGAAGAGACCCTCGAAGAACTCGCGGACATCCGCGAGACGGTGCTCGCCGAACCCGACATCGAGGACGAGGACACGCTGATGCTCGTCGACGGCGTCCAGACGAGCCTCGTCGCCGTCTTCTACTCCGCCGAGCAGTACGTCGCGGACGGCGTCGCCGAGGAGGCGAGCGTCGAAGAGTACGTCCACGCCGCGGCCGAGGCCGAATCCGAGGAGGACTTCGACCGCGCGCTCGGTCTCGCCGCCTGCGCGGGCACCCGCATCATCGACGGCGAGGACCTCGACATGGACGTCGTCGCCGACATCGAGTACGGCCTCGTCACCGAGTGGGTCAACGGCCTCGACAGCCTGCAGGACGCCCTCGCCGAACCCGAGTTCATCGAGGACGAAGACGAGGACTGAGCGACCACGGTCGCCGGACTTTAAGTATTGGTGCGCGCAAGTGACGGTATCGTGAAACTCCGGGACGACCGCCGTGGCGTGTCGACTGTCGTCGGTGCCGTACTCGTCTTCGGCATCCTCGTCGTCTTGCTCTCTCTCTACCAGGCACAGGTCGTTCCCGCGCAGAACGAAGCGGTCGAGTTCCAGCACGCACAGGCCGTCCAGTCGGACATGGTCCACCTCCGCGACGGACTCCTCCGGACGGCCTCCTCGGGGAACACCTACCCGACGAGTGTCGCCCTCGGCGCACGCTACCCCTCGCGGATCTTCTTCGTAAATCCCCCGCCCGTGAACGGTCGGTTGACGACCGAGACGGTCGGCGGCGGACAGATAATCGTCGACAACGCGAAGGCACTCGACGGCGAGACTGCCGACTACTGGGGCGGCGGCGAACACACGTTCGCCTCGAAGTCGCTCGTCTACGAGGCGGAGTACAACTACCTCGACGACTCGCCACGCATCGGGTACGAGAACACGTTGCTCTACCGGAACTACACCAGCGAGAACGCCACGCTGATCGACGCCCGTCCGACCGTCGTCGACGGGAGCGAGATCACGCTCGTCGCACTCGGTGGGAACCTCACGGAAGGCGGATCCGAGTCGGCGAGTGTCGCGCCACGACCCGTGAGCGCGCCGTACACCGAAATCGCGGTGACGAACGCGAGCAAGAACATCACGATCACGCTGCCGACGGCGCTGCCGGTCGCGAAGTGGAACCAGACGCTCGCCAGCGAGTACGACACCGACCCGAACGACGGCGACGACCGCCATCTCCTCGCCGTCGAGCGCACTGGGTCGGGCGCGGTCCGACTCGTCCTCGAACCCGGAACGTACACGCTCAAGATGGCGAAGTTGGGTGTCGGGACCGGTGTCGAACGACCCGGTGCGCACTACCTGACCGAGATACGTGGTGGCGGCGCCACGGTGCAAGTCGGTGGGACAGAACGCCTCGTCGCACAGGTCCGCGACCGGTTCAACAACCCGGTCGCCGGCGTGAGCGTCAACGCCACAGCGGAGAGCGGCAGAGTCTCGCCGACGTCGGCAACGAGCGGCGAGCAGGGCAAAACGGCGTTCATCTACCAGGCGCCGGACAGCATCTCCGACGCGAGCGAAACTGTGAACGTGACCGCCTCGTACGGACCCAACCAGAGACAGACCGTGACGTTCGAGGTCCGGGTCGTTAGCGCCGGCGGGACGGGCGGGAGCGGCAATAATCCCACCTTCGACACCTTCACGGTCAAGGACCAGTCGAATGGGTCCCAGGCACGCTTCGAAGTCCATTGGAAAGTGAGCGACACCGACGCGAACCTCGACACCGTCGAGTTCCACCTCCGACGGAACGATACCATCGTCGACTCGACTGCCGTCAATATTCAGGGGAAGTCGGCGAACGACAAGACGACGCTCACGGAATCCGATGGTTACGGCAAGTCCTACACCATCGTCGGTGTCGTCACCGACACACAGGGGAACGAGGCCAAACGGAACACTACGGACACTGCGGGCGGAACAAATCCGTAACTCTTCCACGATCGTCGAACCCCACAATCGACAAATCCATATGCCCGTCCCGTGAAGAACCGTCCAAGACATGACTGCAGTTGGAATCGACGCCGTCGAAATCTGGACGGGAAAACTGAAACTCGACCTCCCCGGGACGTTCGCCCCCGAGAAGGGCGACGACCCCGAGAAGTACACGAAGGGACTGGGACTCAACAACTCCTCGTTCCCCGACGCCTACGAGGACATCGTCACGATGGGCGCGAACGCCGCCCACCGGCTGATGGAGCGCAAGGGTCTCTCGCCCGACGACATCGGCCGCATCGACGTCGCGACCGAGTCGGCCTTCGACAACTCGAAGCCCGTCTCGACGTACGTCGCCGGCTGTCTCGAACAGGTCTACGACGGTGACTTCCACCACGCGAACAAGGGCGAGCGGAAGTTCGCCTGCATCGCGGGGACCCAGAGTCTCGACGACGCCTACAACTGGATCAAGGCCGGGCGAAACCGCGGGCGGGGCGCGCTCGTCATCGCGACCGACACCGCGCTCTACGCCCGCGGCGACGCCGGCGAGGCGACGCAGGGCGCCGGCGCCGTCGCGATGTACGTCACCGAGGACCCCGACCTCGTCGAACTCTCGACCCACCAGGGCTACGGGAGCGCCGACGAGACTGACTTCCTCAAGCCCAACCAGCAGTTCCCGAGCGTCGACGGGAAGCGCTCCATCCAGGTGTACCTCGCCCGGATGCGCGAGGCCCTCGAAGACTTCGAGAGCGTCGCCGGCGCGTCCCATCCCGACCAGTACGAGTACATCCCGTTCCACACGCCATTCCCGGGTATGGTCCGGAAGGCCGCCGTCCTCGGCTACCGTCACATGATCCGCGGGACGCCCATCGAGGAGGAACTCGCCGCCGAGATCGGCGAACTCCCGCGCCCCGAGGGGTTCGCGGAGGACGAGGACTACCAGGAGGCCATCCGCGAGTACATGGACGCGCTCTCGGACACCGACGCCTACCGCGAGTGGTACGCCGAGGCCATCGAACCGACGCTCTCGGTCTCCCGTGAGGTCGGGAACTGGTACACCGGGTCGGTCCACCTCGCACGCCTGAGCGCGCTCCGCGACGCCGCGGAGAAGGGCACCGACATGGCGGGCAAGAAACTCCTCGTCGGCTCCTACGGCTCCGGCGCACAGGCCGAGATCCACGCCGAGACCGTCGCCGACGAGTGGGACGAGGAGATCGAGGCCATCGACGTCGAGTCGCAACTCGACCGGCGCTACGACCTCTCCTTCGAGGAGTACGAGGAGGTCCACGACCGCCACAACCACGAGAAGCAGACCGAACTCGAACCGTTCACGACCCCCGACGGCGAGTTCGTCTTCGACGGCTGGGGCCGCATGAACGAGCGGAAGTACACCTACGTCGAGTAGCGCGTCTCCGTCTCCGTCTCCGTCTTCCCGTCTCTCCCCGTCTCTGCCGTCTCCTCTCCGTTCTCTCTACGATCCTCGATGGAGCGCCAGCGCCACGAGTCCTCCGACGGGTGCGGCGAGGCCGAGTCCGAGCAAGACGCCGAACACGCGGCCGAGCGAGACGAGGCCGAGACCGAAGCCGACGAAGAAGACGACGCTCCCGGACCCGAGCGCGACGGCGAGGGAGTAGCGAACCGACTCCAGCGAGGCGCCGAGCCAGCGGTACGTGAGTGCGGCGGTGACGAAGGCGCTCCCGGCGGCCGTCCACCGCGGGTCCGGGACGAAGTAGAGCGGTCCGACGAGGCGGACCGGTCCGGTCACGAGTTCGGGCGTGGACACGCCCGCGACGACGGCCGCGGCCGCGGCGGCGACGACGGCGAACGCGAGGCGACTGACGTGCACAGTCGACGTTTCTCGGCGGGATAGAAAAACGGTCCTGTCGACGGTTCAGGCCAGCGCGCGGAGGGAGTCGAGCATCTCGTCGACCGGCGTCTCGCAGACGGCCAGCGAGTAGCCGTCGCGGCGGGCGAGGCGGGGGGCGTGTTCCCAGAGTTCGTCCTCGTCGATGCCGTGGAGGAGGACGGCGTTCGGCGTCGGGTTCACGACGCGGAGGGCGACCAGCGGCGACTCCCCGCGAGAGACACCGGTGAATCCGAGCAGCCGGTTCGTACTCTGCCCGTAGAGGCGGTAGAACTCGTCCGAGGAGAGTTTCGTGATGGCCTTGATGCTGTTGATGATCGTGTGGCCGTTGACGGTGTCGCGGTCGCCCGCGGCGACCTCGGTCGCGTCGATGGCGTCGTAGACGTCGCCGAGCGGGACCGACGTCGGGTACTCGCGGAGGTCGAGGACGACGTCGCTCTCGAACCCCGCGGAGAGGACGCGGGCGTACTGGCGGATGCGGTCGCCGCCGCGCTGCTCGTCGATGTCGAGCAGGCCCTCGACGAGTCGGCTCACGAGCCCGATACCGGGGCTCTCGCGGCGCCCGCTCTCGTAGTCGGAGATGACCGAAGAAGAGACGTCGAGTTCCTCGGCGAGGTCGGTCTGCGAGACGTTGAAGTCGGTCCGCCACTTCCGGAGCGTCGCACCTGGGTCGTCGCTGAGCGTGATCTCCCCGGCGATACGCTCGGCGAGTCCCTCCCGCGGGTCCGGTTCCATACCCTGATAGACGCTACCGCGTCGAAAAAGCGTATCGAAACTGGGGTTCGACACCCGCCGAACCGACGAACGAAAAGCCGTGGAGACCCACTACTCGGTCGTGCCCTCGGAACTCGTCCACCTCGCGTTCGCGGGCTACCTCGCCGCCGCGTTGCTGGGTCCGGCCTTCTCGACGCGGACCGTCGCGGTCGTCCTCGCCGCCGCCGCGATCCCCGACGTCGACTCCGTCCTCGCCATCTGGTTGCCCGGGACCCACCGGGCACTCCTCCACACGCTCCTCCTCCCGTTGGTCCTCGGCGTCCTCCTCGCTGCCGACCTGCGGCGCGAGGACTCCGTGGTCCGCCCGCTGTTCGACGGCCACGGCCTGCGGGTGGCGGCCGTCGCCCTCGGTGCGCTCACCCTCGGCGGCATCGCCCCCGACCTGTTCACGAACGGCGTGAACCTCTTCTACCCGTTCCACGACCGCTTCTACACGCTGAACGGCGACCTCTCGCTGTCGACGACGCGCGGGGTCGTCCAGACGTTCGTGGAGTTCCACGAGGGCGGCGGCCGGACCGCGGGCGGCACCACCGAGTCGACCTTCTACTACACGGGCATCGACACGGACCGCGGTGCGGACCCGCGGAACGCCGAACGGGTCTTCCCGCTCGTCTCCTCGGGGATGCAGTTGCTCGTCGTCGCGACGAGCGCACTCGTCCTGTGGGGGCGGTTCCGCGACGCGAACCGCCAGCGCTAACGGCGCGCCCGTCGACCCGCCGAGTATGCCCACGGTCAGACCGTACGACCCCGGCAGCGACGCCGAGGCGCTTTGGGAACTGAAGCGTGCGTTCGAACTCGGTCTCGGCAGCGGCACCGGCGGCGAGGAGAAGGCCGAGACCTACGAGTCGAAACTCACCGACGACTACCGGACGGGCTACCTCGAGTGGGTCGACCGCTGCGTCGAGGCCGACGAGCGGAGCGTGCAGGTGCTCGAAGCCGACGGCGACCTCCTCGGGTACGTGTTCGTCCTCCCCGAGACTCACAGCTACATCTGGGACGCGGCGGTCCTCAACGAAATCTACGTCCGCGAGCAGGCCCGCGGGACGGGCGACGCCGACGACCTGATGGAGGCGGCCCTCGACGTCGCCCGCGAGCAGGACCTCCCGCTCGACCGGATGGTCCTCGACGTCGACGAGCAGAACGAGCGCGCGAAGGCGTTCTACGAGCGCCACGGCTTCGAGCACTGGGGCGAGTTGGTCGCCCGCGACCTCTAGTCGACTCAGTCCTCGCCGAGCACGCCCGCGATGGCGCCGCCGACACCGCCGACGACGGCGGGGTAGACGACCCCCGCGAGGAGGACGCCGGTCACGAGGTCCGGCGCGATGGTGTAGTCACCGCGAGTCGCGGTGAAGAGGAAGACGCCGACGAGCGCGAGGAAGACGTAGCCGAGCGTGACCGACGCCCCGTGTGTCGCGCCGGTCTGCGGGTCTTCGGCCCCCGCGTGGTGGGCGACGGCCGCGCCCGCGACGAAGAGACAGCCGACCGGTACGATGTAGAGGAGCGTCGGCGCGTCGCCCGAAGCGATCCAGTTGCGGGCGACGCTCCCGCCGCCGAGCGTGGGGTGCGTGAACGCGACGAAGTGGGCGTTGTAGAACAGCCAGCCGACGGCCTTCCACGCGGGGATGGCGTCGCCCCCGAAGAACTGGAGCACGGCGTTGATGCCGCGCAGCATCTCGCGGACGTGACTCGCCTGCCAGACGTACGTCACGAGGTAGCCGAGCAGGTAGGCGGCGATACCGGCGACGGCGCTGGCGACGTAGGGCTTCTCGCTTCGCTCTTGGAGGGCGGACATGCCCGGGTGTGCGAACGGGACGGCGAAATCGCTTCTGGTAGTCCGGGGGCGACTCGCCGTCGTCGGTACCGTCGGCACCATCGGCACCGTCGGCGTCGTCGACGCCGCGGGCCGCGGCGTACTGCTCGGCCGAGACGGTGTACTCGTGGAGGTCGGCGACGGACCCGTCGGCCCGCGGGTGCCAGTTGCGGAGGACGCCCTCGTACTGGCCGCCGTGGCGGGCGACGTACTTCTCGATAGCGCCGTGGGCGCGCTCGTTCTCGACGGCGCAGGCCGCGACGACCAGGTCCAAATCGAGGCGGACGAAGGCGAGTTCGAGGAAGCGGTCGGCCCGCTCACCGGCGTAGCCCCGGCCCCAGAACGGCTTGCGGAGCCAGATGCTCAACTGGGCCGTCTGCTGCTCCCAGTAGGGGATGAGTGCGGTCGTCCCCGCGGGTTCGCCCGCGTTCGGTTCACCGGATTTCGGCCGGATGGTGTACATCGCGAGTTCGCCTCGCTCCCAGCGCCGTTCCGCCCCGGCGAGCGTATCGAAGGTGCGCTTGGGGACGGCGTGTGGTTCGTAGGCGAGGTGTTCGAACTCCGCGGCGGCGGTCTCGCTGTGAGCGGCGCTCCGTCGCTCGAACGCGTCGCGGACGTCGACGTCGCCCCGCGTGAATCGGACGAACCTGAGCCGTTCGCTCTCCAGACGTTCGGGGAAGAGGTCACTCATCGCGATACTCCGCCCGCGAGAGGGTGTAACGTCGCTGGTCGACCAGTTCGCCGCCGCGGTTCACCGCGTTTCGGATGCGTGCTTCGAAGCGCCCGCCGTTGCGTTCGAGGAACTTCTCGAGTGCCCGCCGGGCCGTGTCCGCGCCCACGTCGTGGTGGACCGCGACGAGGTCGAGGTCGAGGTCGTCGAAGACGACGTCGACGAGGAGGTCGCCGACTTCCTGGGCGTACTCCCGACCGCGTTCCGCGGGTGCGAGCCAGAGCGCGAGGTTCCCGGTCCGCCGCTCCCAGTCGGGTTCGAGCGTCGCGAGTCCCACGACGTCGCCCTCGACGGTGACGCCGTAGGTCGCCGCCTCCCCCTCCCGCCAGCGTCGCTGACTCTCTCCGAGGAAGTCGTACGTCTCCTTGACCGTCGCGTGTGGGAAATCTAACAACGCCCCACCCGCGCCGACGTCGGGCCGAACCGCCACGTCGCCGCCGGTCCCCTGCGCTCCCCCACAGAGCGCGTAGAGGTCGTAGACGTCCACCAGTTCGTCGGTCAATCGTTCGAGTCGAAGCCGCTCCGAGACGAGGGTCTCGGGGAACATGTTCTCGAAGTAACACCGACCGCCCCCTAACCATACCTACATATTACAGACACATATCCAGCTGAATAGACGTTCGCGGCCGGGTTCGGAGACGGGTCCAGCGTCTTTTGGCTCCCCGCCGAGTAAGACGTGTATATGTTCGGCATCGTCTCCACTGCCGCCGCGAGCGCTCGTCTCTCACGTGTCCGAGGGGTGTTCGGCCGGTGGTAGACTGGACGGAGAAGTACCGCCCGAAGTCGCTCTCGGAGATACGCGGGAACAACAAAGCCCGCGACCAACTCCGCGAGTGGGCGGAGACGTGGGAGGACCACCGCGAGGCGGTCATCGTCCACGGGTCGCCCGGCGTCGGGAAGACCTCGGCGGCCCACGCCCTCGCCAACGACATGGGGTGGGACACCATCGAACTGAACGCCTCCGACCAGCGGACGGCCTCCGTCATCGACCGGGTCGCCGGCGAGGCGGCGAAGAGCGGCACGCTCGGCGGCGGCGAGAGCGGCCGAAAGCTCGTCCTCCTCGACGAGGCGGACAACATCCACGGCAACGCCGACCGCGGTGGCTCGCGGGCCATCACGGGCGTCGTGAAGGAGTCGAGTCAGCCCATCGTCCTCGTCGCCAACGAGTACTACGACATGTCGAAGACGCTGCGGAACGCCTGCCAGGAGATCGAGTTCCGCGACGTCTCGAAGCGCTCTATCGTCCCCGTGCTCCGGGACATCTGCCGGCGCGAGGACATCAACTACGACGACGATGCGCTCGACCGACTCGCCGAGAAGAACAGCGGCGACCTCCGCTCGGCCGTCAACGACCTCCAGGCGCTCGCCGAGGAGGCCGAACGACTCACCGTCGACGACGTGGTGACCGGCGAGCGCGACACGACCGAGGGCATCTTCGACTTCCTCGACGACGTCATCAAACACGAGAGCGCGGAGGACGCGCTCCACTCGGCCTACGACGTCGACGAGACACCCGACGACCTCCTCAACTGGGTCGAGGACAACGTCCCCAAGGACTTCCGGGGCGACGAACTCGCCACCGCCTACGACTTCCTCTCGAACGCCGACAAGTGGCTCGGCCGCGTGCGCGCCACGCAGAACTACTCCTACTGGCGCTACGCGACCGACAACGTCGCGGCCGGCGTGGCGGCCTCGCGTCGACACGACCACGGCGGGTGGACGCGTTACGGGCCGCCGAGTTACTGGTCGAAACTCGGTCGCTCGAAGGGCACCCGCGAGACGCGCGACTACATCGCCTCCCGCATCGCCGAGGACGCGGGGGTCTCGATGGCCACCGCGCGTCGCGAGATCATGCCCTTCCTCGCGGCGATGACCCACCACTGCAAGAACCGGGAACTCACCGTCGCGATGGCCTCCCGCTACGACATGGACGAGTCCCACGTCTCGTTCGTCACCGGGAGCGGGAAGGACACGAACAAGGTCCAGTCCATCGTCGAGGACGCCGAGGAACTCGAAGCCGAACGGGCCGTCGAGCACTCCGGCGGCGCCTTCGAGGGACAGGCCGAGACCACCGAGATGGCCGCCACCGACCCCGAATCCGACGGCGAAGCGGGTGGCGAAGACGACGTCGACACCGAGGAACGCGCCGAAGACGCCGAGGACGACGACTCGCAGGCCGGCCTCTCGGACTTCATGTAGCGGCCCGGGTGACCGTCACCCACCTGAAAGCTTACCCCGGTTCGGTCGGTCCGATCGAGTGTGACTACGCCCTCCACGACGCGACGCGGTTTCCTGGCGACGGCACTCGCAGCCACGAGCGCCGGCTGTGCTGCGCTCCCGTTCGTCGGCGGCGTCTCTCCGCCCGAGCGAGTCGAGCCACAGACCGACGCGGTGACCGCCCGCTACCGGTTCGACGGCCCTCTCGAACGCCCGGCCGTCGACGGTGAGACGGTCTACGCGGCGACCGCCAGTCGGGACGACTCGTTCCTCCCCCCGACCTTCGACCCGACGTCGCCCGGACTCGTCGCCGCGCTCACGTCCGACGGGGTCGAGTGGCACGCGGAGACGTTCGCGCCGGCGACGAACCGACTGCGGGCGAGCGACGGGCAGGTGTACGGTCCCTTCGGCCACGCCGGCGCGAGCGAACGACGACTCCTCCGCGTCGGCCCCGACAGGACCGTGTGGCGGACCGACGCCGTCGACAAGTCGCTCGCCGTCCTCGGATTCGACCGGGAGACGGTCTACACCGGCACCTACAACGACGCGGTCGCACCGTTCGGCGGAGAGACCGTCTCCGCAGTCGACCGCACCGACGGGACGACTCGGTGGACGGCCGAGTCGGGCGACACGTGGAACGGGCTCGGTGTCGTCATCGGCGGGACGCTCGTCGTCGCCGTCGGGGGCGTCGCGACGATGGCGTTCGCGACCGAGGACGGGACGGAACGGTGGTCGGTCGAAGAACGGTACCTCGGCGTCGGTACTGGGTCGAGCACGGACGCGCCCGTCGTCGCGACCGTCGCCAGGGGTCGGACACGCCGACCGTCCGCGGCCGGAACGTCGACACCGGCGACGAGCGGTGGCACCACGTACTGGACGCGGACGACAACTTCGTCGTCGCCGGCGGAACCACGGACAGGAGTACCGTCTACGTCACCGAGTTCGACGGGTTCGTCCTCGCACTCGACGCCGCCGACGGGTCCGTCCGCTGGTCGCGGCAGTTCGAGGACGCCACCCGGTCGGAACCGGTCGTCGCGGGCGACTCGCTCCTCGTCGCCGGCGAAGGGACGCTCTACGCGCTCGACCGGGCGACCGGGGAGACGCGCTGGACGGCCAGCGGAAGTGGAGGAATCGACCGGGTCCATTCGCAGGGTGACCGGGTCGTCGTGGGGACGCGTCTCGACGAGCACCGCTGGCGAATCCGCTCGCTGTCCCTCGCCGACGGTGCGGAGCGGTGGACGTTCACCGAGGAGGCACGACAGGTCTGGACGACCGTGGGCGACGTCGTCGCCGTCGGGACGAGTGCGGGGTTCCTCTCGGTCGTCGAGTGACTCGACACCGACGCCTCCCCGCGCCCGAACGTGTGCTCACTCCTGCACGTCGAACAGCAGCGCGACCACGCCGCCGTCGTCGACGGCCGCTGTGAGTTCCTCGCGACTCGGTACGTCCGCACCCTCGATGTCGAGGCTCACGCGTGGGGCCGCGTCGAGGCCCTCGCGCTGGAGGAACGCGCGGAGGTACTTCGCGACGCGCCGGGGGTCCGAGACGACTTCGACGGTCGCCGGGACGTCGTCGCCCCGGTGGGTGAGGGTCACCGACTCGCCCGTATCGAGGTCGGTGGCCCACCCTCGGTCGGTGAACGCGACGAGGTCGGCGCCGCGCGAGGACTCGTGGTAGCCGACCGGTTCGGCCCGCGTCTCACCGGTCTCGGCGTCGGTGTGGGAGACGAGCAGGAGTTCGTCGCTGACGAGGTCGTGGAACGGCGAGCGGAGGACGAGTCTCGCCGTCGGGTAGACGAGGTGCGCCATCAGGGCGTCGGGGAGGGGGTCACTCGACGCCGAGACGCGTGTGTCGGTCATACTCGGGCAGAGGGACGCGGCGGAGAAAAGCAGTGGGAGACGGAGCCGTTCTTTAAGTACTCCACGGGAGTATATAACTGAGAATCGGACGTCCGGGAAGGCCACGCCGTCGTGCATCCGCGAGCGAGCGGTCTGGAAGACCCGAGCGAAGCGGTTCACTCGCGGCGAAGTCACGAGGCCGACGAACGACTACCGCGAACGAAGTGAGCGACGGGAGAGAGGAGTGCTTTTTCACCACGTTTTTACCGAGTGAGCGGCCGAGAGGCCGCGAGCGCAGCGTAAAAAGTGGTTCAGTAGGGGATGATCTGCCACCCTTCGGGGAGCACGAACCCGAGGACGAGGAAGAGGGTGGCGGCGATGCCGGCGCTCACCAGCGCGTAGGGAATCTGCGTGCGGACGTGGACCATGTGGTCGGCGCCGCTGGTCGAGGAGGCGAGCACCGTCGTATCGGAGATGGGCGAACAGTGGTCGCCGAAGATACCGCCGGAGAAGACGGCACCGAGCACGAGAATCAGGTTCGCGGGCGTCGTGAACGCGATGGGGATGGCGATGGGGAACATGATCCCGTAGGTCGACCACGACGACCCGTCGGAGAAACTCACGAAACTCGACGTGAGGAAGAGGGCGACCGGGACGATCCAACCCGGCACGCCCGAGAAGACGTTCGTGACGAACGACGAGATGCCGAGCGTCGTCACGGCGTTCTGGATGGCCGTCGCGAACAACAGGATGACTGCGGCGAGGAAGATCCCCTTCATCCCGACGACGACGGCGTCGACGGCGTCCTCGTTCGAGGGGATGTCGCCACGGACGCGGTAGAGGACGAACGCGACGACGAGCGCGGACATCGAGGCGAGACCGAGTTGGACGCCGCCGATGTTGAGCGCGAGCGACCCGGTCGGGCCAGTGGAGACGATCGCCTCGCCCGTCCAGAACATCGCGAGGAGACCGACAACGACCATCGTCAGGATAGGGACGAGGAAGTTCTTCCAGTCGGGCGTCGCGCCCTCGTACATCTCGTAGTCGGCCATCTCCTCGGAGATCATCGGGTTGTGTTCCTCGCCGAGGACGCCCCCGCCAGAGCGGGCACGACGTTCCTCCTCGGCCATCCCGCCGACGTTCGGGAAGACCTGCCACGCGACGAGCGCGGCGAGACCGAGCGCCGCCCACGAGTAGAAGCCGGTGAACAGCGTGTTGAAGAACAGCGGCCAGATGGCGTCGGCAACGGCCTGGACGTCGCCACCGCTCGTCGTCGTGACGAACTCGCTGTAGGCGTCGGGGAGGATGCCCTGCTTCTTCGCCTGGACGAGACCGGCGCCGATGAAGCCGACCATCGCCGCCCCCCAGGTCGAGTAGAAGGCGAGGCGGGCGGCCGGACTCCCCGCGGAGTCGACGTAGTAGGCGAGTTTCGCCCGCGAGACGTTGTACTTGTCCGTCAGCGGGCGCATCATCGTGCCGACCACGAGACAGTTGAAGTAGTCGTCGATGTGGACGACGATGCCCGCGAGGAACGTCGCCTTCTCGGCGTCCTCGGCCGACTCCACCCGTTCGGTGAGCGCCTCGAGGACGCCCCGAATCGCCCCGGAGCGAATCATCAGGCCGATGAGTCCACCGATGGCGAAGATGGCGAGGAGAACGTTCTTGATGTACCAGAGACTCCCGAAGAGGTTGGCACTCGCGATGAGGTCCGGTACCAGTTTCAGTCCGAACACGACGCCGGCGACCGTCCCGAGCGTCGTGCCGACCCACGCGTCGGGGACGCCCGCCGCCGCCGGCTGGAGCCCACCGTAGATGAGTGCGGCGCTCGTCACGCCGAGGAACAGGCCGATGATGGCGTCGCGCGTGTACCACGCCAGACTGATGGCGAGGAGTGCGGGAACCACCGACCAGACCCCGGACTGGATGGTTTCGATAGCCACGTCCCCGGACACGGCCGAAACGCCCGAAAACGTTGCGATATCGCGAATCTGGTGGGCGAGTCGACGGACAACCGTTTTGGTCGGTGCCCACCCACGGCCAGTATGCGCGCCGCAGTGCTGGAAGAGTACGGCGAACCGCTCCGCATCGAGGAGGTCGAACGTCCACAACCCGCCGACGCCGGCGTCGTCGTCCGCGTGGAGGCGTGTGGCATCTGTCGTAGCGACTGGCACGCCTGGAAGGGCCACGGCGAGTGGGCCGACGACCAGGTACCCAGAGGGCAGATACTCGGCCACGAACCCGCGGGAGAGGTCGTCGCGGTCGGCGACGGCGTCGACGACTTCGAGGTCGGCGAGCGCGTCGCCGTCCCGTTCTCGCTCGGCGACGCCTCCTGTCCCGAGTGTCGGACCGGCCACGGAAACGTCTGCGAGGACGGCTACGCGCTCGGGTTCGAACCGGACGCGCCGGGCGCGTTCGCCGAGTACGTCCACGTCCCCGAGGCCGACTACAACCTCGCCCACCTCCCCGACGAAGTCTCCTACGAGGCCGCCGCCGCCCTCGGCTGTCGATTCATGACCGCCTTCCACGCGCTCACCGCGCAGGTCGACGTTGGCGCCGGCGACTGGGTCGCCGTCCACGGTTGTGGTGGTCTTGGACTCTCGGCCGTCCAGATCGCCCGCTCGCGCGGTGCGAACGTCGTCGCGGTCGACCTCGACGACGAGAAACTGGAGCGAGCACGCGACCAGGGCGCCGTCGAGACGGTGAACGCCGGCGAGGTGGACGCTGCCGAGGCGATCCGCGAGGTGTCCGGCAAGGGTGCACACGTCTCCGTCGACGCGGTCGGGACGGCCGCGGCGTGTCGCGCCTCCGTGGAGTCGCTCCGCCAACGCGGGACGCACGTCCAGGTCGGACTGACGACCGAGGCGGAGAAAGGCGAAGTGTCGCTCCCGACGGACTACATGACGCGCCACGAACTCTCCTTCGTCGGGTCGCGCGGGATGCCGCCGACGAGTTACGACGCCCTCTTCCGACTCATCGCCTCGGGCGACGTCGACCCCGAGGCGCTGGTGACTCGCGAGGTGGCACTCGACGACGTCCCGGACCGACTGGCCGCGATGGACGAGTACGAGACGGCGGGCGTCGAAGTCGTCACGGAGTTCTGAGGGTCAACGACCCTCCGACGCTCCGAGTCCGGGGATGGCGACCCGCGCTTCGACGTGACTCATCAGGTTCGATACCGTGACGACGAGTCCGAGGTAGAGGATTCCCGCGAGGACGAACAGTTCGGTGTAGTGGTACGTCTCCGAGGCGAACGACTGTGCCTGGTAGAAGAGTTCGGGGACGGTGATGAACGCCGCCAGCGAGGAGTACTTGACGAGGTAGACGAGTTCGTTCGTCCACCCCGGAATCGCGAAGCGTAGCGCCTGCGGGAGGACGACGTGGCGGATTCCCTCGACCTTCGAGAGACCGACGGAGCGGGCGGCCTCCAGTTGCCCGGGGTCGACGCTCTGAATGGCGCCGCGGATGTACTCCGCCTGGTAGGCCGCCGAGTTGAGGATGAACCCGACGATGGCGACCCAGACGGCCTGTGCGGGGAAGATTCCCTGGCCGACGAACGAGAGGTTCCGGAAGAACGCCGGGATCCACGGCAGGCCGTAGTAGAGGACGAACAACTGGGCGAGCAGCGGCGTCCCGCGCAGGAGTTCGACGTAGGCGAGCGCGAGCCAGTTCGAGTACTCGCCGTAGACCCGCGCGGCGGCGAGCACGACGGCGATGGGGAACCCGAGCGTGATGGAGACGACCGTGAGGATGACGCTCAACCAGAGGGCGTTCACCAGGTTCGGGAAGAACTGGACGGCGAACGCGACGGCGTCGAAGAGCCCCGCGAAGAGCGGCACCGAGTCGGCGAGCGCGGCGAACGTACTCGGGGGCACGAACGCCTGGCCGCGTGGGACGAGGACGCCACCGAACCAGTCGTTGAGCCAGCGCAGGAGGATCCAGCCCCAGAAGAGCGCCCCGACGGTGTACTTCAACCCCGCCGCGTAGTCACGGGGTTCCTCGGTCCGGACGTCGGGTGCGGCGCCGGTCTCCGTCTCGCTCATCGTGTGTCTCCGTGGAGCCGAGTGAGACGTTCGAGGAACTGGGCGGTGCGCTCGTGTTCGGGGTTCTCGAACAACTGCTCGGGCGGACCGTGTTCGACGATGGTCCCCTGGTCGAGGAACATGATGTCGGTCGCGGCCGCACGGGCGAAGCCCATCTCGTGGGTGACGACGAGCATCGTCATCCCCTGCTCGGCGAGGTCCTCCATCACCTCGACGACCTCACCGATGAGTTCGGGGTCGAGCGCCGAGGTGGGTTCGTCGAACAGCATCAGTTTCGGGTCCATCGCGAGCGCGCGGGCGATGCCGACGCGCTGTTTCTGCCCGCCGGAGAGTTCCGCCGGGTAGGAGTCGGCCTGTTCGGCGAGACCGACCTGTTCGAGTTCCTCCATCGCCCGCTCGGCGGCCTCCTCCTTCGACTTCCCGAGGACGCGACGCGGCCCGAGCATCACGTTCTGCTTGGCGGTGAGGTGTGCGAAGAGGTTGAAGTCCTGGAACACCATCCCCACCTGCCGGCGGAGTTCGTTCTCGTCCATCTCCGTGACCGGCGTGCCGTCGAGGTAGATGTCCCCGCCCTGGAACTCGGTGAGTCGGTTGACACACCGCAGGAGCGTCGACTTCCCCGACCCGGACGGACCGACGAGCACCTGGACGTCCTGGCGGTCCATCTCGAAGGAGATACCCTTCAGGACTTCTTCCTCGCCGTAGCGCTTGTAGAGGTCGTCAACGCGGACGAGCGGTTCGTCGTCGCCGTTCGGCGCGCCGCTCATCGGTTCCCACCTCCGGGGATGGCGACCAGGTCGTTCAACAGTTCGAGCGACCGGTTCGCGAGCAGGGTCAACACGAAGTAGATGGCGCTGACGAAGAGGATGAGTTCGAAGATGGCCGTCGTGTGGCCGATACTCTGGAACAGGTCGTAACTCTTGGTGAGCAGTTCGGCGAGACCGATGGCGAACGCGATAGAGGTGTCTTTGAGCACGATGGTGACCTCGTTCTGGAAGCCGGGGACGCTCCGACGGAGCGCCTGTGGGAGGACGACGTGGCGGATCGCCTGGACCTTCGACATACCGATGGAGCGGGCGGCCTCCATCTGCCCGCGGCTGACGCTCTGGATCGCTCCCCGGAAGATCTGTGTCTGGTAGGCGGCGCTGCGGAAGCCGAGTGCGACCGTCGCCGCGAAGAACGCCGGCGAGAGACCGAACGCGAAGTACGCGAGCATGATGATGACGACGATGGGCGTCCCACGGAGGACGACACCGACGTTACGGACGAGACCGCTGCTGTAACGGCCGCCGTACACCTCGACGACGGCGGCCGGGAGTCCGGCCGCGAACCCCACGAGGAGGCTGGCGAGGGTCAACTTGATCGTGACCAACAGCCCGTCGCCGAGGTAGCAGGCGTTCTCGAAGACGTACTGCCAGTCGGGCGAGAGCCCGCCGGGGACGGGCACCGGACAGGGCATCTGTCTACTGGTTGGAGGAGCCGAACCACTTGTTGCGGATCTCCTCGTAGCGACCGGAGTCGCGGACGGCCGCCAGCCCCTCGTTCAGGGCCGACTGGAGATCGTCGTCGCCGTTGCGGATGCCGAAGCCGTAGCGCTCGCCCGTCTCGTGGGTGAACGCGATCTCGACTGGCCGCTGGTCGGCGAACGTCTGGGCGACCGGGACGTCGAGGATGACCGCGTCGATGTTCCCGTTCTGGAGGTCCTGGACCGCGAAGACGTAGCTGTCGTAGGAGTTGTAGTTCGACTCCTTGAGCGTCCCCTCCTTGATGAGTTCCTTCGCGATGTTCTCGCCGGTCGTCCCGGACTGGGAGCCAACCTTGTGCCCGGAGAGGTCCGAGAGCTTCGAGGGCGAGAAGCTCCCGTCCTCGCGGACGAGGATCGCCTGGTCGGCGTTGTAGTAGGGGTTGGTGAAGTCGATCGTCTGCTCGCGCTTGTCGGTGATGGTCATCGCGGCGGCGATGACGTCGATCTTGTTCGACGTGAGCGAGGGCACGAGGGAGTCGAAGGCGAACTCCTGCCACTCGCCGAGTTGGTACCCCTCCGCCTCGGCGACGACCGCCGAGAGCAGGTCGATGTCGAAGCCGACGAGTTCGCCGCCCTCCTTCATCTCGAACGGCGGGAAACCCGGCGCCGTACCGGGGGTGATGGTCGTCGCCGTCTCGGTCGTGGTTCCAGTTCCGGTCGTGGTCGTGCCCTCGCCGCCGTTACTGGAACATCCGGCGAGCGTGAGCGCGACTGCACTGCCACCGACCGACTTCAGGTACGTACGTCGTTCCATACCTGTGGATAGGACGTAGACCACTTAAACACCAGCGAGACGCGTTCGTGAGGGGGAGACCTTCAGCGCTCACTCGGTGACTGCGCGTACGAGCGTCCGCTCGCGTCGGAGAGTGTGACCCGACCGACGAGCGCCGCCGCCGTCGCGGCCGCCGCGACCACCCAACTCAGCGTCTCGACCGGTTGCGTGATGGGGACGATTCCGACGAGGAGGACCATCTCGACGACGAGGAGGAAGAGACAGCCGAGTGCGGCGTGGTGGGCGCGACGGAGACGGAGACCGGTAGACGAGTTCCCGGTCTCCGCGTCGCGTGCCCAGAGCACGGCCGCGAGGACCGCGGCGAACCCGACGAACTGGAAGGCGTAGTAGCCGGTCTGGACGAACGCACCGAACGTCACCAGGAGGTCGCGTGCGAGCAGGGAGTGGCCGACGAGCGCGACGCTCGCGACGCCGAGTGCCGAACGGACACCCGCTTCGGAGGCGAGTCGTCGCCCCCACTCGCGCTCGTAGGCCCACGCCGTCGACGCGACGAGCGCCGTGAAGATGGCGAGCGCCGCGAAGAAGTGCGACGCCTGCACGACCATCGTGTAGCCGCCGGGTACGAGACCAGCGAAGGTGACGGTCGTCCCGCCGAGGATCACCTGGAGCGGGAGGAGTAGGAGGGCGAGGACCGCCGCACGACTCGTCCGCGTTCGGGTGTAGGCCCGCCACTGGACCACGCCGTTCCCGAGGATGACGAATCCGATGGTCATCGCGACGAGGCGGTGGAACCACTCGACGAACTGCGGCGGCGTGAGTCCGACCGGCGAGAGTTGTCCGGCACACCCCGGGTAGGTCTGGTTACAGGTCGCCCCGGAGCCGCTGGCCGCCGTGAACAACCCGAGGAGGAGCAACAGGTACGTCAGCCCAGTCGTCGCGAGCGCGACGGCGGGCGCCCGCGCCAACACCGGCGCGACGAGACGCCGAACCCCACTCCCGTTTCGAGACATGCGAGAGCGTTGGGGAGTCGAGTACTTACCTGTGAATGTTCGGCGGCGGTCCCCGGGGCGAGTCGTGTCGGTGGGGAGACGCCGTCACGAGCGCTCCCGTTCGATGGTCTCGCGGGCGTCGAAGACCGCCTCTGCGTCGAGCGTGAGTTCGTACGTGTAGTACGACCCGCCGCGTTTGCCGACGTTGTGTTCGGTGACGGAGAGGAAGCCCAGCATCTTGAGGTCGCTCAGGTGGTTCTGGACGCTCTTCAGCGTCGTCAGCGGTTCGTGGCCGTGGTTCTCCGCGACCATCTCGTAGCGTTCGCGAATCTCCTTGCTCCGGGCCGGCGTGTCACCGGCGTGGTCGAGGCGGGCGACCGCTTCGAGGACGAGTTGGCCGTGAATCGTCTGGTCTCGGATCTTGTCCGTCACCCGACCCCGCTGGACAGTCTCCCTGGCCGCGTCGATGTGGTCGTCCTCCACGACCGCGTCGCCCCGCGACTCGGCGATGTCGCCGCCGGTCCGGAGGAGGTCGAGTGCCTGTCTCGCACCGCCGGTGTCCCGCGCCGCGAGCGCCGCACACTTCGCGATGGCGGACTCGTCGCACGACCCCTCGGTGAAGGCGTCCGCCGCCCGGTCGTGGAGGATGGTCCGGAGTTCCGTCGCGTCGTAGGGGGAGAAGGAAATCTCCTTCTCCATCAGCGTGTCCTTCACCTTCGGCGAGAGCGAGTCCCGGAAGCGGTAGTTGTTGGAGATGCCGATGACGCCGACCTTCGCGTTCGTGAGGTGGCCGATGGAGCGTGCCCGTGGGAACTCGTACAGGAGCGAGTCGGCGTCCGAGAGGTGGTCGATCTCGTCGAAGACGAACAGGAAGGTGCCACCGATGCGGTCCATCTCGTCGTAGAGCGACTCCAGTGCCACCTCCGTCGAGAGACCCGTCTTCGGGAACTGCTCAGCGCCGTCTTCGCGCAGCGAGTTGACGAGTGTCCGGACGGCCCCGTACACGCTCCCCCGGTTGCAGTTGTACATCCGGACGTGGACGTCGTCGGCCTCGTCGCGAGTGGCGGTCTCCTCCTGGAGGGCCTGGAGCATGTACTGGGTGACCGCCGTCTTCCCGACGCCGGTCTTCCCGTAGACGAAGACGTTCGAGGGATTCCGGCCGAACAGGACGTCCTTGAGTGCGTCCTGGTAGGCGCTGATCTCGTCGTCGCGTTCGAGGATGGTGTCCGGCTGGTAGTCCTCCGAGAGGACCTCCTTGTCCGCGAAGATGGTCTCACGAATGTCGCTGAAGGGACGCGTCATCGGTAGATGACGCTACCGAGACGGTCCACCCGTATAACCGTGGTGTTGTGTGTTTCGTGAGTTTCGCCCATTTATAAACACGCCCACCCCCGATTTCGTGAGAAAGTCGGTGTCGAGCGATGGTGAACGTGACGGTGAGTGGACTTGCCGGTATCGTAAGGTTCAATCTATCCACTAGAGAGGAAGACTAGTCGTCTAGAGGAGTCGGTCTAGTCTCTAGACGGTGGTTAGTGCTCTCTCGAAACACGATTTGCTTCGAGTGCCGGTCTCTCGTTCGCATCGGCTCCTTCTCGTCGCCCTCGTGCGTATCGACTCCTCCCCGTCTCTCGCGCCCGCATCGACGCCGCCGATTCCGCCACGACCATCCCCACTACCGAGACACCCTAACTCACGAAACGAGGGGACCGTGTCCGGAGAGCCCTGGTCGCGAGAGACCGTTCACCGACCGGAATCGGCGGACTTCCCCTCTCCGTCTAACTCACGAAACGAGGGGTGGGGCCGCCGAGTTTGTCGCGATGGCGTCGACCTCGGTGGCGTCGCATCGGTGACGTCGGCGACGCCGACGCTTCGGGAACTCGCGAAACGAGGGGTGGACGCGCGAGAATCGGACCTGACTCAACCCGACCCGTCCAGACCTGACCCGTCTAGACCTGACTCCTCTTCCGGCCGCTAACTCACGAAACGAGGGGTGGGCCGGCCGTACTCCCCGACGTCATCCCCGAAGACGACGGCGCACCGCGAGCACCTCCGACGACCGACTACCACCGAGACACCCTAACTCACGAAACGAGGGGTGGGTGTCTACGACTCCACGTCCGGCAGGACCTTCCCCGGGTTCATGATGCCGTTCGGGTCGATCGCGTCCTTGATCTGTTGCATCACGCGAACGCTCCCAGCGCCGTGCTCTCGGTCCATGAACTTCCGTTTCCCGATGCCGACGCCGTGTTCGCCGGTAGCCGTCCCGCCCATGTCGATGGCGGCCTTCACGACGCGCTCGTTGAGTTCGTTCGCCGCCGCGACGTGGGCCTCGTTCTGCGGGTCGCCGAGCGGCGTGAAGTGGAGGTTGCCGTCGCCGGCGTGGCCCACGCAGGTCGTGAGGATGTCGAGTTCGTCGGCGACCCGGGAAACCGTCTCGACGATGTCGGGGTACTTCGAGATGGGGACGACGACGTCGCCGATGACGAGCGGTTCCCACCCCTCGCGGTAGGCGCGGGCGGCGGGGAGGGCGTCGCGGCGGGCCTGCCAGATCTCGTCCATCTCGGACTCGTCGGCGGTCTCCCAGCGCTCCATCCGGTTGTCCGCACAGACGGACTCGACGAACTCGACGTCCTCCTCGATGCCGGAGTTGTTGCCGTGGAGTTCGAGGAGCAACGTCGGCTTCTCGGGGAGTCCGAGCCCCGAGTAGGCGTTGAGGAGTTCGACGCTCGGCGCGTCGACGAACTCGATGGCACCGGGGCGGACGCCGAAGCGGATGATCTCGGAGACGGCGCTGGAGGCGTCGCGCTCGGTGGGGAAGGTGACGAGCGCGGCGCGCTTGTGCTCGGGGATGCCGACGAGTTCGAGCGTCGCCTCCGTGACGACGCCGAGCGTCCCCTCCGAACCGACGATCAGGTCGCGGAGGTTGTACCCCGACGAGGACTTCACGACCTCCTGGCCGCACTCGATGACCTCGCCGTCGGGGAGGACGACTTCGAGTCGACGGACGTGGTCGCCGGTCTCGCCGTAGCGGACGGCGTTGAACCCGGAGGCGTTGTTCGCGATCATCCCGCCGACCATCGCGACGTCGCCGCTGGAGATGCCGGGCGCGAAGCGGAGACCGTACTGGGCGACGCGCTCGTTCAGGTCGTCGTAGACGACACCCGGGCCGACGCGGACCTGCAGGTCGTCGGGTTGGGCGTCGACGTGGTCGATGCGGGTCGTGTCGAGGACGATGCCGCCGGCGACGGGGACGGCGTTCCCCTCCAGTCCCGACCCGCCGCTCCGGGGCGTGACCGGAATCCCGCGCTCGTTCGCGCCCGCGAGGACCGCCGAGACGTCGGCCGTCGACGCCGCCTCGACGACGGCGTCGGGTGTCACTGGTTCGTGGGGACTCGCGTCGCCACCGTACTGTTCGCGTCTGCTCTCGGTGAACTCGACCGTCCCGTCGAGGTCGAGCGTCGCGAGGTACTCACAGTCGTGGTCCCCCACGGTATCTGCCATACGGCGAGGGAGTGACCGGACGGCCATGAATGTTACTCTCACCCGATGGGCCAAGTGTTATGAGTGGGAAACACTCACAGAGGAACAGAGATGGCTGCCAAAGACGAGGGTGCCGGCGCGGAACTCCCCGGCGTCGGGGACGGCCGGCAGAAACACGTCACCGTTCTCACCGAGTCGAACGAGCGAGTCGAACACGGGGACTGCTACCTCCGGTACACGGACGACGCGTTCCTCGTCGCCGACGACCCGCAGTTCGAGGACGTGACGACCTACGAGAAGACCGAAACCCGCCGCTTGGAGGTCCGCCAACACCACTCGACGTGTTTCATCACTACCGCGACGGCCGGCGAGGGGCCGACGCTCGACGAACTCCGGGGGTTCCGCGAGGACGCCCTCCGGCCGACGCCGGCCGGCCGCGCTCTCGTCGGCGTCTACGAGCGGGTGAGTCCGCCCATCGCCCGGACGCTCGAACGTCACCCGGACGCGGGCACGACGCGCGGCGTTCGGTGGCTGGTCGAGCGGTGTGCGACCCTCGCGCGGCGGCGACGGCGGGCGGCCGCACCGCAGCGGACGCTCCTCACGCTCCTGTTGACCGCGCTCTACGTGGTGGGTGTCTGCTGGGCGCTCCTCGGGCACGCCGCCCTCCGCGCCCGCGAACTCACCCGGTGAAGAAGCGCCGCAGATTCTCGCGCGGGCGGAATCCCACGCCCGACTGTGCCTCGAAGCCGAAGCCGTGGCGCTCGGCCGCGTCGCCGAGTTCCGAGCGGAGCCACGCCGGGTCCGCCCCCTCGTGGAGTCGGTAGGCGAAGGAGTGCTCGTCTTCGAGGTAGATCGTGAGCTTCGGCCGGCCGAGTCCGCCGCCCTCGTCGAGGACGACTCGTTCGACGTTGTCGTACGCGCTCCAGACGACCTTGTCCGCCTGGAGGAGCACCTCGTCGAGACCGTGGACGTCGTAGATACGCTCCATCCCCGCGGCCTCCTTCTTGTGCTGTTTGGTGCCGAGACCGAACAGCGGCGTGACGTAGCTGTACTCCGCGATGTAGAGTCCGTCGTCGGCGAAGAAGAGCTCCGCGAGGCGGAGCGGGAAGGAGCCGGTCATCCCGAAGTGGACGTGGACCTCGACGTCGACGTCCGTGCTGGGGAGGTCCTCGAACGCCTCGGGGTCGATATCCTCGGGGTCGGGACCGGGACCGCTCCCGCGACCGGCGCCGTCCGCACTCATCGGCCGACGACCCCGCGTTCGTCTCCGTTCTCGTCACCCTCGCGCCCGCGCCGGAAGGCGTACTGCCCGAACAGCAGCGCCCCGCCGACGAACAGGATGCCCGCGAGTTGGTCGACCGTGAGCGCCACGTAGACGCCGACGGCGACGCCGAGGGCCGCCAGCCCGACGACGAGTCGGTCGCGCGTCGAGTAGCGGTCGTCGTCCGCCTCGGTCGGCGCCGCACCCGCCTCTTCGGACGAGTCCACCTCGTTACGGCCGACCCAGAGTTCGGCGACGTAGGTCACGACCATCAGGCCGAGACCGACCGCGAGGAAGCCCGTACGGAGTACTCCGGTGACTGTGACGCCGAGAGAAGTCAGCGCCTGTGGCGCCGTGACGATAGCCAACCCGAACGCGTACGCGAACAGCCGACGACTGGCGAGTTCGCGGGCCACCCGACGCGCGAGCGACGTGTCTCGTTCCATGCTACCCTACTACGTGGATGACCGGATAAAAAGACCGTGGTGAGTCGGAGCGTTACGACAGGAGTCCGCGGGCCTTGTCGGCACCTTCGACGGTCCCCTGCGATTCGAGTTTCGCCTTCCCGGAGACGTACATCACGTACACCTGGACGATGGCGAAGACGACCCAGAGGACGTAGCCGAGCGGGCCACTCCCGACGATACCGACCGTGGTGTCGAGCGCGGCGAAGTTGATGCCGTACTGGTCGCCGGTGGCGATGCCGCCGACGAGCAGGACGGTGAAGTACCCGAAGAAGCCGGTCGCCCACCACATGGCGACGATGCGGGCCCAGCCCATCTGGGTGTGCTCGGGCAGGTACTTCGTGTTGAGGATGGTCGTGAGCGCGTTGTACGGCCACATCATCGCACCGGCCGCAGCGGCACCGATGACGAGCAGGATCCACGGCTTCGAGAAGTTCTCGAAGAGGAGGTTCCCGCCGATGATGGCGATCCCCCACACCGTGTAGAGCGTGAGGAAGCCGAGGAAGACACGGGAGACTTCCCAACCGGCCTGTCGGCCGTGTCCCTCGAACATGATGTCGACGCTGTTGCGCACGTACGACTCGATGATGGCGTACTGGGTGCTGAACAGCGCGATGAAGATGACGGCGTAGGTGAGTTGCGCCGCGATGGGACTCAGCGCCGGGATGATTTCGGTCAGCCACATGTCGATGGCGCCGACCTCCGTCCCGGCGGCGTACTCCGCCGAGATCGTCATCGCGATGGTTGCGACGACGAGCAACCCGACGACGAAGGAGAGGAAGTGCTCCTGCTGGGCGACCTTCCACCACGCCTTCCAGCGCGTGAGGTTCTTCTCGTTCGGTTCGAACGTGTAGCCGTCCGTGACCTCCTCGGGTTCGCTCCCGCGGAGGGGGTTCTGGATACGGCCCTGGTAGGTACCCATGCCGTAACCCTTCTCGCGGGCCCAGACACCCTGTGCGAGGTTGACGTACCCGCCGGCGCCCGCGTACGCGAGACCGCCGAGGAAGACGGCGATGTTCATGTCTGCGGGAAGTGTGCCGAAGCTAACCGCACCGGCCGGCACGTTGGCGAGCTGGCCGATGGTTCCGGCGAGGAACACGAGGATGACGGCGAAGACGACCGCGAGGATCATCAGCACCGTCTGGGTCGTCTCGACGATGTTGTAGACGACGGGTCCAGCCTGGTAGGAGAGCCAGATGACGATCATGGTGATGATCCCGATGACTGGCCAGGCTCCGGTGCCTAATCCAGCCCACGAGGCGGCGACTTTCGACGCACCGGCCGCCCAACCGGGCCAACCGGCCTGGAAGAAGCCTGCCGCGAGGAAGAACCACGGCCAGACCATGTGCATCCGGTCGAACGCGCGGAAGATGCTCTCGCCGGTGGCGAGCGTCCAGCGCTGTAACTCCGTGTTGATGAAGAACTGCGTGAGGACCCCCACCCAGAACGCCCAGTAGAGCGCCCAACCGCTCTGCGCGATGATGGTCGGCCAGAACATCGTCTCGCCGGACCCCAGCGACGCCCCGAGCATGATGGCGCTCGGACCGACCAGGTGGCTCAGTTTCGGAACCTTCGGGAGGTCGTATTTCTTGAGTGACGGCCCCTTCCCGAGGTTCGGGAACTCGTCAGTTTGCGGTGCCTCTTCGAGCGTATCGTACCCGACGTCTTCGTACACCGTCGAGCGATACTCCGCGCCCTGCTCTTCCGACATGAAGACGTCGCTGTCGGCGACGCCTCCGTCCGGAACGGGCTCGGACTCGTCCGACGATGTTTCGTTCGTGTCTGTCATGATTGATAGTCAGAGTGACTCGTTACCGTGCACCCCGTACTCCACGGTAACGTGAATCAGGGCACGATAAATAATTAACGACTAGACCGACGAGAGGTCACCGCAGGTACGTGACCGGCGTCACGAGACCGCTTAAAAAGACCGGGGGTTACTTAAGCTACTGCGCGAGTGCCGCTTCGAGCCGTTCGACGGGGTGAGGTGGGTTCTCGCTCGCCTCGTCGCGGTCGCCGAGTTGGCTCCGGCAGGAGGCGCCGGGAGCGACGACCTGCTCGCCGTCGCTCTGGTCGACCTGGCGGAAGAGGATCTGACCGATGGCCTTGGACATCTCGTAGTGCTCCTCCTCGTAGCCGAACGAACCGGCCATCCCACAGCACCCGGAGTCGATGGGGTCGACCGCGTAGCCCGCTCTCCTGAGCACGCCGACCGCGTGGTGGTCCTTGTTGGTCGCCTTCTGGTTGCAGTGGCCGTGGTAGGACAGCGACTCGGGCGGGGCCGCCCAGTCGACGTTCTCGTCGAGGCGGAACGTGTCGATGTACTCGCAGACGCCGAACGCGCTGGCCGCGACGTCCTCGGTGCGCTCCTCACCGGGGAAGAAGTCGCGGTACTCGTCCTGGAACATGACCGCGTCCGAGGGTTCGATGAAGACGACGTCCCAACCGTTCCGGACCGGGTGAGCGAGGGCGTCGACGTTCTCGCGAGCGGACTCCTTCGCGGCGTCGAGGAAGCCCTTCGAGTAGGCTGCCCGGCCGCTGTCGGTCACGTTCTCGGCGAGTCGGACGTGGACGCCCGCCTCCTCCAGCACGCGGACCGCGGCCTTGCCGGGTTCGGGGTAGTTGTAGTTCGTGTACGTGTCCGGGAAGAGGAGGACCTTCCGCTCGGCCTCGGCTTCCGAGACCTGCGGGCTGCGGTTGGCCATCCACTTCTCCAGGGTGTCGCGACGGAACGTCGGGAGTTCCCGGTCGCGGTGGATGCCGAGCACCGACTCCATGACGGCGCGCGCACCGGGCAGGTCCTTCCCCCAGTTCGAGAGGGGCGCGAGCGCGCTGCCGAGTTTCGAGACGGTGTCGATGTTGGCGAACACCTTCTCGCGGAGGCTGGCACCCTTCTTCTGGTGGTACTCGTGTTTCACCTCGGTCTTCAACTTCGCCATGTCGACGCCGGTCGGGCAGTCGGACTTACAGCCCTTACAGCCGACACAGAGGTCGAGGACCTCCTCCTTGAAGCGGTCGGAGTACATCTCCTCTTCGTCGAGTTCGCCGCTGATGGCGGCGCGGAGCATGTTCGCCCGACCGCGCGTCGCCTGGATCTCTTCCTTGGAGGCGCGGTAGGTCGGACACATCGTGTCTGTGTCCGTCTGCCGACAGGTCCCACAGCCGTTACAGAGTTCGACGAGGTGCGAGAAGCCGCCCTCGTCGGTGAAGTCCTGTTCGGTCTGTGGCTCGACCGACTGGTAGGCCGCCCCGTAGCGGAGGTGCTCGCGCATGTCGGTCGGGTCGTCCTCGCGGTAGACGACCTTCCCCGGGTTCATGTGCCAGTCGGGGTCGGCGGCGGTCTTGATGTCCTTGAACGCCTGCCAGATGTCCTCCCCGTACATCTTCGGGTTGAACTCCGTGCGGGCGAGACCGTCGCCGTGCTCGCCGGAGAACGAGCCGTGGTGTTCGAGGACGAGGTCGGTGACGTCCTCGGTGATGGAGTGCATCTTCTGGATGCCCTCGTCCTCCTTGAGGTTGAGGATGGGGCGGATGTGGAGGGTGCCGGCGCCGGCGTGGGCGAAGTACGCCGCCGAGGTACCGTGCTCGTGGAGGATGTCCCGGAACGACTGGACGTACTCCGCGAGTTCCTCCGGCGGGACCGTCGCGTCCTCGATGAACGGGTAGGGCTTCGGGTCGCCCTCCATCCCCATGAGCAGGGGAATCGCGGCCTTGCGGAGCTTCCAGATGTCGTCCTGGTCCTCCTGGGTGTAGGCTTCGAGGCTGTCGAAGGCCGCGCCGTTCGCCAGGAAGCGCTCGTCGGTGGCCGCGATGGCCTCCTCGAAGTCGTCGTGGAGTTCGGAGTCGTACTCCAGCATGAGGGCGGCCGCCGCGTTCTCGGGGATGGGTTCGGTGTACTGGGCGAACTCCGTCGAGTCGCGGGCGAGGTCGAACATCTCCTCGTCCATCAACTCGACGGCGCTCACGTCGTACTCGAGGGCCTGCGGGACGGCCTTCATCGCCTCGATGAGGTCGTCGAAGAAGTAGAGGGCGAGCGCCGTCTCCGCGGGCTTGGTGACGAGTTCGAGTTCGGCCTCGACGACGACGCCGAGGGTCCCCTCCGAGCCGACGAGGAGTTTCGAGAGGTTGATGCACTCCTCGCCGTCCTCGTTCTCGTAGACGACGCGGTCGAGGTTGTAGCCGGAGACGTTACGCTTCAGGTTGGGGTAGCGTTCCTCGATCTCTTCTTCGTTCTCCTCGACGGCGTTGCGGACCGTCCGGTAGAGTTCGGCTTCGAGGGAGTCGCCCGAGGAGACTTCCTCCCACTCCTCGGAGTCGAGGACGATCTCGCGGGTCTCCATCAGGGAGCCGTCGGCGAGGACGACCTTCAGGCGCTCCGTGTAGGCGTCGGTGATGCCGTAGCGAACCGAGTGGGCACCCGTGGAGTTGTTGCCGATGCCGCCGCCGACCGTCGCGCGGTTCGAGGAGGCCGGGTCCGGCGCGAACTTGAGGCCGTGGTCGGCGAGTTCGTCGTCGAGGTGGTCCTGGACGACGCCGGGCTGGATGGTCGCCCGCTTCTCGCCCGGGGAGATGTCGATGATGTCGTCCATGTGCCGGCTGAGGTCGAGGACGACACAGCCCGGACCGACGGTCTGGCCACCCAGCGAGGAACCGGTCCCGCGCGGGAGGATGGGGACGCCGTGGTCCGTCGCGACCTCGACGGCAGCCTTCACGTCCTCGACGTCGCGCGGACACACTGCGCCAGCGGGACGTGCCTGGTAGATGCTCCCGTCCGTCGCGTAGAGGATCTGGGCGTACTCGTCGAACATGACCTCCCCGTCGACGCGGTCACGGAGATCAGATGCGAGTGCCGCGTACTCCTCGACGTCGGGGTGGTCGTGCCCGAGTGAGTCGACGGAGGTCTCCAGTCCGTCGGGGTCGTAGTAGTCGTCTTCGACTGCCATACTCACTCATGGGAAATACCTACAATTAAGCACTGTGGTGCCACACCTACCTTTCCGGACCTCGAATGGAGTCACATGGATATTCCTTAAGGACGGCCGGGCGAGGTTTTATACCGACTGCCACGCCACACGACCCATGGAGATCATCCACCTCTGTCTGAACGTTTCGGACGCCGATCGCTCGGTCGAGTGGTACGAGGAGAACCTCGGCTTCGAGGAGACGTGGTCGTTCGAGACGCCCGACGGCGAGACGGTCAACCGCTACGTCGCCGGCGACAACGGCGTCGAGATCCAACTCTCGGACACCGAGGGCGAGGAACCGTCCGAACACGGCGACGCCTTCGACCACCTCGCGGTCGGCGTCGAGGACGTCGACGAAGCCTTCGAGAGCATCGACGACCACGGCGTCGTCCAGGAACCCCAGGACCAACCGGCCGCGGGCGCGCGGACCGCGTTCATTGAGGACCCGGACGGGCACGTCGTCGAACTCGTCCAGCCCCTCGACGAGGAGTAACGACAGCGACACCCGTTTTTTCGCGAGACGTCCCCGACCGCGTCCGTCACGTCTGAAACGACTACGCGTGCGTGAGTAAATATCTAGAGGGCCGTGTAGCGACCGGACGGCAACGACGTCCTACTGGCCGTCGCCGAGAACTCGGCGACGTCGGCGTCTGCGGATACGGGGCACTGGTGTACGCTGAGCCGGTCGCGAAAGAAGGGTGGTCGGTTTCGAAGCGTTCGAGACGGGGAGTGGGGTCGGACCTCAGACCGAGCCGACTTCCACTGCGCGCTCGACGACGTCCTCGCTGTACAGTTCTTCGAGTTCGTCGTGCTGGTCCGGACGGTGCTCGTAGACGTCCTGGAAGAGCGCGATGGGCGTCATGGCGGCCTGGTAGGTCGCCTCGTCCCACATGCGGTCCTTCTCGATGTCGACCTCGACGCCGTCGATGACGAGTGTCGCGGACTGCGTCATGGCGATGGCGCCCTTCCCGGCCTCCTTGGCGGCCTCGAACTCCTCCATGGAGTTGACGATGTCGTCCATGCTCGGGACGTAGGAGGTCATGTCGAGGAGTTCCTCGCGGAGTTCGTCCTCGGAGAGGACCTGGGCGTCGCCCTCGATTTCGAGGACGTACTCGCCGTCTTCCTCTTCGAGGGTGACGGTGTCGCCCTCGTAGACCTCACGGCCGTCCTCGGTCTCGAGTTCGACCTCGCGGTCGTCGACTTCGAGGAGCCAACTGCCCTCCTGGGGCGGGAGCGGCGCCTCGTTGGCGACCTCGACCTGCCCGGGTGTGAGCGACCAGATGCCGATCATCCCCTTCGCGCGGTTGTCCTCCATCCGCTCGCGGTAGCCCTCGACGTCGCGGATGTTGTCGTAGGGACCGTCGACGGCGATGAGACCGGCCGCGCTCGCGCCACGGGACGTGTTGTGGCGGAGTTCGGGCCACGGCGGCAGTTCGCCGGTGGGCGTCATCGCACGCATGTCCTTCGTGTAGTCGACCTCGCCGTCGACCAGCAAGAAGAGTCGCTGGAGGTTGTTCGAGGGCTTGCCCATCTCCTCGCGGAGGTCGCCCATCGCGAGTTCGGACTCGCCGCTCTCGACGATGACCGACATCGAGAGACTCCCCTCTTCGAGACCGTGCTCGTTCTCGATGATGGTGATGAACTCGTCGGCCTTCTTCCAGTCGTCGATGTCGCCGACTTCCGGGACGACGAAGCCGTCGAGGTTCTCGACGGCGCCGTTCTCGGGGTCGGCGATCTCCTTCATCTGCTGGAAGCCCTTGTAGCGCGTCTCCGGCGACTCGCGGTGCCAGACGATGCGCGGGTGGATCTCGCCGGGGAAGTCGGCGCCGTACTCGGAGACGACGTCGATGATGTTCTGGACGCCCTCGTCACGCATCGAGGGAGCCGTCGCGTCCTCGTTGTCCGGAACCCAGACGTCCGGTGCCTGCATCCCACTGAGCTGTGCTGCCTTCCGTGTCATCTTCGCGGAGTCGTCCTCGCCCTTCACGGCCGCCGGCGACGTGAAGAACGTGCGGACGAACTCGCGCTCGTAGTGTCGATCGGTAGTCTTCATAGGTGTGGTAGTTGGTTTATCCCACGAGGACTGGTAGCGTCCCCGTCGGTATCCGACGTCAAGGTGTCCGGAGTGTCTTCTAAATAAGTTACCGATACCGGAAGTGCTTGAATGCCGTCCGTTCGGACCAAAACGCAAGGAGAGGAGCCGTACGACCAATTCTGCCGTGGTACCGGGGTGAGGTACCGATCGTTCGTCACACGTCGAACTACCTTTCGACGTCAGGGATAGCTTTTTGGGCGCGCCGGTGAGAGACCACTGTATGGGACTCGACGAGGACGCCCTCGACTACCACAGCGAGGATCCGCCCGGAAAACTGGAGATTTCGACGACGAAGCCGACGAACACGCAACGAGACCTCTCGCTGGCGTACTCGCCCGGCGTCGCCGCGCCGTGCCGGAAGATCGCGGAGAACCCGGACGACGCCTACACGTACACGGCGAAGGGGAACCTCGTCGGCGTCGTCTCGAACGGTTCTGCCGTGCTCGGTCTCGGTGACATCGGCGCGCAGGCGTCGAAGCCCGTCATGGAGGGGAAGGGCGTACTGTTCAAGCGCTTCGCCGACATCGACGTCTTCGACATCGAGCTCGACCAGCAGGACGCCGCGGACATCATCGACTCAGTCGACGCGATGGAACCGACGTTCGGTGGCATCAACCTCGAAGACATCAAGGCGCCGGAGTGCTTCGAGATCGAGTCGGAACTCCGCGACCGGATGGACATCCCGGTGTTCCACGACGACCAGCACGGCACCGCCATCATCTCCGGGGCCGGCCTGGTCAACGCCCTCGACATCGCGGGAAAGGACATCGAGGACGTCGAAATCGCCATGTCCGGCGCCGGCGCCTCCGCCATCGCCTCCGCGCGCTTCTACGTCTCGCTCGGCGCGAAGAAGGAGAACATCACGATGTGCGACTCCACGGGTATCATCACCGAGGAGCGCGCGAAGGCCGGCGAGGTCAACGAGTACAAGGCCGAGTTCGCCCGCGACGTCGAGGAGGGCGACCTCGCCGACGCGATGGAGGGCGCCGACGTGTTCATCGGACTCTCCGCGCCGGGTATCGTCTCCCAGGAGATGGTGCGTTCGATGGCCGACAACCCCATCATCTTCGCGATGGCCAACCCCGAACCCGAAATCGGCTACCAGGAGGCCAAGGACGCCCGCGACGACACCGTCATCATGGGGACCGGCCGCTCGGACTACCCCAACCAGGTGAACAACGTCCTGGGCTTCCCGTTCATCTTCCGCGGCGCCCTCGACGTCCGCGCCACCGACATCAACGAGGACATGAAGGTCGCCTGTGCGGAGGCGCTCGCGGACCTCGCCCGCCAGGACGTCCCCGACGCCGTCGTGAAGGCCTACGGCGACCAACCCCTCCAGTTCGGCCCCGACTACATCATCCCGAAGCCGGTCGACCCGCGCGTCCTCTTCGAGGTCGCGCCCGCCGTCGCCGAGGCCGCCATGGAGTCCGGCGTCGCCCGCGAAGAGATCGACCTCGACGACTACCGCGACCGCCTCGAGGCGAAACTCGGCAAGAGTCGCGAGATGATGCGGATCGTCCTCAACAAGGCCAAGAGCGAACCCAAGCGGGTCGCACTCGGCGAGGGCGACGACGAGAAGATGATTCGCGCCGCCTACCAGATGCAGGAGGAAGGCATCGCCGACCCCGTCCTACTCGGCGACGAGGGCGTCGTCGAGAGCACCGTCGAGCGACTCGGTCTCGACTTCGAACCCGACGTCGTCGACCCCGACACCGTCGACACCGAGCAGTACGCCGAGCGACTCCACGAGATTCGCAAGCGGAACGGTGTCACCCGGAGCGAGGCCGAAGACCTCGTCCGGAAGGACCCGAACTACCTCGGGAGCGTGATGGTCGAGCAGGGCGACGCAGACGCCCTCCTCACCGGTCTGACCCACCACTACCCGAGCGCGCTCCGGCCGCCGCTCCAGGTCGTCGGCACCGCACCCGACGCCGACTACGTCGCCGGTGTCTACATGCTGACGTTCAAGAACCGCGTCGTCTTCGCGGCCGACACGACGGTCAACCAGGACCCCGACGAAGAGGTGCTCGCGGAGGTGGCCCAGCACACGGCCGACCTCGCACGGCGCTTCAACGTCGACCCGCGCGTGGCGATGCTCTCCTACTCCAACTTCGGCAGCGTCGACACCGAAGGCACCGAGAAGGTCCGCAACGCCGCCGCGAAACTCCGCGAAGACCCGGCGGTGGACTTCCCGGTCGACGGCGAGATGCAGGCCGACACGGCCGTCGTCGAGGACATCCTCCAGGGGACCTACGAGTTCTCCGACCTCGACGAGGCCGCGAACGTGCTCATCTTCCCGAACCTCGAAGCCGGGAACATCGGCTACAAACTCCTCCAGCGCCTCGGCGGCGCGGACGCCATCGGTCCCATGCTCGTCGGCATGGACGAACCCGTCCACGTCCTCCAGCGTGGTGACGAGGTCAAGGACATCGTCAACCTCGCAGGCGTCGCAGTCGTCGACGCGCAGAGCGAAGAGTAGAGTACCGACCGACCCAACCGCCGGAACCGCTTTCCGAACACTCTTCTCTCGGTCGGCGGACTACCCGGTATGAACGTCGTCGACGGACACAACGACCTCCTCTTACGACTCTGGGAGTCTGACGTGGACCCCGTCTCGACCGTCGCCGAGGGGGACGCGGAGCGACACGTCGACCTGCCGCGTGCCCGCGAGGGGAATCTCGCGGCGGGATTCTTCGCGGTCTTCGTCCCGAACGAGGAACCGCTGCCCGACGCGGTCTTCGTCCCGAACGAGGAACCGCTGCCCGACGCGGTCGAGACCGACGAGGGCTACCGCGTCCCGAGCGTCGACCCCATCGACCAGGAGTACGCGAAGCGCGTCGCGTACGAGCAACTGGAACTGCTCCACCGCCTCGCCCACGACGTCGACGACTTCCGGGTCGTCACGTCGGCCGCGGACGTCGAGGACTGTCTCGCGGAGGAGTCGCCGGGCGCCCTCGGAGCCATCCCGCACCTCGAAGGCGCCGAACCGGTCGCCCGGGACCTGTCGAACCTCGACTTCCTCGCCGCGGCGGGCGTCCGCTCCATCGGCCCGGCGTGGAGTCGGGACAATGCCTTCGCCGACGGCGTCCCCTTCGAGTACCCCGGACACCCCGACGCAGGCGGCGGCCTCACCGACGCGGGCCGCGACCTCGTCCGCGCCTGCGAGGAGCGCGGCATCCTGGTCGACTGCGCGCACCTCACCGAGCAGGGCTTCCGTGACGTGGCCGCCGCGACCGACGCACCGCTCGTCGTCTCGCACACGGCCGCCCACGCGCTCGTCTCGCACACCCGGAACCTCACCGACGAGCAACTCGCGGCGGTGGCCGACACCGGCGGGGTCGTGGGAATCACCTTCGGGCGCGACCAACTCCGTGACGCAGCCGTGGCGCGGAGCGCCTCGTCTGCCAACCGGAACGCTTCGCGTTCCGGTGACGACGCCGACCAGGGCGCGGACGTCCCGCTCGCGGCGCTCGTCGACCACGTCGAGTACGTCGCCGACGTCGCGGGCGTCGAGCACGTCGCCCTGGGTTCGGACTTCGACGGCGCGACCGTCCCCGAGGACGTCGGCGACGTGACCGGTCTCCCCGACGTTCTCGACGCCCTCCGCGAACGGGGGTTCGACGAGGCCGAAGTCGAGCAGGTCGCCCACGGGAACTGGCTGCGCGTCCTCCGCGACTGGTGGGGCGAGTAGCGAGCGACTCGGGCGGCGAACGACCCGAAGACTCAATTGAACAGTTGTACAATCGTTCAACTGTATGCCGGACCAGACCGACCGACTCGAACGACTCGTCGCCGCGGAGGGCGGCGCGGAGAGCGTCACCGACCGTATCCAGCGCCTCGACGACCTGGAGGACGCGCTGCCGCCCGTCGAGGCGCACGTCGAACTCCTCTCGGTGCTCGCGAGCGAGACACGCTACCGTATCGTCCAGTTGCTCGACGCCACCGAGGACGACCTCGCCGTCGCGGAACTCGACGCCATCCTCGGCGCGAGCGAGAGCGCCATCAGCCACGCCCTCGGGCGACTCGTCGACCAGGACCTCGTCGAGCGCCGCCGCTCGGGGAAGTGGGTCTACTACGACACGACGCCGCGCGCCGAAGAGATCCTCGCCGCGCTGGCGGGCGTCGGAGAGGAGTGAACGACTGTCGGGAAGGGGGCGCGCTGGCCGTCCGTGCGGGAGTCGACTAGCGGTTCGCCCGCGACGGCGGCGGAATCTGTGGCTCCTGTTCCTCCAAATCGGGGAGGAGACACTTCGGCGGTTCGTCGTTGACGTGGGCGTACTGTGTGGGCGCGTTCGCGAGGACGTGGGCCGGGTTCTCGCCGCTGTCGACGGCCGCGGCGCGAATCTCGTCGAAGCCGACGACCCGGGCGCGGATGCCGCGCCAGTGGTGTCTCGCGGAGTTGGGGACCGACACGTCGCGTAGCGGGCGGTAGTCCGGTCCGCGCGCGGCGAGGGCGGCGAGGTTCACGTTCGCGGCGAGGTCGTCGTGGTCGACGAGGACGCCGATCCGCGTGTCCGGCGGCGTCCGCGCCGCGAGGGTGTCTAACCCCAGGTGGAGCGCCCGGTACTCGGCGACGTTGTTGTCCGGTGCGTCGTCGGGGACGGCGAGGCGAGCGACGCGCTCGCCGTTCCGGGCCTCGATGATCACGCCGAGTCCACTCCCGTCGTCCGAGAAGGAACCGTCGGTGGCGACGTAGAAGTCTCGACGGTGCGTACGGGGGTGGTGGGCGATGTGGGGCGTCGGAGCGTCGTCGAAGCGGTCACGGAGGGGTGACCGGCCCGCGTAGGCCATATCTACGTATATCTGGTGGCGACTCTTAAAGTGTGCGCCGGACCCGGGGGTCGAGTGGGACGATTTCCGAGGATATATCTGGTGGCCGAACATATGACCACGCTATGCCATCCCTCGACACAGAGACGGACAGGCGGAAGTTTCTGACCGCGGCCGGTGGGGCCGCGGCGACCGCACTCGCTGGCTGTTCCAGCGGCGGGAACGGCGACACCACGACCACGGGGACGACCACGAAGACGACGACCGAGCAACAGGAGTTCCCGGTGACCATCACGCAGGGGCAGATGCCGACGACGCTCGACCCCCACGACCACCGGTCGACGCCGACGGACATCGTCGTGTTGCACGCCTACGAGGGCGTCCTCTCGCGTAGCCGTCTGGGGAAGATCGAGGGGTCACTCGCGCACAAGTGGTAGCGCATCGAACCCGGTCGCGTCCGCTTCCACATCCGGGAGGGGCCGACGTTCCAGAAGACGGGGAACGCACTCACCCCGGAGGACGTCGCCTATAGCGTCAACCGCATCGTGAAGAACGACGTCGGCATCGCCAGTCCGCAGAAGAGTCAACTCGCGGGCGTCACCGGCGCGGAGGTCCCCTCAGACGTCGACGGGCGGGTCGTCGACGTCCTCTCGGACGGGCTCAACCCCATCGTCTTCGCCGAGTTCGCGGTCTACTGCGACGTCATGGAGAAGGCGTGGACCCAGGAGCACGACCCGAGCTACATCGCCAAGAACATGAACGGGACCGGCCCGTTCGAGCAGGCCGACTACGAGCAGAACGTCCGCGTCGTCTTCGACCGCTACGACGACTACTGGCAGGAACCCGCCGCGGTGACGAAACTCACCTTCAACGCCGCGAAGGAATCCAGCGTCCGCGTCAACAAACTCGTCGCCGGCGAGACGGACCTCACGGTCAACATTCCACCGCAGTCCATCCCACGGGTGCAGAACGCCGAGACCGCTCGCGTCGACGCCATCGGGAGTACGCGCATCATCTACAACGCGATGCGCTACGACGTCGAGCCGTTCTCCTCGCCGAAGTTCCGCCAGGCGATGAACTACGCCGTCGACCTCCAGTCCATCGTCGAGAACGTTCTGCAAGGATTCGGTGGAGAGACCGGGCAGCCGACGCTCAAGCCGTTCTTCGGCTACGAGGACGAAGTCGGCCCCTACCCCTACGACCAGGCGAAGGCCGAGCAACTCGTCGAGGAGTCCGGGATGGCCGGCGCCGAGATCGAACTCCACACGCCGGTCGGCCGCTACCTCAAGGACGTCCAGATCGCCCAGGCCGTCGCGAACATGATCGACCAGCTCCCGAACGTCTCCTGTAGCGTCAAACAGCGGGACTTCGGTGCGCTGGCCAGCCAACTCGTCGACGGCGACATCACGACGGGACCGAACTTCTACCTCATCGGGTGGGGGAACGCGACGTTCGACGCGGCCCAGACCATCATCCCGCTGCTCACCAGCGACGGCGCGCTGACCTCCTACAAGAACGACGAACTCGACCAACTCGTCGAGCAGGCGCAGAACACGGCCGACCGCGAGAAGCGCGACCAACTCCTCCAGCAGGCCAACGCGCACTGCCACGAGCAGGCGCCCTGGATCTACCTCAACCGTCAGTACAGCGTCTACGGCGTCTCCGAGCGCCTCGAGTGGAAGCCCCGGAACGACGAACGCGTCGACGCCTACGCCATCGAACCCGCGAGTAACTGATGGGCTACGCCCGGTTCCTCATCAAACGCGCGCTGCAGGGCGTCTTCGTCGTCTGGGGCGTCGTGACCGTGGTGTTCGCCCTCCGGTTCGTCACGCCGGGGAGCCCCATCACGTTCATCGCGCCGCTGGACGCCTCCCAGCAGTTGCGCCAGCAGATCGCCGAACGCCTCGGCCTGAACAGACCCTTCTACGTCCAGTACGCCGACTACCTCTGGGACCTGCTCCACCTCGACATGGGGCAGTCGTACATCTCGAACACGTCGGTCGCGGGGCAGGTGTTCTCGCGACTGCCCGCGACCATCGAACTCGCCGTCGCGGCCACCCTCGTCGCCATCGTCCTCTCCATCCCGCTGGGCGTCGTGAGTGCGACGAACCGCCACGAACCCGCGGACTACGCCGCGACGACGTTCTCGCTCTTGGGCATCAGTACGCCGAACTTCTGGCTCGGTCTGATGCTCGTCTTGTTGTTCGCGGTCGGCATCGGCGTCTTCCCGTCGTGGTTCCCGACCAGCGGCATCGGTCAGGTCCGTGGCCAGACGGTGCTGTTCGTCGACGCCCTCACGCACTTGCTCCAGGGCGAACCCCGCTGGATGGTAGTGTGGTTGAAGCACATCACCCTCCCCGCCATCACCCTGGGTACCTACTTCACGGCGCTCGTCACGCGTCTCACCCGGAGCGGGATGCTGGACGAACTCGGGAAGTCCTACGTGCAGGCGTTGCGCGCGAAGGGTCTCCCCGAGACGCTGGTCCGCTACCGGCACGCACTGAAGAACACGCTCATCCCGGTCATCACCGTCCTCGGTCTCCAACTGGGGACGCTCATCGGCGGCGCCGTCATCACGGAGGCCGTCTTCGCGTGGCCGGGTCTCGGCAGCCTGCTCATCAACGCCATCAACAGCCGTGACTGGCTGATGATCCAGGGCTGTCTCATCGTCATCGGCGTCGGGTTCGTCGTCGTGAACACCGTCGTCGACCTCCTCTACGCCTACGTCAACCCGGAGGTGACTGCTGACTAATGCTCTCTCCCCGAACGAAACGCAACCTGAAGAAGGAGCTTCGACAGAGCGGTCTCGCGAAGCTCGGTATCGTCATCTTCGCCGTCATCTCGTTCGTCGCGGTGTTCGCGCCGTTCCTCGCACCGCACGACCCGACGGCCCAGCACCTGAGCAAGAAACTGCTCCCCCCCATCGGCTTCAGCAAGGTGACGACGCAGACGACGTCGAAGATGGTCAACGGTTCGATCCAGACCGTGACGACGAAGAAGATGGTCAACGCGACGTGGGCCTACCCTCTCGGGACGGACCCGCTCGGCCGCGGGATGCTCTCGCGCGTCATCTACGGCGCGCGGACGTCGCTCGTCGTCGGACTCGCCGGCACGGCCGTCGCCGCCCTCATCGGCGTCCCCGTCGGGATGGCTGCGGGCTACGTCGGCGGGAAGGTCGACGACGCGCTGATGCGGAGCGCCGACATCATGCTCGCGTTCCCGTCGCTCGTCCTCGCCGTCGCGCTCGTCGGACTCTTCGGCCGCGCGACCATCTGGGTGCCCGACCCGTGGGTGAAACTCGGTCTCGCCGCCGAGACCATGCCGGAAGCCTTCGCCGTCCCGGGGACGGTCATCCTCGTCGTCGGTCTCGTCAACTGGGTGTGGCTCGCCCGCGTCGCACGCGGGGAGGCGCTCACCGTCTCCGAAGAGGAGTACGTGAAGGCTGCCAAGAGCGTCGGCGCGAGCGACGTCCGCGTCGTCGCCCGTCACGTCCTCCCGAACTCCATCACGCCCATCCTCGTGCTGGCGACCATCCAGGTCGCGGCCATCATCCTGCTGGAGAGTTCGCTGGCCTTCCTCGGCTTCTCCGGCACCACGCTCTCGTGGGGCTTCGACATCGCACAGGGCCGTCAGTACCTCGCGACCGCCTGGTGGGTCGCAACGATTCCCGGCCTCGCCATCGTGTTCAGCGTCATCAGCGTGAACCTCATCGGCGATTGGCTCCGGGACGCCCTCGACCCCGGTATCGAGGGGGAGGGAGGTGTCTGAGATGAGCGACGCCGACCTCCTGCGCGTCCGGAACCTCTCGACGCGCTTCTTCACCGAAGAGGGACAGGTCAACGCCGTCGAGGACGTCTCGTTCACCGTCCGCGAGGGCGAGGTCTTCGGCGTCGTCGGCGAGTCCGGGAGCGGGAAGTCCGTCACCGCGCTCTCGGTCCTCGACCTCGTCGAGTCGCCCGGCCGCGTCACCCAGGGCGAGATCTGGTACCGTAACGCCGACCTCGCCGACACCTTCGCGGACGAAGGGAGCAACGTCGTCGACGGCGAGTTCGTCAACGTGCTCGAACTCCCCGAGGGGACCCGCCGCTCGCTACGCGGTCCCTCGTTCAGCATGATCTTCCAGGACCCGATGAGCAGTCTGAACCCCTCGGTGACCGTCGGCGAGCAGATCGCCGAGGCCGTCGAGGTCCAGCGACGCGCCAGGGCGAACCCGCGTTCCACCCGCTCGCGCACGCAGGGCTACGGTCTCGGGAGTCTGCTGGTCGACAGCATCGTCCCCGACCGGGAGTACGTCTCCGACGAATCCTACGAACGGGCGGTCGAGTTGCTCGACCAGGTCGGTATCCCCGACGCCGCCGAGCGCGCCGACGAGTACCCCCACCAGTTCAGCGGCGGGATGCTCCAGCGCGCGATGGTCGCGCAGGCGCTCGCGGGCGAACCCGACCTGCTCGTCGCCGACGAACCGACCACCGCCCTGGACGTCACCATCCAGGCCCAGATTCTCGAACTCCTCCGGGACCTCCAGGAGGAAGAGAACATGAGCGTCATGCTCATCACGCACAACCTCGGCGTCATCGCGCGGATGTGCGACCGCGTCGGCGTGATGTACGCCGGCGAGATCGTCGAGCGCGGGACGCTCGAAGACGTCTTCGAGGACCACGTCCACCCCTACACCGAGGGGTTGCTCGGGAGCGTCCCGGACCTCGAAGAACCCGCACCCCGCCTCCAACCCATCGAGGGGAACGTCCCCTCGCTGCTCGACGAGGAGATGGGCGACCGCTGTTACTTCGCCGACCGCTGTCCGCACGCCATGGAGGACTGCCTGAGCCACCCCGAAGAGCGCGACGTCGACGGAGAGCACTCGGCCCGCTGTGTCCTCGTCGACCGCGAGTACGACGAATCCGACGCGCTGCCCGACGACTACTTCGAGGCGGAGTCGGAGGTGACGGCCGATGAGTGACGCCGAACGCGGACGCTCGCTCGTCGAAGTCGAGGACCTCGAGAAGTACTACTACGAACAGGACTCGCTGCTCGACACCCTTCTGCGTCGCGAACAGACCGCCGTCCACGCCGTCGACGGCATCTCCTTCGAGGTCGAAGAGGGCGAGACGCTGGGACTCGTCGGCGAGTCTGGTTGTGGGAAGTCGACGACCGGCGAGACGCTCCTCGACCTCCGCGAACCGACCGGCGGGACGGTCCGCTTCGACGGCGAACCCGTCTCCGGGCGCGGGAAGGCCGAGACGAAGGCGTTCCGCAAGCGCGCGGGCATCGTCTTCCAGGACCCCTTCTCCAGTCTGAACCCGCGGATGACCATCGGCGAGTCCATCGCCGAACCGCTGAAGGTCCACGACCTGCCCGCGTCGGACCCCGACGTGAACGTCGTGACGGACGTCCAGACCGAGAACCTCCCGCCGGGGAGCGTCACGGTCGACGCGGCCGACGACCTCGACACGGTCGTGGAGGCGAGAGACGGCACCGCCACGGTCCACGTGACGGTCCGCGGTCCCGAGGAGGACCGCGGTGAACTCGCCGCCGAGGACGTCACCGTCGACGTCGAGGAGGACGTCGACACCGGAGTCGAGGTCCGCGACGGGACGGTCCACGTCCGGTTGTCCGTCGAGCGATCCCGGCGAGAACTCCGACGCGAACGCGTCGAGGAGTTGCTGGACAGGGTCGGACTCTCGGCCGACCAGTACGACCGCTACCCCCACGAGTTCTCCGGGGGGCAGCGCCAGCGCGTCGGTATCGCCCGTGCACTCGCCGTCGAACCCGACTTCGTCGTCCTCGACGAACCGGTCTCCGCGCTCGACGTGAGTGTCCAGGCCCAGATCCTCAACCTCCTCGACGACCTCCAGGAGGAGTACGGGCTGACCTACCTGTTCATCGCCCACGACCTCTCGGTCGTCCGGCACGTCTGCGACCGCGTCGCGGTCATGTACCTCGGCGAAATCGTCGAGGTCGCCGAGACGGACGCTCTCTTCGAGGACCCGCGACACCCCTACACGCAGGCGCTCCTGGAGTCGGTCCCGCGGGCCGACGTCGCCGAGCGGGACCGGGAGGTCCACACGCTGGAGGGCGACGTCCCCTCGCCGAAGAACCCGCCGTCCGGGTGTCGCTTCCGCACGCGCTGTCCGAAGGTCATCGCACCCGACGACGTCGACCTCTCGCAGGCGGCCTACCGGGAAGTGATGGACTTCCGCGAGCGCGTCGAGGGACTCGGCGAACCGCTCCCGCTCGACTACCTCCGCGAAGAGGCCGCCGACGCCTACCCCGACGTCGAGGAGACGGAGGCACTCGTCCGCTACGTCCGCGAGGAGTTCTTCGACCACGACCTCGACGGGGACGACCGCGCGGCCGTCGACGAGGCCGTCCGGTCTCTCGCCGACGGCGACGAGGAGTCGGCCGTCGAGACGCTCCGCGAGCGCTTCGAGAGCGTCTGCGAGCGCGCGTCGCCCGACCTCGACCGCGACGCCGAGCGGCCCGCGGCCTGTCACCTGGAGGACTGAGCGGTCGCGGACGCCCGCACCTTTTACTCCCTGCCCGGCGACGTCCCGGTATGGAGTTGCAGGCGAAGGACCTGATGACGACGGACGTGGAGACGGTGAACCCCGACGACGAGGTGAGCCACGTCCTCACGCGGCTCGCGCAGGCGCACTTCACGGGCTTCCCCGTCGTCGAGGAACCCGAGACGGAGACCGAGACGTCGGGCGGCTACCGCGCCCGCGGCGAACTCGTCGGCGTCGTCACCCAGCGTGACCTCGTCGAGATCTTCCAACCGAGCGACCGCACGCTCTGGATCCCGGTCGGACTCCCGCCCTTCCTCGAGACCGTCGAGTACGCCATCGACCTCTCGTGGGACGAACTCGACACCGAACTCGACCTCGCGAAGCACGCCGGCCGGCCGGTGCGCGAGATCATGACCGAGGACGTCCTGACGGTCACACCCGACGCCAGCCTCGACGACGTCCTCGACGTCCTCGCGGCCGACGAACGCGACGTCAACCGCGTCCCCGTCGTCGAAGACGGCCAACTCGTGGGCATCGTCACCCGCCAGGACGTCCTGCTGGCCATCCGAGAGGAGCGACGGGGTCCGTAAGCTTAACCCTCCGCCGGCACCGAGTCGTCGGGCGTGTCTACGTATCGAAACTTCGGCCTGTTCGTCGTCCTCGCCGCGGTGTGGGGGTCGGCGTTCATGGCCATCAAGGCAGGTCTGGCGTACTTCCCGCCCGTGTTCTTCGCGGCCGTCCGCTACGACCTCGCGGCGGTCGTGATGCTCGCGTACGTCCTCTACTCGACCGACCACTGGAAGCCCGAGGGCCGCGACGAGTGGCTCCTCGTCGGCGTCGGCTCGGTGTTCCTCATCGCGGGCTACCACGCCTTCCTCTTCGTCGGCGAGCAGTTCACCACGAGCGCCGCCGCGGCCGTCGTCGTGAGCCTCAGTCCGGTCCTCACCTCCGGGTTCTCGCGCGTCCTCCTGCCCAGCGATCGCCTCTCGCCGCTCGGTATCCTCGGGATGCTCCTCGGACTCGCGGGGGTCGTCGTCCTCGCGAACCCCGACCCCGCGAACCTCCTCGGCGGCAACACGGTCGGCGAACTCCTCGTCTTCGGGGCCGTCCTCTGTTTCGCCTTCGGGAGCGTGCTCACCCAGCGCCTCGACACCGACCTCCCCCACGAGACGATGGAGGGGTGGTCGATGATCGGCGGCGCGCTCCTCATGCACGTCGTGAGTCTCGGACTCGGAGAGCCACAGACCGCCGAACTCACCGTCCCCGCGGTGGCGGCGCTCGTCTACCTCTCGGTGCTCTCCAGTGCGGCCGGCTTCCTCATCTACTTCACGCTCCTAGAGCGACTCGGCCCCATCGAGATCAACATGGTGTCGTACGTCGCGCCGATGTTCGCCGCGCTCTCGGGGTGGCTGTTCCTCGGGGAAGTCATCGACGCCCGGACGGCCGTCGGCTTCTTCGTCATCTTCGTCGGCTTCTGCCTGCTCAAGCGTCGTGCCCTCGCCGACGAGGTCGAGAAGTTCCGCGCGGCCGTCGCCACGAACGACTGAGTCGGCGGCGTCGTCGGCGGCGTCGTAGGCGGCGGTGCCGTCGGCGGCCGGGGCGAGATTCTTTGTGCAGTGGTGTCGTAGCACATTATATGCGTGTGAGAGCCGCGGACGAGAGCGACGTGGACGCGATCCGGGACGTCGTCGAGGCGTCGTGGGAGATCGACTACCCGGCGATCCTGAGTCGCGAGCGGGCCGACGAGGGCGTCGACGAGTGGTACGCACCCGACGGACTCCACGAGGCGGTCGACGACGGCCGGACCGTCCTGCTCGTCGCCGAACGCGAGGAGTCGAGCCAGGGCCGTTCGGTCGTCGGATTCGTCCACGGACTCCTCGACGGCGACGTCGGTCACGTCCTCCGCATCTACGTCCACCCCGAGCACCGCGAGGCGGAGGTCGGGACTACGCTGTTCGAGGAGGGTCGCGAGGCGCTGGTCGACCGCGGTGCCGAGCGGGTGCGGGCGATGGTACTCGCGGAGAACACGCCCGGCAACGAGTTCTACCGCTCGCTCGGACTCGAACGGGTCGACGAAGGAGAGACGACCATCGGGGGCGAATCGTACACGGAGAACGTCTACGAGGCCTGAACCAGGAGGCTACTTCGCGGCGGCGATCCGCTGGAACTGCTCTTCGGAGATGGTGAGGTCGGTCGCCGCGAGCGTCTCGCGGAGTTGGTCGGGTGTGCGGGCGCCGACGATGGGTGCGGTCACCTGCTCGTGGTGGAGAAGCCACGCGAGACTCACCTGGGCGGGCGTGGCGCCGACTTCTTCGGCGACGTCCTCGACGACCTCCAGCACGTCGAAGTTCGCCTCGGTGAGGTAGGAGTCGACGAACTGCTGGTCGGTCGCGCCCCGCGTTCCCTCGGGCGGTTCTTCGCCGCGGGTGTACTTCCCGGTGAGGAAGCCACCGGCGAGCGGAGACCACGGGACGACGCCGAGGTCGTAGTCTCGACACATCGCGAGGTAGTTCCCCTCCACTTCGCGGTTGACCGCGTTGTAGCGGGGTTGGGTGACCGTGAACGGTTCGTACCCCTCGCGGGCGGCGATCTCGTTCGCTTTCGCGACCTTCCAGGCGTTCGGCTCGAAGGTGGAGGCGCCGAGGTAGTGGACTTTGCCGTCCTCGACGAAGCCGTTCAGCGTCCGCATGAACTCTTCGACCGGTGTCTCGTCGTCCCAGCGGTGGATGTAGAGGAGGTCGAGGTAGTCGGTGCCGAGGCGACCGAGCATCTCGTCGATGCTCCGACGGAGGTGCTTGCGCCCGAGGCCGCGGCCGTTCGGGTCGTCGCTGCGGGTCGGCCAGTACACCTTCGAGGCGAGCACGAAGTCGTCGCGGTCGCGCTCGGCCAGCCACTCGCCGACGTAGGCCTCGGCGCGGCCGTCGCCGTACATGTCTGCGGTGTCGACGAACCGGCCGCCGGTCTCGGCGTAGGCGTCGAGTAACTCGTGGGCCCGCTCCTTGCCGATCTCGATCTCGCCCTCGTCGTTCTCGCGGCCGAAGCGCCACGTCCCGAAGGCGACTTCGCTCACTTTCGTCCCCGTGCGTCCGAGTGAGACGACGTCCATACCCCGGGATGGGGACCTGTCGGGCAAACCGTTGTCGTTACGGAAAATTCGAGGCGAAAGCCTCGCCCTTCACAGTAGTTGCCGAATCAGATTCTCATCGAAGCAATCACGCCAGTGTTTACTTCAGAATCGCAGCGAGTGGGACTTTTCTCCACGCAGTAAGGCTCGGAGCAAGCGAGGGAACGCCGCTTCGACGGCGTTCCCGAGCGATACCTCTCCAGAGAACCCTCACTAACCGGTTTCCCGGTCAAACTGAACAGCTCGCTTAGCCGTGGTCTGTCAAGATGAGTCGTTGAAAGATCGGCGTCGAGATTGGTGGTTTCTCTGGTTGGTGCTTACCACTGACAAGGATGTTTGCGAGGATCCACAAATTGTACAGCGAAACGGCGAACAGAAAGTAGAACAACCGCACCGAGAACGTCGGCGACGACGTTCTCGGAAGGAAGTCACCGATCTGCCGATATGATGTTTCTATCCCCCAGCGGCGGCGGAACGCCGCCGCGTACGCTTTGGCTGTTGTAGCATCGACGTCCAAACTCGTCACGAACCAGACGTGCTCGTCGTCGTTCGAACGGTGCGGAACCGCGAAAACCGTGACATCTACCGACGCTGTGGGTTTGCGGTTTCGCTGCATCGTGTATGCATCGACGACCGTCTCAGCACCGGCGCTGAGACGGTCTTTCATTCCACTACTCGGGCGTGCACGGACGATGTAATCAATACCAGCTCCTCTAACTCTGCGACGACGTGGACTTGGTAGAAGCCACGATCAAGGTAGACGTGTCGAATCGAGACGTACTCTCGTGCAGTTTCGATCAAGGAGCGAACGGCTTCGCGCTTGGCGCGAAAGCCGTTCGCGTCCATCGGCAGTACAGCGAGAGTGAACCGAGTGCGTGGCGCAACGATACAGAGCGTTGCAAAGCAAAACGCTCTGTTCGTTCCCAAGTCAGGATACGTCGTTATCACGTGGTCGGTGTCAGCTGAACCGTAGAACCGCCATTCGTGGAGGTCGATGGCAACGTCGACATGAGCGGGAAGTCGCCGTTGTGATCGAAGGACTTCGAATAGGCGGTCTCGGACGCCATCGAACTGTGCGTTGATGGCGTCCATCGAGAGATTTCGCAAGTGGTAGAGCACCGATTTAGCGAGTGAGTTCCGAGCAGTGGACGTGATGTCTACCTGCTCGTTACGATCCAACTGAAGTGTCTTCCCGCCCGTATTGGCGAATTCCTGGTCGAAGGCGATACGAGAGAGGATTTCGAGAAAATCCTCTCTCGTGTACTTGCCGCATGGTTTCACATCAAACTCCAGTTCCGGGAACAAGAGTGTCGAAGCAGCACGAGAGACTTGTTTTGCCTCAGTTGTCTCGACCATACCGAAGAATGGAACTGAATCAAGATGAGTCTCAGCTAGGTTCGGCAACTACTGTTCAGGGCGGGGATGAAGCCGACCAACAGTATTCAACCGCTGACGGTGGCATAGACGGGGTTCCAACCCAATCTTTAAGCCGTCAGATCGTGATAGTATGCATAGATGGTAAAGAGTACCCGTCACGCGAAATACGAACTCTACTACCACATAGTGTTCGTGCCGAAAGATCGGCGTTCGCACCTGACGGGGAAGACGAAGGAACGTCTCGAAGCCATCTTCGCGGAAATCTGTGAAGACAAGGGCCTCGAACTGGCCGAGTCCGAGGTCATGCCCGACCACGTACACCTGTTCATCGGAAGTCCACCCAAGAACGCCCCGTCACTCATCGTCAACTGGATCAAGGGCATCTCGGCGCGAAAGTACAATCAGCGGTACGACGACCGCGTGAAGTGGACTCGTTCGTACTACGTCGGAACAGCGGGAAGCGCATCGAAGGGCGCTGTCGAACAGTACATCGCTGAACAAGAGGGTGAGGACGCATGAAGCGCGTCAACACCTTCGAGGTCGTCCCCCAGACCGAGAACGACAAAGAGTGCCTCCTACGGCTACTCGACGCCTCCGCCTCTCTGTGGAACGAACTCACCTACGAACGTCGTCAGAACTACTTCGGTGACGGTGACGTGTGGGACACTTCCGAGTACCGTGGACAGTACAACGGTGTCGTCGGAAGCGCGACTGTTCAACAGGTCACGCGCAAGAACAGCGAAGCGTGGCGCTCGTTCTTTGCCCTCAAGGAGAAAGGCGAGGACGCCAACCCGCCGTCGTACTGGGGCAACGAGGAGGACGGACGCGAACTCCGCACCTACATCCGCAACAACCAGTACACGATTGAGTGGGGCAAGCGTAGCCGTCTCGAAATTCCTGTTGGGCAAGAACTGAAAGATGAATACGGACTCGGCTACCACGAACGACTCCGCCTCGAAGTCCGAGGCAACCCGAAGTGGGACGGCAAACACGGTCGTCTGGAACTTGAGTACGACGAGGTGAGCGACGCGTTCAGGGCTTTCCAACCAGTCACCGTACCTGATTCTCGACTGGATTCACCACTGGCTTCTCACGAAGCCGCCCTCGACGTTGGCGCAAACAATCTCGTCGCCTGTTCCACGACTACTGGGAACCAGTACCTCTACGACGGATGGGAGTTGTTCGGACGGTTCCGCGAGACGACCGACGAGATCGCCCGCCTACAGACGAAACTCCGAGAAGGACGCTACTCCTCGAATCGGATTCGACGGCTGTACCGGCAGCGGACGAAGCGCCGTGACCACGCACAGAACGCGCTGGTGCGCGACCTCGTCGAACGGCTGTACGACGAGGGCGTGGCGACGGTGTACGTGGGTTATTTGACCGACGTGCTGGAAACGCACTGGTCGGTCAGGGTGAACGAGAAGACGCACAACTTCTGGGCGTTCAAGAAGTTCATCCACCGCCTCGCGTGCGTCTGTGAGGAGTACGGCATCAGTCTCGAAGTTGAGTCGGAAGCGTGGACGAGTCAGACATGTCCCGAGTGTGGCGACCACGAGGAGACGGTTCGCCACGAGGATACGCTGACGTGTCCGTGTGGCTTCGAAGGGCACGCCGACCTCACGGCGTCAGAGACGTTCCTTCGAGAAAATAGCGATACGGAAGTCAGGCCGATGGCACGGCCCGTGCGATTCGAGTGGGACGACCACAACTGGTCGGGGAAACCACACCCTCACGAAAGTCCCAAAGAAGTGCGCACAAACCCGCAAGTTGCCTCCGTGGGTCGGTAGCCGAATCTCCAACGGAGGAACCCTCGCGCTTTAGCGCGGGGAGGATATCAATCGCCGGCGTGGTGGTTCCGACCGACGAAGAGCGTGACGGCGTGCAGGGCGACCAGGGAGAGACAGGCAACGACCGCCGACGGAGAGTGGAGTCCGGCGAGCGCCAGCGGAACGTAGAGGAAGGGGAGCGCGACGCCCGTCCAGAAGGCGACCGCCTGAATCGACCGTCGGAGGGCGGTGAGCGGGACGGACGGCGCGTGTTGTCTGACGGACTCGACGCGGGAAGAGAAGGTGGTTGAAGTGGAGGGACTGGACATGGTACGGACCTGTCTCTGCCTACGTGGGCACCCGCCATATAACGGTGCGACCCTCGTCTCGTTTTCACCACGTTTCACGCACGGTAGGCTATCCCTACAGACGTTTCAAAACACGCCGAAAGCGCTCGATACGTTTTATCGACCACTCTCGTGGCTTCGCTTCAGTCGGCGTTCGTCGCTTCGGCGTCGGCCACGGAGCAGACGATTGGCGGACGAGTAGCGGACGGCGGGCGGACGTCCACCGGTGGCGCGGCCGGCGGTCTCGGACACGCCGGCCGTGAGCGGTTTGTACCGTCCGGCGGAAGCATCGGACATGCAGGACGAGTTACGTGTCCCGCCGAACTGGCGACGCGACGACCCCGACTTCTCAGAGGACGTCGCGCGGAAGTACGACCCCCACGCCGTCGTCGAGTACGAACACCGCGACCTGAACGTTTGGTTGGTGCTCGCGCCGGGCCGCGTCCCGCCCCGCATCGCCGACGACGAGCGAGGCTACCGCATCGAGTTGCGCCACGGCGAGGGAACGGACACGACGACCCACGACGTCGCGCTCGTCGAGACGCTCGGCGAGGCCCACGACGTCGCCGAGGACGTGATGCGACTCTTCGGCGAGTTCTACACCGCCGACACCGACATCGACCGCCTCGTCGAGGACCTCGTCGACCAGAAGTTCGACGACTGGCAGGCGAGTCACGACGCTGCCGACCCACAACTCGGGCGGGCCTGAGCAGACGCGGCCGCCGGACTCGTCTCGATCACCGGCCGGTCGTCGACGCGACTCCCGACTTCCTCGCCGACCGACTCGCGGACCGCCGGCCCGACGACACCACGAGTTTCTGCCGCTCGCCCTCCGTTCTCGGCAGTATCGTCCGATTCTCCCCACCACGGCCGCCAGCGTTATGGTCAGTCTCTTTGTCGTTTGTAACGACAACTCGGGTGGTGGTGGGCCAGCACCTGACCGACCTCGATAGAAGTGCGTGTAGAGTATGTTGCACGCGATAGGCAGATAAATTAATAAGTCCAAGGATAATAGACATGTCCAAGCACGACCTGCGCTCGGAGTCCCGACCCCACTCCGCAGACGCGGGCGCCACTCCCCCAGCATGTTACCAGACTCACTCGACTCGGACCGCGCCGTATCGCCCGTCGTCGGTGTCATACTGATGGTCGCCATCACGGTCACGCTCGCCGCCGTCGTCGGCGCGTTCGTGATGGGCGTCGGCGACGAGCTGATCCAGCCGGCGCCGCAGGTGACGATGGAGGTGGCAGACGCAGATGAAAAGGTAGATTTCATCGGTGATGACGATGATAGAACAGCTAATGGAGAAAAGGTTCTACAGATAGAACACAGAGGTGGGGACAAGCTCCAGTTGAAAAATCTAAAGATCGTATTGAAAAAGGATGGGGGTCCCAAATATGTGGATACAGATCTGACTTTATCTGGCTTCGAGGAGGGGCCAAATGATGAGGGTGGTGACCTGAAATACAGTTCAACTTACATTGCGTACCCAACAGACCAGTCCTTCAACAAGAGTGCAGACTTCACCGTCGGTGAAACACTCGTAGTACAGGAAGCACGGTCTGCTGATGCAGAACTCCCAGATGGTGAGTACGAAATCACGATCATACACAAGCCCTCCAACTCCATCGTCGACTCAGCCACGATTTCCATCAAGTAATTTTCCCAACGCCAGCCTACCGGGCTCCGAACCACGGTCACTCCGCTCACGTCCGTTCGCTTCGCTCCCTGCTCGACGCTCGTTGCACTCGCGTCGAGCCTCCGGGTTCTCCGTCACCCGGGCATTTTCACACAGCAGTCGCTCACAGGCGTTCGCGACGTCTGTGAAAATGCCCGGGGAGGGCTCCGAACCCTCGATCTCCGCATGTCCCAGGTACGAGGCTCGGCGGTCCTCGTGGGAGCGAAGCTTCCAAGGCGGGTGTGCCTGGAAATGCCGCACCGAAGCTCGTTGCCCTATGAGTGCGGCGCTATGTCCAGCTAAGCCACCCGGGCTCATTATCGGGTAGGCAGTTGGCACTCTTAACGGTTCCCATCTCCGTCGGGTGCGGGGGACAGAGCCACGGCGTCGGCACCGACGTCAACGCCGACTCCGACGCCGCGCCACCGGCGCGGGGATACCTACGTTTATACCGCCGTGCGCGTAGACGAACGTATGGACGTACCCGAAGCCGTGGAGACCGAACTCGACGGCGAGCGCGTGGTCGCCCACGTGCCGCTGAAGGGCGAAGACGCCGTCTTCGCCACGCCGACGCGGATACTCGTCTACGGCTCCGAAGGCCTGCTCAGCGACGAGTTCGTCGCGTCGTACTCCCTCACGGCCGAACGCATCGAACTGTCCGAAGGCCGACGGAAGTCGACGGTATCGCTCGACTACGGACTCGACGGGACCGAGACGTTCACCGTCCCGTCCTCCCGCGTGGACGCCGTCCTCGACACCCTCCTCGCAGGCGTGCTGAACGCCCGGGACGTCGTTCGGGACGACGAGACGGTCGAGCAGGTCTACCGATTCAGCGAACTCACACTCGTCGTCGTCAGCGACCGACTCGTCAAGCACGTCGGCACGGCCGTCTGGAACGTCGACTACGAGGAGATTCCCTTCGAGTCCGTCCGAGACGTCGACGTCGAGGAGGGGAGCGTGGCCTCCCAACTCGTGTTGACGACCGACCGCCGAATCGAGCGCATCAAGGTCCCCTCTGACCAGTTCCGGGCGGTCCGCGAAGCCGTCGAAGACGCGCTGTTCGCCTTCCACGGCGTTCGGACGTCCGAGGAGTTCCGCCGGGAAGTCGGGCTCGACGAAGACGAGCGCGAGGGTGAGACCGACGTCAGATCCGGTGTCGAGACCGAGGCCGGCGCCACCGAACGCGAAGTCGACGCCAGCGGGGTCGAACACCGGGCAGAGTCGAACGACGACGGCTTCCGGGAGAGCGCTCTCGAACCCATCGGCTCGTCCACCGCCGGCGAGGACTCTGGGACGGACGAAACAGCCGGGACGACGGACGCGTCGACGGTCGAACCAGAGCCGGAACCGGAGTTGGAGTCGGAGTCAGCGTCGGAGCCGAAACGAGCGTCGACAGCCGACTCCCGGACCGAACCGTCCGGGGAGACGCACTCGGAGTCTCCGACTGCGTCGACCGACTCGGTCGGTGGCGGAGTCGAGTCCGGACTCGACGACGAAGCACCGCTCGACCGCGAGGCGCTCCGGGCCGAACTCGACGCTCTCCACGAGACCGTCCAACGACAACAGGAACTGCTCGAACGCCAACGAGAACAAATCGAGTCGCTCCTCGACGTCACTCGCGACCGGTGACCTTCCGGATACACGAGGAACCGAACGGGCCGATTTCGCCGTTGTCGAGGTCGATGAAGTAACCCGTCGAGAGTCCACAGCCACAGCGCTCACAGGAGAACTCGCCCTCTTTCGTGAACACGTCTCGCTCGAACTCCACGTACCCGCTCGTGGTGGGCCGGACGCGACTCCCCTCTCGCTCGATGATTCCCCGGGCTTCCGCGGCCTCGAGGATCTGTCGGGTCCGCCCCGGGTGGGTCGTGACCGTCTCGATACGGTCGACGGCCTCGGCGACGCTCAACTCCTCGTGTTCGAGTTTCGAGAGGAGTTCGACGCCGAGTTCGACCATCTCGCGGTCGGACATAGCTCAGAGAACGGCCAGCAGGCGGTTAACCCTGTCCCTCTCCCCTCTCACGGCGAGAGCGAACGGGTCGCCACGTCCCACAGGGTCTATGCCGAGCGCTCGCTTACGGGGGGTCGTGTCGCACTCACGTCGACGTCTCGTCGCCGGACTCTCCCTCCTCGTGCTCTTCGGGGTCGCCCTCGTCCTCCGCCCGGAGCGCGTCTTCCCGATCGTCCGCGACGTCCTCGCCAGTCCGTGGTTCCCCGTCGTCCTCGTCGCCCTCTACCTCGCCCGTCCGTTCCTCGGGTGGCCCATCACGATCCTCTCCGTGCTCGTCGGCTTCCGCTACGGGTTCTGGGTCGGTCTCCCGCTCGCGCTGTTCGGCGCCGTCGCGACGAGTCTGATCCCCTACACGGCGGCCCGCTACCTCGACTTTGAGGGACGCTGGCTGTCGCGACTCCGCGGCGGGAGTCGACGCTACTTCCAAGCCGTCGGCGACCTCCGCGGCGTCGTCGCGGCCCGTCTCGTCCCGACGCCCGCCGAGGCCATCTCCGGGGCCGCCGGCGTCGCCCGCGTCCCCGTCTGGGCGTTCGTCCTCGGGACGGCCGTCGGCGAACTCCCGTGGACCGTCGCCGCCGTCCTCCTCGGCAGTTCACTCGACAGGTTCGTCCTCGGCGCCGCCGAGGTCGACTGGCGACTCGCCGTCGCCATCGCGGTCGCCGGGCTAGCGCTACTCGCGGGACCGGCGTGGAAACTGTGGCAGGAGTGGCGTCGGCCGGCGACCGAGTGACGGGAATCCGTGTGCGGCTACGACGTCCAGAAAACGTCCGAACAGTCGTATACGACCCCGTGTTGCGGGCAGACGTACTTGCAGTGACGCTTGTACATCGGCGTCTCGCACATCGGACACGGCCGCCCACCCTGCTCGTCGCTCGCCCCGTCGGACTCGTCGGCTCCGCTCATGTCCAGAACGACGTCGGCGAGTGGCAAGTCGCTTGCCCTTATTCGTTCGTGTCTCCGTCACTACTCGGCGTCGAGAACGAAAGAGAGATAGAGCGGAGAGGAGAGCGTCGGGTAGCCGTCGTTAGCTACACTCGGACCAGCCACACCCCTGACAGGTCTTGCAACCCTCGGAGTAGTAGAGGTCCATCGACCCACAGTCGGGACACTCGGGGAGTTCGCCGGCGTCGAGGAGTTCCTGCGTGGCGTCCTGCTGGGCCTCGGGGGACTCCTGGGCGTCGGCGTTCGGACTCGCGGCGGCCGCGCCGCCGTCGAGTTCGACGGCCTCGGGCGCGTCGTCGGCGTCCGCCGCCTCGGCCTCGGCCTCTTCTTTCTCCAGTTCCGTCAGGTTCTGCTGCTGGGGGTACTGGCGGTCGAGTTCGCCGTCGAGGTAGCGACGCATCGCCGTCCCGATGGCGTCCGGGATGGAGTTGATCTGCTCGCCCTTGTCCCAGGCGACCTTCGGGCTACGGATGCCCTGCAGTTCGTCGGCGATCTCCTCGGGGTCGACGCCCGCGCGGAGCGCCGTCGAGACGGTCTTCGCGAGCGACTCTGTGAAGGAGGCGGTGAAGCCACCGGAGTTGCCGATGTTGGCGAAGAGTTCGAACGGCCGGCCCTGCTCGTCCTCGTTGATGTTGACGTAGAGCTTGCCGTAGCCGGTGTCGATGCGCTGGGTGACGCCGTGGAGGACGTCCGGACGGGGGCGCTTCTTCGCGCCCTCGGGCTCGAAGTCGAGCTCGACGACGTCCTCGACGTCCTCGCCGACGGCCTCGCGGACTTCTTCGCTCTCGAGGAAGCTCTCGAGGTCGCCGAAGATGTCCTGGATCTGGTCGAGCATGACCTCGGCGGCCTCGTCCTCGTCCGCGAAGTCGGCGTTGTCGGCACGCGTCGTCAGCACCTGCTTCGAGCGGGTGCCGTCGCGGTAGTAGGTGACGCCCTTGCCACCGTTGTCGTAGATGTACTCGAAGACTTCCTTCGCGTCGTCGAGCGTGGAGTCGTTCGGCGCGTTGACCGTCTTCGAGATGGCGGAGTCGACGCCGGCCTGACACGCCGTCTGGACCGCCGCGTGCTGCTTCGCGGAGAGGTCCTCGGTGACGACGAACAGTTCGGCGATGGCGTTCGGGACCGTGCTCAGGCCCTCGATGCCGTCGAACTCGTTGTTGGCCATCTGACTCTTCGCCTCTTCCTGGACGGTCTCGACGTCGATGTCGTTCTCCTCCAGCACACGGAGGAAGTAGTCGTCGAACTCGACGAGCATCTCGTCGCCCTGGACGTCGTCGGAGACGTTCTTGTAGTAGGCGACGTTGTAGATGGGCTCACAGCCACCGGTCGTGTTGCCGACCATCGAGGTCGTCCCCGTGGGGGCGATGGTGGTCGTGTTGTGGTTGCGGATGGGGTAGCCGTCCTCCCAGTCCGTGGGGTCCTCGCCCGTGTGGTGCTCGAACCAGTCGGGGTACTGCGTCGGGTTCGCGTACTTGGACTTGTCCCACTCGTCGAAGGAGCCACGCTCCTCGGCGAGTTCGTGGGAGGCCGCCTTCGACCCGTGGTTGATGTGGGTCATGAGCTTGCGGGCGACCTCGTTGGCGGGGTCGGAACCGTACTGGAGACCGAGTTGGACGTAGAGCTGGGCCAGGCCCATGACGCCGAGGCCGATCTTGCGCATCTCGGCGACCTTCTCGGCGATCTTCTCGACCGGGAAGTCCGACATCGTGACGACGTTCTCGAGGAAGCGCGTCCCCATCTCGATGCGGTGGTCGAACTCCTCGAAGTCGATGGCCTCCTCGAGGAAGGCGTCGACCGCGGCGTCGAGGTCGTCGTACTCGTCGCCGTGCTCGTCGTACCAGACGCGCCAGTCGGGCGCGTCGAAATCCGCGAGCGTGCTCAGGTTGATGTGGCCGAGGTTACACGCCTCGTACTCCTCGAGGGGCTGCTCGCCACAGGGGTTCGTCGCGAGGATGCGGTGCTCGGGGTGCTCCTCGACGTCGAAGGAGTGGCGCTTGTTGATGCGTTCGAGGTAGACGACGCCGGGTTCGCCGTTCTCGTGGGCGCCCTCGACGATACGCTCCCAGACGAGGTCGGCGGGGATGGAGAGTTCCTCACCGGGTTCGACGTGCTCGCCGAGCCCGTAGCGGGAGTACATCTCCTTCGTCTCCTCGGTGGCGACGTGGGGTTCGCCCGTCCGGGGGTTGGTGAAGGTGTACTCCTCGTCGTTCTTCACGGCCTCCATGAAGTCGTCGGTGATGCCGACGGAGATGTTGAAGTTCGAGAGGTGGCCCTCGACGGCGTTGCGGAGGTGCTTGGGCACCTTGCCGTCCTCGTCGATGAGTTCGCGGGCCTCTTCGAGGGCTTCGGAGAAGGAGGTGTACGTGTAGTCGTCGGGGTCGTTGAGCTTGAGCGTCTGTGCGAGCGAGACGTCCTTGTTCTTCGCGTGGATGAACTCAATGACGTCCGGGTGGGAGACGCGCATGACGCCCATCTGGGCGCCGCGGCGGGCGCCACCCTGGGCGATGGTCTCGCACATCTGGTCGAACGTCTCCATGAACGTCATGGGACCGGAGGCGATGCCGCCGGTGGAGCCGACCGCGTCACCGAACGGGCGGAGTTGCCAGAAGGCGTAGCCCATCCCGCCGCCGGACTGGAAGACTTCCGCGGCTTCCTTGGCGGTCTGGTGGATGTCGGTGAGGTCGTCGGCGGGCGAGTCGACGAAACACGCCGAGAGCTGCTGGAGTTCGTCGCCGGCGTTCATGAGCGTCGGCGAGTTCGGCATGAAGGAGAGGTGCTCCATCATGTCCTGGAACTCGGTGGCGACGTCCTCGACGTGCGTGCGGATTTCGTCGGGGAGTTCCGGGACGACCGTGTCGTAGGCGAACTTGTTGACGTTCTCCTCGGTGAGTTCGGTCTCGACGTCGTCGCCGACGGAGACGTCCTCGCCGAAGACCTCGGTCGCGAGTTCGTCGCGACGCGGGTGGTCGGGCTTGAGCTGGTCGGGCGAGACGAGGACCTCGACGTCCTCGTTCTCGGCCTCGTAGACGGCCTCGGCGAGCGCGATGTTCTTCGCGACGCGCTCGAAGAGGTCTTCCTGACTCTCGACGAGTTCGCCGTCGCTGTTCTTCTTGAGGTAGCGTGCGGGGAGGATGTTGTTGTACGCGTTCGCGGTGAGACGGTCCTCGAGCGTCTCGCCGTCGACGCGCTTGATGGGCAGGTCGAGATCGCCCGCGGAGAGGTCGTGGCTGCTCATCGACTATCCCTCCGCTCGTGGGCGGCCGTAGGTGTTGTTTCGAAATTCATGGTTGGTGGTAGAGGGGCAGTGAGTGGACGAACATGGTTTACTGCGGGCCCGGCCATAGTAGTTGCGGGTCACATCCGTCCCGTTCTGTGCCCCCGTTCGGCGTGGTACGTCCCTACGTGTGGCCAGATAATCAACCCCGGCAAACCGGAGTGAAAGTGGAGGTGTTCGGACGGTTTTGATTCGCCTCGTGTTCGGGTTTTCACTTTCGCGTCGCCGACAGCGATATGTACCACTGTGAGCCAGTACCACGTGACGATGAGCGACGACGGAGAGGCGGGCGAGTTCGGCCAGTTCGGTGGCCGCTTCGTCCCCGAGATGCTCGAAGAACCGCTCGACGAACTCGCGGCGGCGTTCGACGAGGTGGCACAGACCCCGGAGTTTCGCGCGGAGTTCCGCGACATCCTCGAATCGTACGCCGGGCGGCCGACGCCGCTCTACCACGCCGAGAACCTGAGCGAACGCTACGGCGCGGACGTCTACCTGAAACGCGAGGACCTCCTCCACGGCGGCGCCCACAAGATCAACAACGCCGTCGGGCAAGCGCTCCTCGCGTCGAAGGCCGGCAAGGACCGCCTCATCGCCGAGACCGGCGCCGGACAGCACGGCGTCGCGACGGCGATGGTGGGCGCGCTGTTCGGCCTGGAGACGGAGATCTACATGGGGAAGAAGGACGTCGAGCGACAGAAGATGAACGTCTTCCGGATGCGCCTGATGGGCGCGACGGTCAACGAGGTGACGCGGGGCGACGCGGGACTCGCCGACGCCGTCGACGCCGCGCTCGAAGACCTCGCGACGAACGTCGACGACACCCACTACCTCGTCGGGTCGGCCGTCGGTCCCGACCCCTTCCCGCGGATGGTCCGGGAGTTCCAGTCGGTCATCGGCGAGGAGGCCCGCGAGCAGGCGCTCGACCAGTTGGGCGGGTTGCCCGACGCCTGCGTGGCCTGCGTCGGCGGTGGGTCGAACGCCATCGGACTCTTCCACGCCTTCCGCGACGACGACGTCCCCTTCTACGGCGCCGAGGGCGGTGGCGAGGGCGAAGGCTCCGGTCGGCACGCCGCACCGCTCGCCGAGGGCGAGGAGGACGTCCTCCACGGCATGAAGACCCGCGTCGTCGGCGAGGAGACGCAGGTCCACTCGATCTCGGCGGGACTCGACTACCCCGGCGTCGGCCCGGAACACGCGATGTTCCGTGAGGTCGGACGGTGTGACTACCGCGCCGTCACCGACGACGAGGCGCTCGCGGCCTTCCGTGCTCTCTCCGAGACCGAGGGCATCATCCCCGCGCTGGAGTCGAGTCACGCCGTCACCCTCGCCGAGGACCTCGCGGACGAACACGACACCATCGTCGTGAACCTCTCCGGACGCGGCGACAAGGACATGGAGCAGGCCGCCGAGTTGTTCGACCTCTCCGGGTAGGTGGCCGGTCACGTCCCGGCCACGTCCCGGCCGCCCCGCCCCGACGCTCAAGTCGTCGGGCACCCAACCACGAGTCGATGACGTTCTACGACCGGGTGAAGGAACTGCCACTCGTCGTCGATTCGGTCGACCTCGTACAGCACCGCATGGACACCTCCAGCGGGTTCGAGCGCGTGAGCACGGTCGTCGAACTCCACGGCGACGGCGTCGTCGGCCGCGGCGAGGACGTGACCTACGACGCCGAGGACCACGAGGCGCTGGTCGAGACCGCCCCGGAGTTCCCCCACTTGAAGGGGGAGTTCACGCTCCAGACGTTCTCCGAGCGCCTCGACGAGGTGGACCTCTGGCCGGAACCACCCGAACGCGAGACGAGTCGTCACTACCGCCGGTGGGCGTTCGAGAGCGCCGCACTGGACCTCGCACTCCGGCTGGAGGGCGCGGACCTCGGCGACGTCCTCGGGCGGGAGTACGACCCCGTCCGCTTCGTCGTGAGCACGCGGCTACCGGAAGGGGAGGACGGCTCACCCACGGCCGAGCGCGTCCACGAGTGGCGCGACGTCGACCCAACCCTGGAGTTCAAACTCGACCCGACGCCCGACTGGGACGACGACCTCGTCGCCGAGTTGGCCGAGACCGGCGCCGTCCGAATCCTCGACCTGAAGGGGCAGTACGAGGGCACGGACGTCGACAACCCGGCCGACCCCGACCTCTACGAGCGTATCGTCGAGGGGTTCCCGGACGCGATCGTCGAGGACCCGAGGCTCACCGACGAGACGCGTGAGATCCTCCGCGGGCACGAAGCGCGCGTCTCGTGGGACTACCCGATCACCGGCGTCGAGAGCGTCCGAGACCTCCCGTGGGAACCCGAAATCCTGAACGTGAAGCCCTCCCGGTTCGGCACGGTGGAGTCGCTGTTCGACTTCCTCGACTACTGCGAGGGCGAGGGCATCGACCTGTACGGTGGCGGGCAGTTCGAACTCGCCGTGGGCCGCCAGCACCTCCACACGCTCGCCTCGCTGTGCTACCCCGACGCGCCCAACGACGTCGCGCCCAGCGACTACAACCGTCCCGAACCCACTGGAGACCTGCCGTCGAGTCCGCTCGACCCGCCCGCGAGTCCCGAGGGCCTCGGGTGGGAGTGACGACGCGTTCCCGAGTTGTCGAGATGTAGACGCGGTATCGACGTCGGGGAGCGAAAGATCGCCGACCGCACGACGGCCGACGCCGTCGCGGACACCGACCACCACAACCCTCATACCTTCGAACCGCCGACGGAGTGTATGTCCAAAATCGAGACGAACCTCTCGGACCGTATCGACAGCGATATCGAGCGCCTCGTCGGACAGGGCGACTTCGTCAACCGCGAGCAGGCCGTCGAGGAACTCCTCACGCTGGGGATGTCGGCCTTCGACACCGGCGGGAGCGACACGACGATGGAGTCCGACGACCTCTTCTCGCAGACGGTCGACGACCAGCAGGACCCCGCGGCACGGATGGACGACGGCGACGGCCACGGCTTCTGAAGCCGGCCCCCATTCTTTAGTCGGTTCCGGCCGTCGCGTTCGGTATGCTCGCGACACTCTCGACGCTCGCGCCGGCGCTCGCCCTCCAACCCCTGCAACTCGCGGGGTTCGACCTCACGCGGCTGCTGATCGCGGTCGTCGCCATCGGCGTCGTCATCTTCGTCGGGCGCTTCATCTTGAGCGTCGCGTGGAAGATCGTCACCATCGCGGCCGTCGTCATCGGCCTCCTCTGGCTCGTGAGCAACTTCCTGCCGTAGCGCGCGACCCGACCGGCTCTCGACTCTCCTCCTCAGTACCGCCAGTGTGCGTACGCGAAGAGCAGCGCGACTACCACCGTCACCGCGACGACTGGGCCGCCGGTCGCCGACTCCGAGAGTTGGAGGACGGCGGTCGCCACGCCGACGGCCGCGACGAACGCGCCGTAGAGGATGGCGAGCAATCCCGTGACACGGCCGAACGCGGCGGGGTCGTCGGCCGCGCGCTGCGAGAATGCGGTGAGGAGGTCGGTCCGCCCGCGGTATCTGACGAGGAAGCCGAGTCCAGCGACGAGGAGACCGGTCACGAGGAGGACGAGTCCGGCGACGGTCGATTCGTTCACGCCGTGAGCGTGGACCGCCGCGGGGAAGAACGTTGAGGTGCACTTCGCGGACGCTCAGACGCCTGCAAGGAAGTTTCCGACGACGTCGTGGCCGACCGCCGTCAGGACGCTCTCGGGGTGAAACTGGACGCACTCCAGGGGGTACTCTTCGTGGCGGACGCCCATTGCCAGTTCGACGCTACCGTCGGAGTCCTCGTGTTCTGTCGTCGCCGTGACGTCGAAGCAGTCGGGGATCTCCGTGCAAATCAGCGAGTGGTAGCGACCGGCCTGGAAGCCCTGCGGGAGGCCGGCGTAGACGCCCTCGCCGTCGTGGTCGACCGGGTAGGCCTTCCCGTGGACCGGTTCGGGTGCGTGGCCGACGGTGCCGCCGAACTCGTAGACGGCGGCCTCCATGCCGAGACAGACGCCGAGTGTCGGGACCTCGGGGCTGAGTTCGTGGAGGACGTCGCGGGTGACGCCGACGTCCCGGTCGTTCTTCGGGTGGCCCGGTCCCGGACTGACGACGATGGCGTCGGGGTCGGTGGCCCGGATCTCGTCGAGTGACGCCGTGTTCTTCAGCACGTCCGTCTCGTGGCCCTGTTCGGAGACGTACTCGACGAGGTTGTACGTGAACGAGTCGAAGTTGTCGACGAACGTGACGGTCATTGCTCTACCTCCGTGGCCTCGGTGGCCTCGTCGTGGGTGATGCGTTCGAGTGCGTCGAGGACACCACCCATCTTCTTCTCGGTCTCCTCGTACTCGGACTCGGGGTCGGAGTCGGCGACGACGCCCGCACCCGCGCGGACGCGAACGGTATCGTACTCGCCCTGCTCGCGGCTGTCGCCGCTCGCTCGTCCCGCGGTGCGCGGCGCCGCGTGCTCGACCGTCGCGGTCCGAATCACGATGGCGAAGTCGGCGTCGCCCGTCCACGAGAAGTAGCCGACGCCGCCGCCGTAGATCCCCCTGGGTGTGCGTTCGAGGTCGTCGATGAGTTCCATCGCGCGGACCTTCGGCGCGCCCGAGAGGGTGCCCGCGGGGAACGAGGCACGCACGGCGTCGAAGGCGTCGTACTCGTCGGCGAGCGTACCCGTGACCGTCGACTCGATGTGCTGGACGTGGCTGTACTTCAGCACGCGCATGAACTCCGGGACGCGGACGCTCCCTGGTTCGGAGACGCGCCGGACGTCGTTGCGTGAGAGGTCGACGAGCATCGTGTGCTCGGCGCGTTCCTTCTCGTCGGCGAGCATCTCGCCCGCGAGTCGGCGGTCCTCGACCGGGCTACTCCCACGCGGACAGGTTCCCGCGATGGGGTTGTTGAGCACCTCCGTCCCCCGGACCGAGACGAGGGTCTCGGGCGAGGCGCCGACCACGGTGCGGTCGCCGTTACGGAGGACGTACATGTACGGCGAGGGGTTCACCTCGCGCAGCGACTCGTAGAGGCCGAGCGGGTCGAGGTCCCCCTCCAGTTCGCGCGTCCGCGAGATGACGCCCTGGTAGATCTCGCCGTCGAGGACCGCCTGCTTGGCGGTGCGGACGGCGTCCTCGTACTCGTCTTTCGGGCCGGCGCGCTCGGCGACCTTCTCGAAGCCGTCGGTGTCGGGTTCCGCGGCGTCGAGGAGCGTCGACCGGACGCGCTCGATCTCCTCGCGGAGGTCGTCGTAGACCGCGTCGGGGTCGTCTTCGGGAGCGACGACGGGCGTCTGGACGAGCGTGACGGCGTCCTCGCTGCTGTCGAAGACGAGCGTCTTCGTGTTGAGGACGAACTGCGCGTCGGGGAGCGGCGTGTCGGGGCGTTCGACGCCCACCTCTTCGAGCCAGAGGTCGTAGACGGCGTCGTAGGCGAGGAAGCCGACGAGGCCGCCGTCGAGGAGTTGACGGTCGTGTTCGGGGAAGCCGCGCCGCTCGGCGTCGGGGAGCGCACTGCGGAGGGCGTCGAGGACGTCGCTCTCGTCGCCGCCGGTCGCGTCGCCCGACGTGGCGGCACGTGCGGCGCGGGTGTCCGCGAGGCGTTCGACCGACGTCCCGTCGCCGTCGACGGTGACGAGCGCGTCGGGGTCGTAGCCGACGAAGGAGAAGCGGGCGTGGCGCTCTTCGGCCTCGGTGGCGGGCCGGAAGGCGCCGGCGGGGTCGCTCGCGGCGGTCTTGTGCGCGCTCTCCAGCAGGAAGGAGTGCTCGCCGTCGGCCAGCGCGGCGTACGCGGCCAGCGGCGAGACGGGGACGTCGACGGTTGCCTCGACGCGGAGGACGGCCGGTCCGTCGGTCGACTCGGCGTGTTCGCGGAAGGTGTCGCGGTCCATCATACCTGGCTCACCTCGTGTGGGTCCTCGGGGTGTGCCGCCCGCGAGACGAACTGCCGGACGGCGGTGTGGTCTTTCACGCCGCCCTCGGACTCCACGCCCGACGCGACGTCGACGGCGAACGGGTCGACCGTGCGGACGGCCTCGGCGACGTTCTCGGCGGTGAGGCCGCCGGCGAGGACGACCGGCGCGTCGACCTCGCGAACGAGGTCGGCGGTCACGTCCCAGTCGTGGGTACGGCCCGTGCCGCCCGCGCCCGAGGCGTCGGTGGAGTCGACGAGCAGGGCGTCGGCGATGCCGTTGTAGCGGCGGGCGCGTTCGGGGTTGGCCGCGTCGACGGTTTTGAGGACGCGCGCCTCGACACGGGCGACGAGGCTCGCGAGGTCGGTGGCGGCGAAGTCGCCGTGGACCTGAACGGCGTCGACGCCCGTCCGTTCGACGAGGTCGACTGCGCGCTCGGGCGTCTCGGGCATCGTCACGAGGACGGTGGTGACGAACGGCGGGACGGCGTCGACGAGGTCGGCCGCCCGCGCGGGCGAGATTTCGCGTGGCGAGTCGACGGGGACGTCGACGAGGAAGCCGAGGGCGTCCGCACCGGCGTCGACGGCGGCCGCGACGTCTGCCTCGCGGGTGAGTCCGCAGATTTTCGCGCGCGCCATCAGTTGTCGTCCACGACGCCGATTTCGGGGTTCTCCTCGCCGGCCAGCGCCTGGAACTTGGCCGCGGCGGCGCCGGACTCGATGGCCTCGCGGGCGCGCTCGGCACCCGCCTCGATGGAGTCGGCCTCGCCGGCGACGTAGATGGCCGCGCCCGCGTTCGCGAGGATGATGTCGCGTTTCGGGCCGGTCACGTCACCCTCGACGATGCCGCGGAGGTCGCGGGCGTTCTCTTCGGGTTCGCCGCCCGCCACCTCGGCGATGTCGGCGCGCTCGAGACCGATGTCCTCGGGCGTGAGGGTGTACTCCTCGATCTCGTCGCCGGTCACTTCGGCGACGACCGTCTCGTCGTGGATGGTGATCTCGTCGAGGCCGGAGCCGTGGACGACGAGGGCGCGCTCGACGTCCATGTGTGCGAGGGCGCGCGCGAGGACCGGGACGAGGTCGGGGTCGTAGACGCCGACGATCTGGGCGTCCGCACCGGCGGGGTTCGTGAGCGGGCCGAGGACGTTGAAGACGGTTCGCATGCCGAGTTCCTTGCGCGGGCCGATGACGGCCTTCATCGCGGGGTGGAAGACCGGTGCGAGCATGAAGCCGATGCCGTCGCGCTCGATCTCCGCTTCGACCTTCGGCGGTTCGGCCTCGACGTCGGCGCCGGCGACCTCCAGCACGTCGGCGCTCCCCGAAGAGGACGACACCGAGTAGTTGCCGTGCTTGGCGACCGGGACGCCCGCGCCGGCCGCGACGATGGCGCTCGTCGTGGAGACGTTGATGGTGTTGTAGTCGTCGCCGCCGGTCCCGCAGGTGTCCACGAGTGGGCTACGGTCGGGGTCGATGGTGCGCGCGGCGTCGCGCATCCCCTGCGCGAAGCCGGCGATCTCGGTCTCGGTCTCGCCCTTCGCGCGGAGCGCGGCGAGGAGCGCACCGATCTGCGCCTCGGTCGCGCCGTCGAAGACGGCGGTCGCCGCTTCCCGTGCCTCTTCGAGCGTCAGGTCCTCGCCGTCGGTTACGCGTTCGATGTATTCCTGCATGATGGACCACCGATGTTCGGTTGTGGCTTACGATGTACAAGTCTGTACAATAACTTAACTCTGTCGCGGACGTGCGAGCTGGTAGCACGCCGTCGGCGCCCGGACCCCACACGACTCCGGACGGAAGCCCGTTCAGCGGTGGTCGAGCGACCGGCGATTCGAAACCTTCAATTGTACCCGCCGGCTACGGAGTAATGCGTTCGCGAGTGGAAGCCAGTGCGGGTCGGTGGTCTAGTCTGGCTATGACACCTCCTTGACATGGAGGAGGCCGGCGGTTCAAATCCGCCCCGACCCATCAGGTTTCCACGTCGCGACGAGTTCGCCCGGGTCGGTGGTCTAGTCTGGCTATGACACCTCCTTGACATGGAGGAGGCCGGCGGTTCAAATCCGCCCCGACCCACTAACTTTTGCGCCGAACTGCTTTCGTGAGGCGTGAATTCGCGTGGAGGGGCGGTTCGAACCCGACGAGTCGCGCGCAACGGAGTGAGCACGTCTCGGCACGGTTCAAATCCGCCCCGACCCACTTCTGACGAACCGCAACGACGAACGACAGTGAGACGTCCGTTCGTCGTGTGGTCGGCGGATTCTGAACCAGCGAGCAAATCTCTGATTTGTGAGTGGGGTTCAAATCCGCCCCGACCAACTAACTTTTGCGTCGACTACTCTCGTGAGAGGCGAGCTCGTGCAGAAGGGCAGTTCGAACTCGGGAGCGAAGCGAGCGGAGTGGCTGGGGTTGAATCTGCCCCGACCGACTACTCCTACACCGAATAGCTCCACGAGGCGCTTCGCATCCACTACCCGCGGCGGCGTGAGTGCCACCGAATCGCTCCGTCGTAGCGAAATCTCCTCGACCGTCGAGACCGTCTCGGTGCGTCCTACTCGCGGCCGTCGTCCTCGGCGGTGCCGCGACCGCTGAAGAGTCCGAGGAAGATTCCGCTCCAGAGGGTCGACCGTCGACGCGTGGGTCTGTCGTCGCGCATCTTAGGCGCACCTAAACCGTGCAGTGAAAAAGTGTTTTCGCTTCGTGTTCACACGACTCGTGCGAGCGGCTACGTCTCGGAGAGGTCGGCCCCGCACTCGGGACACTCGCCGTCGACGATGGTGACTTCGAGGTCACACTCGGGACAGTAGTCGCGGTAGCAGGCCGGGTCTCCCATGGGTTGGAGTACCACGCCGAGGCGAATATCGGTTGCGATTGGCCGGTCGTGTGGGTGTCTCTGCAACAACCTTCAAGGCACGTGCGAACCTCGCTCCGAAGTAGAGCCTATGGATATCTCCGATATCGCCACGCAGGACTACGTCGAGGTCGACGCCGAGGAACGGATGGGGAAAGTCCGTGCCCTCTTCGAAGAGGAGAACCCCAAAGGGGTCATCGTCACTCGAGCGGGCGGCGCCGAGTACGAGGGCGTCATCACGCAGAAGCAACTCCTCAGCTCCCACATCGAGGACGATACGCGCGCGGTCTCGCTGACCAATCCCGAGGGCCACGGCGCGCCCAAACTCCAGCGAACCGAGAACGTCCGCGACGTCGCGCGGAAACTCGTCGAGGGCGGGACGAAGGTCGCGCCGGTCTTCGAAGAAGGCGAACTCTGGGGCATCGTCACGGAGGACCACATCCTCGAAGCGGTCCTCGACAACCTCGACGCGCTGACCGTCGAGCAGATCTACACCGCGAACGTCGTCACCATCGACGAGGACGACAACCTCGGGACGGTCATCAACCGACTGCGCGAGCACGGCATCTCGCGGCTCCCGGTCGTCGACGACGAGGGCTTCCTCACGGGCGTCGTGACGACCCACGACATCGTCAACTTCGTCACCCGCGACATCCAGAAGACGACCCGCGGGGACCGCCGCGGCGAGATCGAGCGCATGCTCGACCTCCCGGTGTACGACGTGATGTCGAGTCCGGTCGAGACCATCTCCCCCGACGACACCGTCGAGAGCGCGGTCCGCAAGATGCTCGAAAACGATTACGCCGGCCTCGTCGTCACGCCCGAGGACGACGACCGCGTCGTCGGCGGCATCCTCACCAAGACCGACGTGCTCCGTGCGCTCTCCTACACCGAGGAGGAGCACATGGACATCCAGATCACGGACATCGACCTCCTCGACACCCTCTCCCGTGAGGACATCCACGAGGGCATCCAGGAGATCGTCGACAAGTACAGCGACATGCACGTGCGCCACGCGCACGTCCGGTTCCACCAGCACAAGGAGAAACTCCGTGGCACGCCGCTCATCATGTGTCAGATCCGCCTGCGTACCAACAAGGGTCAGGTCGCCGGCACGGGCGAGGGCTACGGCGGGGACAACGCCTTCTACCAGGCGCTCGACCTCCTCGAACGCAACACGCTCGAACTGAAGGGCGTCAACGCCGACGAAGAGTACCGCGGACAGCTCCTCCGCAAACTCGGCGAACTCTAGGGACTTACTTCCCGACGTCCCTGCGGCGGTCGTTCTCGACGTCGGGCCGCGTTGGCGTGAGAGACGCCTCGCGGGTACTGTTCCCCGTACGCGATAGACGTCTCTCGACACTCGACGAGCACCGCGTCTACGCGTCGTTCATCAGTTTCGAGAACATGTAGCCGATGTAGCCGAGGATACCCAGACAGCCGGCCGCTCCCAGGAGCACCCAGACGTCCGGGCCGAGACCGAGCGGCATCGACGACGCGAGGGCTGCGAGTGGGGACATACGCGTTCGTAGGGGTGTGACGGTGAAAAGTCGGCCGGTCGTGGGCGGTGGACGACTCAGCGATGCTCGTCGACGCTCTCGATACCCGCGTCGGTGATCTCGAACTGCGCGTGGTCGCCGGTCGGTTTCGCGCGGTGTTTCTCCAGCGTGGCGCGGCGCTTGTCGCCCCGGAACCGCTCTAGTCGGACGACCGTCCCCGTCCAGTGTTCGAGGGTGTGGCCGCCGAGCGGGCGCGCGCGACCCGACTCCGAGTCGGGGTCGGTGTACACCTGGTTGGTGACGACGATGGCGAGGTCGTGTTTGCGTGCGAGCGAGAGGAGGTGGGTGATCTGGTCGGCGATGCGACGGAGGGAGTCGCCGCCCCGAGTGTCGCTGCCGCGTTCGAGTCGGTAGAAGCCGGTCGCGCTGTCGAGGACGACGAGGTCCGCACGCTCGGCGAACTCCGCGACGTCGCGGACCGCCTCGGCCTGCTCCTCGAAGTCGTGGGCCTCCGAGACGACGATGCGTTCGGCGGCCGCCGCGGGGTCGTCGGCGGTCGCCTCCAGTACCTGCCGGAAGCGTTCGACGGAGAGGCCCTCGGTGTCGACGTAGACGGCGGTCCCCTCGTCGGCGGCGACCTCCACGCTCGCCGAGAGCGCGACGTTCGTCTTGCCCGCACCCGGTGGACCGTAGAGCTGGGTCACCGTCCCCCGCTCGAACCCGCCGCCGAGGAGGTCGTCGAGCGCGTCACACCCGGTCGTGATGCGGTCGTCCTCCATGTCGAGTGTCTTCACTACTTCTCTGTAGTGCGGTTCCGGCCTAAAGCCCCTTGCTTCGTTCGGCCGCCGCGACGCAGCGACGCGGACCACGACCCGTCGAAGAACCGCCCGTAGGACGACCTTTTTGCCGTGCGTCGCCTACCTCTACACAGTGATTGTCGTCGCAACCAACGACTTCGAAGTCTACCACGAGGTCGTGAACGCCCTGCGCGACCGGGACGTCGAGTTCACCACGGTCGAACCGGGCACAAACCTTCCCGAAGAGGCGGAGGTCGTCGTCACGGCCGAGTCGGAGAGTGGAGACGGTGCCGGAGACACCTACCCCGGCGTCCACACCGTCGTCGCCGACCCGGACGACCCACGGAAGGCGGTCGAAGAGGCGCTCGCCTACATGCGCGGTGGGACCGGGCAGGTCGTCGTCGGCGTCGACCCCGGCCCGAACCCCGGTATCGCCGTCCTCCACGGCGGGATGGTCGTCGCGACCTACCAGGTGCCCGTCGAGGACGCCGCCGACGTCGTCCTCGAAGAGGTCGCCGACGTCCCGGACCCGGTCGTCCGCGTCGGCGACGGTGCGCGCCTCCACGGCGCCCGCGTCATCGACGCCCTCGGCGAGGCCGGCGTGACGGTCGAACTCGTCGACGAGACCGGGACGACGCCGTACCTCGGACGCGGCGCCCGGAACATGGACGACGTGCTCGCCGCGGTCAACATCGCCCACCTGGAGGGTGAACGCGTCAGCGGTCGCTCGGTCGAACCGACCGCGGGCGAACTCCAGGTCATCAAGAACCGCTCGCGCGAGCGCTCCGAGGAGAACCGCACCCTCCCCGAGCGCCTCGCCAGACAGGTCGCCACGGGCGAACTCACCCTCGACGAGGCCATCGCGGCCCACCGCGAGGAGATTGAGGAGTAACTAGTACTGGGACTCGGCCCGGCGAATCACCTCACGGACCGGGACACCCGCCTCGCGGGCCACCGCCTCGGCTTCGTCGTACTCGGCGCTGGCGTCGTACACCTCACCAGACTGGTCGCTCGCGACCTTCACCGACACCTCGTAGGACTCGCCGTCGAACTCGACGGTAGCCGTCTCGAAGTGGCGGTCGGCCACCCAGCGGTGGGTCGCGCCCGCCTTCCGAACCCCGAGGGTACCGGTCTCCTCGGCGAGTCGGCGGGCGACCCGCTCCTCGTCCTCGGGTCGCACCACGACCTTCACGAGGTGGCCCGGTCGGGACTTCTTCATCGAGAGCGGGACGATGGAGACGTCTCGCGCACCCGCGTCCGCGAGCGAGGACTGGAGCCCGCCGAGCACCTCGGGGGCGACGTCGTCGAGGTTCGTCTCCAGCACGGAGATGGGTTCTTCCCGGAGTCCGCCCTTCGCCTCGCCCCGGAGCGCACGGAGGACGTTCGGGTAGCGCTCGAGGTCCATCGCACCCGCCCCGTAGCCGGACTCGCGGAGGCGCATCGCGGGGACGGACTCGACACCCTCGGCGAGTTCCGCGAGGAGTGCCGCGCCCGTCGGCGTGAGGAGTTCGGCGTCGACCGGTCCGCCGCGTAGTTCCCAGTCGGCGCCCTCGGCGACGGTGACGACGGCCGGCGCGGGGACCGGGTAGACGCCGTGGCTCATCTCCACCTCGCCGCCGCCGGCCGCGACGGGCGTCGTGACGACTCGGTCCGGGTCGAGGTTCGCGACGAGCAGCGCGACGCCCACGACGTCCGCGATGGCGTCGTCCGCGCCGACTTCGTGGAAGTGGGTCTCCGCCAGGTCGGTGCCGTGGACCCGTGCCTCCGCGTGACCGAGACGCTCGAACGCACCGAGGGCGACCTGCGCGGCCCGCTCGGGCAGGTCCATCGACTCGACGACGTCGACGACCTCGGGGTAGGTCCGGTGCGGACCGTGGCCCTCGGCGTCGTGGTGGTCGTGCGAGTGGTCGTGTGAGTGGCCGTCGTGGGCGTGTCCGTGTGCGTGGTCGTGACCGTCCCCGTGACCGTGTCGGTGGTCGTGCTCCTCGGGGTGACCGTGGTCGTGGCCGTGATGTTCTGGCTCGTGGTGTTCGCGTTCGTGCTCGTCGCCGTCGTCGCGGCCTCCGTCGGCCGCCTCGTGGACGACGGTCGCTTTCGTCGCCTGGATTCCGTTCTTCGTCACCGTCTCGAACTCGTAGTGGATGGCGAGTTCGTCCTCGACGGCGGTGAGGACGTCCGTGTCGGCGCCGGCGGCCGCGAGCGCGCCGAGGAGCATGTCGCCGCTGGCCCCGGTTCGGCCGTCGAAGGCGAGTACGTCGGTCATGTCCGACGTGAGGGCTGGGAGGGCGAAAAAGCACCCGGACCGAACGGCGTATGAATCGTTCGGCCGACTCACCGCTCGAAATCGCTGGACGGGAGCGACTACCGGCAGCGTACTGGGCGAGGCGACACTTCTTAATAGCCGGATATGGTAGGGTGTACCATAGCCGTCGACGGAAGATACTTTCGTCGGCGAGACAGATACCCTATATAAGGAACCCAAAAGTATGAACGAAGTCCAACTTGAGGTGGCGAAAGCGTACCCGAACGACTCGGGACGCGGAATCGCCCGCCTCGACCCCGACACCCTGCTCCACCTGAAGCTCAGCCCCGGCGACATCATCGAGATCGAGGGGGCCGAGCGGACCGCCGCCAAGGTCTGGCGCGCGGACCGGCAGGACTGGAACACCGACACCGTCCGGATCGACGGGTTCACCCGGCAGAACGCCGACGTCGGTATCGGTGAGCGGGTGAAGATCCGGAAGGCCGAGGCCGAGAAGGCCGACAAACTCGTCCTCGCGCCCCCCGAGGAGGCGTCCGTGCAGTTCGGCTCCGACGCCGCCGGCATGGTCAAACGCCAGATCCTCAAGCGGCCGGTCGTCTCCCGCGACATCGTCCCCGTCATGTCCTCCACCAACCACCCGTTCATGCGCTCTCCGGGTCAGGCGATCCCGCTCATCGCCGTCGAGACCGAACCCGAGGGCGTCGTCCTCGTCACCGAGGACACCGAGGTCGAACTCCGCGAGGAGCCGATCTCCGGCTACGACCGCACGGGTGGCGGCATCACCTACGAGGACATCGGCGGCCTCCAGAACGAGATTCAGCGGGTCCGGGAGATGGTCGAACTCCCGATGAAGCACCCGCAGATCTTCCAGAAACTCGGCATCGAACCGCCCCAGGGCGTCCTCCTGCACGGGCCGCCGGGCACCGGGAAGACCCTCCTCGCCAAAGCGGTGGCCAACGAGACCTCCGCGAGTTTCTTCTCCATCGCCGGCCCGGAGATCATCTCGAAGTACTACGGGGAGAGCGAACAGCAACTCCGCGAGATCTTCGAGGACGCGAAGGACGACTCGCCCTCCATCATCTTCATCGACGAACTCGACTCCATCGCGCCCAAGCGCGAGGACGTCACGGGTGAGGTCGAACGCCGCGTCGTCGCCCAACTCCTGACGATGATGGACGGTCTCGAAGGCCGCGGGCAGGTCATCGTCATCGCGGCGACGAACCGCGTCGACGCCGTCGACCCCGCACTCCGCCGGCCGGGGCGCTTCGACCGCGAGATCGAGATCGGCGTCCCCGACGAGACGGGTCGCGAGGAGATCCTGAAGATCCACACCCGCGGCATGCCCCTCTCCGACGACGTGAACCTCGGCCACCTCGCCGAGGAGACTCACGGCTTCGTCGGCGCCGACATCGAGAGTCTCTCGAAGGAGGCCGCGATGCGTGCGCTCCGCCGGTACCTCCCCGAGATCGACCTCGACGAGGAGGACATCCCGCCGAGCCTCATCGACCGGATGATCGTCAAGCGCACCGACTTCAAGGGCGCGCTCAACGAGGTCGAACCCTCGGCGATGCGCGAGGTCCTCGTCGAACTCCCGAAGATCTCCTGGGACGACGTCGGCGGCCTCTCCGACGCCAAACAGGAGATCCAGGAGAGCATCGAGTGGCCCCTCTCCTCGCCGGAGAAGTTCTCCCGGATGGGCGTCGACCCGCCGAACGGCGTGTTGCTGTACGGCCCGCCCGGCACCGGGAAGACGCTGATGGCGAAGGCCGTCGCCAACGAGACGAACGCGAACTTCATCTCGGTGCGCGGACCCCAGCTCCTCTCGAAGTGGGTCGGCGAGTCGGAGAAGGCCATCCGCCAGACCTTCCGGAAGGCCCGGCAGGTCGCACCGACCGTCATCTTCTTCGACGAGTTGGACAGCCTCGCGCCCGGCCGCGGCCAGAACGCCGGTAACAACGTCTCCGAGCGCGTCGTCAACCAGCTCCTCACCGAACTCGACGGCCTCGAGGAGATGGAGGAAGTGATGGTCATCGGCGCGACCAACCGCCCGGACATCATCGACCCGGCGCTCATCCGGTCGGGGCGTTTCGACCGCATGGTCATGGTCGGCCAACCCGACGTCGAGGGTCGCGAGCAGATCTTCCGCATCCACACGGACGACACGCCGCTCGCGCCGGACGTGAGCCTGCGCGAACTCGCCGAGCTCACCGACGGCTACGTCGGCTCGGACATCGCGAACATTGCCCGCGAGGCCGCCATCCAGGCGCTCCGCGAGGACGAGCACGCAGAAGTGGTCGAGATGCGCCACTTCCGCGAGGCCATGGAGAACGTCCGCCCGACGATCACCGAGGACCTCCTCGACTACTACGAGGACGTCGAGGAGCAGTTCCGCGGCGGCCAGGGCGACCGCCAGGACCGTCGCGAGGGCGGTCCCATCGGGTTCCAGTAGAACGACCTTTTGCCGCGAAATCGCGCCCGTGGGCGCGATTTCTCGCAAAAGCTCGGCCAAAAGCCATCGTCACCCCCGACGGGGGGTTCCTCGGCCTCGCGCGAAGCGCGAGTGAACCGCTTCGCTCGGGTTCTCCGAACCGCTCGTTCGCGGATGCTTCTCACCCGTCTCGGGTCTGCCTCGAAACAGTTGGACAGTCGTTCGACTGTCCTCGTGAGCGGGCCTTTTTACGGGCGGGAACGTCGTAGCCGTGGGTGATGCGACGACGAGCCCTCCTCCGAAACGGTAGCGTCGCGGCGGCCGCCCTGCTCGCTGGCTGTTCCGGGTCGGTCCCGGGGACCGGCGACTCCGGCGGTATGCGGGTCGCGATCCGGAACGAGACGAACCGCGAGTGGACCGTCCTCCTGACGCTCCACGACCGGACGGACGACTCCATCGCCTACCGGGAGAAACACACCCTCACGGCCGGCGGGTCGAAGACCGTCTCCGTCCCGAAGGACGCCTACCACGCCGAGATCAGTGTCGGCGGCGAACTCCGGAAGACCATCAACTGGGGTCCCGACTGCGCGACGGAACTCGACGTCGCCGTCCAGGACGACGGCGTCGTGGTCACCGAACCCACGTCCTGCTGAAGACTACTCTTCTTCCCAGCGGAGCGTCACGACCGACTCCGACTCGCCGCCGCCGAGCCACGACGGCCGACGGACGGCGTACTCCTCGACGGCGACCTCCGTCGGCGGCGGGAGCGTCACCGTCTCCGCGTCCTCGCCATCGACGACCGTGACAGTCACCGGTTCGTCCGTCGAGAGCGCCGCGTCGAGGTCGTCGAGCGCGGCCGTGGGGAGTGAAACCGACGTCTCCCGGTCGGCAGTCTCACCGGTCGGGACGTCGAGTTCCCAGTCGATAGCGGCGACGTCCTCGCTGCGTCCGGCGAGGACCGCGTTGAGGGCCGCACCGGCGAGGAGCAGGAGTCCGCTGAAGTAGAAGAACGTGAGGAGCGCGAGGATGGCGCCGACGAAACCGTAGAGTTCCGAGGCGCCGCCCGCCCGCTGGGCGTAGACGCGGAAGGCGGTCTCCAGCACCGCCCACCCGAGCCCCGCGAACGCCGCGCCGGGGAGGATCTCGCGGACCGTCACGTCCGCGTCGGGGAAGACGTAGTAGAGCGGGAGGAACGCGACGGCGAGTCCGACGCCGAGGAGCGTGACGTTCACGAACGGTTCGAGCGGGCCGCCACCGGGCAGGGTGACGATCTCCCTGACCAGACCGACGGCGACGACGGCCAACCCGAGCGCGAGCGCGACTATCGCGGCGTCCTGGGCCTGATCGAGCGGCGTGTTCGCCGCCTGCGTCTCGTAGATATCCGAGAACGCCTGGTCTAGCCCTCGGAAGATCTTCGAGGTCCCCCAGAGGAGGGCGACGCCCCCGACCACCGAGACGCCGGCGTCGCTCGCGGCCTTCTCCGCGGCGTCGGTCAGGAGGTTCTGCGTGCTCGGGGTCAGGTACGCCTCGGTGAATCGGACGATGGCCGTCGCGCGCTGCTCGCCGCCGAACGCCGCGACGACGACCAGCACGAGTGCGAGGAACGGGAGCACCGAGACGAACGCGTGGTAGGCGATGCTCCCGGCCATGAACGTCACGTTCTCGGCCCGTAACTCCCGGTAGACTGCGCGGGCGACCTGTCGTATCCGTGCCACGTACCCTCGCATGGACGGTTGGACAGTCGCCGTCCGCAAAAGCGGCCGGGCCGACGCGGCCCGACTCACTCGCTCGGACCCCATCGCCCGCGTACCTTTTTGCCGACTCGCGTCCTCCCCTCGACTATGACGACCTACGGGTTCCTGAGCGTCGCACCGACCGGGAAGGACGAGATGGCCGAGGACGTGGCGGACGCGGTCGCCGCGCTCGACGACTTCGACGTGGAGTACGAGACCACGCCGATGGGGACGACCATCGAGGCGCCGGACGCGGAGACGCTGTTCGAGGCCTGTCTGGCCGCCCACGAGGCCGTCGACGCCGACCGGGTCGGTACGTTCCTGAAGGTCGACGACAAGCGGACGGTCGACGAACCGGCCTCGGAGAAGGTCCGCGCCGTCGAGGACGTCCTCGGTCGCGAGGCGAAGAAGGGACGCGAGGAGCCACGACAGGGGTGAACTTGGGCTGCAGTCCGTCACCGCCATCGCCGTCCACCCCGCGGTCTCGACACACACTTTGCGCTCGGCCGTGACCCTCCCCGTGTGAGACCCGGGACTCGCGTCGCGTTCGCCCTGTTCCTCCTCGGCGCGGCCGTCGCCGCCGGTGGCGCCGCCTGGACGCCGTCCGCGACGGACTGTGAGTCGGGGTACCACTTCGACGTCGAGCGAGCGACGCCGCCCGCGGGCGCCGAGGTCCGGAACTACACCTCGCTCCCCGCTCCCGCGCGAGACGCCGTCCGCGCCGGCGTGCGGGACACGCCGATCACCGACCGTGAGCCACTCTCGCGGACGTACGGGCTCGGCGGGTCGTTCGTCGCCTTCGACGGCGAGACCTACCGCGTCGCGGTCCTCGTTCGGGACTGTCGCTACGTCTACCCGCACGTCCTCGACCGGGTCGCGACCGCGGGCGGCCTCCTCCTCGCGGTCTTCGTCGGGACGGTATGGGCCTTCTGGCGCTTCGCGTTCGTCCCCGCGACGGAGGCGTCGGGGCGGCGACCGCCCGAGTGAGGCGTCGTCCCGATACCCGCGATACTTTACCCGAGGGCGCCCACATCCCGCGTATGGAGAGCATCAACCGGATGGCCATCGAACTCGCCGACGAGGCGCTCGACTTCGCCGGCGAGTTGAACATCGGCGGTTTCGACCTGGACAACGGTGCGACGGTTATCGACTTCGGAGTCGACCACCCCGGCGGTATCGAGGCGGGACTCCTGCTCGCAGAGTTGCAGACGGCCGGCCTCGCGACGGTCCAGACCCGCGTCGACGAGGTGGCGGGCGCGACGTTCCCGCGCGTCGAACTCGCCTGTGACCGCCCCGCGCTCGCCCTGCTCTGCTCGCAGAAGGCGGGCTGGGAGGTCTCCGTCGACGGCTACGAGGGACTCGGCTCCGGGCCGGCCCGCGCGCTCGTCGCCGAAGAAGAAGAGTTCCGCGCCGTCGGCTACACCGACGCCTTCGACCTCACGGTCCTCACGCTCGAAGGAGACGAACTGCCCGACGAGCAGGTCGCCGAGCACGTCGCCGACCTCGCGGAGATCGGTACCGACGGCGTCTACCTCGCGGCCTACCCGACGGCGAGCATCTGCGGGAGCGTCAGCATGGCCGCCCGCGCGCCCGAACTCGCGGTCTTCCGGCTGTTCGAACTCGGCTACGACCCGACCGACGTCCGATCGGTCTCGGGGAGCGCGCCGGTCGCGCCCGTCGCCGGCGACGAGGAGACCGCCATCGGCCGGACGAACGACGCGCTGGCCTACGGCGGCCGCGTCCACCTCACCGTCGAGGAGGACGCCGACTTCTTCGACGAACTCCCCTCGTCCGCGACCGAGGAGTACGGTCGGCCCTTCGCCGACATCTTCGCGGAGGCCGACTGGGACTTCTACGAGGTCGACGAACGGGTGTTCGCGCCCGCGCAGGTGACCGTCGACGTGGTCGGCGGCCCCACCTACGCCTACGGCGAGGTGAACGAGGACCTCCTCGCGGAGTCCTTCGGTCTCTGAGGGATGCGCCACAAGCCCGTCCCGGAACCGCCCGCGAGCCTCGACGCCGTCGAGACCGTCCGCGCGGCGCTCCCGCGGACACCACGACCGGAGTCGGACTGCTGTGCCCGCGTCGTCGACCGGACGGACGTCGCCGACCGCGACGACGCCGCGACGTGGCTGACCTTCCTCCGGGCGCTCGGACTCGCGAACGAGGTCGACGGGAAGTTCGTCCGTACCGACGCTGCGGTGGCCCCCGGACCGCTCGCCGACGCGTTCGAGGCGAACGTCTACGCCGCCCGCGAGGTGCTCGACGCCCTCGCCGACGCAGACCGCCCGCTCGACGCCGACGCGGTGTTCGAACGTGTCGAGTCGGTCGTCCCGCGCTGGGAGCGCGAGCGGAACCCGGACTGGGAGGCGACTTGGCGCGAGCGCGTCGCGCGACTGCTCGGGTGGGCGTCGCTGCTCGGACTCGTCGAGCGCCGGGAGACCGGATACGTTTTGCCCGACGAACGCTGAGAGACTGGCGATGGACGCCGTCCTCTTCGACCTGGACGACACGCTCGTCACCTACGAACGCGGCCCCGGCGAGGTGCTCGACGCGGCGTTCGCCGACGTCGGCGTGGACCCGCTGTTCTCCGTCGACGCGTACTTCGAGCGGTACGCCGAGTTCGTCGAGGAGAGCGACGGCATCGACGACCTCCGCTCGCGCTGTTTCGCCGCCATCGCCGCCGACGAGGGCCACGACCCCGACCTCGGCCGGGCGGTAGCCGACGCCTTCGCCGCCGAGCGCGACCACTCGCGAGTCCGCCTGTGTCCGGGCGCCGACGAAGCGCTCGACGCCCTCGCGGCGGACCACCGGCTCGGACTCGTGACCAACGGCGACGCCGGGATGCAGGCACAGAAGTTGGTGGGTGCCGGTCTCGAAGACCGCTTCGAGACGGTCGTCTATGCGGGCGACGAGACGGCCGCCAAGCCCGAACGCGAACCGTTCGAGCGGGCGCTGGCCGACCTCGGCGTCGGCGCCGACCGGGCGGTCCACGTCGGGAACTCCGCGTCGTCCGACGTCGCGGGTGCGCACGCGGCGGGACTCGCCTCCGTGTGGGTGCCCGACTCGGCGGACGCGACACCGCCCGAGCAAGCGGCGACGTGGACCCTCGACTCGCTGCACGGACTCGTCGACCCCGCGCCGCCGTGGCGCTGAGCCTCAGTCTTCGGGTTCGGTGACCGTGTTTCGGAGGGTCCCGACGCCCTCGTAGGTGATCTCGATCTCGTCGCCGGGTTCGATCTCGCCGGGGTTGGCTGGACTACCGAACGCGACGACGTCGCCCGGCAGGAAGGTGAAGCGCTCGGAGAGGAAGGAGACGATCTCCCGTGGCTCGAACAGCATCAACTCGGTGTTGGAGTTCTGCCGTTCCTCGCCGTTGATCTCGGTGCGCATGTCGATACCAGTGGGGTCGAGGTCCGTCTCGACCCACGGGCCGAGCGGGCCGGAGCCGTCGAAAGCTTTCCTGGCGGTTCGGCCGGGTTGGTCGAGGGCGTCGACGTCGTTCATGATGGTGTAGCCGCGAATCACGTCGTCGACCTCGTCCTCGGCGACGTTCTTGCACTTCTCGTCGATGACGACGGCGAGTTCGCCGGCGTAGGTAACCTCCTCGGAGAACGTCGGGTACTGGATCGGCTCGTTCGGGCCGATGACCGACACCGGGGGCTTGATGAAGAAGTCCGGTTCCTCGGGACGCTCGTAGTCCATCTGGTCGAGCGTCGCCGCGTAGTTGCGCCCCACACAGTACATCGCGGAGGGGCGACAGGGAGCGAGGAGTTCCGCGTCCTCGCCGACCTCGTAGGTCTCGTCCTCGGTTTCGAGTGTGCCGTCGTCGTACTGGCCGGAGACGATACCGTCCGGCGTCTGTGCGCGTGCGAGTCGCATATCTACGCGGATTCGGCCCGGCTACATGAAGACTCGGCCCCCGGAGAGTCTTCCGGGGGACCCGGGCGGCGACACGCCTACGAGGGAGTGGTCCCTCTCTTCGACCATGCAACGACGCGAGTTCCTCGCGACGACGACCGCAGTCTCTCTCGCTGGCGTCGCCGGGTGTTCCGGGTTCGGCGGAAGCGGCAGTGGCGGCAGCGGCGGCACGCCCGACTACCAGACGAACGGCGACTACCCCGCGGACCAGAACCCCGACGACGGCCGACCACCGAAGGGGATGGGCGGGACGCCGACGAAGCGGTCGGTCGACGAGTCGCGTTTCGAGTCGCTCGACGTCGAGGGGCAGACGGTGACGCTCGTCCCACTCGACGTCGCCCACTACTGGTACGCCCGTCGGGAGGCGCGCTTCGCCGACGCGCGCGGTCAGACGCAGTTCGAGGCCTCGCACGTCTACGGTGCGGTCAACAGCCCCGCCGGCGAGCAGTCGGGTTCCGACCCGGTCCTCGACTGGCCGAAGGGCGACCGAGTGATCTGCTACTGTGGCTGTCCACACCACCTCTCCTCGTTGCGTGCGGCCGCCCTCCAAGAGCGCGGCTACGAGAACGTCTACGTCATCGACGAGGGGTTCTGGGCGTGGCACCGGCAGGGCTACCCGATGCGTGGGACGCACCTCGACCGCACGCCCGCGGGCTACCAAATCGAGGGACAGGTCCCCTCGAAGTACGCCGGCGAGTACGCGTGGGCCGAGGAACCCGAGACGGACCAGCAGGAGGCCGCCCCCATCCGTTCGGACGGGAGCTACCACCTCCACCTGAAGTTCTCCGGACTGACCCCCGCGACGCCCATCGTCCTCCGGACGCCCGCCTACACGCTCCGGGCGCCGCTCCGCGAGTTCACCGCCGGCGTCGTCTCGGGCGGGGACTGAGAGAGCGGCGACACGCGAGAAGACTCATTTACGTGGCCCTCCACCGTCCGGTCGATGACCGTCATCGCGAGCGTCGACTACCCACTCACGGAACGTGACGTCGAGGTCGTCGAGCGGGCGCTCCACGTCGCCGCCGAGCGCTCGGACGCCGACGTGACCGTCCTCCACGTCGACACCGGCGGCGGACGGACCACGGAGTCGGACGTCCGCGAGGACATTGGGTTCTCCTTCCCCGAGTTCCGCGGCGAAGTCGTCGTCCGAACGGCGTCCGACGTGCCCGGTACCATCGAAGAAACTGCCCAGGCCCGCGACGCCGAGGTCGTCGTCATCGGCGAGCCGAGCTACGCCGAGAAACTCGAATCCGCGGTCCTCGGCTCACCGAATTCGGTCGCGGAGACCGTCTCCGAGGACGGTTCCGACGAGGACGTCACCTTCGAGGTCACGCTCGTCTGAACGGCCCGGCTAAAGCCTTTATCCGCGACCCGTCCCGACCCTCCACATCCGAAGATGAATCCGGTCGTCGAACTCCTCCTCGTCCTCGTCGGTGTGTCGACGCTCGTCTACGGCGCCGACCGCGCCGTCGAGGGTGCCGGTGCCCTCGCCGACTTCTACGGCGTCTCGACGTTCTTCGTCGGCGTCACCGTCGTCGCGGTCGGGAGTTCGCTCCCGGAGATCGTCACCTCGATGTACGCCGCCGTCTACGACACCGGTGCACTCCTCGTCGGCCACATCGTCGGCTCCGCGACCTCGCAGATCACCCTCGGACTCGGCGTCGTCGGTCTCGTCTCCACTATCGCCGTCCCCCGCGAGAAGATCCGCGCCTACGGAGCGGGGATGGTCGCCGCGATGGCGGTCATGCTCGGCGTCGTCTACACCGGCGGGACGATTACCCACGTCGAGGGTGCGGTGATGGTCGCCCTCTACGTCCTCTTCCTCTACGCGCTCTTCGAGCACGAAGACTACCAGGACCACCTCTCCGAGCGCCCCGAACACACGCGAAGGCGAGCGCTCGCCTTGCTCGCCGTCGGCATCGGTGCCGTCGTCGTCGGGGGCCACCTCCTCGTCACCTACGGTCAGTCCTTCGCGTTGAGCGTCGGCATCCCGGAGTACCTCGTCGGCGTCGTCACCGGACTCGGGACGACGTTCCCCGAGATCGTCGTCGCCGTCACCGCCGTCCGGAACGACCGCGGCGGGATCGCCGTCGGGACGCTCCTCGGCAGCAACATCACGGACCCGCTGTTCTCGCTGGGCGTCGGCGCGGCGCTCGGCGAGGTCCACGTCGCCGAATCCGCGACGGTCCTCCCCGGCATCGCCTACATGCTCGTCGTCTCCGCAGCCATCACCGTCGCGTTCGCCTCCCGCGAGGAGATCGACCGTACGCTCGCGATTCCGTGTCTGGTGCTCTACCTACCGACGTTCCTCGTGTGAGGAACAGTCGAAGCCGTACGACGGTTCGACTGTCGAACGGCGTCGAGTAGAAACTGGAGAAGTCGGGATACGACGCACGGTGGACGAAAGGAGGAGATACCGCACACGCAGGAGACACAGACGTCTCTGGTGGGTTCGTGTTCGGGAGAAGTGCGTCGGCTGGGAGTTCCGTGAACGGAGTGAGTGGAACGCCGACGGAGCCATCGGCTCCGTCGGAATTCGAACCACGGTCGAAGCAGGCTGCTCCCCGATTCGAGTCCACCGCACTCACCTCACCGCGTTCGAGAAAGATGCGTCGGCTGGGATTTGAACCCAGGTTGTGACCATGGCAAGGTCACGTGATACCACTACACTACCGACGCGCATGCGCTGGCTGGGATTTGAACCCAGGTTGTGACCATGGCAAGGTCACGTGATACCACTACACTACCAGCGCCCGTCTCTACACTACACTCTAAGCCGAGGGGCAGGAATAAGACTTCCGAATCGCCGTGCCGTACGACACTCCGCCGCACGTCGGGGGCGACGCCGTCGCCCGAAATTCCTCCTCGCGTACGCGCGAGTACAACACGATATGTCGTATCGGCGTCGTGAGCGAAATCCGCGTGAAAGACCCTCACACCGAAACCGCCAGGAACGGCCGTGAGACGGCGTCTCAGCCCCCGCGAGGAAACGTCACCCTTTTAGGTCCGCCCTCGGTATACTCGGTACAGTCTCGTGACGAGACGTGGACGCGAAACGGCATGACACGCAGCGTACTCGTGCCGTCGTCCCTCGTTCGGGAGGCCGAGGACAAACGCGAGGCAACTCGCAAACTCGGTTACGTCGCCCGCGCGGCGACGGTCTTCCGGATGGACCGACTCACCGTCTTCGACGACGAAGACGGCGAGCGGAAGTGGGGCGGCGGGTTCGTCGACGCAGTCTTGCGGTACGCCGCGACGCCGCCGTACCTCCGAAAGGAGGCTTTCGGCACGCGCGACGAACTGGAGTACGCCGGCATCCTGCCGCCGCTCCGCCTCTCGTCATGGACCGGCTCAGACTCGAGCGGGTCTGGGTCGTTACGAGAAGGGATAGTGACCAAGGTCGGATCTGACGGGCGCGTTCGGGTCAATTGCGGTCTGCAACACCCAATCTCCCTCCACACACCTCCGGACATGGAGGTCGAGGAGGGGGAGCGCGTTACCATCAGGGTCTCTTCGCGACGACCGGTCCGTGCGAAACTCGTGGACACGAGCCCACTCGGTTTCCGAGTGGAACGCACGGCCATCGGGGACGCCCTCACTCGCCCCGACGCGGGCTACCGCGTCGCCACGTCCAGGCACGGGACGCCGATTTCGGCGTCGACCCTGCCAGACCACGTGGCCCACGGGCGAGACGGGCTGACCGTCGCCTTCGGGGCACCGGGTCGAGGATTACCCGAAATCCTCGACATCGACCCCGCGACGGTCGGCGAGGACGGCCCCGGCACCGACGCACCCACACGATTCGACTGCTGGCTCAACACCCTCCCGAACCAGGGCAGCGAGGTGGTGCGAACTGAAGAAGCGATGTTCGCGTCCCTCAATTGCCTCACGCTCACGGAGTGAAAAACGATGCCACAGCCAAACAGACCACGCAAAGGGTCGCTGGGGTTCGGTCCCCGCAAGCGCGCGACCAGCGAGGTGCCTCGGTTCAACAGCTGGCCCGAGGACGACGGACAGCCCGCACTACAGGGCTTCGCCGGCTACAAGGCCGGTATGTCTCACGTCGTGATGGTGAACGACGAACCCAACACCCCCACCGAGGGGATGGAGGAGACCGTTCCCGTCACCATCGTCGAGACGCCGCCGATGCGCGCGGCCGCCGTGCGTGTCTACGAGGACACGCCGTACGGCCAGAAGCCGATCACCGAGGTGTGGGGCGAGGACCTCTCCGAGGAACTCGACCGCACCCTCGACGTTCCCAGCGAACCTGGTAGCAACCGAGACGAACTGGAAGAGGCGCTCGAAAACGGTGACGTCGCGGACGTCCGTGTCATCACGCACACGTCCCCCGGCGACATCAAGAGCGTCCCGAAAACCAAACCCGACGTCATGGAGACGCGGGTCGGCGGCGGCTCCGTCCAGGACCGCGCCGACTTCGCCCTCGACCTCCTCGACGACGGCGGTGTCCACGAGTTCGGCGACGTCTTCCGCGCCGGCGAGTTCGCGGACGTCGCTGGCGTCACCAAGGGGAAGGGTACCCAAGGTCCCGTCAAGCGATGGGGCGTCCAGAAGCGTAAGGGCAAGCACAAGCGCCAGGGATGGCGCCGTCGCATCGGTAACCTCGGCCCGTGGAACCCGAGCCGCGTTCGCTCGACCGTTCCCCAGCAGGGTCAGATGGGGTACCACCAGCGCACGGAACTCAACAAGCGTATCCTCGACTTCGGTGAAGAGGAGAACGTCAATCCCGACGGCGGCTTCGTCAACTACGGCGAAGTCTCCGGGCCCTACACTCTCGTGAAGGGCTCGCTGCCCGGCCCGGACCAGCGCCTCCTGCGCTTCCGCCCGGCAGTCCGCCCGAGCGAATCGCCGCGCCTCGATCCCGAGGTGCGCTACGTCAGCACCACTTCCAACCAAGGATAAACCATGCAGGCAACCGTACGCAGCCTCGACGGCGAGGAAGCCGGCACGCTCGATCTCCCCGACGTCTTCGGGGAGCAGGTCCGCACGGACCTCATCAAGCGAGCCGTCCTCGCCGCGCAGGCCAACCGAAAACAGGACTACGGCGCCGACGAGTACGCGGGGCTCCGCACGTCCGCCGAGTCGTTCGGCTCCGGCCGCGGGATGGCCCACGTTCCTCGCAGCGAGGGACAGGGCGCCCGCGTCCCTCAGACGGTCGGTGGCCGGAAGGCTCACCCGCCGAAAGCCGAGAAGGACCACTCGCTGAACGTCAACGACAAGGAGCGCAAGGCCGCCATCCGGAGCGCCGTCGCCGCGACGGCCGACGCGGAACTGGTCGCCGAGCGCGGTCACCGCTTCGACGAGGACCTCGACCTCCCGCTGGTCGTCTCCGACGACTTCGCGGACCTCGTGAAGACCCAGGAGGTCGTCGACCTCCTCGAAGCGCTCGGCGTCTACGAGGACGTCGAACGCGCCGACGAGAACCGCAAGGTTCGCGCCGGCCAGGGGAAGCTCCGCGGTCGCAAGTACCGCGAGCCGAAGTCGATCCTCTTCGTCACGTCCGGCGAGACCGGCCCGTCCCGGGCCGCCCGCAACCTCGCGGGCGCCGACGTCGCGACCGCCCGAGAGGTCAACGCAGAGGACCTCGCACCCGGCGCGGACGCGGGTCGACTTACCATCTGGACCGAGAGTGCCGTCGAGGAGGTGGCTGACCGATGAGCGCCTTCGACGTCATCGACTACCCCCTCGTCACCGAGAAGGCGATGAACGACATGGACTTCGAGAACAAGCTCCAGTTCATCGTCTCCCTCGACGCCACGAAGCCCGAGATCGCCGAGGCCGTCTCCGAGCAGTACGACGTCACCGTCGACGACGTCAACACGCAGGTCACGGCCAAGGGCAAGAAGAAGGCCGTCGTCGCCCTCTCCGAGGAAGACGACGCCCAGGACGTCGCCTCCCGCATCGGGGTATTCTAACAATGGGACGCAGAATCCAAGGTCAACGACGCGGTCGCGGGACCTCCACGTTCCGTGCACCGTCGCACCGATACAAGGCCGAACTGTCGCACAAGGACTCCGAGGGCGAACAGGACGTGCTCGCCGGCGAGGTCGTCGACATCGAACACGACCCCGCCCGCAGCGCGCCCGTCGCGAACGTCGAGTTCGAGGACGGTGACAAGCGTCTCGTCCTCGCGCCGGAAGGCGTCGGTGTGGGCGACCGCATCGAAGTCGGCGTCTCCGCCTCCATCGAGCCGGGGAACACGCTCCCACTGGGAGAGATCCCCGAGGGCGTCCCCGTCTCCAACGTCGAGAGCAGCCCCGGCGACGGCGGTAAGTTCGCTCGATCCTCGGGTGTGAGCGCGGACCTCATCACCCACGAGCGCGACGCCGCGGTCGTCCAACTGCCGAGCGGCGAGATGAAGCGGCTCTCGCCCGACTGCCGCGCCACCATCGGCGTGGTCGCGGGCGGTGGCCGTACCGAGAAGCCGTTCGTCAAGGCCGGCAACAAGCACCACAAGATGAAGACTCGCGGGACGAAGTGGCCCCGCGTCCGTGGTGTCGCGATGAACGCCGTCGACCACCCCTTCGGTGGCGGTGGCCGCCAGCACCCCGGCAAGCCCAAGTCCGTCTCGAAGAACGCGCCGCCGGGCCGCAAGGTTGGGGACATCGGTTCCCGCCGCACCGGCCGCGGAGGCAACAAGTAAACCATGAGCACGGAATACCGTACCGGCCGCGAAGGTGAGTTCACCTACCGCGGCTACGACCTCGACGAACTGCAGGAGATGAGCCTGGAGGAAGTCGCGGAACTGCTCCCCGCACGCCAGCGGCGAACCATCACCCGTGGTCTCTCCGACGAGCACCAGAAAGTGCTCGAGAAGGCCCGCAACCGGACCGCCGAGGAGACGGCCAACAACCCCATCCGGACGCACCTGCGCGACATGCCGGTGCTCCCGGAGTTTGTTGGTCTCACCTTCGCGGTCTACGACGGCAACGAGTTCGGACGCGTCGAGGTCGAACCCGAGATGATCGGGCACTACCTCGGCGAGTTCCAGCTCACGCGGACGTCGGTCGAGCACGGGCAGGCGGGTATCGGCGCGACCCGTTCCTCGAAGTTCGTGCCGCTCAAGTAAACCATGGGAATCAGTTACAGCGTCGACGTCGACCCGGAGGTGAACGCCACCGCGATGCTCCGGGAGCGCGCGATCAGCCTGAAGCACAGCAAGGCCATCTCGAAGGCCATCAAGGGCAAGACCGTCGCCGAAGCCCAGGAGTTCCTCGACGCGGTCATCGACGAGGAACAGTCCGTCCCGTTCAAGCAGCACAACTCCGGTGTCGGCCACAAGGGCGACATCGACGGATGGGACGCGGGTCGTTACCCCGAGAAGGCCAGCAAGGCCTTCCAGGACCTGCTCCGCAACGGCACCAACAACGCGGACCAGCAGGGCTTCGACGGCGAGTCGATGGTCATCAAGCACGTCGCACCCCACAAGGTCGGCGAGGTCCAGGGACGCAAGCCCCGCGCGATGGGTCGCGCGTCAGCCTGGAACACGCCGGAAGTGGACGTCGAACTCGTCCTCGAAGAACCTGAGGAGGAGGAATAACGTATGGCAGACGAACAAGAATTCATCGAAGACGGCCTGCAGCGGTCACAGATCGACGAGTTCTTCGCAGAGGAACTCAGCCGCGCGGGCTACGGCGGAATGGAAGTCGCCCACACGCCGATGGGAACCCAGATCGTCCTCAAGGCCGAGAAGCCCGGGATGGTCATCGGCAAGGGCGGGAAGAACATCCGGAAGATCACCACCCAGCTCGAGGAGCGATTCGACCTCGACGACCCGCAGATCGACGTGCAGGAGGTCGACGAACCCGACCTCAACGCACAGATCGTCGCGGACCGTCTGGCGAACGCCCTCGAACGTGGCTGGTACTTCCGCAAGGCGGGTCACACCACCATCGACCGCATCATGGAGTCCGGCGCACTCGGCGCCGAGATCGTCCTGAGCGGGAAGGTGACCGGTGCCCGCTCCCGCGTCGAGAAGTTCAACCGCGGCTACATCAAGCACAACGGTGAGCCGGCGGAGGAGATCGTCGACGACGGCCAGGGTGTCGCAGTCATGAAGCTCGGCACCATCGGTGTCCGCGTCAAGATCATCCCGCCGGGAGCCGAGCTCCCCGACGACTTCGAGGTCTCCGAAGTGGAGGCCTCCGAGGTCGAGGACCTCATCGTCGAGGAAGAGGAGGCCGAGGAAGAACTCGAAGGTCTCCTCGAAGGCGCCGAGGCCGGCGGTCCCGAGGGCGAGGTGCCCGAGGAAGCCGCCGAGACCGAGGCCGCCGACGACGTCGCGGAACTCGAAATCGACGAGGAAGAGCCCGAGGGCGGTGCCCGCCCCGAGCGCCACGAGGAGAAGGGTGCGTCGCCCACTTCCCCGCCCGACTCGGAGGAGGCCGTCGAGGAGGAACTCGACGACCTCGCCGCCGAAGTCGAGGAGGAGGCCGAGGACGTCGAGCCCGACGACTTCGACGACCTCGAGGCCGACGCCGAAGAGGAAGCCGACGAACTCCTCGAAGAGATGGAAACCGAAGAAGAGGAAACGGAGGAGTAATCCATGGCGATTCTCCACACCGAAGAAATCCGAGACATGACTCCCGCCGAGCGGGAGAACGAACTCGAAGAACTCGAGACCGAGCTCCTCAACGCCAAGGCCGTCAAGGCCGCCGGTGGCGCGCCGGAGAACCCCGGCCGCATCAAGGAGCTCCGTCGCACCATCGCGCGGATCAAGACGATCCAGCACGAAGAGGGCGACCTCGAGTCCGAAGAAGCGGAGACCGAAGAGTAACCCAATGGCGCTGACGCCCGAAACCCTACCACGACACGAACTCGCCGGCCTGCACGTGCGGGTCGTCGAGTCGACCGACCCCTCGAAGGTCGGCATCGAGGGGACCGTCGTCGAGGAGACGATGCGAACCCTCCTCGTGGCAACCGAGGCGACCGACGAGGCCGCCGTTCGAGCGAGCGGGGCGACCCGCGAGCAGGGTGACGGCGTCAAGCGCGTACCGAAAGGAGGAACAACCTTCGAGTTCCTCCTTACAGATGAAACCGCGGCCGACCGCAAGGAGGCCGGGACCACGTCCGAACGCGCCGACTCGGCTGGGTCGACGCGAGAGGACGTGGCCTACGTTACGGTGGATGGCGGAACGTTGCTCTCACGGCCCGCATTGCGAACCGAAAACGGAGCTGAACACAGATGGCAATAGGACTGAACGTACCGGAGCCGGAAGGCAACTGCTCCGACGATGACTGTCCCTTCCACGGACACCTGTCCGTGCGCGGGCAGATCATCGAAGGAGAGGTTGCCTCTACGGCCATGGAAAAGACCGTCGTCGTCGAACGCGAGTACGACGTTTTCGTCCCGAAGTACGACCGCTACATGAAGCGTCGTTCTCGGGTCCCGGCACACGCGCCGGAATGTCTCGACATCGCGGAAGGCGACACGGTCCGTATCGCAGAAACCCGACCGCTCTCGAAGACCAAATCGCACGTGGTCGTCGAGATCTCTGGAGGTGAAGAATAATGGAAGCTATCAAGGCAGACGTGACGCAGGGCCTCGAGAAGGGCTCGCTCATCACCTGTGCCGACAACACCGGCGCTCGCCAGCTCAAGATCACGAGCGTCAAGGGCTACCAGGGCACCATCAACCGCCACCCGAAGGCGGGGCTCGGTGACACCGTCACCGTCTCGGTGACGAAAGGTACGCCGGAGATGCGCCGCCAGGTTCTGGAGGCCGTCGTCATCCGGCAGCGCAAGCCCATTCGGCGTCCCGACGGGACGCGGGTGAAGTTCGAGGACAACGCCGCGGTCATCATCGACGACCTCGGCGAGCCTCGTGGGACCGAGATCAAGGGTCCCATCGCCCGCGAAGTCGCGGAGCGCTACGGTAGCATCGCCAGCACGGCAACACAGATCGTATAGAACGATGACCGAGCAACCAAGCAAACAACGCAAGCAGTCCGCGCGCGCACCGCTTCACGAGAAGCACAAGCAGGTGCACGCCCACCTCTCCGAGGACCTCCGCGAGGAGTACGACACGCGACGCGTCCGTGTGAACGTCGGCGACACCGTCGAGGTCATGCGTGGCGACTTCGCCGGAGAGGAAGGCGAGGTCGAGAACGTCGACCTCACGAAGGCGGTCGTGCACGTCGAGGGAGTCACCAACGAGCGAGCCGACGGCGAAGAAGTGCCCCGCGCACTCGACGCCTCGAACCTCCGTGTGACGGACCTCGACCTCGAAGACGACGTGCGCGAAGCGCGACTCGAAGGTGAGAACGAATGACGAAACACCAGAAGCGACTCTCCGTCCCGAAGTCGTGGCCGGTCGAGCGGAAGACCGAGACCTTCACCGTCAAGGCCGACGCCGGCCCGCACGGTGAGGCCGGTGTCCCGCTCGTGGTCGTCCTCCGTGACGTCCTCGGCTACGTCGACAGCGCCCGGGAGGCGAAGTACGCCGTCAACCACGACGGCGTCCTCGTCAACGGCGACGTTCCCTCGAGCATCGACCGTCCGATCGGCATGTTCGACATCCTCGCCTTCCCGGACCGGAACGACTACTTCCGCGTCTTCCCCGACGAGGGGGGCCGTCTCGGCCTCACCTCCATCGACGAGGACGCGGCCGACTCGAAACTCGGTAAGATCACGGACAAGCGGCTCGTCTCCGGCGGGCAGGTCCAACTGAACCTCCACGACGGGACCAACCTCGTCGTCGAGGACGGCGAGGACTACTCCGGGAGCGACTCCGTCGTGGTCGACAACGAGACCAAAGAGGTCGTCGCCCACTTCGTCTACGAAGAGGGCGCCCTCGTCACCGCCGTCGCCGGCCAGCACGCCGGCGAGGTCGGTGAGGTCGAGTCTATCGAAGTCATGCCCGGTAGTTCAGACAACACCGTCACCGTCGAGACCGAGGACGGCTCCTTCGAGACCATCGAGGAGTACGTCGTCGTCATCGACGAGAAGTTCATCGGTAGCGAGGAGGGTGACGAAGAATGAGCGAGGCTGAAGCCGACTTCCACGAGATGCGCGAACCGCGCGTCGAGAAGGTCGTCGTCCACATGGGCGTCGGCCAGGGTGGTCGCGAGCTCCAGAACGCCGAAGAGATCCTCGAGGAGGTCACCGCCCAGCAGTCCGTCCGGACGACGGCCAAGGAGACCACCCCCGAGTTCGGCATCCGCGAGGGTGACCCCATCGGCGCGAAGGTCACGCTCCGCGGCGACGACGCGCTCGACTTCCTCGACCGCGCCCTCGAGAGCGTCTCGCTGTCGCGTCGTCAGTTCGACGACACCGGCAACGTCTCCTTCGGTATCGAGGAACACACGGACTTCCCGAGCCAGGAGTACGACCCGAGCATCGGAATCTACGGGATGGACGTCACCGTCAACCTCGTCCGCCCCGGCTACCGTATCGCCAAGCGCGACAAGCAGACCCGACAGATTCCGTCGAACCACCGACTCACGCCCGAGGACGCCATCGCGTACCTCGAGGCCAACTTCGACGTAGAGGTCGACGCATGAGCGAAGCAGAAGAACAACAAGAGCACCAGGAGACGGGTCAGACCCACGAGTGCCGACGCTGTGGCCGCAATCAGGGCCTCGTCGGCAAGTACGACATCTGGCTCTGTCGACAGTGCTTCCGCGAGATCGCCCGTTCGATGGGCTTCAAGAAGTACAGCTAACTATGGTCGGAAAAGACCCACTCGCCGACGCCCTCTCGGGACTCGACAACGCCGAGAGCGTCGGCCATCTGGAGTACACAGTAGAGCCCGCCTCGAACACCATCGGGTCCATCCTGGAGGTGTTCTACGACCGCGGCTACATCGACGGCTTCGAGTTCGTCGACGACGGCCGCGGCGGAAAGTTCGAGGTCGAACTGAAAGGTGCCATCAACGAGTGCGGCCCCGTGAAGCCCCGCTACTCCGTTGGTGCCGACGGGTACGAACAGTGGGAGAAGCGATACCTCCCCGCCCGTGACTACGGGACGCTCGTCGTCACGACTAGCCACGGCATCATGAGCCACTACGAGGCCCGCGAAGCGGGCATCGGTGGCCAGGTTATCGCCTACGTCTACTAACAATGACACGCATCGAACTCGAAATCCCGGAGGACGTCAGCGTGGAGGCCGACCGCCTCGATCTGACCGTCGAAGGCCCGAACGGCAGCGTCACGCGCCGTCTCTGGTACCCCGACGTGTCCGTCGACGTCGAAGACGACACCGTCGTCATCGAGGCCGAAGCCGAGGACGCGAAGACGAACGCGACCGTTGGTACCTTCGAGAGCCACGTGGAGAACATGTTCCACGGGGTCACCGAAGGGTGGGAGTACGAGATGGAAGTCCACTACTCTCACTTCCCAATGCAGGTCAGCGTCGAAGGCGAGGAAGTCGTCATCGAGAACTTCCTCGGCGAGAAAGCGCCGCGTCGCGCGTCCATCCGCGGCGACACCGAGGTACAGGTCGACGGCGAGGCAGTCATCCTCTCCGGCCCGTCCATCGAGGACGTCGGCCAGACCGCCGCCGACATCGAACAACTGACGCGCGTCAAGGACAAGGACACCCGTGTCTTCCAGGACGGCGTCTACATCGTCGAGAAACCCGAGAAGGGAGGTGCCTGATAGATGGCCGAAGACGAGATCCAGGAACTCGAAGACATCAGTGGGGTCGGCCCCTCGAAGGCCGACGCACTCCGCGAGGCCGGCTACGAGTCGGTCGAGGACGTGAAGGCCGCTAGTCAGGAAGACCTCGCCGCCGTCGACGGCATCGGTAACGCGCTCGCTGCGCGTATCAAGGCCGACGTCGGTGGCCTCGAAGTCTCCGAGGAGACCGAGGCCGAGGTCGAGGAGGAGGCCCCCGAAGCCGAAGCCGAGGAGGCTGAGGCCGAGGAAGTGGAGACGGAACTCCGTCCCCGTGGCCACGCCGACAAGACCCCCGAACTGACCGACGAGGAGGAGCGCCTCCTCCAGAAGCGAAACAGCGAGGGCAAGCCGCAGTTCAACCGTCAGGACCACCACAAGAAGAAGCGTGTGTCCACGTCCTGGCGGCGTCCCCGCGGCCAGCTCTCGAAGCAGCGACGCGGTATCAAGGGGAAGGGCGACACCGTCGAGGCGGGCTTCCGCTCGCCCGAAGCCGTCCGGGGCAAGCACCCGAGTGGCTTCGAGGACGTCCTCGTCCACACGGCCGAGGACCTCGACGAACTCGACCCCGATACCGAAGCCGCACGCATCGCCTCGAAGGTCGGCTCGCGCAAGCGCGAGACCATCGAGGAGAAGGCCGAAGAACTCGGCATTCGCGTGCTCAACCCGACCTACGTCGAAGTCGAGGTGGAACAAGAATGACTGATCTCTCCGCACAGAAACGGCTCGCAGCCGACGTCCTCGACGTCGGTGAGAACCGCGTGTGGTTCGATCCCGACGAGCAGGACGAGATCGCGGACGCGATCACTCGCGACGACATTCGCGAACTCGTCGACGACGGGACGATCCGCGCGGAGGACGTACAGGGCAACTCCCGGGGCCGTGCCCGCGAGCGCGCAGCGAAGCGCGCTTACGGACACCGCAAGGGGCCCGGCACCCGCAAAGGGAGCGCCGGCGCCCGCGAAGACCCGAAGGAGAAGTGGGAAGACAAGATCCGCGCACAGCGCCGGACGCTACGGACGCTCCGCGACAAGGGCGTTCTCGAACCCTCGCAGTACCGTGAGCTCTACCGAAAGGCGAACGGTGGCGAGTTCGACAGCATCCGCCGCCTGCGCACCTATATCGAAGAGAACTACGATGTCGAACTCGAGGGTGATGCCTGATGGCTAACGGACCACGATACAAGGTTCCGATGCGACGCCGCCGCGAGGTCCGGACTGATTACCACCAGAGGTTGCGCCTCCTGAAGGCCGGGAAACCTCGGCTCGTCGCTCGCAAGAGCAACAACCACACCACGGCGCAGCTGGTCACGCTCGGACCCGACGGTGACGAGACGCTGGCGAGCGCACACTCCAGTGACCTCGAGGAGTTCGGCTGGGAGGCCCCGACGGGCAACCTGCCGAGCGCCTACCTCACCGGCTACCTCGCCGGCAAACGCGCACTCGACGCCGGTCTCGAAGAGGCCGTCCTCGACATCGGTCTGAACTCCGCGACCCCCGGGTCGAAGGTGTTCGCCGTCCAGGAGGGCGCCATCGACGCCGGTATCGAGTCGCCGCACAACGACGACGTGTTCGCCGACTGGCAGCGCAACCGCGGCGCACACATCGCCGACTACGCAGAACAGCTCGACGAACCGCTGTACAGCGGTGACTTCGACGCAACCGAACTCCCCGAGCACTTCGACGACGTGCTCGAGACTATCCAGGAGGACTAACACATGAGCTACAACGACAGCTGGGAACCCAAGACCCGCCTGGGCCGCAAGGTGCAGGAGGGCGAGATCGACACGATGTCGGACGCCCTCGAGTCCGGTCTCCCGCTGAAGGAGGCCGAGATCGTCGACCAGCTCCTTCCGGGGCTCGACGACGAGGTCCTCGACATCAACATGGTCCAGCGGATGACCGACTCGGGCCGCCGAGTGAAGTTCCGGTGTGTCGTCGCGGTCGGTAACCGCGACGGCTACGTCGGCTACGCCGAAGGTCGCGACGACCAGGTCGGCGGCGCCATCCAGAAGGCCATCGGTATCGCGAAACTGAACATCATCGACGTCTCCCGTGGCTGTGGGTCGTGGGAGTGTGGCTGTGGGCGTCCCCACACCGTCGCACTCAAGACGACCGGCAAGGCCGGGAGCGTCGAGGTCGAACTGCAGCCCGCCCCCCGAGGTCTCGGTCTCGCGGGCGGTGAGACCGCGCGCCACGTCCTCGAACTCGCCGGTATCGAGGACGTCTGGACGCGCACGTCCGGCAAGACGCGCACCACCGTGAACTTCGCGAAGGCGACGTTCAACGCACTGCGCAACACCGCCGAGGCGCGCATCCCGCAGCGCACGCTCGAGAAGCGTGAGGTGATCGAATAATGAAGGCGATCGTCAACCTCCGTGGCGAGGTCAACCGCAGCAACAAAGTCGACGACACGCTCGACATGCTGAACCTCCACCACGTCAACCACGCGACCGTCGTGCCCGAGACGGACACCTACGAGGGCATGATCGCGAAGGTCAACGACTTCGTCGCTCACGGCGAACCCTCCCAGGACGTCCTCGCGGAGGTCATCCGCAGTCGCGCCGAACCCGAGGAGGGGTCGGCCGACGTCGACGACGAGTGGGTCGCCGAGAACACGGACTACGAGGACGTCGACGCCCTCGCCGAGGCCCTCCTCGACGAGGAGACGACGCTCCGCGAACAGGGACTCTCTCCGGTGCTCCGTCTCCACCCGCCGCGTGGCGGTCACGACGGGATCAAGAACCCGCAGGCCGACGGCGGCCAGCTCGGGAAGCAGACCACCGAGGAGATCGACGAACTCCTCCACGCGATGCGCTAAGACAATGACGAACAAGAAACGCCGACAACGTGGTTCCCGGACGCACAGCGGCGGCTCCCACAAGAACCGGCGCGGTGCCGGTCACCGTGGCGGCCGCGGCCGTGCGGGCCGTGACAAGCACGAGTTCCACAACTACGAACCCCTCGGTAAGCACGGGTTCACCCGCCCCCAGAAGGTCCAGGAGGAGATCGCCGAGATCTCCGTCCAGAAACTCGACGAGGACGTCGCCCTCTACCTCGAGGACGGCGTCGCCGAGGAGACCGACGGTGGGTACCGCATCGACGCTCGCGACGTGGTCGAAGACGGTCACGAGGTCGACGCCGTGAAGGTGCTCGGCGACGGGCAGGTCCGCAACCAGCTCGAAGTCACCGCCGACGCGTTCACCGCCGCAGCGGTCGAACTCATCGAGGAAGAGGGCGGCGAGGCCGTCCTCTCCGAGCGTGCCGAAGAGGCCGAAGAGACCGAAGCAGCCGAAGAAGCGGAAAGCGAGGAATAACCCATGGGATGGAAGGAGGCCGCTGCACCGGTGCTCACGCGAATGCCCGCAGTCCAGCGCCCGGAGGGGCACGTCCCCTTCAAGCGCAAGCTAGCGTGGACCGCGGGGATCCTCGTGCTGTACTTCTTCCTGACGAACGTACAGCTCTGGGGGCTCGCGGGCGGCGGTGACGACCTGTTCGGGCAGTTCCGTGCCCTCCTCGCCGGCGCGCAAGGCTCCGTCCTGCAACTCGGTATCGGCCCGATCGTCACGGCGAGCATCGTCCTGCAACTGCTAGGCGGTGCGAACCTGCTCGGCCTCGACACGAACGATCCGCGCGACCAGCAGCTCTACCAGGGGCTGCAGAAAGTGCTGGTCGTCGTGATGATCTTCCTGACCGGGGTCCCCATGGTGTTCATGGGGAACTTCCTGCCGCCGAGCCAGCAGCTCGCTCAGAGCCTCGGTATCGGCATCCTCGGCGTCCAGGCCCTCATCTTCGCTCAGATCGCCGTGGGCGGTCTCCTCATCCTCTTCATGGACGAGGTCGTGAGCAAGTGGGGCGTCGGCTCCGGTATCGGGCTGTTCATCGTCGCGGGGGTCTCACAGAGCCTCGTCGGCGGGTTCATCTCGCCGTTCGGCCAGCCGCCGGAGGCCAGCCTCCTCAAGACGTGGATCGCCGCGCTCACCGGGGGTATCCAGGTCCCACCGCTGCTGACCGGTGAGGGCATCGCCTTCGTCCTCATCCAACTGCAGGTGCTCGACCTGTTCACGACGCTCCTCATCTACGGAGTCGTCGTGTACGCCGAGTCCGTGCGGGTCGAGATTCCGCTCAGCCACGCCCGGGTGAAGGGTGCCCGCGGTCGCTTCCCCGTGAAGCTCATCTACGCGAGCGTCCTGCCCATGATCCTCGTCCGCGCCCTGCAGGCGAACATCCAGTTCCTCGGGCGCATCCTCTACTCCCAGATGGGAGAGTCGATGCCCGACCTGCTCGGCGTCTACGCGACGAGCGGGGGTTCGGTCTACCCGACCAGCGGCCTCTTCTACTACCTCGCGCCCATCCACGGGCGCGGGGAGTGGATGTGGTGGCTCGGGCAGACCGCCGCCGAACCGTGGCAGATCGCCATCCGTGTCCTCATCGACCTGACCTTCATGGTCATCGGTGGCGGTATCTTCGCCATCTTCTGGGTCGAGACCACGGACATGGGTCCCGAGGCGACGGCCCGGCAGATCCAGAACTCCGGGATGCAGATCCCCGGCTTCCGACAGAACACCGGCGTCATCGAGAAGGTGATGGAGCGCTACATTCCGCAAGTCACCGTCATCGGCGGCGCCCTCGTCGGGCTGCTGGCCGTCATGGCCAACATGCTCGGCACCATCGGGAACGTCACCGGGACGGGTCTGCTGCTCACGATCTCCATCACGTACAAACTGTACGAGGAGATCGCCGAAGAGCAGATGAAGAACATGCACCCCATGATGCGGGACATGTTCGGCGACTGACCTCGGTTCCGCACACTCCCGTCTTCGCTTTTTTCGCGCCGTCGCGTGTGTCTCCCTCGCCGTGAGCGTCGCGTCCGTCTCCCCGACAGACGTCAGAGCCCCGGCGCGTCACGCAGTCGAGACCCGCACTCCGGACACCGGTCGTCGGACTCGACGCACTCCGCACAGACGACGCCCGGGCAGTTTCGGCAGAATCGACCGGTCGATTCGTCGCTCTCGTCCGCAACTCCGGTCTCACACCGGAGACAGGTCGTGTTCATCCCCGACATATATTCGGCTACGACCGAGTACAGAATAAAGGTGTGTGCGCGCCGATGTCGGCGCTACTACAGGACGACGCGTTTCACGTCGTTGGTGCCGGCGCGTCGCACCACCGCCCGGACGGGGTCGCGGACGCCCGCGAGGTTGTCGGAGTCGCCGTCGAGGACGAGCAGTTCCGCGGGGCGACCCTCCTCGACGAGGCCGGCGTCGCTGCCGATTATCTCGGCGCCGGCGCGGGTCGCCATGTGGAGGGCGGCCGGAGCGGGGACGTCACAGACCTTCGCGGCGAACTCCATCTCGCGGAACATCGAGGGACTGTCGAGCATCACGTTGTCCGTGCCGAGCGCGACGGACGTCCGCTCGCGGAGTTCGTTTATCGGGGGCGTCCCGACGTCCGTGACGAGGTTCGAGCGGGGGCAGACGGCGACCGGTATCTCCGAGTCCTCGACGCGGTCGAGGTGGACGTCGTCGGCGTGGACCATGTGGACGAGGAGGTCCGGATCGAGGTCGAGTGCGGGGTGGATGTCCTCGGGACCGACCTCGCCGGCGTGGATGGCGAAGAACTTCCCCGCCTCGCGGGTGGCGTTGCGCTCGCGGGAGAAGTCGGCGTCGGCCGCGCCGCTCGCACCGAAGCCGTCGGCGACGTCGAGGACTTCGGTCTCTTCGCGACCGAGGACGAACGGGTCGATGGCGAGGTCACCGAGGGCGTCACGGAGGATCTCGACTCCTTCGACGCCACCCTCGCGGAACTCCAGGAAGCGGGCGGTACCGGACTGCTGCATGAAGCGCAGCGAACGGTGGATGGCCTCGACCTTCTCCTCGCGTCCGGTCTGCCGGAGGAGGCGGTGTTTCAGGCCGTCCGGCGGCGCGACGAGTTCTTCGAGCGAGAGTCCCCGGCCGGCCTCCTTCGCGATGGAGTCACCGACGTGAGTGTGCGCGTTGACGAAGGCCGGACAGACGATGTCGTCGCTCTCGACGTCGGCTTCCTCGATCGCGACGATCTCGTCGTCTTCGACGACGACCCGCCCCTCGACGGGTTCGAACTCCGGGCCACGGAGGATGGTCCCTTCCAGTTTCATGGTCGCCCGTTCGCGCGGACGGGGTTTGGTTCGTTCGCCTTCGCCTTCGGCACCACCTCGACCTCGCCCGACGGCTCACTCGCTCGCGTCGCCGGTGAACTCTTCGAGACTCGTGTAGCGGCCGTGGCTGCTGTTCTCGGCGATGAGCGCGCCCTCGGTTTCGAGTCCGAGGACCGCCTCGGCGGCCCGGCCGACTTTCTCGGCGACGGGTTCGGGCGCGTAGACGCCGAGGCGCCACTGCTCGGCCTGGGCCTGCTGGAGGGCGGAGACGAGCGCGGACTGCTCGCCGAGGCGTCGAATCTCGCCGCCGACGAGGACTCGCGTCGTGGACTCGCGCATGCTCGGGCGGCCCTGCACGTCGACGACGACGTGTTCGGGGTCCACGTCTGCACGGGCCGCGATGTCGCGTTCGAAAGCCCGCACGTCCTCGTAGTCGGCGTCGACGACCGAGTCGTCCACGTCGACCAACTCGGCCCACACCGCACGCTTGTAGAGGTCGCGGGTGGCGAGACGCTCGCCGTACGGTGCGGTCTCGTCCTCTTCGCGGATGGCGACCGAGAGTTGGTGGTCGTCCATCCGGCGCACCCGCTCGGGGTCGTAGTCGCACTCGTCGAGGAGCGTCTCGGTGGCGCGGCGGAGCATCGCCTTGCTGATGCGGGCGACGTGGTGGTTGTAGACGGTCGGGTTCATCAGCGCCCGCGCCACGAGTAGGCTCTCGGCGGACTGGACGTTCCCCTCGTCGAGGACGAGTTCGCCGTCGCGCAGGCGGAGTTCCCGGACGAGGCGTTCGGTGTCGATGGTGCCGTAGGGGACGCCCGTGTGGTGGGCGTCGCGGACGAGGTAGTCCATCCGGTCGACGTCGAGTTCGCCGGCGATCACCTGGCCGAGTTCGCCCTCGCCTCGCACGAGGTCCGCCACCTCGTCCGGGTCGACGCCGTGAGCGTCGAGGATCGGTGCGACGGGGTCCGACGTGACGATGTCACCGACGTCGTCGTGGTACTTCCCGGTACGGCGCTGGAGGAGGTCCTCGACGTTGTGGCTGAAGGGGGCGTGGCCCACGTCGTGGAGGAGGGCGGCGGCCTGCGTTCGGGTGGCGCGCGGGCCGTCGACGTCGAGTTCTTCGAGCGCGCGGCAGGCGAGGTAGTAGACGCCCAGCGAGTGCTCGAAGCGGGTGTGGTTGGCCGAGGGGTAGACGAACGAGACCGTCCCGAGTTGTTTGACCCGGCGGAGGCGCTGGACCGGCGCGGTGTCCAGCAGGTCGGCCGCGACGCCCTCGACCGAGATGTGGTCGTGGACGCTGTCCTTGATGGTCGTCATACGCCCGGATTGCGCCGCCACCGGGTAAAAACTCGCGGACAGTCGAAGCCTACTTGCGTTCGCTGGGCGGACCGATACGTATGCGTTCTCGCACTCGCACGCTGACCGCCCTCCTGCTCGTCGCCGCACTCGTCGTCGGTGCTGGCTGTGCCGCGATGCCCGGCGGTGAGACGAAACCCTACGAGACGCCACTGAACGGCTCCGAGATGGAGCAGAAACACGCGACCGTCCTCCAAGAGGCCGGAAGCTACACGTACGAGTTGAACTACTCCTCTTCGTTCTCGGGGCAATCGTTCCTCGGTACGAACGTCAGCGCACAGGTCGACACCGAGTCCGACGCGGCGTTCTTCGCGACGAACTCCTCGCTCGGTCCCATCGAGGTGTACGTTCCACCGAACGGGTCGGCCTACCAGCGCATCGGCACGGGTGAGGAAGCGCGCTACCGCCAGATTCAGCAACGGCCGAACCTGAGCCAGTTCGCCCGCCTCGACCTCACGAACCTCACGGCGAAGACGAACTTCACGGCCAACGGGACGACCACGATCGACGGCGAGACGGTCTGGGTGTACGAGTCCAGCGCCAACGAGTCGCTCTCGATGGCCGACAGCGTCTTCGAGCACGCGAACTCCTCGGTCACGCTCTACGTCCGGTCCGACGGACTCGTCAAGCGGACGACGGTCACCGTGACGGCCGGCAGCGGCGACACGTCGGGGTCGCTGACCCTCACTCGGACCTTCCGGAAGGTCGGGTCGACGATGGTCGAGGAACCGGCCTGGCTCGACGAGGCGAAGAACGCGACCGCCTGAGTCGGGGACGGGACCGACGTCGACGTCCAGGTCCGACTCCGAGTCGAGGTGTCGACGACGTAAGCGTTTACCTGCCCGCGGCCGACTGTTCGCGTATGACGACTTTCCTCGCCGGCGGGACCGGCACGCCGAAACTCCTCGCAGGTGCCGACGAGGTGTTCGACCCCGACGAGACGACCGTCGTCGCCAACACCGGCGACGACGTGGAACTCGGGGGTCTCTTCGTGTGTCCCGACGTGGACACCGTCCTCTTCGAGCGCGGCGGCGTCCTCGACACGGAGACGTGGTGGGGCCTCGAAGACGACCCGACCGAGACCCACGACTACCTCCGCGACCTCTCCGAGCGAGTCGGCATCGACACGACGCCGCGCTACCTCCCCGACGAGGAGCAGACCGCGGGCCGCGACCTCGCGGCGTGGCGGCGCTTCTCCGCGGCGGGCGAGTTCATGACCATCGGCGACCGCGACCGCGCGGTCCACCTCTTACGGACCTCCCTCCTCGACGAGGGGCACTCGCTCACCGAGGTCACCCGCGCGCTCGCGGACGCCTACGACCTCACCGTCGACCTCGTCCCGATGAGCGACGACCCCGTCGCGAGCATCGTCCACACGCCGGACGAAGAGATGCACTTCCAGGAGTACTGGGTCGGACGCCGGGGCGACGCCGACGTCCTCGACGTGGAGTTCCGCGGGTCGAAGGACGCCGCCGCGAGCGACGCCGCGGTCGAGGCCGTCCGCTCCGGCCCGGTCGTCGTCGGGCCGTCGAACCCCGTCACCTCCATCGGGCCGATGCTCACCCTCCCGCGACTCGTCGACGCGCTCCGCGAGACGACCGTGGTCGCGGTCTCGCCGTTCGTCGAGGACACCGTCTTCTCCGGGCCGGCCGACGACCTGATGGAGGCCGTCGGCTACGAACCGAGCACCGCGGGGGTCGCCGAGGCCTACCCCTTCGCCGACGCGTTCGTCCTCGACGACGAGGACGGGACCGACCTCGACCGCCCGGTCGTCCGGACGGACACGGAGATCGACGACGCCGCGGACGCCGAACGCGTCGCCCGGGCCGTCCGCGACGCCATCGAGACGGTCGAGACCGAGGGGCACGCCCCGCGATGACCGCCGTCGACTTCCACCCGCGCGTCGCGCTCGCGAGTCTCAGCGGCGAGGCCGACGCCGAGTGGGCGCGTGCCGCCAGCGAGTACGCCGGTCTCGCCGTCATGGGCGGGATCGCCCTCGACGACGCCACCCGCGAGGCCGCCCGCGAGATGGCCCGCGACCGCGACCGGACCGAGTTCCTCCCCGACGACCCCGTCGCCTTCGTCGACGCGCAACTCGGGGCACTCGACGACGAACCGCTCCAGTCGGGGTTCAACGTCCGGACGACGACGCTCGACCCACTCCGCGAGGCCGCCCGCGTCTGCGCCGACCACGACGCCCTCCTCGAAGTGAACGCCCACTGCCGACAGGACGAGATGTGCGCGGCAGGTGCGGGCGAGTCCCTCCTCGCCTCGCCCGGACGCCTCGCCGAGCAGGTCGCCGCCGCGAGCGAGACCGGTGCGACGGTCAGCGTGAAGGTCCGCGCCGAGGTCGAGGGCGTCGACCTCCCCACCCTCGCCACCCGCGTCGACGACGCCGGGGCCGACGTCCTCCACGTGGACGCGATGGATTCGGAATCCGTGGTCGCCGACGTGGTCGAGGCGTTCTCCGGGTTCGTGATCGCCAACAACGGCGTCCGCGACCGGGAGACCGTCGCGGAGTACGCCGACTACGGCGCGGACGCGGTGAGCGTCGGCCGGCCGAGCGACGATCCGCACGTCCTCTCGCGCGTCCGCGACGCCGCCGAGGAGGTGTTCGATGGTCCGTAGCCCCGCCCGGAACGCCGAACTCGCGCTCCTCCTCGAAGTCGCGGGCACCCCCAAACCCGGGAACGTCGACCGCGAGCGCGACGTCGACGACCTGCACTTCGAGCACTTCCTGGCCGGGGCGGTCGGCACGCAGAAGGGGCTCCGCCTAGCGGCGGGCGGCACACCCGTCGGTGAGGCCTTCGAGGCGGCCGTCGCGGGCATGAGCGACCAGTCGGGCGGCAACACGCAGTTCGGCTGTCTCCTCCTGCTCGTTCCGCTGGTCCGCGCGACTACCCAGCGGGGACTGGCTCCCGAGTCCGCCGCCCACGTCGTCGAGCACACGACCGTCGCGGACGCCGCCGACTTCTACTGCGCGTTCGAGCACGTGGACGTCTACGTCGACGACCCACCGGAGGACATGGGCACGCTCGACGTTCGCCGCGGGAGCGACGCCGTCCCCGAACTCGAACGCCGGGGCCTCACCCTCTACGACGTGATGGAACGCTCCGCGCCCGCGGACGGCGTCGCCGCGGAGTGGGTGAACGGCTTCGAACGTACCTTCGAGACGGCCGACCGCATCGAGTCGGGGCAGGGACCGGTCACGGACCGCGCGGCCGACGCCTTCCTCGCTCTCCTCGCCGAGGAACCGGACACGCTCGTCGCGAAGCGCCACGGTCGCGAGACGGCCCGCGAGGTACGCGAGCGCGCGGCCGAACTACACGAGGAGAGCGAGCGGGCCGACCGCGACGACGTCCGCGAGTTCGCCGACGAGCTGGTCGAGCGCGGCGTCAACCCCGGCACCACGGCGGACCTCGTCGCGGCGGGTCTCTACGTCGCCCTCGAACGGGGCGTCGAACTGTGAGTGGGGAGCGTTCGGGTGCCGGAGACGGCGCGGACAAGTGGCCACTCGACCTGGAGGGCGTCACCGAGACCGTCGTGACGACTCGGGGGCCGAACGGCCGGTGGAACGCGGCGGCGCTGGGCGTGCACGCACCGACGAGTGAGGAGGGCGCCGCACCCACCGCTCGCACGTTCGGGAACACCCGCACCCGACGCAACTTCGCCCGCGAGGCCGGGGGCTACGTCCACTTCACCGACGACCCGCTCCTCTTCGTGGAGGCCGCGCTCTCCGTCCGCGAGCAGGACGACCCGGTCCTCCCCGAGACCGGCGCGTGGGTGCGTGTCGACGTCGAACGCGTCGACGCCGAGACGTCGGACGGGACGCGCGTCGAGACGTGGTCACTCGACGCCGCCGAGTCCGCAGTCGTCGAGGAGCAGGTCCCCCGATTCGACCGCGGGCGCGCGGCCGTCGTCGAGGCCACCGTCGCCGCCTCCCGACTCGACGTCCCCGCGTTCGACACCGAGACGCTCCACGAGCGCCTCGACTTCTTCGGGGAGACGGCGCGGACCTGCGGCGGTGCGCGCGTCCACGAGGCCCTCGACCGCCTGCAGGAACTCGTGTCGTGGCGTGACCGGGGCGAGTAGGCCCTTAAGAACCGGTGTCGGGTACATAAAGAGACGAACCACGTCACCGTCGGAATCCGGTCGAACCGGCCGGTCGACGCGACGATTTCTGGGCGTCTCCGGTCGCGAGTCGGACCCAAAAGCCGTCGCAGAACGAATCCTTTTAACGCCCGGCGGGCGAAACGCGCGGTATGGCCATCAAGCCCGACTACGTCAAGAAGACGGGGAACATCCTCCTCGAGCGATACCCCGAAGCGTTCAGCCGCGAAGACTTCGATCACAACAAGGAGGCCGTCACGCGTCTCACCAACATCGAGTCGAAGGAAGTCCGCAACCGCGTCGCGGGCTACATCACGCACAAGCGCAACTAGTTCTCCTCAGCGCGGTTCCACCGAGACTTTCTCGTATCGGAAGGGCTTAGGTAGCGGGCGCGACTACCTGTGCGTATGACTCGCGTAGGCATTCTAGGCGCCACGGGCGCCGTCGGACAGCGATTCATCCAGCTCCTCGACGACCACCCCGACTTCGAACTCGCGGCCGTCACGGCCAGCGAGGCGAGTGCGGGCGAGACGTACAAGGAGGCCGCGAAGTGGCGCGTCGACACGCCCATCCCGGAGGACGTCGCCAGCATGACCGTCCGTGCGACCGACCCCGACGAGGTCCCGGACGACGTCGACCTCCTGTTCTCTTCGTTGCCCTCCAGCGTCGCCGAGCGCGTCGAACCGAAGTTCCTCGACGCGGGCTACGTCGTCTCCTCGAACTCCTCGAACGACCGTCTCGCCGACGACGTCCCCCTCGTCATCCCCGAGATCAACCCCGAGCACCTCGACCTCATCGAGGTCCAGCGCGACGAGCGTGGCTGGGACGGCGCGCTCGTGAAGAACCCGAACTGCTCGACCATCACGATGGTCCCGACGCTCGCCGCGCTCGACCGCTTCGGTATCGAGCGCGTCCACGTCTCGACCCTCCAGGCCGTCTCCGGGGCGGGTTACTCCGGCGTCTCCTCGATGGAGATCATCGACAACGCCATCCCGCACATCGGCGGCGAGGAGGAGAAGATGGAGACCGAGTCCCGCAAACTCCTCGGCGACTTCGACGGCGCCGAGGTCGAGTGGCACGGCGCCGAGGTCTCGGCCTCCTGTAACCGCATCCCGACCATCGACGGCCACCTGGAGAACGTCTGGGCCGAACTCGACGAGGACCCGACGGTGGCCGAGGTGTACGAGGCGTTCGCGGACGCGCCGACGCAGGACCTCTACACCGCGCCCGACCCGCTCATCGAGACGTTCACCGAACCCGACCGCCCCCAGCCCCGTCTCGACCGCATGGTCGGCGGCGGCATGGCCGTCGCGGCCGGCGGCGTCCAGCACACCGACTCGGGCATCCAGTACAACTGCCTCGCGCACAACACCATCCGCGGCGCGGCCGGCGCCTCCCTCCTCAACGGCGAACTCCTCGTCGAAGAGGGCTGGGTCTAGGGCCACCCACGGCCACGGGCACCGACGACTTTCTTTACTCGCGGCGTGCTACTAGGTACCATGAGTTCTCGGTCCCCCCACCAGGCAGCCGCGACGCTCGCCGTCCTCGCCGGCGTGTGGTACCTCGTCGCCGCGGGCGCGGGGTCGCGGTTCGCCACCGCCCTCGTCGTCGCACTCCTCGGCGTCGCGCTCCCGCTCTGGTACGTCCGGAACTGCTAGACGACGCGGTTCTCTAGCTCCTCGGCACCGGTCGTCTCCAGTCGTTCGTAGTTGCGCGCGAGGATGTCGGCGAGTCGCTCCCAGTGTTTCGGCGTGTGGCCGGCGTTGTGGGGCGTCACGATCACGTTCTCCATCGTCCAGAGCGGGTGGTCGTGCGGGAGCGGTTCGGGGTCGGTCACGTCGAGTGCCGCCCCGCGAATCCCCTGTCGCTGTACCTCCGCGAGCAGGGCGTCCGTGTCGACGACGCCACCGCGCGCGACGTTGATCAGGACGGAGTCGGGTTCCATCGTCAGCAGTTCCTCCTCGCCGATGAGTCCGCGCGTGACGTCGGTGAGCGGCGTCGCGAGTACGAGGTAGTCGGTCCGCGAGAGCGCGTCGTGGATGGCCGCGTCGTCGAAGCCCACCACCTCGTCGGTGGGGCCGCCCTTCTCGGGGGTGTAGCGGACGCCGATGGTGTCGACGTCGAAGCCCTGGAGGCGCTGGGCGACCGCCTGGCCGATAGCCCCGAGTCCGACGATAGTGACCGTCGAGTCGGTGAGTTCGTACCCCTGGAAGTGGCGCCACTCACGTTGGTCGGAGCGTCGCAAGCCTTCGTGGAGGTTGCGGGCGAACGTGAGGACGTAGCCGAGCACCTGTTCGGCGATGCTCGGCGCGTGGATGCCCGCCGCGTTCGTGACCGCGACGTCGTGGGCTTCGAGGGCGTCGAGCGGGAGGTGGCCCGTGCCCGCGTACGCGCAGGCGAACAGTTCGAGGCGGTCGGCCTCGTCCAGGAGGTCGGCGTCGACGTCGACGCCCGTGACGACGCGGGCGTCGCGGACGAGTTGGCGCTCGTGCTGTGGGGTCGCCGCGTAGGCGACCTCGGCGTCGGGGAGGCGCTCGCGAATCTCGTCGGCGTAGTCGCGGGCCGAGAGACCGTGCGTGTCCGCGCGGAGGACGGCGATGTCCGTCATGCGTGGGTGTGAGACGGGCGGGGACCTAAGCGTTTGGTGGTGCCACCGACGTCGACTCGAAACCCTTGAATCCGCCCGCCGGCTACGAGTTCTGTGAACGACCGTCGAGACGTAATCGCGTTCCTCGCGCTCGCCGCGGTGTGGGGGAGCGCGTTCGTCGCCACGGAGGCCGCGCTGGCGTCGGTCCCGCCCGTCCTGCTCGCCGCCCTCCGCTTCGACTTGATGGCCCTCCTCCTGTTCGCCGCCGCGGCCGTGCGCCACCGCGAGGACCTGTGCGCTCTCCGCCCGCGCGGGTGGGGCGACTGGTCGCCGGTCCTCGCCGGCGGCGCGCTCACCATCGGTGTCCACCACGCGCTGTTGTTCGCCGGCCAGCAACACGTCCCCGCGGCCGTCGCCTCCACGCTCGTCGGACTCATCCCCGTGTTGACGCCCGCGCTCAACCGCTTCGTCCGGCCGGGGCAGAACCTCTCCGTCTCGACTATCGCGGGTCTCCTCTGCGGGTTCGTCGGCGTCGTCGTCATCGCGAACCCCGACCCCTCGAACCTCGCGGCCACCTCGACGGGGACGCTGCTCGTCTTCGCCTCCGCCGTCGTCTTCACGCTCGGGGCTGTCCTCACCGACGAGTCGCGGGCCGTGCTCCCACCGGTCCCGATGCAGGCGTGGATGGCGCTCGTCGGCGCGGCCCTCCTCCACGTCGCGGTTCTCGTCCTGCCGAGCGAGTCGTTCGCCGCGGCGACGTGGTCGCCCGCCGCGGTAGGGTGGACGGTCTACCTCGCGGCCATCCCCGGTGCGGTCGGGTTCTTCGTCTACTTCCGCCTGCTCGACCGTCTCGGCCCCGTCCAGGTGGGCCTCCTGGAGTACGTGATCCCGCCGTTCGCGGCGCTGTTCGCGTGGCTCCTCTTCGGCGACTCCCTCACCGCGAACACCGTCGTCGGTTTCGTCGCCGTCCTCGTCGGCTTCCTGCTCGTGAAGTCGGCGGCGGTCCGGTCGGCGCTCCGCCGGGCCGACGGTCGCGCGTCCGCGGACTGAGCCGAAGCCGCCGGCTATAACTCGGCGCCGGCCCAGGTTCCCGGAACGGAGATGGACGGCTCTCCCTTCGACGGTCCCGACGGGCGACAGCGGACGGTCATCGCACTCGCGGCCGTCGCGCGCTTCGCCGCGGCCATCCTCATGGGGACGGGACTGGCCGTCATCGTCGAGCGCCTCGGCGGGTCGCCGTTCGCCGTCAGCATGGTCCTCGGCGCCTACTTCGGCGGGATGATGCTGTTCGCGCCGTTCTGGGGTGCGGTCGCGGACGCGACCGGCCGCCGACGCGACGTACTCCTCTGGACGTCGGCGCTCGCCACCTTGACCGTCCCCCTGCTCGTCGTCGCGGAGGGCGTGTGGGCCCCCATCGGCCTGCGTGGACTGTACGCCGTCTTCGCCGCCGGGTTCTCGCCCGTGATGCTCTCGTTCGCGAGCGCCCGCGGGGGCGACGACGACCGCGGGTCGGAGATGGGCTTCTTCAACAGCGCCCGCGGCGCCGGTATCACCGTCGGACAGGTCGGCGCGGGCGTCCTCCTCGGGTTGGCCACTCCGGACACCTTCTACCTCGTCGTCGCGGGCGTCAGCGCCGTCTCGGTGCTCGCCGTCGCACTCGTCACCGACCCCGCGGACGTCGACGGGACGACCGACCCGAAGACCGTGGTCTCGGAGGTCCGCCGGCGACTCTTCCCGCCACCGGACGAGCGCGAGCACTTCGACCGCGGGGGCCTGCGCTGGTTGTACGTCGCGCTCGTCGCGCGCAACACGACCGTCCTCGGCGTCATCAGCCTCCTCCCCACGTACTTCGCCGGACCGGTGGGCGCCTCGACGGCAGTGATGGGTCTCCTGCTCGCGCTCAATCCCGCCGGTCAGACCGTCTGCATGTACGTCTTCGGGAAGGCGGCCGACGCCTACGGCCGCAAGCCCCTCATCACGGCCGGGATAGCGGGGAGCGGTGCGTTCGCCGTCCTCGCCGCCGCGGCGTCGCTGCCCACCGCGGAGGGAGTCCGCGTCGTCGTCGCCGGCCTCGCGATGGTGCTCATCGCGGCCTCCTTCTCCGCGATGAACACGGGCGCGGTCGCCTTCATCGGCGACGTCGCCCCACCGGAACACGAGTCCGGACTCATGGGACTCCGGACGACCGCGAAGGGACTGGGTGGACTGCTCGGTCCCGTCCTCGTGGGGTCGCTCGCGACGGCGACCTCCTACCGGACGGCGTTCCTCCTCGGGAGTTCGCTCGCGTTCGGCGCCGCCGTGCTCGCCAGCGTCCGCCTCGTCGAGACGAATCCCGCGGCTGGCGGGACGGCGTTCGCCGCCGACGACTGACGGGGGACGGGAGCGGTGCGGAGTGACTGCCCGTATCGCCGGTTTACCAAGGGTTTTTGGCACGAATCGTCTATCCGACGACCATGACGGACTCGCGCGCCCTCACCTGTCACGCGAAGCTCGCCCGCGTCGTCCTCGCGAACCGGGGACCCCTCTCGCCGGCGGAGGTCGCGCGCGAGGCGCGCATCGACGAGGCGGACGCCGTCGAGGCCCTCGACGAACTCGCCGACGCCGGTCTCGCACGCTCGGTGTGTGGTGTCTGTGCCACCCGAGAGGAGGTCTACGAGTTGACCGAGGACGCGACGGTCGAAACCTGAAGGAAGCGCTCATACGTCTCGGCGTCCTAGCCCGACACGCGCACCCTCAGTCCCCGCCCGAGCGACCCTATCAGGGAGCCATGACGTCGCGGAGAACCCGGATGCGCGAGATTCCGCGGGACGCTTCTGCGTCGCGCAGGGTGGCGACCCACGCCCGCCCGACACGAGGGTTTTCCCGGCCGACGCGGCACGCCGCCCCGGAATGAGGCCGGTCGTTAGTGTCTCGGGCGACACTTCTCCTGCAGAGTGACGACGTTCCCCGGGTCCCTCAGACGGTGAGGAGGATTCCGGCCGTCACGAGCGCCGCGAGGACGATGGCCGCGGCCGTGATCTTCGTGGCTTCGAGTTGGTCGGCGTGTCTGTTCTCGGGGTCCTCGACGGTGCCCGTCTCGCCGTCGACGGAGTAGCGGCCGAGCACCGCGAGGCGGACGCAGAAGGCGTCGTACGCCTGGAGTCCCCACTCGAAGCCGACGCCGAGCGGCAGGAAGACGGCGACGAGGAGGGCCTCGGGCAGGAGTCCGACGGCGCAGGCGGCCGTGTAGAGCGCGGCGGCGAGGAACGCACCGGCGGCGACGAGCGCCCGTTTCCGACGCTCCTGCGGGCCGATGTTGCAGTGTCCTGGTCGGTAGTCGCTCATACCGAAAGAGGGGGTGGACGTCAGTTGAGAGTTGCGTCACCGGCGCGGACGGTCGGTTCTCCCGTGCCGACCGAGCGGCCCGCGTCGGTGGTCGGCCGCCCGCCTCAGCCGAGGTGCTCGACGAACCAGTCGCCGGCGAGGTCGGCGACTTCCTCCAGTTCGCCCTCGCCGGAGAAGAGGTGGCCCGCGCCCTCGATCACTGCGAGTTCCTTCTCGCCGGTGAGTTGCTCGTAGGCCTCACGGTTCAGTTCGAGGACCGGGTCGTCGTCGCCACCGACGACGAACAGGCAGGCTGCCTCCACTTCGGGCAGTTCGTCTTCGGCCATGTCGACGCGGCCGCCGCGCGAGACGACCGCTGAGACGGTGCCGGGGCGGCGGGCGGCCCCGCGAAGTGCCGCGGCCGCACCGGTGCTCGCGCCGAAGTAGCCGACGTCGAGACCCGCCGTCTCGCCGTGGTCCTCGGTCCAGTCGGTGACCGCGACGAGGCGGTCGGTGAGCAGGGGGATGTCGAAGCGGTTCTCCCGCACGCGGTCTTCCTCCTCGGTCAGCAGGTCGAAGAGGAGCGTCGCGAGACCGCGGTCGCGGAGCGTCTCGGCGACGGCGGTGTTCCGGGGGCTCTTGCGACTGCTCCCGCTCCCGTGGGCGAAGACGACGAGTCCCTGCGGGTCCTCGGGGACGCCGAGGTTCGCCTCCAGCGTGACCTCGCCGACCGGAATCTCCAGTGGCTCGGGAATGGCGTCGTCGGACATGGCTCGTTCGGAGCGTCGAAGGGCGGCCGGCTAAAGCTTCGGGCGGTCCTACCTCAGGAGGACGAAGGCCGCCCACGCTGCAGGAATTGTGAGCAGGTGGACGACCACGAACAGGGCGCTCCAGAGAAACTTGAGTCGACGCGGGACACCGCCACTGCTGAGCCACCCGAGAGTCTCCCCCAGGAGGAGCGAGACGACGAGGAGTGGAAGTCCGTAGACTCTCGCGAGTGTCTGTAGCGGTGGTCCGAAGAGAGGGCCGGACGGGAGGCCACCGACGCCGACGAGTGCGAGGGCGGCGAAGACGAGAACCAGTAGTTGGGCACACAGACAGACGAGGACGATGCCGCCGTGGGAGAACCCCGGGTCCGTGCCGTAGCGGGCTGCCACGGTTCGGACGCAGTACGCGACGACTACCGAACTCCCGACGAGGCCGAGAAGGACGACGAGGGGGAGCGTCGAGACGAATCCTGGTGGGCCACTTACCGACACGGCTGAGGAGACAGAGATCCAACACATATGCTTTCTGTTCGGCGCGACCACCGAACCGTCTCCGCGCTCGACAGCGTCGGCACCCTCCCCCAGATGGGAAACCGTTTTTCGCGCCGCCCACCAACCACGTGGCATGACTGACGACACTCCACTCTCGCCCGAAGCCGTCGCGGACCTCGGTCCCGACCGACGGCAGGCGCTCTTCCAGCGCGACGCCGGTATCGAGACCGTCCGCGACGACGTCCGCGACATCGTCTCTCGGGTCCGTACGGAGGGCGACGTCGCGCTCCGCGAGTTCGCCCGCGAGTTCGACGACGTGGAGGTGGGCAACCTCGACATCACCGACGAGGCCGAACGCGCCTACGAGGAGCGCGTCGACGAGGACGTCCGGGACGCCATCGAGACCGCCGCCGAGAACGTCCGCGAGTTCCACGAGGCGCAGGTCCCCGAGGACTGGCGCGACACGTTCGGGAACCGCGAACTCGGGCGGCGCTTCCGTCCGGTCGAGCGCGTCGGCGCGTACGTCCCCGGCGGCGCGGCGGCCTACCCCTCCAGCGCGCTGATGACCGTCGTCCCGGCGAAGGTGGCGGGCGTCGAGCAGGTCGCCGTCGCCACACCGCCCGCCGACGAACTGAACCCCGCGACGCTCGCCGCACTCCACGTCGCCGGCGCGGACCGCATCTACGCCGCCGGCGGAGCACAGGGCGTCGCCGCCCTCGCCTACGGGACCGAGACGGTCGACCGCGTCCAACTCGTCGTCGGCCCCGGTAACAAGTGGGTCACCGCCGCGAAGGCCGAAGTCCGGGGCGACGTCGACATCGACTTCCTCGCCGGCCCCTCCGAGTTGCTCGTCGTCGCGGACGAGACGGCCGACCCGAGCGCCGTCGCCGCCGACGTGCTCGCGCAGGCCGAACACGACCCGAACGCCAGCGTCGTGGTCGTCACCGACGACGAGGCTGTGGCCGAGGCCGTCGTCGACGAGGTGGCGCGACAGACCCCCGAGCGCGACCGGGCCGACACCATCCGCGAGACGCTCTCGAACGACGCCAGCGGCGTCTTCGTCGCCCGCTCGATGAGCGAGGCCGTCCTCTTCGCCGAGGAGTACGCCGCCGAACACCTCTCCATCCAGGCCGACGACGACGAGGCACTCCTCGACCGCATCAGCAATGCAGGAAGCGTCTTCCTCGGGCCGTACACGCCCGTCGCGGCCGGCGACTACGCCACCGGGACGAACCACGTCCTCCCGACGAACGGGAAGGCGAAACTCACCGGCGGTCTCTCGGTCGACACGTTCGTCCGCTCGACGACCGTCCAGCGTCTCGACCGCGACGCCCTCGGCGACCTCCGCGACACGATCACGACGCTCGCGACCGCCGAGGGACTGGAGGCCCACGCCGCCAGCGTCGACGTCCGATTCGAGGACGCAGACGAGGAGTAGCGACGGCGAGCCGAACAGTTGAACGATTGTACAACTGTTCAACTGAAGGGGTGGTGAGCGACAGGTCGAAGGAGGTGCCCGACGCTACCTCAAGTGATGACCGACGGTCTCGACGTCCTCCTGACGAACGACGACGGCATCGACGCACCCGGGATTCGCGTCGTCGCCGACCACCTCCGCGACGCCGGCGGTGTCGCGTCCGTGACGCTCGCCGCCCCTGCGGAGAACCAGAGCGGGACGGGCCAGACCCGGACCCACGGCGCCGTCTCCTACGAGACGCGCGACGACGGCTACGCGGTCGCGGGGACCCCCGCCGACTGCGTCGCACTCGGCGTCGCCGCCCTCGACTGCGACCCGGACGTCGTCGTCTCCGGGTGTAACGACGGACCGAACCTCGGCGCGCACATCCTCGGGCGCTCGGGAACCGTCGGCGCGGCGATGGAAGCCGGCTTCCTCGAACTCCCCGCCGTCGCCCTCTCGATGTACGACTGGGAGTTCAGCTACGACGGCCACTACGACCCCGGACCGGAGAAGTTCACCCTCGCGGCCGACGTCGCCGCGGACCTCGTCCCGCGCTTCGCCCGCGGCGACGTCCTCCCCACCGCCGACTACCTCAGCGTCAACGCGCCGGCCGACGACATCGCCGACGACCCGGTGTACCGCGTCACCCGTCCCTCCGAGGAGTACGAACTGGAGGCGACCGTCACCGAATCGGGAGTGAACGTCGAGGCCCGCTTCTGGCAGGAGTTCGTCGAGCGCCGAATCCCCGACCCGGAGGGGACCGACCGCCGCGCCTGCGTCGACGAAGAAGTGAGCGTCACACCACTGACGGCCCCACACGGCATCGCACCCGACGTGACCGCCGGCGGCCTGCTGTAGCGCCCGCACTCTGCCGACCGTCCGCCACACTACACCACGCAGACGAAGCTTTTTGTCGACTAGTCGTGACTGCCCGGGTATGCGAGTCGATCACATAGAGGTGTCGCGATGGGAGCGAGCGTGACCGTCGCGGGGACCGTCGCCGTCGTCGTCGGCGGGACGAGCGGCCTCGGACGCGGTATCGCCCGCGGGTTCGCCGAGGACGGTGCGCACGCCGTCGTCCCGACGAGTCGGACCGAGTCGGCCGTCGCGGACACCGCCGACGAGATCCGCGAACGGGGTGCGGAGTCGCTCGAACGGACGTGCGACGTCACCGACCGCGCGTCGGTCGAGGCGCTCTGCGACGCCGTCGTCGACAAGTTCGGCCGCGTCGACGTCCTCGTCAACTCGGCGGGAGCCATCGCCCGCTCGACCATCGAGGAGGTGACAGAAGCGGAGTGGGACCACGTCACCTCGGTGCAATTCGACGGGGTCTACCGGACGATGCAGGTCTTCGCCGACGCGATGGACGAAGGCGCCATCGTCAACGTCTCCTCCATCTCGGGGCGCGTCGCGAACCCCGAGCAAATCGCCTACTCCGCGGCGAAGGGCGGCGTCGACAGCCTGACCCGCGCCGCCGCGACCGAACTCGGTCCCGACATCCGGGTCAACGCGATCCGTCCGGGCTTCTTCGTGACGCCACAGACCGCCGACGAGTACGACGAGGAGAGCCGCCGGGTGCAGATCATCGAGGAGCGCTCGCCGCTGGGGCGGATGGGGACGCCCGAGGAACTCGTCGGCGCGGCGATCTACCTCGCCAGCGACGCCGCGAGTTACACCACCGGCGAGATCCTCACCGTAGACGGTGGGTTCTGCGACGCGACGTTCTGAAAAAGAACTGCCACCCGTTCAGAGCCGCTTGCTGACGTACGGCCCGTCCTGGTAGTAACCGAGTTTCTGCTTGTAGTATTGGCGTGCGCCGATACCGGAGATGACCGAGAGTTTGTCGTAGCCGGCGTCGCGGGCCATGTCCTCGGCGCGCTCCATCAGGCGGCGACCGTAGCCCTGGTGTTGGTGCTGGTCGCCCTCGCTCTCGTCGCCTGCTCGCGGCGTGCCGCCGCTCGCGTTTCCGGAGTCGCGTGGCGACTCCCCGACGGTGACCTCGGTCCCGTAGACGTGGAGTTCGCGCAGGAGCGCGGCGTTGTCGAGTTCGCGGCGCACGGGGTCGTTCGGGAAGCGTAGACGGGCAAAGCCCACCAGCAGGTCCTTCTCGAAGTCCTCGAAGGAGATGAAGTGTTCTCTCCCGCCGCCGGCCTCGTACTCCAGCACGTCGAGTTCGACGTTCTCGGGGTCCTCGTCGTTCATGCCGACCTCGCGACAGCGGATGCAGGAACACTCCCAGCCGTGTTCGTCCATCTTCTGCCAGGCGAGTTGCCGGAGGTTCGACTTCCACACGCCGGCGTCGATGAAGTCCGCGGGGATGTCGCGCTGGACGCGCTGGAGGCGGACGTACCGGGGGAGGTCCTTCATCACGCGGGCGACGAGTTCGGCCGCCCGCTCGTTGTTCAGCGGTTCGAAGTCGTCGCGCTTCCACTGGTCGTACACCCGCGTCCCGCGGACGACGAGCGTCGGGTAGATCTTGAGGTAGTCGGGGCGCCACTCCGGTTCCTCGAAGAGTCGGCGGAAGTCCTCGACGACCATCTCCTCGGTCATGCCGGGTTGACCGGGCATCATGTGGAAGCCGACCTTGAACGCGGCGTCGCGCAGGCGGCGGTTCGCGTCCATCGACGCCTGCATCCCGTGGCCGCGGTGCATCTCGCGGTTGATGCGCTCGTAGGTCGTCTGGACGCCGACCTCGACCTTCGTCCCGCCGAGGTTCAACATCCGGTCGATCTGCTCGGGGTCACACCAGTCGGGTTTCGTCTCGAACGTCGTCCCGATGTTGCGGACGTTCCCGAACTCGTTCTCGGTCTTGACGTCTTCGAGGTACCGGAACTCGTACTCGTCGGGGTCCTGCGCGAAGCTCTTCCCCTCGGCGGGGTCCGGGTCCGTGTCCGGGTCGAAGTCGTTGAGTGCTTCGAGGGCGCGCTTGGTGAACCACTCCTGGTAGTCGTGGCTGCGGGCGGTCATCGTCCCGCCCATGACGATGAGTTCGACCTTGTCGACGGGGTGGCCGATCTCGCGGAGTTGGTGCAGGCGGAGCATCACCTGCCCGTAGGGGTCGTAGTCGTTCTGCTCGCCGCGCGCCGCCGCGGGTTCGTGGCCCGTGTACGACTGCGCCGACGAGAACTCCGAGGCCGGCCCGCCGGGACAGTAGAGACACTTCCCGTGGGGGCAGAGGTGCGGACTCGTCATGATGGCGACGGGCGTGACGCCCGACGCCGTCCGGACGGGCTTGCGCTGGAGGACCTCCTCCAGTTCCTCGCGGCGGCCGTCGGGGGCGAAGCCCAGCAGGTCGTTGTGCTGGGGGACCTTCGGAGAGGAGTACTTCCCGCAGACCTCCATCTTCGCCTGCTCGACGTCGTCCTTCCCGACCTCGCCGGTCAGGATGCGGTCGACGAGTTCGCGACAGGCGGCCTCGAAGGCGTCTGACCCGCTGTCGGCGTCGGAGCTCATTAGGTGTAAACCAGTGGTGTCGCGAGGAAAAGGATGTCGTTCGCCGGGACCGGCGTCCGGGTCCTGCTACTCGGATTCCGTCTCGACGTCGAGAGCCGACGGCTACGCGGCGTCGAAAGAACGGAGAGAAGTCGGGTCTACTCGGCGAGCTGGTCCGCGATGGCCGTCACGACGTGGTCGATGACCTCGTCGCGCTCGCCGGCGAGGAACTCGATGCGGCCGTCCTCGGCACCGAGCGGGGTGACGCCGGACTCGGGTAGTTCCTCGGCGACGCGCTCGCCGACGGCCCGGACGTCCACGTGGTCGGTCGAGCGGACGCGAATCTCGTCGGAGTCGGCGCCCACCAGTACGTCGATCTCGTCCTTGCGTCGGCGGAAGAGACCGTCGAGCAGGAGCGCGACCGGCGGGAAGTCGTAGCGGTGGGTGAAGTTGTCCACGTTCAGGACCTCGAAGGCCGTCCCGGCCTCGTTGCGTGGTTCGAGGTGCGGTTCCGCGGTGTCGAGTTCGGTCTCGATCTTCTCGCGGAACTGGTCGCCGACGTGGGACGCGAGGTCGACGTTCTCCTCCCAGAGGAGGTCGGCGATGAGTTCGCGTTTGTCCTCGTAGGACTGGTAGAAGGCCTCGAGGGCGATGGCGTCGCGGATGTCCGCGAGCACGTCCGTCTCGACGCCCGCGTCGGCCGCGAGGTCGGCGTACGTCTCGGGAATCTCCTCCCAGTAGCAGATGGCGGGGAGGTGTTCGAGGTCGCCGCGCACGTCGTCGTTGACGAGGGCGCCGACGTGGGTGCCGAGGGTGCCCGTCGCGACGGGATCGCCGCCGGCCTGCGTCGGGGAGACGAGCACGTCCGCGGCGTCGGCCGCCTCACCGTCCGCGTAGCCGCCGTCGATGGCGACCGTCGGCGCGTCGTAGAGGTCGAGGAACTCGATGCCGTCCACGGACTCGCGGGTGCTCCCCGTCCCGACGAGGACGAACAGCGGGTGCTTCTCGTCGTGGCGGTCCGCCGCTTCGAGCATGTCCGTCACGTCGTTGGTCGCCTCGTCGACGTCGTAGAAGGACGCGTCGAGCGGGCGGCGGTCGAAGAAGTGGTACTCGGCGTCGGAGGCCGTGTGCTCCTCGCGGACGAGCGGGAGGACGGCACGCTCGATGGCCGAGCCGGCGATGTAGCCGTCGACGTCCGCGGTGTGGCGGACGACGATGGGGCGGGACTCGATGACCGCGCGGCGGATGGCCGTCGCGGCCGCGACGACGTCCTCGTGGACGGGTTCGATCTCTTCGTCGTGGACGAGGAGGGCCGTCTCGGTCGGGTGGGCGCGCTGGTCGAGCGCGTCCGAGAGGCGTGCGAGGACGGCCTCGCGGTCCTCGCCGTGGAGGACGGCCAGGTCCTCGGTCTCGACCTGGAGTTCGCCACGGCGGCGCTCGACCTCACCGAGCAGACGGACGACGTCGTCGACCTCGACCTCGGGGTAGGCGCGGACGCCGGCCTCCTCGAAGGCCGCACAGTCGGCGGCGCCGGTCTCGTCGGTGATCTCGAAGACGGTCGGGCCGCTCGTCTGGCGCGCGCCCGTGACCTCGCCCTCGATGACGACGCGGTCGCCGACGTGGTCTTCGAGTTCGTCGACGGAGACTTCGAGGGGTTCCTCGCTCTCCTCGGCCTCGACTTCCTCGGTTTCGGTTTCCTCGACTTCTTCGACCTCCTCGGTCTCAGTTTCGGTTTCCTCGACTTCTTCGACCTCCTCGGTCTCAGTTTCGGTTTCCTCGACCTCTTCGACCTCCTCGGTCTCGGTCTCAGCCTCGGGTTCGGCCTCGGTCTCCTCGACGACTTCTTCGGCCTCTTCGGTCTCGGGTTCGGTCGCTTCGGCTTCCTCTTCGACCTTCTCCTCTCTCTCCACCGCTTCTTCGACGGCTTCCTCGACGGTCTCCTCTTCGGGGAGTTCGGCCGTCGACTCGGCCTCGGGGTCGTGGACGAGCGTGCCGCGGAACTCGCGGTCGGACTGGCGGATGGACCACGAGAGGTCGACGTTGCCGTTGTCGTGGATCTCGTCGACCTGAACGAACACCTTGTCGCCCGGTTCCCAGTCGAGGGACTCCAGGCGACCCGGAATCTCGCTCCGGTGGAGCAGGCCGGTCACGCCCTCGCCGACGTCGACGAAGACGCCGAAGTCGGCGAAACCGTCGACCTCGCCGCGGTAGAAGCGGCCGGGGACGAGCTGTTCGGGTCGGTCGCCTCGGAACTCGAAGACGACGTCCTCTTCGTGTGTGTCGCAGATGTGGCCCGCGGTGTCGGCACCGCAGATAATACACGTACCCATTTAGCGTGAAAAACGGAACCCTCCCCTAAACGATTGTCGAAGTGTCGCCCGCTCCTCACTCGAAGACCGGGCTGTCCTCCTCCAGCGCCTCGATGTCGGCCGCGAGCTTTCGGACGTCGTCGGGGTCGAGTGCGACCTGCACCTCGTTGCCCTCGTCGTCCTCGCAGACGACCTTTACGCGGCGGTCACCGAACTCCCGCGCCTCCACGTCCTCGACGTCGAAGAGTTTCGCCGCGCCGGTCTTGTTCGACGGTCCGACGTTCTTGATAGCGCCGTCTTTCAGTTCGACCATGAAGTCGCTGAGTTGCAGGGTGAGCATCTATCTCGGTGGAGGTGGCGGGGCGTCTCGAAACTTCGGGTCAGGCCGCCGCCCGCCACACGCCCTCGGCCCACACCCCGATGCCGGCCCACCACTCGTCGAGCCAGGGGAAGACGTCGAGTGCGGCCGCGAAGCCGCCGAACCAGACGCCGAAGACGACTACGGCGGCCGGAACGCCGAGGACGGCCGCGACCGGAATCCGGAGGTCGTGGACGGTCGCGAGACCGACGACGAGCAGGAGCACGCCGTAGGCGGCACAGACGAGACGGAGTGCGGGGACCGGCAGTCCGGCGAGCGCGCACGGGGCGGACGCGTAGGCGACGACCTGGACGGTCTGACTGACGCCCGCCCGTTCCTCGGCCGGCCGACGGAGCGTGACGGGCAACAGACAGACGATCTGGAGGGCGGCCGCGGCGTGGAGTGCGAGCGGCGTCACGAGGAGCGCGAGGACGGCGAGGAACAGGAGTCCCGCGAGGAACCGGTTCCCGCCGACGTCGGGGGCGAACGACGGGTCGACGAGCAGGCGGGTCGTCGCGGCGACGAGGACGACCGCGACTGCGAAGACGAGTCCCGGCGCCTGGTCGCCGGGCGAGACTGCCTCGCGGAAGAACGCCCGTGGCCGGACGAGCACCTGTACCCACGCCGTGGCGATGCCTCTCGGCCCGCGCTCGCGCCCGCCGGACGGTTCGACCCAGGTCGTCACGTCGTCGTCACCTCCACACCCTCAATCTTGTCGGACGACGTGGCAGTTGCGACAGCGCGCCTCGTAGGACTCCTCGGCGCCGACCATGATGGTCGGGTCGTCGGCGTGGGCCGGTTCGCCCTCGATGAGCCGCTGGTTCCGGGTCGCGGGTTCGCCACACTGCGTGCAGATGGCCTGCAGTTTCTCGACGTACTCCGCAGTGGCGACGAGTTGCGGGAGGGGTTCGAACGGCTCGCCGCGGAAGGTCTGGTCCGTCCCGGAGACGACGACGCGCCGGTCGTCGGCGGCGAGTCGTTCACAGACGTCGACGAGGTCGGTCGGGAAGAAGTTCGCCTCGTCGATGGCGACGACCTCCTCGCCGTTCAGGCGGTTGGGGATGTCCCGGACGCCGCCGGCGTCGTTCTCGACGACCGTCGCCTTCCAGGTGTGGCCGGCGTGTGAGCCGAGCGACGCCTCACCGTAGCGGTCGTCGATGGCGGGTGTGAAGGCGGCGACCTCCTGACCCGCGATCTCCGCGCGACGGAGGCGACGGAGGAGTTCCTCCGTCTTCCCGGAGAACATACAGCCGGTGATGACCTCGACCCACCCGCTGTTCGTGATGGCGTGCATGCCCGAAGAGGGGGTGACCGAGCGCCAAAACGGTTGTCCATCGCCGCCGACTTCTTGTCGGCACCCGCCGAACCCTCACGCGTGTACGACCGAATCCTCTTTCCCACCGACGGGAGCGACGCGGCCCGCGCCGCGAAGGAACACGCCTTCGACCACGCGCGGCAGTACGACGCCGAACTCCACGTCCTCTACGTGGCGGACACGACGAAGTACAGTACCGTCACCTTCGAGGAGGGGGTCGCGGACGTCCTGGAAGAAGAAGGGTGGGAGGTCGTCGACGCGGTCGCCGACGAGGCCGACCGGTCGGGACTCGACGTCGTCGACGTCGTCGTGCAGGGGCGTCCCCACCAGCAGATCGTCGAGTACGCCGACGAGCAGGACGTAGACCTCGTGACGATGGGCACGCACGGCCACTCGGGGTTGAAGCGGACCATCCTCGGCAGCACGACCGAGCGCGTGCTCCGGGAGAGCAACGTGCCCGTGCTGGCGGTCCCGGCCGGAGAGACGGACGGCGAGTAGCGGGCTACGTGGCCAGTCGCGCCACCGTCTCGCCGTCCCCTCGCTCTTCGACCACCACGAGACCGTCGTCCTCCAGGTCCCGGAGCAGGCCGAGCAGCCACTCCCGACCGTACTCTCCCCCCGGTGTGTAGTCGACGCGCACCTTCGGGCCGAGTTCGTCGAGGGCAAGCGCCTCGCCCTGCGAGAGCGCGCCCACCACGCGTCCGCGCATCTGCCGGCGCGACCCCTCGAACTCGGGTTGGGTTGGGACGTCGGGCGCAGTGAAGTCGCCGGTCTCGTAGGCGTGACACCACTGGCGCCACGGACAACCGGCCTCGTCGCACTTCGGCTTCTTCAGACACGCGACGCCGCCGAGTTCCATGATGGCGTTGTTCCACACCCGGGACTCCCCCTCGGGCATGAGGAACGAGGCCACCACCTCGAAGGCCTCCTCGTCGTCCGGGACGTCGAAGGCGCGGTGGAGCACGCGCTTCACGTTCGTGTCGACTACCGCGTTCCCGTTGTTGAACGCGAAGGAGGCGACGGCGTTGGCGGTGTAGGGGCCGACGCCCATCAGTTCCTGCAATTCGTCGGGGTCCTCGGGGAACTCGCCGTCGTACTCCTCTTCGACCTGCCGGGCCGCCTCGTGGAGGTAGCGCGCGCGGTTGTTGTACCCCAGCGAGTGGCCCGTCCAGAAGCCCACCACCTCGGACTGGGGAGCGGCGGCGAGGTCGTGGACGGTCGGCCACTCCTCTAAGAACTCCTCCCACGCCGAGACGACGCGGTCGAGTTGGGTCTGCTGGCTCATCACCTCCGAGACCAGAATCTCGTAGGGGTCGTCGGTGCGGCGCCACGGGAACGGCCGGTGGTCGTCCTCGTACCACTCGACGAGCGCGTCGCGGACCGCGTCGACGTCGTCGGGCCACGCCTCGGCGTCCTCGCCCGCCGGGTCGTAGGCGTCGGCGCCGTCGGGGAGGGAGTCGGCCGTGTCGGTCATCGTCGGTGGTTCGGACGGGCGGTGTTTGGCGGTTGTGATTCGGACGGCGAAACCCCCTTCCCGCCGGCGCGTCAATCCTCGTGCATGAGTCTCGACGACCTCGAAGACGACGTCGGAGCGGCCTACGCCGACCTCGAAGAGACGGACTTCGACCTCGACCGGGAGACGCGCCAGGAACTCGCGATGCTCGTGGCCGCCCTCGACCCCGACGAACCGGACGAACTCGTCCGCCGCGCGGTCCACATGCTGTTCGAGAGCACCGTCCAGTCGGGCAAACTCGACTTCCACCTCCGCAGCGAGTACGGCGTCACCTACGACGAGTACCTCTCGGGGATGACCTTCGACGAGATGACCGGCGCCGCGGGCGGCGCGGGCGTCGGCCCGGAGGAGAACGAGAACCGCCGCTACCAGTACTAACCTTCACGTACGAAGCCGGGACCACTTCGCCGGGTGACCTGACGACCGCCGTCGCGCGGCGGACCCGGTGAGTGCGGTGGCCCGCGCGACGACCGACGAGCGCCGACACCCCCACCGCCTGTCCGCCCCTTCTACCCGTACCTCGCTCTCGCGACTACACGAGGAACCCGCTCTGCAGTATCGCGATGAGGACCGTGAGGACCGGGATGCTCAACAGCGTCGACGTGAACACCGTCGCGCTGACGAACTCCGAGGTGGAGATGTCGCCCGACCCCTCGCCGCCGAACTCCAGGATGAGGACGAGCGCGGTGACCGCCGCGGGGGTCGCGGCCTCCAGGACGAACACCTTCCCCGGAATCGAGTTCGTCAGACCGATCGCGAGGACGATGCCGATGGCGACCAGCGGCGAGACGACGAGTTTCGTCACGTTCGCGGCGGCCACGTGGCGCATCGCCGCGGTCGCGTTCACGTCCGACAACTCGATGCCGAGCATCAGCAACATCACCGGGATGGAGGCGTTCCCGGTGAGTTCGATCACCTCCATCACCGCGCTCCCGGTCGCCGGGACGAGGTCAGCCCAGCGCAGCAGTCCCGCGGCGGCGACGGCGTAGATGAGCGGGACGCCGAGGATCTCCTTCACGCCGCTGAGACCCGCCGAGCCACCGCTTCGCGAGGCGACGTAGGCACCGAACGTGTAGCTGACGACGGACTGCCCGACGAGGAAGAGGACCGCCGTGTTCCGTCCGACCGCGCCGAACACGAACGCACACAGCGGGATACCGAGGTTTCCGGAGTTCGGGAACGTGCTCGCGAGGACGAACGCACCCCGTAGCTCCGAGTCCTGGTCGAGGACGCGACCGACGACCTCTGAGATGCCCGCGAGTCCGCCGAAGAGCAGGAAGGTTCCGCCGATGACGCGGGCGATAGTCCCGCCGCCGAGCGTCGTCGTCGCGAGACTGTAGAAGATGAGCGCGGGGATGAGTACGTACACCGTGACGACGTTCAGCGGTCCGACCTCGATGTCCTTGACGCGTCCGAGGACGAAGCCGACGGCACCGATGGCGATGACCGGCAGGACCGCGGTGAAGAGGATGGAGGTGAGCGACACGCCGTGACAATCGGAAGACTGGTCGTTCGCGCTACCGGAATCGGAAAGGACTGCCGGATTCGGAGGGGCGGGGCGGCTACAGGACGTCCTCGGACGACTCCGTGGAGTGGGCTGCCGTCGTGACCGAGGAGTCCGCGAACACCTCGCGGAGCACGTCGACGGCCATCTCGATCTCGCGCTCGGTCACGTCGAGCGGCGGGATGAGCCGGAGCGTCTTGTGCCCGCAGCCGAGGGTGAGCAGTCCGCGCTTCAGGCAGGCCTGCACGACGGCCTCGCGGCGGTCTTTGGTGTCGAACTCGACCCCGACCATCAGCCCCCGACCGCGGACGTCGAGGAGGAACTCGGGTGCCTCGTCGCGGAGCGTCTCCCGTAGTTGCCGGCCGCGCTCCCGGACGTTCTGGAGGAGGTCGTGTTCGTCGATGGCGGCGAGGGTCGCGTACCCCTGCGCCGAGGAGAGGATGTCGCCGGCGCCCCACGTCGAGGAGAGTCGGCCCTTCTCCTCGGGGAAGGTGTCGGCGTTCGCGACGGTCGCACCCACGCGAAGGCCCTTCGCGGAAGTGATGACGTCCGGTTCGAGGTCGAGGTGGTCGACGCCCCACATCTTGCCCGTCCGGCCGAGTCCGGACTGAATCTCGTCGGCGACGATCTTGACGTCGTGTGCCTCGCGGATGGCCGCGACGTCGGCGACGAACTCCTCGTTCGGGACGCGGTAGCCCCCCTCGCCCTGCTGGGGTTCGAGGATCAGGAACGACACTTCGTCGGCGGGGATGTTCCCGCGCTCGGGGTGGAGGCGGTCGCCGAGGACGTTCCCGGTCGGGCCGTCGGTCTTCCACCCGCAGTCGCACGCGCCCTCACAGGCGCAGTAGGGGACGGAGACGACGCCGGGAACCTCGGGGAACCCCTCGCGGTGGGCCGTCTTCGAGCGGTTCAGCGAGAGCGCGCCGAGCGTCCGGCCGTGGAAGGCGCCCTCGAAGGTGATACCGCGGTGGCCGCCCTGCGCGTAGCAGATCTTGATGGCGTTCTCGACGGCCTCGGCGCCGGAGTTCGAGAGGAACACCGTATCGAGGTCGTAGTGACTCGTCAGGTCCGTGAGTTTGTCCATCAACTGGGCGGGACCGGGCACGTCCGGCGCCTCGGGCGTGCCGCCGGAACTCACGTAGAAGTCCTGCCCGGCGATCTTCGTCGGGTCGACGAGGTCGAACTCCGCGAGCCGGTCGAGCACCTTCGGGTTGTTGTAGCCGAGCGGCGCCGACGCGACGTGGCTCGTGAAGTCGAGGAGGACGTTCCCGTCGACGTCGGTACAGAAGGGACCTACCGCGTCCTCGGTCGTGTCCCAGACGAAGTCGTAGACGTAGGTGCTCGGCGCGGCGTGTTCCCGGTGGTAGGAGGCCCACTCTCGGGCTGCTTCGCCGGGCATCTCTTCGACGTGAATTTCGGCCGTCTCCCGGTCCATGTCGGTAGGGGGAACCGGCCGGACCAAAAGACGTTCGTTCTCATCGCGGCAAATGTTACCCGACCAGCAGGAGCGCCGTCGCGCCGGCGGCGACGAGGAGGACGAGACTCCAGAAGACGATCCGCCGGGCGAACTCCCGGTTCGGGCTAGTCACGGCCAGCGCGGCCTTCACCGTGACGCTGGACGCGGTCGCGAGGAGGATGGCGTAGACGGCCGCGCGGGCGGAGAGTTCGCCCGTCCGGTAGAGGACGACCGCGGAGGTCGTCGCCCCGGCCGACGAGACGAGTCCCGACACGAACGCGGTCACGTAGAAGCCGACGTTCCCGAACTCCGACTGTGCGAGGCCACCGACCACGACGATGGCGAGGAAGATGGCCCCGAACCCGAGCGCGTTCCGCATCGAGAACGGGTTCTCCAGGTCGATGTCGACCTGCTCGGACCAGTCGGCAGTCAGCGCGGCGACGGCGAAACTCCCGACGACGACGACGCCCAGGGCGGGGACGACCTCCGTGAGGAGTCCACCCGGGAGGGTGAACACCACGACGATGATGAGGTTGCGGAGGGCCATCGCCGCGTTGGCGAGCAGGACGCCCGCGACGGCGTAGGAAGCGGCTTCCGAGCGCTGAGAGACGTGGTCGAGCATCGTCCCGACGACGGCCGTCGAGGAGGCGAGTCCGCCGAAGAACCCCGTGACGGCGATACCACGGCCGCCGTACGTCTGGACGACGACGTAGTTCGCGATGCCGATGCCCGCGACGAACACCACCATCAGCCAGACGATGCGGGGTTCGACCGAGACCGAGAGCGGGCCGACGTCGATAGCCGTGCTCCCGGCGGGGAGAAGCGGGTAGACGACGAACGCGAGGATGGCGAACTCGACGCTGGAGCGGATCTCCTCGCGCGAGAGCCCCCACGCGAAGCCGTGGAGTTCGCGCTTGAAGACGAGCAACAGCGAACTCGCCACGGTCACGACCGTCGCGAGGAGCACCTCACCGACGCCGACGAGCACACCGACGCCGTAGGCGACGAGGAGGCTCACGCCGGTCGTGAGGTGGAGGCTCCGCTCCTCGTCGTGGACGCCGCTGTACATCAGGATGCCCGCGAGGACGGTGACGAAGAAACCGCCGACGGCGGTCAGGAGTGGAAGGCAGGCGACCGTCGCGGCGTCGGGGCAGTGGACCCCATCGTAGATGGTGAAGACACAGCCGAGGACGCTGATGAGCGCGAACGTCCGGATGCCGGCGGCCTTCTGGGACCACTCCCGTTCCAGCCCGAAGAAGAGTCCGAGCGCGACGGCGAGGGCCATTCGGACCACCCGGCTGTCGATGGGCGCGGCGGTGAGGAAATCCCCAGGCACTTTTCGAGTGTTTCTCCCCGGACTCCGGTAAAGGATACGGGTAAAGGAGAGTCTCGACACAGCCGTCGGGGCCAACGCTTTTGCGCTCGCCACCTCCCTGTAGTGGTATGTCCGCTTCCTCACCTTGGGAACTCGACCGCGCGCGGGTCGGGTGGTGGGCGATGGCCGCGGTGCTCGCGGCGGCGCTAGTCTACATCGTCTACTCGTTCGTCGGGACGTTCGTCTTCGGCATCTTCATCTACTACGCGACGCGGCCGGTCTACCGACGCCTCAAGAAACGCATCCGGCCGGCGAGCCTCGCCGCCGCCGTCTCCATCTTCACCCTCGCGTTACCCGCCCTCCTGCTGGTCGCCTACACCATCGCCATCGCACTGCAGGAGTTGAATCGCGTCATCGAGCGTCGCGGTCTCGACCTCGGGCAGTTCGAACCCTACCTCGGCCCCTACATCACGCTCGCGGAGAACATCCAGGACCCACAGGCGCTCCTCGCCGAACCGAACACGATGCAGGCCATCGGCGAACTCGTCCGGAGCGTCAGTCAGTACGCCGGCTTCGTCGGGAGCGCCGCCCTCCACCTGTTCGTGATGTTGACCATCGGGTTCTACCTCCTCCGCGACGACCACCGACTCCACGCCTGGTTCCGTCGCCGCTTCTCCGACGAGGACGGCGTCGTCGAGGCCTACACCCGCGCGGTCGACCACGACTTCCGGCTCATCTTCTTCGGCAACATCCTCAACGCGGCGATGACCGCGCTCATCGGCGCCGTCGTCTACAGCGCGCTCGACTACGTCGCGCCGGTCGCTCCCGGAATCCCCTACCCCACGCTGTTCGGCCTGCTCACCGGCGTCGCGAGCCTCGTTCCCGTCGTCGGGATGAAACTCGTCTACTTCCCGCTCGCGGGCTACCTCGGCTACCTCTCGGTCACCGGTCCCGGCCCGGAGACGCTGTGGTTCCCCCTCCTCTTCTTCGCGATTTCGTTCGTCGTCGTCGACGTCATCCCGGACCTCGTCCTCCGCCCGTACGTCTCCGGACGGAGCCTCCACCTCGGGATGGTGATGCTCGCCTACATCTTCGGACCGCTCGTCTGGGGGTGGTACGGGATCTTCCTCGGGCCGATGCTGCTCGTCTTCCTCGTCCACTTCGTCCGACTCGTCCTCCCCGAGTTGCTCGCCGGCGAACCCATCGAACCGGAGGCCGTCGGCGACTTCGTCACGACGGGGAGTCCGAACCCGGACCCCGAGGACGTGAGCGGAGGCTCCCCGGCCGACCCCGAGTCAGAACCCGACGACGCGGCCGACGAGGACACTTAGTCGAAGCGCCACTCTTCGTCCCCGGCGTCCTCGACGACGTCGAGTTCGGTCCCGTCGCGGGGGCAGTAGTCGTAGTTCGGGTCGCGCGTCCGGAATCCGCACGTGGGACACTCCCGGACCGGCGGCTGTTCGGGTGTCTCGCCGCCGCGCGAGAGGAGAAACGGGATGAACGGGACGAACAAGAAGAGAAACAGCGTGTCGAAGTAGACCCAGGCGACGACGCTGATCGCGAGGCTCGCGAGGAGGCCGACGAGCGCCGTGGCCGTCCGAGAACTGACCATAGGTGACGACAGCGGGTGCGAGAACTTCAGTCTACTCGAAGTCGACGTACTGGTTCTCCCACTCCCGCCGTGCCTCTAGTTCGCGTCGCCCCCGACGCGTGACCGTATAGAAGTTCGTTCGCTGGTCGAGCTGTCCCTTCTCCACGAGTCCCTTGTCGACGATCGTGTCGAGGTTCGGGTAGAGCCGCCCGTGGTGAATCTCCGATTCGTAGTACTCCTCGAGTTCCTCCTTGATGGCGAGCCCGTGGGGTTCGTCCATCCCGGCGATGACGTAGAGGAGGTCTCGCTGGAACCCTGTCAGGTCGTGCATATATCGAAGCCCACGAACCGCTATACGGCCGGGTATAATAAGCGTGGCGCCGAGTAGAGGACACTCGATTCATGATTTTTGTCGAACAAGAACGAAACCAACCGGGGGCTGGGTTTATTTCCGCGGGATACCTTCGGTCGGGTATGGTCGAAGAAGTACTCTTCGAGACCGAGTCGACGATCGACCGCGCCGCCGTCGCGGACTACCTCCGAACCGTCGCCGACGGGCTCGAACGGGGCAGCGAGCTGACGCTCACGTCGGGCGAACAGGAACTCTCCGTCGACCCACCCGAGCAGGTCACCTTCGAGGTGAAGGCCGAGCGGGAACACGACGGCGGTCCCTCGGAGTTGAGCCTCGAGTTCGAACTCGAGTGGGTCGAGGGAGAGTCGACGACGGGCGGCGGCGAACTCGACATCAGCGCCGAAGATTTATAGCGGCGCACCCGCGATACCGGGTCGATGGAGACTCGCGACGTCCGACTCGCCAACGTCTCACCGCGTGCGTGGCGTCTCCTCCGCGTCGCGGCCGACTACGAACAGCGGACCGTCGAGCGCGAACTCGACGACATCCTGCAAGCCCACGTCTCGATGCTGGAGTCCGGCAACCGCGCACTCAGTGACGACCGACTCCGCCAACTATTCGACCTCTACGCCGCGGAACTCGACGCCGAACAGGTCTCCGTTCTCCTCGAACACTTCTGACGCGGCCCCACTGCCGACCGGTGACGACGACGATCGTCGTCAGTACGCGCTCGTTCGTGGGCAGGACGGGCGCTCGACGCCGAACGTGTTAGCACACGTAACGGTATTCGGAAGTAATCGACAATAATTAAAGTCACTGGCCGAAATGCGACTGTGTATCAATGATACGACCCGACGTAACGAGCCCTCGTGGGAGAGTCGCGACGTTCCTCGTCGCCGTCGCGCTGACGGTCGCCATCGCGCTCGCACCCACACCGAGCGGACTCGGACTCGCCGGTAAGTACGCCGTCGCCACGCTAGTATTCGCCGGTACGCTGTGGGTGACTGGTGCGATTCCGCTCGCCGTGACCGCACTGTCGATTCCGGTGTTGCTCACCGCGTTCGGCGTGTACGCCGACATGGACGACGCGTTGGCACCCTTCGCCGACCACCTCATCTTCCTCTTCATCGCCGGGTTCATGCTGGCGAACGCGCTGCAGAAGTACGACATCGACCGCCGCATCGCGCTGTGGATCATGACGAAGATGGGCGCGTCGCCGCGACTGCTCATCGCCGCGATCATGCTCGCCACGGCGTTCCTCTCGATGTGGGTCTCGAACACGGCCACGACCGCGATGATGACGCCCATCGCGCTCGGCGTCCTCGCGCAGGTCATCGGCCGCGACGAGATCTCCGAGAAGGGCGAGGACGAACCCTTCTCCAACATGCAGATCGCGACGCTGCTCGGGACCGCCTACTCCGCCAGCGTCGGTGGAGTCGGGACGCTCATCGGGACACCGCCGAACGCGGTCGTCGCCGGGTTCCTCAGCCGGATGCTCGACTACGAGATCGGTTTCGCCGAGTGGCTACTCATCGGTCTCCCCATCGTGGTCGTCACGCTGCCCATCGTCTGGTTCCTCCTCACGTACGTCCTCTTCCCGCCGGAAATCGACGACGTGGGCGACGCACGTCAGGAGGCCGCACGCTACCTCGAAGAGGAGGGCGAACTCAGCCCCCGCGGGAAGCGCGTCGCCATCATCTTCACGACGACTGCCGTCCTGTGGGTCGCCGGCGGCCTGGAGACGTTCGTGAAGCCCTACATGTCCGAGGTCGTCCACACGACGCTCTTCGGTGGGAAGGGAATGACGCTCTTCGGGTTGAAGGGCCACCAGGGGCTGCTCTACTACGTCATGGTCGCACTCTACGCCATCCCGGCGCTCGTCCTCGCTGACACCGTCGAGTGGGACGACCTCGTCGACATCGACTGGGGGACCATCCTCCTGTTCGGCGGCGGTCTCTCCCTCGCGAGCGCCTTCGCGACGACCGGCGCGACGAAGTGGATCGCGGAGTCCATCTTCACCTCGCTGACGAGTGCGCCGATCCTCGTCATCATCGCTGCCGTCGTCTTCCTCGTCATCTTCCTCACGGAGATGACGTCGAACACCGCGACGGCCACCATCATCGTCCCGGTGCTCATCAGCCTCGGCGGCGTGCTCGCCGGTACGCTCGGTCTCACCGAGGTCGCCGCGGCCGTCTTCCTCTCGGTCGCCGGCGCGGTCGCCGCCTCCTTCGCGTTCATGCTCCCCGTCGCGACGCCGCCCAACGCCATCGTCTTCGGGAGCGGCTACCTCCGACAGAAGGACATGGTGCGCGCGGGTATCGTGCTGAACCTCGTGATGACCGCCGTGCTCACCGGACTCATCGGCTTCCTGTTCTACTTCTTCTGGCCGATGTTCCTCTGGTAGACGGCCGATTCGACTCCCGGTTTCTTTCTTCGGACGCTCGACGCACCAGCGGCGGCGCTGGACGTCGGTGCACGCGCCGAACGACGAGAGAAGTGACTACGGAGCGTGAGTGCAACGGAAAGTGGATGCGGGCCCGGGAAAAACGGGCCCGCAGCCGCCCTGAATTGGTCCCCGCTGACGCTTCGGCCCTCCAAAGCGAAGCGTCACGTGGTACAAACGTGGCTTTCAACTTAAACCTTCCGCAACGTGCCACTGCTGCCGCTAGATGTACTCCTCCTCCAGCACCCACCCGAGCGCCCGCTTGTAGTGTTCGAACATCTCGCGGACGCCCTTGTGGTTCATCTCCTCGCTCTGGAGCTGTTCGACGAGGAACTCGTACTGCTCGCGTACTTCCTCTTCGTCGCGCATAGGCGAGCGTTGGGAACGAATCGGGAAGTAAGTTGGCCGACGGGGGCGGGGTTGGGGTCGGGTCAGTACCACTCGTCGTCGACGTCGTCCGCGTACGGGTCGTGGGAATCGTGTGGCCCGGGCGACGCGTGCGGGTCGCCACCGCACTCGTCCGGGAGGACGCCGGGGTCGGGGCTACCGACGGCGTCCGGTGCGGGTTCCGTCAGGTAGTCGTCGAGGTCGGGGACCGTTTCGGGCGCGACGCCCCGTTCTCGCTTCGGACGGGCGGTACGCGTGCTCCCGCGTGCTCGCGACACGTACTCCGTGTCGTCGGCGTCTGCCTCGGCGGCGGCGAACGGGTCCGTCTCGTCGAGTTTCGTCTCGACGCGTTCCGCGGAGCGCTCGAAGTCGATCGCCCGGTAGTGGTCCGCGGCGGCTTCGAGGTGCTCGCGTCGCGACGTCGCGTCGTCCTCGTCGGTGAGCCGAGCCAATCGTTCGTGTCGCTGCCCGTCGAGGTGGTGGAGCATCTCCTCGCGGCGTTCCTCGGGAACGTCGCACTCGCGGACGCGAGTTGCCCCGTCTTCGAGGACGTCGACGGCGCGCCCCACCTCGCCGCGACGGGCGAGGCGATTCGAGCGAACGATGGTCCGGCTGAAGAGTGGCTCGCCCGGGTCGAGGAAGTCGTACTCGGCGGCGACGGCTTCGGCACGTTCGAACCGGTCGAGCGCGAGCGCGTAGGTACGGCTACTCCGGTGGCGGTGGCCCGCGGCCCGGTGGCGCTGGAAGCGGGCGCGCCCCTCGATCCAGTCGAGGTCGATGGACGCCGCGGCCGCGGCCGCCCCCTCGTGGAGGAGTTCTTCGAGTCGGGAGTCGCTCCGGGTGGTCTCGCCCGACCAGTAACAGGCGTTCGCGAGGACGTAGGCGAACTCCTGGCGGTCCCGCTGGGCGGCCGGTCGGACGAGCGCGCGCCAGGCGGCCCCGCGCTCCCAGTAGTCGGCCGCCTCCGCTCGGCGTTTGGTCTCGCCGTAGTCGACGTCGCCGGCCCCGTGGCGGTTCGCGTGGGCCATCGCCGCGGCGACGCCGTCGCACCGGACGACGTGTGCGAGGACGACCGCGAAGAATCGCCCGTCGTCGCGTCGTTCCAGCGCCGGGAGGTCGTACCCGAAGTCGTCGACGAACCGCCGGGTCGACGCGACCGTGTCGTGACACACCGCGACGACGTCGGCCAGCGCGTCGACGGCGCCCACGTCACCGACGTCGTCGAGGTCGTCGAGCCCCGACACGACGCGCTCGAAGGTCTCCCCGTCGTCGACGGCCGCCGCGGCCGGCGTGACGGCGAGACTCCGGAGGACGTCGTAGCGAGCGCCGTGCAGTCGGTCGGCGAACGCGCCGTCGCCGGCGGCGAGCACACCGAGCAAGTCCACGAGCGCCTCGGCGTCGAGGAACTCCCCGCAGGCGAGTGCGAGCGCGACCGGGTCCGCGAAGGCGTCGCGGACCGCCGCCGCGGCGCCCTCGTCGCCCCGGCGTGCGGCGGTACACTGCTCACCGAAACTGGGGCCGGGGAGGCGGAAGGCGGCCCAGTCGTGCGGCGAGACGGGGACGCGAACGCGTGCGACGCCGGCACCGTCGGGAACCGTGACGGCGAGTCGGACGCCGCCGCTCCCCTCGGAGACCTCGAGGTCGGCACCCCGCGTCCGGACGGCCGACTCGGCGACCACGACGCCCGGGAGGCGGACCTCGTAGCGTCGGTGGCGTTCGGCACCGTCGAGTTCGTGCTCGCCGACGACGCGCGTGACCGTCGCGGTCGGGTCGTCGACGGCGACCGCCTCCGGGAGCGGTCGCGTCCAGCGAGAACGAGTCATACCTCGACAGAAGGCGTCGAGGAGTATCAGGGCGTCGGGTCGGAGATTCTCGGTCGCCATTTCCGAGATTCTCGCTCCCTCGCTTCGCTCGCACGCTCCGAATCTCGTCACTCCCGCTCCAACCGCGACAATCCGTGCCAGATGGCGTTGACGAGTTTCTCCTCGCCGTCACCCTCGGAACGCTCCCACCCGCGGGCGATGGCGTCCTCCAGCACGTCGAGCGAGTGGTTCTCGAAGTTGTTCATCCCGCGGAAGTCTTCGAGAGCCTCGCGTTCGCGCTCGCCGAACTCGCCACTCGGTTCGCCCTCGTAGAGGTCCAAATCGCGGAGCGTGTGGAGGACCTCCTCGGCCGTCTCGCCGTCGAGGTCGCGGATCTCCTCGGGTTCCTCGCGTTCGAGGAGCGTCACGTCGTAGATACGGAAGACGCGTTCGAGTTCGTCGATAGGGTGGTCGTGGTCGTCGACGCGGACGTCGATCCAGCGGTCGTTCCCGCCGTCGTAGCCCCCGTCGGGTTTCGCGACGTAGAGGGCGGCGGACTGCTCGCCGCGCTTGTCGCCGCCGGCGGCGTTGCCCGCGTGGAGCGCGGCGATGAGTTTCTCGGGGAGACCGCCCTCGGTCGCCTCGAAGGCGTCGGCCATCGACTCGACGACCTCGCGACCCGCCAGGATGTTGCCCTGGACCGTGTAGTTCTCGCCCTGGAGGGAGGAGGCGTGCTCGAAGCACTCCTCGCCGGTGAACGCGGCGACCGAACCGTCCTGGCCGACGACGCCGACCTGCCGTTCGGCGGCGCGGTCGTCGTGGGCGGTCAACTCCTCGATCACCTGCTCGGCGTCGTAGCCGTCGCGGAGGAGGTCGAGTCCGTCCGGGCCGTAGGCCACGTTCGCGAAACTCTGGGTGGCGATGGCGCCCGCGTCCGCGCTCGCGAACGGGACGACGGAGCCGACGCTGACGAACTTCGACTGGACGGCGACGCCGACGGCGTCGGTCTCGGGGTCGCGCGCGACGATGGAGAACGTCGAGGGGTGGGGGTGTTCGGACATACCTGGAGCCAGGTTCGGCGGCGAGAAAAAGGCTACCGCTCCGACCGGTCGACCCCCTCCTTGCGCGCGGTCAGTGGCTGGCGCTTCGACAGCGTGCAGTCGAAGGCCGGGTGTTCGACGAAGTGGCGTAACACCATGTGCCGACGGCCGCCGGTCAATCCCGTCGCCGAGAGGTCGTCGGCCGTGAACGTCGCGGGGAGCCGGTCGTACAGGCGTCGGAGCGCGTCGAAGCACTCGAACACCTTGCGGTGGCCCGCGGAATCGGCTCCACGGCGCTCGACGACGTAACTGCCGTCCTCACGGTGGACACCCGCGGTACGGAGGAACTCCTCGCGCCCGGTGAGCGTGTCGTCGAGTGTCTCGCGGAGGGCGGCGGCCTCGGCTCTGGTGAGTTCGTGGACCGCGCCGTCGAGTTCGAGTAGAACGGCGTCGCCGGTCGCGTCTGCGGTGGGAGTTTGGTTACTGCCCGCCGATTTCGCGCCCAGCCGCCTCGCGGCGACTTCCTCTATCCTCGGAAGAGAGTCCGTGAGTGGACATCGTGGTTCACACTACGGTCGGCGAGACGGATAAAGTGTTACGGTCGGGCAGATCGGTGCGGCCGCTCCCTCAACAGTTTGGGACCGGATCGCACCGGCGCCCAATTCGTACAGGGGTTACGAACGTAGGTGTCACTATCCTACGTCGACGTGTCGATGCGGATCACGATTCACCCGATGGAGGCACAGGGGGAAGGAGGGGGCGAATCCGTCGACCCGGCAGCCGTGCTGGCGGCGCTCGACGACGACCCGTGTCGGCGAATCCTCCGCGTGGCGGGCGAACGGCCGGTGACCGTCGGCGAACTCACGACGGCGTGTGACATCACCGTGCCCACCTGCTACCGGAAGACGCGGCTGTTGACCGACGTAGGACTCCTCGAACGGCGGACCCGCTACCGCTCCGACGGAAACCACGTCAACGAGTACGTCCGCCGGGTGGGGAGCGTCGTCGTCGAGATGGACGACCCGTCCGGTCCGACGTGAGTCGACCGTTCCGCGGGACCTTTCACTCGTAGCGACGTACGCCGAGGCATGGAGATTCGTGGGGAACGCGAGTGCAAGCAGTGTGGGACACGCTGGTCGTACTACGACACCGGCGAGGTGACCTGTCCAGAGTGCGGGAGCGCGTTCAGCGTCGGCGTCGACGACGGCCGGAAGCGCCACACGGACCACGCACCCGAGTTCGACCTCTCGGACGTGCGGACCGCCGCGGCGAACCGCCCCGTCCGCGACGCCGCCGACGAAGCGGTCGACGTCACACGCGAGTACGTCCGCGAACGCGGGTTCGTCAGCGGTGGCGACCTCCTCGAACTCGACGACGAGTACCTCGCCGCCCAGGAACTTCGTCACGTCGCCGGTGACCTCTCTCGCGCGCTCGACGTCGACGAGGACGAGGAGTACTACTTCTTGACGCTCGTCCGGGGCGCCGACGGCGGCCAGCGACCCGACACGGACGCCGTCGCGGACACCCTCCGCCCGGCCCGCGGACTCGCCTACGCGAGCGCGGTCGAAGCCTACCGCGACGACGTCCGGAAGTGGCTCGACGCACAGGACGAGGACTACCCGGACGTGCTCGCCGTGCTCGAACGCCTGGACGACCACGTCCGGCGCGTCGAAGCACTCGACGGCGACGTCTCGTTGGACGAAATCGAGGGATTGGTCGCGGCCGCCCGCGACGTCGGGCGCGCGCTACGAGAAGACGACGAGTCGGCACTCGACGACGCGGTCGAGCGGTTGGCGGCGCTCGGGTAGTCAGCCCATGATCTTGCTCCAGTAGGCGAAGACGAGGGTGGACAGGAAGAAGATGGTCACCCACGCCACGAACGTCACGACTTCGCTGGAGACGAAGATAGCGAGGAAGTGGTCGATGATGGAGTTCGCCGCGTACGTGACGAACGCGGCGCCGAGGACGGTTCGGTCGAAGACGTCGTCGATGTTGTTCGCGAAGTCGGTCGAAGACCAGTCTACCATATTATTCCATACTACGTTCGTATGGAAAAATGAAACGGCCGGCGTCAGGGGAGGTCGACCGGGACGTCCTCCTGCGACGAGGCGGCCTTCACGGTGTTGTAGAGGAGCATCGCGCGGGTCATCGGGCCGACGCCGCCCGGGACGGGCGTGATGACGTCGGCCTTCTCCTTCGCGCTCTCGTACTCGACGTCGCCGACGAGTTCGTACCCCTTCTCGTTGTCCGCGTCGACGCGGTTGACCCCGACGTCGACGACGGCGGTGCCCTCGGTGAGCATCGACCCGTCGACGAGTTCGGGGACGCCCGCGGCCGCGACGACGACGTCGGCATCGCGGGTCTTCGCGGCGAGGTCGTCCGTGTGGGAGTGGGCGACCGTGACGGTGGCGTCGGACTGCAAGAGCAGGTGGGCCATCGGCTTGCCGACGATGTCCGAGCGGCCGACGATCACGGCGTCCGCACCGTCGAGTTCGACGCCGGCGTCGTCGAGGAGGTACTCGACGCCGTGGGGCGTACAGGGCTTGAAGCGGGGGTTCCCGGCGACGAGTCGGCCGACGTTCTCCGGGTGGAAACCGTCGACGTCCTTCGCGGGGTCGATGCGGCGGAGGACCTCCCGCTTGTCGACGTGGTCCGGGACCGGGAGTTGGACCAGGATGCCGTTGACGTTCGGGTCGGCGTTCAGGTCGTCGATGACGCCGTAGAGCCCCTCGGCGGGTTTCTCGGGGTCGATTTCGACGTGGATGCTCTCGATGCCGAGTTCCTCACAGTCGCGCTGTTTCATCGAGACGTACGTCTCGCTCGCGGGGTCCTCGCTCATGAGGACGGTCGCGAGACCGGGCTGGACGCCCGACTCCTTCAGGGTCTCGACGCGTGCTGCGAGTTCGTCGCGCAGGTCCTTCGCGACGGCGTCGCCGTCGATGACGGTGGTCATTCACCCACGTCTTCGAACGGGAGCGCCTTCAATATGCCGGAGCGTGCCCATCTAGTGGCAATAATACCGTTATGTATGCAGGGACGTGTATCACTCACTCCTCCGGGACGACGTGCCCACCCAGCACCGCGTTCAGGACGACGCCGACGAGGAGGACGAGTCCGCCGACGTAGAGCCACGTCATGAGCAGGAGGACGGCGCCGACGACGCCGTAGAGGTGGACGCTCCGGGAGGCCTCCGCGTAGAGGCGGAAGCCGAGTCCGGAGAGGGTCCACGCGCCGGCCGCGAACAGCGTGCCGGGGAGGACCTCCCCGACGGTCACGTCCGTCGCCGGGAAGACGTAGTAGATGGGGAAGAAGAGGAGGACGAAGCCGACGAACAGCAAGACCGGCGCGGAGGCGTACCACGAGGCGGCGTCGGTCGCCCGCGCCAGGAGGACGCCGCCGGCGGCGACGAACCCGATGGACCCGATAGTGAGGACGAGCACGACGACGACTTCGAGGATCTCCTGGACGACTCGTTCGTCCGCATTCGTCTCCAGGACGTCGGCGAAGACGCGGTTGAGCGCCTGGAACGTCCGCGTCGCGCTCCAGATGAGCAACACCGACGCGATGACCGCCGCGCGTTCGCGTGGCTGGTCGCCGCCCGTTATCTGGTGGAGCGTCCCGACGGTGACCTTCGTCTCGGCGATCGAGTGGAGGATGGGGACGACGTGGGAGAGTTCGCCGGCCTCCTCCAGGACGATCAGCGCGAGCAACGACAGCGGGACCAGCAACAAGAAGAGGTAGTACGCGAGACCGGCCGCGACGAGCGTCATCCGCTGCTCGCGTGCCTCGGCGACGACGGCGCGGACCGTCCGCTGGAAGTCGGTCACGGCCGACGACTCCTCACCCATGGGGGTGGATTCGGGCGCGGGTCTTGTGAGGGTTCGGGCAGACGGCGAGGGCTACCCGTAGACGGGGTACTCCGCGCAGAGTTCGTCGACCGTCTCCGAGACCTCCGCGTAGACCTCCTCGTCGCCGACGTTGTCGACGACCTTCGCGATGCAGTCGCCGACGATCTCGATCTCCTCGGGACCGAAGCCGCGAGTCGTCAGGCAGGGCGTACCGGCACGGATGCCCGAGGGGTTGAACGCCGAGCGCGTCTCGCCGGGGACCGTGTTGGCGTTCAGGACGATACCGACCTCTTCGAGCGCCTCCTCGGCGTCGCCGCCCGTGGTGTCCGGGTGCGACTCGCGGAGGTCGGCGAGGACGAGGTGGGTGTCGGTGCCGCCGGAGACCAGCGAGAAGCCGTGGCCCTGGAGGGTCTCGGCGAGGACCTCGGCGTTCTCGACGACCTGCTCGGCGTACTCCTCGAACTCGGGCTGGAGCGCCTCCTCGAAGCCGACGGCCTTGCCGGCGATGTTGTGCATGAGGGGGCCGCCCTGCGCGCCGGGGAAGACGGCGGAGTCGACGGCGTCGGCGTACTCCTCGCGACACATGATGATGCCGCCACGCCCGGCACGGATGGTCTTGTGCGTCGACCCGGTGACGAAGTCCGCGACGCCGACCGGCGAGGAGTGGACGTCGGCGGCGACGAGACCCGTGATGTGGGCGATGTCGGCCATGTGGTAGGCGTCGACGGCGTCGGCGGCCGCCTGGATACGCTCCCACTCGACCTCCCGCGGGTAGGCGGAGAAGCCGGAGACGACGATGTCGGGTTCGAACTCCTCGGCCTGCTCGCGGATGCCCTCGTAGTCGAGGTAGCCGGTCTCGGCGTCGACCTCGTAGTGTTCGACGTCGAAGAGTTGGCCGGCGAAATTCGCCTGGTGACCGTGCGAGAGGTGGCCACCGTGGGTGAGGTCGAGGCTCAGAATCTTGTCGCCGGGTTCGAGGACGGCGAGGTAGACGCCGAGGTTCGCCGACGACCCGGAGTGGGGCTGGACGTTGACGTGTTCGGCACCCCACAGCGCCTTCGCGCGCTCGATGGCGAGCGTCTCGACTTCGTCGGCGAACTCACAGCCACCGTAGTAGCGCTCGCCGGGGTAGCCCTCGGCGTACTTGTTGGTGAGTTCGCTGCCCTGGGCCTCCAGGACCGCCTCGCTGACGTGGTTCTCGCTCGCGATCATCGCGAGGGTGTCGTTCTGCCGCTCTCGCTCGCCTTCGAGGGCTGCCGCGACGGCCTCGTCGACCTCGCGTACCTCGTCGTAGCTCATGTCCTTACTGCGCCCGCGGGGAGCCATAAACTTGCCCACCTCCGGCTAAGTTTACGCCGGACGGTTCGAGGTACTAAATCACGCACCGTCCTCGACAGAAATATATGCCCATCTCCTGTAGGGGAGACGTACGTGATCGAGTGGGAGGAGACCCAGACGGGGATCCGCGCGATAGACAGCGCGAAGCGCGAACTCGTCATCGAAGCGCCCGACTGGCGGACGTGTGAACCGCAGAGTGAGATCACGCACCCGACCGACGCCGTGGTGGGCGGCGAGGTCGAGACGCTCTCTCTGCCGCCACTGTTCGCCTCCGTTCTCGACGTCGAGAGTGGCGAGACTGTCGAAATCGACCGTGAGAAGCCGTACGAGGTCGGCGAGGGGGTCTACCTCCTCAACATGGACGCCAGCATCAAGGCGTACATCCGCTTCGAGGGACCGGCGTCGCTCGAACAGACGCACGACGACCTCGTGGTCCGCTTCCCGGAACGGCGACGTATCACCATCGGGTTCCGGAGTCGGATCCGTGCCCCCGGCACGACGATCACGGTCCCCGAGACGGTCGAGGGGTTGGCGACGGCCATCACGCACGCCACCTCTGCACACCGGACGACGGGACCGGACCGGTCGTTCCCGACGATGCGCCGACACCCGCCGAAAGTCGAGTTCGGCGACGGCTACGACATCCCGGACGCCGTCGTCGAGCAGACGCCCGATACCGGCATCGAGGTACACGTCCCGCCGGACATGGAGACCGTGTTCGCCGTCGCGCCCCTGGCCTACTACCTCCCGGCCGAGTTGACCGTCGAGGAGGGCGTCATCCCGCACGTGCGCGCACCCGACCTCGGACTCCACTACGAACTGGGACCGGACCTGTTGCGTGCGGCCCCCGCACTCCTCAAGCGGGTGTTCTGGCTCGACTGTCTCGTCAGGGACGCGGGTCCACACGGCATGAACGTCTCGGAGGGCGAACTCCTCGACCAACTCGACCTCGACGCCGAGGAGGCGTACGCGATGGACCCCGACGAGCGGCTCCTCGAGTACCTCGACGCCCCCTACACGCTCGTGAAGGACGAACTCCCGGAGTGGCACCTCGCGATGCACGTCGAACCGACCTTCGAGCACGCGCGAGTTCTCCCCTTCCTCCTCGACCGGATGAGCTACATCTACCCGCCCGAGACGACCGAGTTGGAGGGGCGTGAGTTGATGGAGCGCTCGCTCGACGACTTCTACCGGCAGTCGCCCGGTCCCATCGCGAGCGTCGACATGGTGAAGCCGAAACTCCGGCAGGGCCGCGTCCACGGGTGGATGGCCGAGGGGACCCCCATCGACGTATTCAAGACCATCCCCGAGGCCTACTTCAACAACCTCGACTACCTCGGCGCCGACGACGACACCATCTCCGTCACGGTCGTCCTCAACGACAAGGAGATGGCCGGCGAGCGCGACCGCGTCGCCGAAATCTACGAGGAACGCGCGAAGGAACTCCCGATGGACCTCTCGCTGGAGTACGACCTCACGAAAGACGAACTCGCCACGGTCCTCGAAGAACCGAACGACTTCGTCCACTACATCGGCCACTGTGAGGTGGACGGCCTACGGTGTGCCGACGGCAACCTCTCCATCGAGAGCATCGAGGAGTCGAACGCCCAGACCTTCTTCCTCAACGCCTGTGGCTCCTACTACGAGGGACTGGACCTCGTCCGGAAGGGCAGTGTCGCGGGCGCCGTCACCTTCCGGAAGGTGCTCGACGAGCAGGCCGCGAAGGTCGGCACGGCGTTCGCCCGGATGCTCGTCAACGGGTTCTCCATCGAGCGCGCCATCCGCCTCGCGCGCCGGCGCATCATGATGGGCAAAGACTACGCCGTCGTCGGCGACGGGACGCAGGTCATCACCCAGTCCGACGCCTTCATCCCGGCCACGGTGAACGTCGAGCGACTGGATAGCGGCGACTTCAACGTCCGCTACAAGGCCGGACTGCTCTGGGGGCACGGCGGCGTCTACAAGCCGTACGTCCCGAACGAGCAGTCGATGCACCTCATCGGCAACGAGGTCGAGACGACGCTCCGCTGGGACCCGTTCCTCAACTTCCTCGACCGCTCCGAGGTCCCGGTCGTCTACGAGGGCGAGTTCTTCTGGTCCGACGAGGTCGCCGAACGACTCCGCTGAGCGGGGCTCTGTTCGACCGAAGCGACGGCTGATTCAGCAGCCACGATTCGAGAACTAAACGCTGTACGCCGTTATTTTCCCGTCGAGAGCCAGTTTTACACCTTCTCGACTGGCGATAAAATTATATATGCATGTGTTCTAATATCCCCACAGGGATGACAGCCAACTTGCTCGGCACCACGGTCGACGGCGTTCTGGGGGAAGTGTTCGACGAGGGACCCGACGACCTGTTCGTCGTGAACCCCTCGGCGGACACGATCGAGAGTGTCGTCGAGACTGCGACGTATTACGAGGGCGACCTTCCGGAGATCCGGATGCTCGCCGACGAACGACTGCTGAAGGACGTGATGGACGACTTCCTCGTCGCCTCCAACACGGCCGACCTCATCGAGGCCGACACGCTCTCGCTTCGCACCGTCGAGGACAGCACGCGGAGTTCGCTGCTCGTCACGGAGGACGCGACCGTCGCGCTGGTCGCCGCCGGTGACGACGTCGGTGGGCTCGTCACCGACGACGAGGAGTTCGTCGACGCCGCCTACGAGGCCGTCGAGGCCGACTGGGAGTCCGCCGACGAGTACACGCTCCGGACGCCCGGTATCTCGCGCATCCGGCAGACGCTCGACGAGGACATCAGCCCCGAAGTCGAGGAGGACTTCGAGAACGTGCTCGCGTCGCTCGAGACCGCTCGTGGCGACGGTGATGGCCTGGACGAGGTCACGATCAGTCTCCTCGTCGCCGCGCGCAACCGCGTGCTCCTCTACGACATCTCCAAGTGGGGCGAGGACGTCGGTATCGCCTCCAAGGCTACGTTCAGCCGCACGAAGACGAAGCTCGAAGACATGGGTCTTATCGACACGGAGAAGGTCCCCATCGACGTCGGTCGACCCCGTCTCCGCCTGAAGCTCTCCGACGACCGGCTTCAGGACGCCCCACCCTCCGAACTCGCCAACGTCGCCCAGTCCATCCTCGCTAGCTAAGCGGACCCGGACCCGGTCGACTCGCGAGCCGAACCCACCTTCTTCATTATCGTCGCCCCGCGTAGCCGGAGGCATGTCGAACACTACCGTCGCCGTCGTCGGGAGCGGTGCCGCCGCGGAGGCCGTCCGGGCCGCACTCGCCGACGCCGACGTGACGGTCACGGACACCTCGCCGTCCGACCTCGACGCGTCGCTCGACCTGGCGGTCGTCGTCGGCCGGGCCGGGAGCGCCGACTTCCGCCGCGCCGACGAGCGTGCCCGGGACGTCGACCTCCCCTGGATTGCCGTCGAACTCGGCGGCGTCGGGGGCTACGCGCTGGACGGTGTCGACGCCAGCGTCACCGCGTTCGGTCCGGAGAGCGGCTGTTTCACCTGCCTGTCCACGCGGGTCGCGGCCGACGCCGACCCACAGGACGTCCAGGAGTCACCGAGCGTCTCGCGGAGCGCGATTCGGCTCGCGGGCGCACACGCGGGATCGCGTGCGGTCCGGGCGCTCGCGGGCACAGACGTCTCGGGGACGGTCCTCGAACTCCCACACGCCGAGCGTGCGTTCCTCCCGGTCCCGAACTGTGACGACTGCGGGGACACCCCCGACCGCGAACTCGACCTCGACGACGCGGACGTGCCCGACCTACAGGGTGCGCTCGAACGGGCCGAGCGCGCCGTCGACGACCGCGTCGGCGTCGTGCAGGCCGTCGGCGAACGCGAGTCCTTCCCCGCGCCGTACTACCTCGCACAACTCTGCGACACCAGCGGATTCAGCGACGCCGAGGCGCGCCGGCAGGCGGCCGGCGTCGCCGCCGGATGGGACCGCGCCTACATGAAGGCCATCGGCGAGGGACTGGAGCGGTACAGCGCGGGCGTCTACCGGACCGCCGACTTCGAGCGTGCGCTCGCCGACCGCGACGACGGCGTCTCGGTCGAGCGGTTCGTCCGCCCCGAGGGCTACGAGACGCCCGCCCCGGACGACACGCTCCAGTGGGTCGGGGGAGTCGACCTCCACGACGGGACGGACGCGGCGCTCCCCGCGGAGTTCGTCGTCTTCCCGCCGCACGAGGAGCGCTTCGGGCCGGCCATCACGACCGGGCTCGGACTCGGCGGGTCGACCGTCGACGCGCTGCTCTCCGGGCTCTACGAGACGGTCGAGCGCGACGCGACGATGCTCGCGTGGTACTCGACGTTCGAGCCACTCGGGTTGCAGGTGACCGACGCCGACCCGGAGTTCGCCGAACTCGCGAAACGCGCCCGCAGCGAGGGACTGACGGTGACGCCGCTGCTCGTCACGCAGGACGTCGACGTGCCCGTGGTGGCCGTCACGGTCCACCGCGCGGACGGCGAGTGGCCGTGTTTCGCCGCCGGCTCGTCGGCCGACCTCAACGCGGCCGCCGCCGCCCGCGGCGCGCTGGCCGAGGCACTCCAGAACTGGATGGAACTCCGGGCGATGGGCGAGGAACGCGCCGCCGGCGAGGAGGGCGCCATCGCGCGATACGCCGACTTCCCACGCGAGGTCCGCGGGTTCGTCGACCCGGAGACGACGGTCCCAGTCGACTCGGTGGGTGCCGAGGAGCCACCGAGCGGTCGCGCGGAACTCGACGCCGTCCTCGACGCGCTCGACGGCGCCGACCTCGACGCCTACGCGGCCCGTCTCTCCCCTCGCGACGTCGAGCAACTCGGGTTCGAGGCCGTCCGAGTGCTCGTCCCCGAAGCACAGCCGCTGTTCGTCGACGTCGACGAACCGTTCTTCGGCGAGCGCGCCAGGCAGGTGCCCCGCGAGCTAGGGTTCCGACCGCAGTTGAGCCGGCCGTTCCACCCCTACCCGTGAAATAGCGTACAGGCGACCGAACCGTCCCGCGGACGAGGTGGTCGCCGTCTCCGGAGCGGCCCGTCCGCGGCTGTTCTCACAGCACGCCACGTCCTGGCCGCGTCTCCGTACTTGGGTTTCGGGGTCGCGTCTACACGTACATCCGGTCTTCGGGTCGCTGGTCTTCTTCGACGTTCTCGACGCGCTCGGCGAGGTCCTCGTAGTGCTGGGCGACCTCGGCGGCGAACGACTCGAGCGGTCCGGTGTCCACGTCGAGGTCGTAGACGTCGGAGACGGTGTCGAGGAGGCGGATGGCGGCCTCGACGTCGGGGGCCTGTGCGTGGGCCGGCGTGACGAAGACGCCCGCGGCGAGCGGGGAGTCGATGCCGCGCGAGAGGAGTTCGGCGTTGACGCCGTCGAGGAAGCCGGTCCCCATCGCCGGGACGTCGGCGTCCGCGAGACGGCGCTCGTGGAAGTCGTCGGTCGCGATGTAGAAGGTCCGGTGCTGGTCGGGACCGTGCGGGACCGGGACGCCTGAGAGGACGGCGACTTCGTCGACGCCGTTGTCGCCCATCCAGTCGACCACGGTGTCGCTGACCGGGCGGGCCGCCAGTTGCGGGACGACGAGTTCGCCGACGAGGACGGTGACGTCGAGGTCCGGACGGGAGAAGAATCGCGTGTGGTGGCGCGGCCGGCCGTTCTCGAAGGGCGTGATCGTCGGGAGGGAGTCGGTCGTGACGTGGCCGGTCTTCTCCAGGTCGAGGTGGTCGACGAGGTAGTCGACGGCGGTCAGCCCCGCGAGCCCGAACTGCGAGAAGCCAGCGAGGAGCGTCCCGCTCGGCTCGGTTTCGGTCGTGATGTCGAAGGTGGGCGTCCCGGCGGCGACCGGGTCGTTCGTGTACGACGTCATACGCGAACCCTCTCTCGCCCCCCTCTTAGCGGTTGTGCGCCCGGCCGTGACACGCCCCCGAGCGAAGGGGTTTTGCCCCGGCGGGGAGTTGGCCCGGACGTGCAATCGGGTTCGGATTCGAGTTCGGTCTGGGACACGGTGTGGTCGACGCTCGGCGGCGTCGACTGGGGGAGCCTCGCCCGGACGTGGGAGTGGCCGCTCGCCATCTTCTTCGTCGTCGGTGGGTGGGCGCTCGGGAAGCTCCTCGTGCGGCTGCTCGGCCGCCGGGTCGCCCGGCGCTTCCAGCGGCCGAGCGTCACGCGGACGGTGCTCCGACTCATCCGGACCGGCTCGCTCGCCATCGGGGCGTTCGCCGCGCTCTCGGTGTTCGGCCTCGGTCTCGGCGACCTCGTCCTCTCGGTGACGGTGTTCTCCGCCGTGCTCGGTCTCGTGCTCGCGCCCATCGTCGGGAGCGTCATCAACGGCGTGTTCGTCCTCGCCGACCAGCCCTACGAGATTGGGGACATGATCGAGATCACCGACACCGGCCAGCGGGGGTTCGTCGAGGACATCACGCTGCGCTACACGAAGGTCTTCACCCTCGACAACACGTTCCTGGTCGTCCCGAACGGGTCGATGCGCGAACGCGACGTCATCAACTACTCCGCGGAGGACGAGCGAATTCGGCTACGCCTGAGCGTCGGCGTCACCTACGAGAGTGACGTCGCGGAGGCACGCCACATCATGGAGGAAGCCGCGAAAGAGGTCGAGACCGTGCTCCCCGGCGGTCCCGACATCCGAATCGGGAGCGCACGATACGTCGCGGCGCCGACCGCACGCATCGACGAGTTCGCCGACAGCAGCGTCAGCCTCACCCTCCACTACTGGGCGAAGGAGCCGTACAAACTCTCGAAGGTCCGCTCGGAGGTCCAGACCGCCATCTGGGACGCCTTCGCGGCGGCGGAAGACGTCGAAATCGCCTACCCCCACACCCACCACGTCTTCGACGAGACGAGCGGGACCGCGCGGGTCGCCGTCGACGGCGACCGCGACGGGAACGGCAGAGGCGGCGAGACCGACGCCGCCACCGACGCCGACCTCACCGGACGGGAACGGTGACGAGTTCGCAGTTCAGGTGTTCTTCGAGGTAAGACTCGACGTCGGGTTCGCCGAGGAGGCTCCGGAGCACCCGCCGCCACCGGCTCAACTGCTTCGTCCCGATGACGACGACGTCGGCGTGTTCGGCGGCCGCCTCGTCGAGGATGGCCTGCTCGACGAGGAAACTCCGACGGACGACGTACCGGGCGTTCTCGATGGGACCGAACGCCCGCTCGGCGGCGTGTTTCAACGCGGTGCGCGTGACGTGCCGGTCGTTCTGGTAGAGGTCGACGTGCAGGACGGTCAACTCGGCGTCGCGTTCGTTCGCCAACTCGACGGCCGACTGGAGGGTCCGTTTCGAGTGTTCGGTCAGGGGGTAGCGGACCGGGACCACCACGCGAGTCATAGTCGGAGTGAGCACCGCCCCCGCCTAAGGTCTTCGGAGGGAATCGTGACTCATCAGGCGGACTCGACCGACCGACGGACGATGCGTCCCTCGATCTCGGCGTCGATACCGACCTCGCGGGCGTAGTCGACGAGGACGTCGTACTGCGTGTAGAAGCGCTCGCCGCGGTGCTCGTCGTCGAGCAGGGGGAACTCCTGCTCGGAGTGGAAGAGGTAGTCGGTCGTCGCGACGGTGTAGGTGGCGTCGAGGTCGACCGGGTCGCCGCCGACCCGCGCCTCGACGAGTTCGTCCGTCGCGTGGTCCCAGACGAGTTCGATGCCGCTGACGTGGCCGTGCCACCAGTCGGCCTGCCCGAAGCTCACGACCGCGCCGCTGGACTGCCGGAGGAGCGTGAGGAGTTCGCGGCCGGTGAGTTCGCCGACGATGACGTCCTCCTCGAAGGGGACGACGCTCATCAGGTCGGCGACGGTCACGTCTCCGTCGAGCGGTTCGCCCTCGCGGATGCCCCCGGAGTTCTGGAGACCGACGTCGGCGTCGGCGACCCAGCGGTAGGCGTCGGCGACGAAGTTGCCGATGCGGCTCTCGCCACGGAAGACGGTCGCCTCGGTCCGTTCGATGGGTTCGTCGACGGTCGCGACGACCTCGTCCAGCCCCGCAGCGGCCATCCGATCCCGGAGGGCGTCGGCGACGTCGTCGGCCATCGGTCCCTCGTCGACCGCGTGGCGCTCGACGGTCGGTTCGCCCCCGTCGAGCGTCACCTCATGGACGATGCCGCCGTTGACGCCGGGGCGGACGATGAGGGTGCCGGCCACGCGCTCGCGCGTCTCCGCGTGGAGGTGGCCGCCGAGGACGACGTCCACGTCGAGTTCGACCGCGAGTTCCTCGTCGGGTGTCCCGAGATGTGAGAGGACGACCACGTAGTCGACGCCCTCCTCGCGGAGCGCGGCGACCTGCTCGCGGGCGGCCGCGACGGGGTCGGAGAAGTCGACGTCGGTCGCCATCGGGTTCAGGTCGCCCGTCTCGGGGGCGGTGACGCCGACGAAACCGACGCGCACGCCCTCACGCTCGACGACGGTCCGGGGGACGACGCCCTCGTCGGCGGCGAAGCGTCCACCGTCCGCGTCCCAGGCGTTCGCCGAGACCCACGTCTGCGGCGAGTCGGCGACGACGTCGCGGGTCGCGTCTGGCCCGAAGTCGAAGTCGTGGTTCCCGAACGTCTCGACGGCCGTCCCGACTCCCTCGTAGAAGTCGAGGGCCTGTCGCCCCTCGGTGACGAGCGGGAGCACGCCCGGCGAGGTGGTGTCGCCCGTCCCCGCGACGACGGCGTCGGGACCGTCGAGCGACCGGATGGTACCAGTGAGCCGACCGATGCGGTCGGGGCGGTCGTAGGCGTTCTCGACGTCGGAGTAGTGGAGGTGACGGAGAGGAGAGTCGCTCATACCCACCGATACGCCGCCGAGATACATGAGGGACACGTCTCTTCGGCTCCGAACCGACGGACAGCCTCAAGTCCGCCGACCGGCTACCACGAGCCATGTTCGAAGTCGACACCGCCGACGGCGTCGTCTACGTCGCCGAGAACGAGGGTGATCGGGGGAAGAAAGCCCCGTTCCTCGTCGTCTACCGCAGCCGCGACCGCGAGCACCGCTACGGCTGGTTCTGTACGCACTGCGAGACCCTCGACAACGCGATGGACTCGATGGGCCGCATCCAGTGTAACGTCTGCGGGAACCTCCGCAAGCCCGAGGAGTGGGACGCAGCCCACGAGTGACGACTAGGCCGACACTCGCGAGCGAACGCGTCGAGTTGGTTTCTCAGATATACGGGCGATAACTAAGATACGGGCCGAATTACCGAGATATTCGGGCCATATCTCCGTTATCGAGCGAGTTGCCGAGTCGTTGGCGACGTTCGCGAGATGTGGCCGACGGCGTCGCGTCCCGCCCACAGCATTTACTTCGTCCCGTCTCTTCCTTCAATTATGAATCCGGACACCTCTCTCGACGGGCCGACTCGCCGGGAGATCGAGTCCTTCGTGGCCGACTGGGTGGCCGAACACGACGTCCCCGGCGCGGCACTCGTCGTCGTCGACGGCGACGAGACCGTGTATGCCGACGGCTTCGGCGCGCGCGACCTCGCGGCGGAAGACCCCGCGACGCCCGACACGCGGTTCGGCATCGCCTCCGTCACGAAGTCCGTAACCGCCGTCGCGGTCCAGCAACTCGCCGCCCGAGGCGACCTCGCGCTCGACGACTTCGTCGGCGAGTACGTCCCCCGCCTCGGTTTTCCGGACGACCCCGTGTCCGTCGCAGACCTCCTCTCGCACACGTCGGGGATGCCCTCGGACGGCGCGAGCATCGCCCACATCTCCCGCGCGCTCGACGTCGACCCGAACACGGCGCCGCTGTCGAGCGAGACCGACCGCCGTCGCCACGTCGACGACGCGAAGGGCGACCGGACGACGTCGGACCCCCACACCCACATCCGGAGCGAGGAACGCCCCTTCTTCTACTACAACACCGGCTACACCATCCTCGGCGAGGTCGTCGAGGCGGTCGACGGCCGGCCGTTCCGCCGCTACGTCGAGGAGGAGGTCCTCGACCCCCTCCGGATGGCACACTCGGGTTTCGACCCGGACACCGAGGACGCCGCCGTCCCCTACTACCACGACCCGGAGACCGGCGACCTCGAACGCGGCGACTTCCCCGCGAAGGGGACGGGCGCGGCCGGCGGCCTGCTGAGCACGGCGACGGACCTCGGTCGCTACCTCCGCTTCCACCTCACCGGCAACACCGGGGTGCTCCCCGACGAGCGCCGTCACGCCTGCCACGAGGGGCACGCGACCCGAGAGACCCGACTCGACGGGAGCGAACAGCAGTACGGCTACGGGTGGATGCGCGAACCCTTCCTCGACGACACGCTCGTCAGCCACTCCGGGACGCTCACCGTCTCCTCTGCCTTCGCCGGGTTCCGCGAGGGAGCGGAGGTCGGCGTCGGACTCCTCGCGAGTACCGTCCCCGACGTCCACCCGAGTGCCGTCGGCCGGGGCGTCCTCGCGCTACTCGACGGCACCTCCCCCGACGAGGCGGTGGCCCGCTTCGGTCTCGACGCGAAGTTCGACGCCGTCACCGGCCAGTACGCCTCCCACCGCGGCATCCAGCGCGCGACGGTCGAACGCGAACACGGCGGCGTCCGCGTCGACTTCGACAACGCTCTCGGTGGCGAGACCCTCGTCGCCTTCCCCGAGACGAGCGACCCCGACGACTACCGCTTCTACACGAGCACGGCCGACGGCGCCCACGTCCCGCTCACGTTCGAGGAAACGGACGACGGCTTCGACCTCTTCTACCGGCGGTGGCGGCTCCACGGTTCGACGTGACGCCCGCTGTCGGTTCCACCGAAAACCGGGTGCGGGCGCCGACCTCTCGTTCGGGAGAACAGTTAAGACGTCACACGCACAACCTCTTGTTGGATGGTGCCACTTGACACACCACCGTCGGAGGAAGCGCGGTCGATATTCGACGACCTCGGATACGACGTCTCCGGCCAGGGAAACCGATTCCAGGCCGCTCGCGGGTGGAAGGAGGTCGACGTCTACGCCGTCACGGACGAGGTCGAGACGGTCGACGGTGACCGAATGCGGTGTTACGTGACGTGGGAGGCACAGGCGCCCGACTTGCGTCACGCCCTCGCACAGTCCGATCCAGAGTTCGAGTGGGCCGTCATCGGCGTCCGGGACGACGGCGACTACGAAGTCGCCCGCGCACCCGAGACGCAGTAAGACTTACAGTTGGTCGCGGGCGGCCGCCAGGGCCGCGCCCGCGTCCGCCTCGTACCCCTGTTCTTCGAGCGCGTCGGCGAGTGCGCCGAGCAGCAGCGTCACGTTCTCCGCACGCGCGCCGTGGCCCATACAGCCGATACGGAAGATGTCGCCTTCGAGGTCGCCGAGTCCGCTGGCGATTTCGAGGTCGTACTTCTCGAGCACGTGGTCGATGACTGCACCGTCGTCGACGCCCTCGGGGACGCGGACGGCGTTGAGACTCGGGAGCCAGTACTCGTCGGGCGCGTTCATCTCCAGACCCATCGCCTCGACACCCGCCTTCAGCGCGCCGGCGACGCGTTCGTGGCGTGCCCAGCGCTCCTCGATGCCCTCCTCGGCGACGAGTCGGAGCGCCTCGCGGAGTGCGTAGACGTTCGTGATGGGCGCGGTGTGGTGGTAGGAGCGCTCCTCGCCCCAGTAGCCCTCCAGCAGCGAGAGGTCGAGGTACCACGAACGCGACTCCTCCTCGCGGGAGAGGACCTTCTCCATCGCCCGGTCGTTGAGCGTGAGCGGACTCGCGCCCGGCGGGCAGGAGAGACACTTCTGCGCGCCCGAGTAGGCGACGTCGACGTCCCACTCGTCGACCTTCAGTTCGACCCCGCCCAGGGAGGTGACGGTGTCGGCGACGACGAGCGCGTCGTGGCTGTGCGCGATGTCCGTGAGTTCCGGGACGTTCGGCTGGAGAACCCCAGTGGAGGTCTCCGCGTGGACGAAGCCGAACACGTCCGGCTGGTGGGTGTCGAAGGCATCCTGGACGGCCGCGGGGTCGAGGGGTTCGCCCCACGGGGCGTCGACTTCGACGACCTCGCCGCCGGCGCGTTCGACCATCGACGCCATCCGTCCGCCGAAGTAGCCGTTCGTCGGCACGAGGACGGTGTCGCCGGGTTCGACGACGTTGCCGAACGCCGCCTCCATCGCGGCCGACCCGGTACCCGAGACGGGGATGGTCCACTGGTTCTCGGTACGGAACGTGTACCGTAGGAGGTCCTGTACGTCGTCCATCAACTCGACGAACGCGGGGTCGAGGTGTCCCACGAGCGGGGTGCTCATCGCGCGGAGGACGCGGGGGTGGACCGGACTCGGGCCGGGACCCATCAGCGTTCGGTTCGGTGGCGTCAGCTCGTCGACGTCATCAGGAATCGGAAATTCCTGATTGGCCGACGAGTCGCTTCGCGTCTCGTCGATGTCGGGTCGCTCCATGCTCGGTGTTTCCGCACAGGGGAAGTATAACCTTCTCGAAAGGCCCCCGAGAGGGGAGTGGCTTTAGGGGCGGGCCGGGCGAACCACCGCCGAATGCCCACGCTCACCGACGTCGTCCAGCAGACGCTCGAACAGTTCGTCGACGGCATCGTCGCGGCCTTCCCGAGACTCCTCTCGGGAGTCATCTTCCTCCTGCTCGCCGCCGCCCTCATCCACGTGGTCCTCTGGGGCGTCCGCGGGATTCTCAGGCGCGCCGCGAAGGGCCAAGAACTCTACGTCCAGTTCGGGACGACCGTCGTCGCCGTCTTCCTCTGGTTCGGTGCCATCCTCACCTTCCTGACCGTCGTCGGTCTCACCGAAATCGCCGCCGCGCTCGGCACCGCCAGCGGCTTCCTCGCGCTCGGCGTCTCCTACGCCCTCTCCGGGATGATCGCGGACGCCGTCGCGGGCATCTACCTCCTGCGCGACCCCGACTTCAACCCCGGCGACCGGATCTCCGTCGGCGACACCGAGGGCACGGTGAAGGAGATCGAACTCCGGAAGACCCGCTTCCACGTGAAAGGCGACACGGTCGTCCGGGCGAACGCCGAGGTCGAGAAGAAGTGGACGAAACGCGAGGAGGTCGAGGACGTCGGCACGGAGTGATGCGAGTTACAGTGTGACACACCTAGCCGCGAGTTTATGTTTCGGGAACGACTAGCTACACTCGATGTTCCTGGGACACGAGACGCTCGCGTTCGCGCTCGTCGCGCTCGTCGCCACGCTGTGTGGCGTCTCCCGCGAGCGGGCGCTGGCGCTCGGCGTCGCCGCCGGCCTGTTCGCCTTCGTCCCCGACGCGGACATGGTGTACGCCCTCGCGGGCTTCCTCCGCGTCGACTCGGCGAGCGCGTTCGCCGCCGCCAACGCCTTCTGGTCGGCGTCGACCGCCGTCCACCGCTCGATCACCCACTCGCTGGTCCTGGCGGGTCCCGCGGCCGCCGGGTTCGCCCTCGTCGCCGCCACGTCGCGGTTCCACCGGGCACTCGGCGCGCTCCTGCTCGCTGGCCTCGTCGGGGTCGCGTTCGTCGCGAGCGGTCCGCTCGGCGTCCTCGTGACGGTCGCCTTCGCCCTGGCGGGACTCGGCGTCGTCGCGCTCGCTACCCGTCGACTCGACCTCGGGTCGCGCGCGGTCGGCGCGACCGCGCTCGTGGGCCTCGTCTCGCACCCGTTCGGCGACCTCCTGACCGGGCACCCGCCCGCGTTCTTCTACCCCTTCGAGGTGACGCTGCTCGCGGGTCGACCGGCCCCGTTCGGCGACCCGACGCTCAACCTCCTCGCGGCGTTCGCCTTCGAACTCGCGGCCATCTGGGCCGGTCTGGTGGTCTTCCTCGCCCTGACCGACCGGCGCTTCCGCGGCCACCTCGCACCGCGTGCGGCCGCCGGCGGGGCCTACGCGCTCGCGGCGCTCGTCATCCAACCGCCGACGCTGGAGACCTCCTACCAGTTCGTCTTCAGCGTCCTCGCGGTCGGGTCGGTCGGTCTCCACCCCCGCTCGCTGCTCGACCGCTCCCTCCCGGACCCCGTCGCCGTCGCGGTGACCGGGCTAACCGCCATCACGGTCGCCGGCGCGGGCTACACCGTCGCCTACCTCCTGGCGCTGACCTGACCGCCGGACGTCACCCGTACCGCTTTTAGTCCGCCCCCGTGTCCGTTCCGGCGTGAAGGATTCGGGTCGCCTCGATCGACTGCTCGAGAACCAGCGCACCAACACGGTGCTGTCGTGGGCGCTCGTCGTCTTCGTCGGCCTCGTCGCCGTCGGGAGTCTCGTCGAGGGGGACCTCCTCTGGACCGGTTTCGCCGTCGTCGTCGCGGCGCTGGCCGTCGTCCCGCCGTGGGCCTACCGAAGCCCGCGCGTGATGCTCCCGTGGGAGGTGCTGTTGCTCGCAGCGTTGCCACTCTTCGGTCGCGTCGTCGCGACGCTCCCGCTGGCGACCGACCTCGCGACGTACCTCTCGGTCGCGGCGCTGGCGCTGGTCGTCGCCGTCGAACTCGACGTGTTCACACCCGTCCGGATGAACGACTGGTTCGCCGTGCTGTTCGTGGTCATCGCGACGATGGCGGCCGCGGGCGTGTGGTCGCTCGTCCAGTGGCTCTCCGATCACTTCCTCGGGACGCACTTCGTCCTCCCGCGACCGCCGGTCACCGACGCGGAGGAGGCCGCGGCGCTGAACGCGCTGATGTGGGACTACGTCGCGGCGACCGTCGCGGGACTCCTCGCGGGCGTACTCTTCGTCTGGTACTTCCGGCGGCGCCGCGACATCGAACTCCGGCTCCCGGAGGGGGTCCACGAATGAGGCTCCGCGACCGTCTCGGCGTCTCCGAGCGCCGACAGTACCAACTCTCGCGGCTGATGCAGTTCTGTCTCGTCGGCGTCCTCTTCGTCGGCCTCGACCGGGGCAACCTCGGCATCGTCGTCAACGCGGGTCTCGCCCTCGCGCTCACGCACCTCCCGGCCATCCTCGAACGCGACTACGACCTCCCGATGGACTCGGGCCTCGTCCTCTGGCTCACGACCGCCGTCTTCCTCCACGCGGTCGGGACGCTCGGCCCGTACGGCGCCGAGACCGGCCTGCTGGGTTACTGGGACCACCTGACCCACGCGCTCTCCTCGTCGCTCGTGGCCGCCGCCGGCTACACGTTCGCCCGCGCCGTCGACGAACACACGGAACACGTCGACCTCCCACCGACGTTCATGTTCGTCTTCCTCGTCCTCGTCGTCCTCGCGTTCGGCGTCTTCTGGGAAGTCGTCGAGTTCGCGGTCAGCGAGATCGCACGAGCGCTCGGTTCGGACTCCGTCCTCACCCAGTACGGACTCGACGACACGATGCTCGACCTCGTGTTCAACACCATCGGGGCCGTGCTCGTCGCCGTCTGGGGGACCGCCTACCTCACGGACGTCGCCGAGGCCGTTCGCTCGCGTATCGCGGGCGGACGCGACGCCTCGGACGGTGAGTAGCTTTAACTGTCAGCCGAACGCCGTACCACGCGACATGGTTTACAAGAAGATCACCCTCATCGGTCGGAGTCCGGAGAGTTTCGAGGCGGCTATCGACGACGCCATCGAGCGAGCCGAAGACACCCTCGACAACGTCTCGTGGGTCGAAGTACAAGAACAGGGCGTCGAGGTCGCGAGCGTCGAGGGCCGCGAGTACCAGGTCGAAGTCGAAGTCGCGTTCGGTCTCGAGAGCGAAGACTGACGGCCGCGTCGCGGCGCTATTTTTTACGTGCGGAAGGACTCGCCACAGCCACACTCGGCCTCGACGTTCGGGTTCTCGACGTGGAACCCCTCGGCCTGGAGACCGGACTCGTAGTCGAGTTCGCTCCCCTCGATGTAGCGCATACTCGCGGGGTCGACGAACACGCGGAGTCCGTGGTGTTCGAAGACCGTGTCGTCCTCCTCCGGTTCGTCGTCGAAGCGCATCCCGTAGGAGAGGCCGGCACAGCCCCCCTGCTGGACGAACAGGCGGAGGCCCGCGATGTCGGTGTCGAGGTCCTCGCTCTCCAGGAGGGAGAGCGCCTGTTCCGCAGCGTCCTCAGTGACCGTGATGGTGGGGCCGCCGTCCCCGTTCTCGGCGGTGGTGCTCATGGACGTCTCTTCGTGCCCAGAGGTGTTAATTGTGGCGCTGGTCGGCGCCGTTGCCGGGACCCCCTCAGTCCGCCCGCTCCCGCCCGCGCTCGTCGGCGTGCGGCTTCAGGAGGGCGTAGACGGCCCGGTTCAACGGTGCGTCCACGCCCACCTCGTCGGCGTGGCGGACGACCGACCCGTTGAGCGCCTCCAACTCCATGCGCTTGCCGTGGGTCAGGTCGTAGTGCAGCGAGGAGGTGGCGTCGGCTTCGAGGTCGCCGACGAAGTCGAGCCACTCGTCGACCGTGTCGTCGGGGAGGTCGACCCCCTCGGCGGCCGCGACGGCGACGACCTCGCGCATCAGGTCGGCGTAGAACGACCACGTCTCCTCGGTGGACCGTATCTGCTCGACCGTGAGTCGGCCGGCCGCGCTCGTCCCGGCCTGCGCACAGATGAGGACGAACTTCCGCCAGAGTTCCTCGCGGACGTCGTCGGCGAGCACCGACTCGACGCCCTCGCAGGCCGAGAGCGCGTCGTGGAGGCGCTCGGCGCGCGCACTCCGGCCGGGGACGCCCTCGCGAGACCACTCGCCGAAGACGAAGCGGGCCGGGCCGCCGGTGTGCTCGACGACGCCGGGTTCGGCGATGGTCGAGAAGATGTAGGCGACGCCACCCAGCACGTGCTCCTCGCCGACCTCTTCGGCGAGCCACCGCTCGTTGTCGACGCCGTTCTGGAAGGAGACGACGCCGGTGTCCGCGTCGAGTAGCGGGTCGAGTTTCCGGGCGACGTCGGCGGTGTCGTAGGACTTCACGCAGACGAGGACGAAGTCACAGACACCGATGTCGGCCGGGTCGTCGGTCGCCGGGACGTCGACGTGGGTGTCGCCGTGGACGCTCTCGACGGTCAGCCCCTCCTCGCGGAGCGCGTCGAGGTGCTCGCCGCGGGCGACGAGGTGGACGTCGTGGTCGGCGTCGGCGAGTCGGGCGCCGAGGTAGGCGCCGACGCCGCCGGCACCGTAGATTGCGAACTTCATACCCGCCGAATGGACGGGGGAGGTGAAAAAGGGTTGCTCGACGACGGTACTACAGGTCCTCGGCGGTGACGAGGTGGTCGGTCTGGAACGCCTCCCAGGCCTGCCACACCAGGAAGACGAGGAGAGGGACGAGAACGACCGCTGCGAAGAGGTAGAGCCCCTCCCACGCGAGTTTCATCCCCGTGAGGACGGCACCGCCCGTGATGACGCGGATGAGGATGGTTCCGAGGAACGCACTCAACCACTGGTGCATATTCGACGGTCGGGCGGGGAGACGTAAAACTCGACTGGCTCGAAACGCCATAGGTGGCCGCTAGCACGCGTAACACGTCCGTTTCCCGAATTATAGATTGTGGCTAATTCGTCGGAGCGTCGGCAGCAGCGTGTGATGGAGTCCCACAGAGAGCCGGCGGGCTGGTTTTAACAACCCCGCCGTCCGAAGCGGGGGTAACCGATGTTCGCAGATTTCTTCGTTCGGGTCGCCGGTGAGAACCCGGTGATGCAGGCCGTCGTCGGGGGACTCGTCATCGCGCTGGCGAACCTCGTCGGCGCATCGCTCGTCTTCGTCCTCCGGGAACCGAGCGAACGGACGCTCGACGCGCTGCTCGGATTCGCCGCGGGCGTCATGCTCTCGGCGGCGTTCACGAGCCTCATCATCCCCGGTGTCGAGGTCGAACCGCACGGCGGGATCGTCCCCGTCATCGTCGGTATCCTCCTGGGCGTCGTCGTCCTCGACCGGGCGGACGCGTGGGTCCCACACGTCCACGTCCTCATCACCGGTCGGAAGCGCGCCGACCAGGCCGTCGAGAGCGCCCGGTTCGGCTCGGTCGTCCTCTTCATCGTCGCCATCACGCTCCACAACATCCCCGAGGGGCTGGCGGTCGGCGTCGGCTTCGGGTCGGGGAACCTCGGCGACGCGCTCGCGTTGATGCTCGCCATCGGCATCCAGAACATCCCGGAAGGACTGGCCGTCTCCGTCGCCGCCGTCAACGCCGGGTTCGACCGGTTCTCCTACGCCGCACTCACGGGCATTCGCTCGGGACTGGTCGAACTCCCGGTCTGCATCCTCGGCGCCTACGCCGTCACACAGGCCGGTTTCCTCCTCCCCTACGCGATGGGGTTCGCCGCCGGCGCGATGCTGTTCGTCATCTCCGACGAGATCGTCCCCGAGACGCACTCGCGCGGCCACGAGCGGGTCGCGACGCTCGGGACGATGGTCGGCGTCGTCGTGATGCTCTACCTCGACGTCGTGCTCGGCTAGCCGAACGCGTAGGCCAGAATCGCCCGGACCGCACCGCCGGCGAGCGGCGGCCCGCGGGGTGGCCGGACCATCCGCGCGAGGGCGCGCTGGCGCTCGAACCCCAGCGCCGTCCAGTCGACGGACTCAGCCGTCGGTGCGTCGGGAACACGTACTGTCGGTAGTTCCCATCGAGTCAGCGGATAGTTACAACTGACGAGGTTACGTTCACAGAAATCGTCTGGATGGGTGTTGTGGAATTTCTCTACCACCCAGACACTGTTCTTACGGCCTCTGACCTTGAAACCTTAGCGCTTAATCTACTCGCAGCGATTCCAATCCCCGGAGTCGAAGGCTGCGGCTTCGACTCCGGGATCATCCGTCAAACGCTGCTGCAAGCTGCTGTCGATCAGAAGTCCATCAAAGCCGTCACAGATACCACTCGTGGAAGCTACTCCGACGATTACACCCTCAAACAACTGCACACCGTTCCAGCAGACGACCTCGAAGCCGCCGTCAACGACATCTTCGCTCAACAGGCGGCGATGATCCTCGGCCCCGGTCCGAGGATCATCTGCCTCGACTTCGTCGATATCCACTACCACGGTTGCCCACACGCTGACGCTAGCGAACTCTGTCACACGAAACCCCGCGATGGCACCAGCAAGTGCCATCGCTACCTCGCTGGATTCGTCCTCTGCCGGGCGAAACCACTCGTCGTTGCCGTCACGCCCGTTCGTGGTGATGAGTCGAAAAGCGACGCGGTCGAGCGACTGCTCGACCACGTCGCGGCCCTCCCGTTCACCGTGGCTGGACTTCTCGCCGACCGCGGCTTCTACAACGGTGCATCAATCGAGCGACTGGATGCCGTGGCACCAGTCGCTCTTCCGATCGTCCGCCGTGGGAAGCAGGTGGCCGAGAAACTGGACACGACGGTCTCCTACTGGACGGAGTACGTGATGTACGAGGGAAGCGAGCGGGAACTGCGCTTCCCGCTCGCAGTGTGTGTCTCCTACCAACAAGGCAACCGAGGCAAACACGGGTTGCTCGTGCGGGCCTACGTGGCGTGCGATCTGACCGATCGCACGCCGAAGGAAGTTGAAGCTCTCTACCAGAAACGCTCAGCCATCGAGACAGCCTTCCGGACGATGCGTGAAGCGCGTGCGCGGACAAGTACAACCGATCCAGCCGTTCGGTTGTTGTTCATCCTTGTGAGCTTCCTGCTGCGGAACCTCTGGGTGATTGTCCGATGGGGCGTGCTCGCCACGCCGCGACGCGGCGGGCGAGCACTACCCGTCTGGTTCCGCTTCGAGGTGTTCCGGGAGTGGGTTGATCACGCTCTTGACGACACCTTGAGCCGGAAGTGGGAAGCACCAACCAACGGTGTCGGAATCCCGCCGACCTACAGCGAGCTGGACGCGGGCTGAAGCTGCCCGCGTCCAGCGGCAGCCCTGTACATGAGCGACAGCTTCGCCTCTTGTCTGGGTTGACGGCGCTCTCACTGGCGTGAGAGCGCCGTCTTTGTTCGACTCATTGAATCGGTCGCTCTGATCCCGTTCAGTTCCTTCCAGAAACCGAGTCAGCAATCAGGAACGATGGGAACTACCGACTGTGAGCGGGTCCGCGACCACCGTCGCGGCGTGGCGGACCAGTCGCTCGGCCGACTCGGGTGCGTCCGCGACGACCGGACCGAGGTTCCACCCGTGGGAGTCGGGGTGGAGGAGCGCGTACCCGTCGATTCCGTCCGATTCGGCGACGGGCAGCGTCGTCTCCGGGTCGTCGGCGAACGCGCGGAGGAGCCACCCGCGGTCGAGACCGGTGCGTCGCTGGTCGAACGCCGCGACCGCGTCGTAGTCGGCGGGACTGGCCTCGCGGACGCCGTCGGCCGACGTCGCGTCGGGCCGGCCCTCGTACTGGGCGACTGTCGTCACCGTCCGGAAGCCGGCACGCTCGTAGATCGGCTGTCCCGTCGGGTTGGCGTCAAGGCCGAGGACCGGCGAGTCGGCGCGCTCGCAGGCCGCCTCGAAGATGTCGGAGCCGAGACCCCGCCGCCGGTAAGTCTCGTCGACGAGGACGCAGCCGACCCACCCGACGTCGCCGTAGCCGGCGACTGTCGTGGTCGCGACGAGCGCGCCGTCGACACGTCCCCCGACGGCGGTCACCTCGTCGGCGATCAGCAACCGCTCCCAGTCCGCGCGGCGCATCCCCCACCCGGCCTGCCGCGAGAGCCGGAGCGCCGCGTCGGCGTCCGTCGGTCCGAGAGTCCCAACGTTCATCGCCCGTGTGGTCGACGCGGGCGGAGAAGTGACTGTCGACGTAGTGGCGTGCAGACGACGCTCCCCTCCACGGGCCGGCGCGTCGCCGTCACCGAATCCGCGGCCCGTGGCTGCCGTTACAGCACGCCGCGAAGTGGTACCGTCTTGGTACGTGAACGTTCGCCCGGTCGGCGTGACGACGTACGAACACTTTTCTCACTCTGCGGTGATGTCCGCCCATGCGTCGCCGTTCCCTCCTCGAAGGCGTCGCGGGCGTGGTGGCCGCGGCAGGCCTCACCGTCGGCGCGTTCGCGAGCGCCTTCAGCGCCGACGACCACCAGATTCGCGTCGTGAACCAGACGGACGAAGAGCGCTGGGTTCGTGTCCGCGCGCTCGGCGAGGTCTTCGGCGTCGAGGTGACGTCCTTCGACGCCGAGTACGGGGTCCCACCGGGCGAGTCGGTCCACCCGCAGGTCGTCGACGGGACCCACCGACTCGTCGTGGAGTCGGCGGGCGAACGCGACGAGGTGTTCGTCGACGGCGGGATGGGGAGCTGTACCGTCTCGCTCCACACCGAGGGGGTGGACGTCGCCTGTGCTGCCTGACGGGTCACGTCGCGCGCTCGACGGCGCGCTCGGTACGTTCGCACTGTCGACTGTCGTCGCGGCGGGATACGCGTGGCGCCAGCCACTCGAAGCCGCGGAGCCACTCGGTCCGGTCGCCGCGTTCCTCGTCTCCTGCGTCGCCGTCGGTACCGTCGCAGCGTGCTGGCGGCCACGTGAGGGCCTCGCCGCCGCGTGGCTGACGGCCGTCGGCCCACTGCTCGGGTTCGCGGTCTTCCTCGCGGCGTTCGGCCCGCGCGTCCGGTGGGTGTACCCAGGTCCGGAGACGCTCCTCGTCCTCTACGGCGCCGCCGTCGTCGCCGGGCCGCTCGCGGCACTCGGCGTCCTCCTCGGGTCGTGGCGTACTGGCGACACGCGCGCCGGTCGTTCGAACCGTCGGGTACAGGGCGCGGCGCTAGCAGTGGTCGTCGCTGGCGTCGCGTACCTCCTCGGGCTACCCGACGTCCTCTGGTGGCCGCAGGCGCTCACCGCGTTCTGGGCCTTCGCCGTCGCGGTCGTGGCGTCGGTCGTCGCGGCCGCCCTGGGAGCCAGCGCGTGAGCGTCCAACCACAGTACAAAAGGCGCTCCCTCCCCAATCCTCGGACAACATGGACAAGAAGCGGGAAGTGACGAGCGTCGACCTCGTCGCTCTCACCTCGGAACTCAACGGCCTGTCGGGGGCGAAAGTCGACAAGGCCTACCTCTACGGCGACGACCTGCTACGCTTGAAGATGCGCGACTTCGACCGCGGCCGGGTCGAACTCATGATCGAGGTGGGCGAGACGAAGCGCGCCCACACCGCGGTCCCCGAGCACGTCCCCGCGGCGCCGGGGCGACCGCCGAATTTCGCGAAGATGATGCGCAACCGGATGAGCGGCGCGGACTTCCACGAGGTGCGCCAGCACGGCTTCGACCGCATCCTGGAGTTCGAGTTCCGCCGCGAGGACCAGGACACGACCATCGTCGCGGAACTGTTCGGCGACGGCAACATCGCGGTCCTCGACCAGAACGGCGAGGTCGTCGACTGCCTGGAGACCGTCCGTCTGAAGTCTCGCACCGTGGCGCCCGGCAGCCAATACGGTTTCCCCGAGTCGCGAATCAACCCCCTCGACCTCAGTTACGAGGACTTCGCCGCGCGGATGCGTCAGTCCGACACCGACCTCGTGCGGACCGTCGCGACGCAACTCAACTTCGGCGGTCTCTACGGCGAGGAACTCTGTACCCGTGCGGGCGTCGAGAAGACGATGGACATCGACGACGCCGGCGACGAGGAGTTCGAGGCCCTCTACGACGCGATGGAGCGTCTCCTCGACCGTATCAAGAGCGGGAACGTCGACCCCCGCGTCTACTACGAGACCGAGGAGGACGAGGAGGGGCCGGGCGAGCGCGTCGACGTCACGCCGCTCCCCCTCGAAGAGTACGAGGGGAAGAAGTCCGAGGCGTTCGACTCGTTCAACGCCGCCCTCGACGACTACTTCACCAACCTCGAAGACACCGAGGAAGAAGAAGTCGAGACCAAGGAGTCCGGCAAACCGGCGTTCGACGAGGAGATCGAGAAGCGAAAGCGCATCATCCAACAGCAGGAGGGCGCCATCGAGAACTTCGAGGAACAAGCGGAAGTCGAACGCGAGAAGGCCCAGTCGCTCTACGCGCACTACGACGTCCTCGACGAGATTCTCTCGACCGTCAGCGCGGCGCTCGACGCCGGACGGAACTGGGAGGACATCGAGGAGCGCTTCGAGGAGGGCAAGGAGAAGGGCATCGAGGCCGCCGAGCGCGTCGAAGGCGTCGACCCGCAGAACGGGCGCGTCCGCGTCCGCGTCGACGACCACGTCGTGAACCTCGACCCCACGGTCGGCGTCGAGCAGAACGCCGACCGCCTCTACAAGGAGGCCAAGCGCGTCGAAGAGAAAAAAGAGGGCGCCCTCGAAGCCATCGAGGACACTCGCGAGGAGCTAGAGAACCTGAAGAAGCGCAAGGCGCAGTGGAGCGCGCCGACCGAGGAAGAGAAAGAAGAGATGGAAGGGGAGGTCGACTGGCTCTCGCGTTCGTCGGTCCCCATCCGCAAGCAGGAGCAGTGGTACGAGCGATTCCGCTGGTTCCGGACGTCCGACGGCTTCCTCGTCATCGGTGGCCGCGACGCCGACCAGAACGAGGAGATCGTCCAGAAGTACATGGACAACTACGACCGCTTCTTCCACGCGCAGGCCCACGGCGGTCCCGTGACGGTGCTCAAGACCTCCGAGCCCTCCGAACCCTCGAAGGACATCGACGTCCCCGAGCGCTCGCTGGAGGAGGCCGCCCAGTTCGCCGTCACCTACTCCTCGGTGTGGAAGGACGGCCGCGGCGCCGGCGACGCCTACATGGTCATGCCCGAGCAGGTGTCGAAGACCGCCGAGAGCGGCGAGTTCCTCTCGAAGGGCGGGTTCGCCGTCCGCGGCGACCGCACCTACTTCGAAGACACGCCCGTCGGGTGTGCGGTCGGCATCACCTGCGAACCCGAGACGCGCGTCGTCGGCGGCCCGCCGAGCGCCGTCGAACCGGTGACGGAGACGAGCATCGAGTTCGAACCCGGCCAGTACGCCCAGGGCGACGCCGCCAAGCGAGCGTACCGGGAGTTCCGCGAGCGATTCGCGGATACGTCCTTCGTCCGGAAGGTGGCCAGCCCCGACGAGATTCAGAAGTTCATGCCGCCCGGCGGGAGCCGAATCGTGGACTAGTGGGGTGACCCGAGGGGAGTCTTTATCCACTGCCCGACTGTCGTCTCGGACGTGTTCGAAGATTCCCTGACGTACCCGAAACGCGGCGACGACGCCCTCGTTACCCTCCTCGTCGGCGGCTTCCTCCCGCTGGTGGCGACGGCCATCGCCGTCCTCGGCGTCGTGCTGTCCGCCTTCGGTATCGGTCTCCTGTTGCTCCCGCTCGCGGTAGTGCCCCAACTCGCGCTCTCCGGCTACTTCGTCGCCGTCGCACGCCGACGACTCGACGGAGTGCACGAGCCACCGGCGTTCGACGACTGGAAACAACTGTTCGTCGACGGCGTGAAGATCACCCTCGCGCAGATCGGGTACGCCGTCCCGCTGCTCGTCCTGTGGTTCGTCGGTCTCGTCGTGTTCTTCGTCGGCGCGCTCGCCGGACGCGGCGGCCCCGGGCAGAACGCCGTCGGAATGGTCGGGGGCGTCGTCTTCCTCCTCCTCTGTCTCGTCACCGTCGTCTACGGTCTCGCGGTCGCCTACGTCTTCCCCGTCGCACTCGTCAACTTCGCCCGCGAGGACGACCTCGGTGCGGCGTTCGACCTCGACGTCCTGAAAGCCGTCTCCTTCGACGGCGACTACGCGGTGGCGTGGCTCCTCGCGGCCGTCGTGTACGTGATCGGTGCGGGCACCCTCGGCCCCATGCTCGTCTGGGTGTTCTTCCTCGGCTTCGTCGTCATCTTCTACGCGCAGGTCAGCGCCGTCTACCTCGTCGTCGAGGGGTACGTCGACGCCCTCGACCTCGAACGCGAGAGAGAGCAGCAGGCGACGCTCCCGCAGTCCGTCTCCGCCGACGAGCGCGGCGGTGAGCGTGCGGACGTCGAGACCGAAAACGAGGTCGCCGTCAAGGGTGCAGAGGTGTACCCGACCGTCGAGGAGGAGTCGGAAGCCTCGGAGAGCGAGTCGTCCGACACCGACGCAGAAACCGAATCGGACGCGGACACCGACGAGGAGGTCGGCGACGAATCGCACGAGCCAGACCAGCGAGACGAAGACGACCGTCCGAACGAGTCCCGTCGCGACGAGTAGTCGACCCTCCTCTTCTGGGACTCGGCCGTCGACCGAGCGCGGACGACTATCGGTGCTTCGTGGCGGGGATAGCAGGAAACTTACCGCGCTGTCCGCTACGCTCACCTATGCAGATCAAACACCGGGAGGAGCGCGAGGGCGGCGTGACGCGCATCACGCTCGTCCCGGAGAGTCTGGACGACCTCTGGCACCTCACGTACGTCGTCGAACCCGGTGACCTCGTCGCGGGCGACACGACGCGTCGAATCCAGCGCGACCAGGAGGAACTCCGGGACACCGGCGGCGAGCGCGAGCACATGCACGTCACGCTCGACGTCGACGAGGTGGAGTTCCACAAGTTCGCGAACCGCCTGCGCGTCTCGGGCGTCATCGAGGACGCCTCCCGCGAGGACCAACTCGGTCTCCACCACACGCTGAACGTCGAGGAGCGCAAGGAGATCGCCATCCAGAAGCGCTGGAAACCCGACCAACTCGACCGCCTCGAAGAAGCCGTCGAGGCGACCGACCAGCCGGACGTCGCCATCGCCACCGTCGAGGAGGGCGAGGCGCACATCCACCTCGTCGCGCAGTACGGCGTCGACGAGTACGGGACGTTCACCGGGACGACGGGCAAGGGCGAGTACGCCCGCGGTCGCGAAGAACTGTTCGGCGACCTCGCGAGCGCGCTCTCGCGACTCGACGTCGAGGCCATCATCCTCGCTGGGCCGGGGTTCACCAAGCAGGACTGCCTCGACTTCGTCGAGGAGAACTACCCCGACCTCACCGAGAAGATCACGACCGTCGACACCTCCGCGGTGGGTGGGCGCGGCGTCCACGAAGTGCTCAAGCGCGGCGCCGTCGAGGAGGTCCAGGCCGAGACGCGCATCGCCGAAGAGTCCGAACTCATCGACGAACTCACCGAGCGTATGTCGACCGACGAACGCGCGGCTTACGGCATCGACGAGGTGAAGAAAGCCGCCGACTACGGCGCGGTCGAGACGCTGCTCGTGCTCGACGAACGCCTCCGCAAGGAGCGCGCCGGTGAGGGCGAGTGGGAGGTCGACGTCAACGACATCATCGAGACGGTCGAACAACAGGGCGGCGACGTGACCGTCTTCTCCCACGAGTACGCCCCCGGCGAGCAACTCCAGCACCTCGGCGGCATCGCCGCGCTCTTGCGCTACCGCCTCGACTGAGGTCGGGGGTGGCTCGTCAGGGCGTGCAGACGGCGTCGTCGCTCCCGCTCGCGACCGGGTGACGCCGCCGTCACCGATTCTTCCCGGCCGCGACCCACGTCAGTTCCGAGTCACGCACCCTCTGGCTTCGTCTCCCTACTTAGTGGTTCACTCGTCGGTCTCGACGGTGGTCCCCTCGCGGGCGACGTGAACCTCACCGTCGTAGTGTTCGCGGACGGACTGGACCATCTCCCGGTGCTTGCCGTCCGTGTGGGGGTAGAGGTGCGTGAGGTGTACCTCGCCGTAGTCGTGGCCGGCGAGGGCTTCGCCGAGTTGTGTGGGCGTGGGGTGGTTCGAGACGTCGATCTCGTCGGGGAACGAGCAGTCGTGGACGAAGACGTCGACGCCGTCGGCGAAGTCCGCGAGTCCTGCGAACGCCTCGGAGTCGCCGCTGAAGGCGAACGAATCCGCGAACCGGTAGGCCAGACAGTCCATCGAGTGACGCGTCTCGAAGCCCTCGACCTCGAAGCCAGCCACCTCGAATGGCTCGCCGGCGTCGACCTCCCGGACCACGAGGTCGACGCGGTCGCGCATGTACTCGTGGGCGTCGTGAAGGTCGTCGAGCAGGGATTCGGTGCCGGGTGGGCCGACGACCTCGACGTCGGTGGCGCCGGCGAGCCACCGGGCCTTGAGGAAGGGCATCAGGTCCGAGACGTGGTCGAGGTGGTGGTGCGTGAGGAGGACGGCGTCGACCCCCTCGTAGCCCGTCTCCGTCGCGGCGAGGCGGTGGAGGACCCCGCTCCCGCAGTCGAGGAGGAGGGAGTCGTCGCCCGATTCGAGCAGGAGACCGGTCTGTACCCGCTCGCCGGTCGGCATCGCGCTCCCGGTGCCGAGAAACGTGACGTCCATGGCCGTGGGTGCGAACCGGAGGCGGTTATAGACTCCTCACTCGTAGCCGATGTCCGGCGTGAGTTCGGCGCCGCTCCGGCGGAACTGTCCGCTCCCGCGGGCGAGTTCGTTCCCCGCGTCGTCGTAGGCGACCGCCTCCGCGACGAGTTGGTTCGGGTTCTCGTTGACCACCTCGCCGACGGCGCGGATCTCGCCCTCGGAGACCGGGCGCTCGAAGTAGAGGTTGAAGTCGGTCGTGAGGACGAAGACGTCCTCGACGAGCGAGTTCGCCGCGAAGAACGCCGCGTCGTCGAGTGCCTTGAACACAACCGACCCGTGTGCGGCGCCGAGCGGGTGGTGGAAGGACTCCTTCACCGGCATCACGAGTTCCGTCTCTCCTTCGAGGACGGTCAGTTCGGGTTCGTAGTGCTCGTTGATGGGCGCGTCGTGGTACATCCGCTCCAGTTTCCGGAAGTGTTCGGTCACGGTCGGGGGGTGGGCGGCGAGTGGGAAATAGCTGTGCGAGGGGTGTGCGGCCTGCCGCCTCCGCTACGCCATGCTGGCCCAGTCGACCATCCGGGCGTAGAAGTCGTCGGTGCGGAGGGCCTCCTCGTCACCGACGAGGTGGAGGGCCTTCTTCGCGCGCGAGAGCGCGACGTTCAGTCGTCGGTAGTCCTCGAAGATGGGGCTCTCCATGTCGCCGCTCGCGACGAACGAGACGAGGATGACCTCCTTGCTCGACCCCTGGAAGCGGTCGACCGTGTCGACGGCCACCCCCTCCGGGACCATCCGCGAAATTTCGGCGACCTGTGCGCGGAAGGGCGCGATGACCCCGACGTCTTCGGGGTCCAACCCCGCCACGCGGTACTGCGCGACGAGTTCGGCGACGCGTTCGGCCTCGACGGCGTCGGTGTGGTCCTCGCTCGTCCCGGCCACGTCGTGGAAGGTGACGCCGTCGCGGACGTCCTCCCGCGAGGTGTCGACGCCGAGGTCCGCGAGCGACTGGGCGGCCACCTCGCCGGTCGCCGGACGGAGTTGCCCGTCGTAGAACTCCGTCGAGGAGAACGCCTGGATTCGCTGGCTCATCCGGTACTGCTGGTCGAGCATCACGCCCGCCTCGGGGTGCTCTTCGATGAGGCGTTCGAACAGCGACTCGCCGAGTCGGCCCTCCGAGCGGGTCACGGGCGGGAGTTGCTCGTGGTCGCCGACGAGGACGAAGCGCGCGCCGCGCTCGATGGCCGCGAGCGCGTTCGGTTCCGTGAGTTGAGAGGCCTCGTCGACGAGGACGACGTCGAAGTCCTGCGAGCGCATGACCCGCGACCCACAGGAGGCGGTGGTCGCGGCCACCACGTCGGCGTCTTCGAGGGCGCGGGCCTGCTCGGCGGGCGTCCCGCTCTTCGAGAGGCGGAACTCCTGCATGTCCAGGCGGACGCCCGTCTGCGTACCGACGCGAACGAAGTCCTCGTAGCCCTGGTCACGGACGGCTTCGAGCGCGTTGTCGACGGCGCGGTTGGTGAAGGCGGAGAGGAGCACGCGCTGGTCGTCGGCGACGAGTTCGCGGACGATGCGGGCGATGGTGTACGTTTTCCCGGTACCGGGCGGCCCGTGGACGAGCGCGAAGTCCTCCGCGTTCATCGCGAGGTGGACGGCCTCGTTCTGCGACTCGTTGTTGTCGATGTAGGTCTCCCGCGCCCCCGAGAATTCGGGGTCCGCGCGGCCGAACAGCACGTCCTTCCGGCGCTGGTCGTCCTTCAGCACGAAGTCGTGGAGGGCGGTGAGCATCCGACTCACCGAGAGTTCCGAGGGGTAGACGTCCAGTCGCCGGAGTGCGACCGGTTCGTCGGTCGTGACGACCACCCGACTCGCCGAGAGTTCCTCGACGCGCGCGAGTTCGGCCATCCCCTGCACGGGGTCGCCGTCGCTCGCGAGCACGCGGTCGCCCTCGCGAATCTTCGACGCGGCCTCGCTGGTGCGGTCGGCAACGAGTCGCCACCGCCCGTCGGCGAGTTCCTCTTGGGAGACCGGTTCGAGGTCGATGACGGCGCGGTCGTCGTCGGCCCGTTCCTCGGGGGTCTGCTCCCACAGTTTCGCGTACTCGCGGTGGACGTGCCGGCGTTCGTCCTCGATGGCCTGGTAGAGGTCGTCGAAGTACTCGCGCTCTTCGTCGGGGAGCGGGTCGCCGACGGCGCCGGCCTTCGACTCCTGCTCGAGACGACCCGAGACGACCATGCAGGTGTCCTGCTCGAAGCAGTACTCACACCGCGAGTTCGCCTCGTAGCCCGTCGGGACGGTGCGGTCGTGTTCCATCGCGGCGAGGTGGTTGCGCGAGCGGACGACGAACTCCAGCAGTCCCCGTCCCACCGAGAACTCCTTGGCGGGCGAGAGGTCGCCGGTCTCTTCGTTGCGCTCGACGGCGGCGTTCTTCGTGTAGAGGAGCGTGCCCGTGTCCGCGGGGACGCCCCGCTCGGAGAGGAGGAGCGCGTAGCAGGCCGCCTGAATCTTGTCGTGGAAGCGCGGGTCGCGGTTCGTGTTCTTCCCGGTCTTCAGTTCGACCGGCATCCCCCGCCGGATGGCGTCACAGCGGCCCTTGATGCCGAACGTCTCCGAGAGGAGGGTGTACTCAGAGCGCCACTCGTCCTCCTCGGTGAGGAGTCCCTGCGAGAGCCACCCCTCGATGGCGGAGGCGTGGGCCTTCACCTCGGCGTGGACGTCGTCGGGGTCTTCTCCCAGGAGACCGAGTTCGAGGCCGGCCTCCTCGACGCGTTCGTCGACGGCGTCGTCGAGGTCCCGCCCCCGCAAGAGGTCGCCGAACACCTCGTGGACGATGGTCCCCTTCGTGACCGCGTACTTGAGCGGGAGACCGGAGAGTTTGTTCAGGTAGTACTGACGGGGACACTGAACCCACTCCCGGATGTCGGTCACGTCGACGAGGAAGTCGGGTTCGACGACGACGTAGGACTCCTTGCCCGTGGTGTAGCGCACTTCGCCGTCGTACTCGTCCTCCTCGGCCTCGGTGACGAGGAGGTCCATGCCGGGTTCGAGGTAGTCGGCGGTCTCCGTCCACTTCCCCCACAGCGTGACGGTCGACAGCCCGTCGTACTGGAGCGTGACCTCCAGCAGGTCGCGCTCGCCGTACTGCGTGGAGACCGTGCGGACGTCGCCGACGTCGTGGACCTCGCCCCGGACGTTCACGACCTCGAGTAGCGTGGCGCGGCGAAAAACCTTGTCGCTCGTCGTCTGTGTGGGCGCGACCCACGGCTGAGACGGCCACGCTCGGGTCCGTGCGAGCCAACGGGCATATGGCGACGGGCCCACAACTGTCCACTATGGGCTTCGGTAGCTACGACGAATCCGAACAAGAGAACCAGGAGGGGGACACCGACTACGACGAAGACGACGCCGTCAACGTCCACGAGAACGACCACGAGGGCGACGTCTCGGTCACGGGTGGCGACGACACCTCTTCGCTGGTCGACCAGCTCCAGACCATGAAGGGCGGCGACGAAGACGACGAGTAGGGCGACCGTACTCGACCGACTCGGCTGACCCGATTCTCTCTATCTCTCGACGCGACGGCGCCAGCGACCGCCACGACGTCCGCGACGGCGTCGGCGACGGTGTCGACGGCTACTCGTGGCCCGACACGCGGACTGGCTCGTACGGTTCCTCCAGGTAGTCGAGTTCGGAGTCCGTGAGGTCGACGTCGACCGCTTCGACGGCCTCCTCCAGGTGCTCGACGCTCGACGTCCCGACGATGGGCGCGTCCACTCCTTGTGGAGGAGCCACGCGAGCGAAACCTGGGCCATCGTGAGGTCCTTCTCGGCGGCGAGTTCCTGCACGCGCTCGTTCACCTCCTTCCCGCCGCCCTCCTCGTACGGCCGCCCGACGCCGGACTCGTGTTCGCCGCGCGTCGTCGCCTCGAACTCCTCGTGTGGGCGGGTGAGGTAGCCCGCGCCCATCGGCGACCACGGCATCACCCCGACTCCCTCCTTCTCGCAGAGGGGGAGCATCTCGCGTTCTTCCTCGCGGTAGGCGAGGTTGTAGAGGTTCTGCATCGTCTGGAAACGCTCCAGCCCCAGCCGGTCGCTCGTGTGGAGCGCCTCGGCGAACTGGTGAGCCCACATCGACGACGCACCCGTGTAGCGGACCTTCCCGCGGCGGACCGCGTCGTCGAGTGCGCGGAGCGTCTGCTCGACGGGCGTGTCGTAATCCCACCGGTGAATCTGGTAGAGGTCGATGGTGTCCATCCCGAGTCGGTCGAGGGAGTTCTCCAACTCCTGTTCGATGGTCTTCCGCGAGAGCCCCGACGACTGACGCTGCCCGTCCACTTCGAAGCGGACCTTCGTCGCGACGACCTGCTCGTCGCGGTCGTACCCGGCGAGGACGTCGCCGAGAATCTCCTCGGACTCGCCGTCGGAGTAGACGTTCGCCGTGTCGAAGAAGTTGATACCGAGGTCGATAGCGCGCTCGACGAGTTCGGCACCGCCCTCCTCGTCGAGCATCCAGTCGTGACCCGACCCGAAGCTCATACAGCCGAGACAGAGCTTCGAGACCTCCATTCCCGTCGAGCCGAGTGTCGTGTACTCCACGCTCGCCACGAGACGAGGGGTGGTCCTATAGCTTCGGGAAGTCGGGGTGTCCCTCGTCGGCGGGCGGGGACTCGGAAGAATGTCGAGGTTTCGGCCGCGGTCACGGCCGGAACTGCGTCACTTCGTCTTCCGCGAACTCTCCGGCGACGTCGTCTGCGACTGCATGTCGCCGTCGGTGTGCTGGGGCGTGTGGACGTACTCGAGGATGTCGAGGGGGACGTAGGCGATCGTCTCGCCGTCGCTGTCCGCGAGGTAGACGCCGTTGTCCGCCTCGGAGACCTCGTGACACTCGATACTCACGCGACCACGGTGGAGTTCGGCGACCATCGGTTCCTGGGTCATCGTATTATTTCAATTGAGTCTGTACTAATATAAAGTCTTGGGCGGTCAGATACTACTCCCTGACGGTGCGGAGAAGGGTTTTTGTCTGGTACTCCCTAACAGGGTGGTATGAGCGTCGACAGGGCGACCCTCCACCGCGCCCTCGACCGCGGCGAGGAGGAGGGTGGTAACGTCGAGTTCAAAGAACGGCTGACCCGCGACGTCCACCTCGCCGACGGACGACTCGAGAGCCTCGTCGCCCAACTCCGTCACCGCGTCCTCTCCGGTGACGGCGAGGCCCTCTACGTCGTCGGCGTCACGGACGACGGGGGGATCGCCGGGATCGAACCCGACGCCTTCTCCGAATCGCTCGACGTGCTCTCGCTGCTCGCCGAGGAGGCGGGCGCGCACATCGACGACGTCCAGACCTGGGGCACCGACGGGAACGGTCTCGTCGGCGTCGCGACCATCCGCGAGGGCGCCGCCCTGGACCAGAGCGACGACCACCTCGTCGTCGGCACCGCCGGCCACGTCGACCACGGCAAGTCCACGCTCGTGGGCAGTCTGGTCACGGGCCGCGCCGACGACGGCGACGGCGACACCCGGTCGTTCCTCGACGTCCAACCCCACGAGGTCGAACGTGGTCTCTCGGCGGACCTCTCCTACGGCGTGTACGGCTTCGACGAGGACGGCGACCCCCTACACGTCGACGACCCCTCGCGCAAGTCCGACCGCGCGGCCGTCGTCGAGGCGGCCGACCGCGTGGTCTCTTTCGTGGACACCGTGGGCCACGAACCGTGGCTCCGCACCACGATACGTGGCCTGGTCGGCCAGAAACTCGACTACGGCCTGCTCACGGTCGCGGCCGACGACGGCCCGACGAAGACGACCCGCGAACACCTGGGGGTCCTCCTCGCGACCGAACTCCCGACCATCGTCGCCATCACGAAGGCCGACCTCGTCGACGAGGAACGCCTCCTCGAAGTCGAACGCGAGGTCGAGCGCCTCCTCCGCAACGTCGGGCGCTCCCCCTTGCTCGTCGAGCGTCACGGCGTCGAGGCCGCCGTCGAGGAGATCAGCGAGACGGTCGTCCCGCTCCTGCGGACGAGCGCCACCTCCCTGGAGGGGTTCGACGACCTCGACGCCCTCTTCGAGCGACTGCCGAAGACCGCCGCGGCGGGCGGCGACTTCCGGATGTACGTCGACCGCTCGTACAAGGTGGCCGGCGTCGGCGCCGTCGCCTCGGGGACCATCAAGTCGGGGACGGTCGCGACGGGCGACGAACTCCTGCTCGGACCCTTCCCCGACGGGTCGTTCCGCGACGTGGAGGTCCGCTCCATCGAGATGCACTACCACCGCGTCGACGAGGCCGAGGCCGGCCGTATCGTCGGCATCGCACTCAAAGGCGTACGAGAAGAGGAACTCGACCGCGGGATGGTGCTCCTCCCGCGCGACGCCGACCCCGACCCCGTCCGGGAGTTCGAGGCCGAGGTGATGGTACTCAACCACCCGACCCGCATCGACGCCGGCTACGAACCGGTCGTCCACTTGGAGACCGTGAGCGAGGCCGCCCGCTTCGAACCCGAGGGTGGCCAACTCCTGCCGGGCGACAAAGGAACGACCAAAATCCGGTTCAAGTTCCGCCCCTACCTCGTCGAGGAGGGACAACGGTTCGTCTTCCGCGAGGGGTCGAGCAAGGGCGTCGGAACGGTGACGGACGTGACGCCCGTGGAGTGAGGAGAACTAGAGCGGTTCGCCGAAGGCGTACATCGTCTGGTGGCCCGTGATCTCGACGTCGAGGAAGTCGCCGGGTTCGACGCCGTGCTCGGAGGCGTCCTGGACGATGACCTGCCGGTAGGCCTCGTCGTAGCACTTCACGGAGTCACCGGTCCCCTCCTCGACGACGAGGACCGAGCGTTCCTGGCCGACCATCTCGTCGTAGGCTTCGGCGACGATTTCGCGCTTGGCCGCGGACATCTTCTTCGAGCGGTCCTTCTTCGTCTGGCCGCCGAGGCCCTTCATGTCCGCGGCGTCCGTGCCGGGCCGCTTCGAGAAGCGCGTGACGTTGATCTTCTCCGGGCGGGTCTCGCGGAGGAGCGCCATCGACTGCTCGTGGTCGTGTTCGGTCTCGGTCGGGAAGCCGACGATGAAGTCCGTCGAGAGGGTCCACTCGTCGAGGTAGTCGTCGAACGTCTCGACGATTTCGAGGTACTGCTCGACGCGGTGCTGGCGGCGCATCTCCTCGAGCACCTCGTCGCTGCCGGACTGGACCGGCGCGTGCAGGAAGTTGTAGAGTTTCTCCTGCTCGGCGAACACGTCCGCGAGTTCCTCGCGGATGCCGTGCACACCGCCGGGGTTGGCCATCCCGACGCGGACGCGGAAGTCGCCCTCGATTTCGGTGCAGATGCGCTCTAAGAGTTCGGGGAGTTTCCGCTCGCCGTTGTCCCAGCCGTAGACGCCGGTGTCCTGGCCGGTGATACGGATTTCCTTCGCGCCGGCGTGGACGAGCGCGCGGGCCTTCTCGACGTTCTCCTCGACCGGCGGGGAGTCGACGCGGCCGGTCGCGTGCTTCGTGATGCAGTACGAGCAGTTGCTCATACACCCGCGGGCGATGGGGAGGATGCCGATGACGCCGTCGAGGATGGGTTCGGCGTCGGGGGTCGTCGTCGGGCACTCGCCGTTCGTGACCGCCTCGGGCACCTCGTCCCAGTGGAGGACCTGGGCGTCGACGTCGGCGCTGGCGAACTCCTCGCCCTGCGCGAGCGCCATACAGCCAGTGACGATGAGGTCCGCGGTCTCGTCGTCGAGTTCCTCGGCCCGGCGGAGCATGTTGCGCTCCGTCTTCTCGACCACGGTGCAGGTGTTGAGGATGGCGACGTCCGCCGCCTCGGCCTCCTCGACCTTGTGGTGGCCGGCGTCGCGGAGGCGTCGCTCGATCTCGCGGCTCTCGCCGCGGTTCGAGGTGCAACCGTAGGTCTCGATGTGGTACCGGGCCATCGTTCGTCGGAACTAACGCGCGCGTCGGCAAAAGCACGACGGAACGCGCCCACCGTGTCAGTTCTCGTCGTCCCCGTCGCTACTCCCACCGTCCGCGCCGTCCCCGCTCCCGCCCTCTCCACGTTCGTCGGGGTGCGCGAGCGCGCCCGGCGCGGGGTCCGAGCCGATGGCCGGCGCCGAGCGGACGGCCGGGGAGACCGGTTCGCCGTAGAGGAGTTCGCGGAAGGCGATTCGTACGACCTGAATCGTGAGGACGATGACGAGCGGTCCGAGGAACAGGCCGTACCACCCGAAGACGACGCCGCCGACGACGTAGCCGAACATCATCAACCCGACGTGGGTCGTCCGGCCGGCGATTTCGGGGAGGAGGAACGTCATCGGGACGAGATCGAGGACGAAGAAACAGACGACGAGGAGCACCAGCGGGAAGACGAGGAGCGTCTCGCCAGCCCGGGTCGCGGCCCACACGAGGTAGCCGACGAGCGGGACGTACACCACCTTCCCGACGACCAGCGGGATGAGGCTCGTGAGTCCCGTCAGGAGCGCGAGGACCGTCGGGAACGGAATCGCCACCGGCGCGGGCGCGAGGTAGTTGTAGCCGTGGTAGACGACGACCGCGAGTCCGGCGACGAGCGCGATCAGTAGGACGTTGCTGAAGTAGACGGCTTCGAGGTCGCGGTCGACGGCCGTCGCGTAGCCGTAGGCCGCGCTCCCGTCACCGCCGCCGACGAGGTGGCGGAACCACGCCGCGATGTGGTGGTCGTCGCGCAGCAGGTAGAACGCGAAGAGGACGGCGACGAAGAAGTTCGTGAGGACGTTGGCGAGTTCGCCGAGGTAGCCGAGGACGAGGGGGAAGAGGTTCTCGATGGCCTGCTTGCTCGGGTCCCGGACGATGTCGACGATGGTCGTGAACGGGTGTGTGAACAGCGCGTGGGTGTCCACGTAGGGCGCGAGGAACTCCCGGTAGGCCCGAAGGTGCGGGAGGAGTTCGCCGAGCGCCATCACGACGAGGTAGCCGCCGACGAGGAAGAACGGGAGCGCCGTGAGCAGGACGGTGAGGAGGGCGGCGGCGTCCGACGACTCGACGACGTCCTCGATGCGGTGGTCGATGGGCCGCATCCCGTAGTAGAGGAACAACCCGAAGACGAACGTCCCGAGCAGGCTGAAGGCCGTGAACGCGACGATGGCGGCCAACGACCCGGTGAGCGCCCACCAGCCGAGACGGGTGCGACTCGACGGAATCGTCCGCTCTGTCACGGGCGCACACCCCGGAGGCGGCCGCGACGCTGCGCGTACATACGTCTCGTCTGTGGCGCCGGGCGCAAAAAGGCACTCGCCGACCCAAGACCCATTAGGACGTACGCTGAATCGCCGCCCGTGTCCTCGCCCTCCACCCCAACTAGACGCTCGTTCCTCGCCGCGCTGGGCACCGGCGCGGCGGTCGGTTCGGCCGGCTGTACCGCGTTCGGCGACGACCCCGCTCGGAGTGACTACCCCGAAGGTGTCCGGTTCGACGCGGGGTGGCCGACGGCCCGCCACGACGACGCGAACACCGCCGCCGTCCTCGGCGAAGACGGACCGACCGACGGCACGGTCGAGTGGCGGACGGACTTCGCCGTCGGTCCCGGCGTCCGCCCCCTCGTGGCGAACGGCCACCTCCTCGTCGCGGACGACGTCCTCCGGGTCCTCGACGTCGAGGGAGGTGCCGTCCAGTGGAGCGCCCCGCTCCCCGAGGGCGTGTCGCCCGCCGTGCTCGACGGCACCGTCTACGTGCCCGAAGCGACCGACGACCCCGCACTCGTCCAGTACGCACTCGACGACGGCACCGAGAACGGACGAATCGCCCTCCCCGCCAGACCGACCACGCCGCCGGCCTTCTCGAACGACCGGGAGACCGCCTTCGTCGCGGTCGACGGGGGTGAGGTTTGTGCCGTCGACCTGTCGAGCGGGACCGTCGAGTGGACCAGAGAGGTTCCGGGTGAGGTGCGCGTCCCCCTCGCCGTGAACCTCGGCGTCGTCGTCGCGGCGACCACGACCGGCGAAGTCCACTGTCTCACCACGACCGGCGAGCAGTTCTGGTGGCGCAACGTCCACGCGAGAATGGAGGGACCGCCCGTTCTCGGCGACCGACGCGTCTACGTCGGCGGTCTGGAGCGCTCGCTCCGCGCGCTCGACCGACAGAACGGCAGTCTCGTCTGGGAGGCGGACGACGACGTGACGCCGTTCGACGAGGCGGTGGCCTTCGACGGTCGGCACCTCTACACCGGCGGCGGGAGCGTGCAGGCCGTCGACGCCGCCACGGGCGAGGTCGCGTGGTCGTGGCAACCCGACGGCGGGAGCGTCCGCTGTTCGCCGGCCGTCGTCGGCGAGACGCTGGTCGTCTCCGGACAGGCCCACAGCGGACACGAGTCGGCAGATCTCGGTCTCGTCGCCGGACTGGACCCCACGGGCGGTGAACTCCTCTCCGGACCGGAGCGGTGGCGCGTCGAACTCGGGAACTACGCCGGTCACGCCGTCGCAGCCGGGGTGGGTCGGGTCTTCGTCCGGGTGTCGAGCGTGGACGGGAAACCGCGCGTCGTGGCGATTCGGTAGTCTCGACTAGGCGTAGTTCTCCCGGTAGTCTTCGACGATTTCGACGCCCGAGGAGGCGCCGATGCGTTCGGCCCCGGCGTCGAGCATCGCCTTCGCCGTCTCGTAGTCGCCGATTCCGCCGGAGGCCTTCACCGGGAGGTAGTCGCTCATCAACTCGACGTCCGCGACCGCGGCGCCGCCCGCGGAGAACCCCGTGGAGGTCTTCACCATCTCCGCGCCGGCCTCCCGCGCGAGTTCGCAGGCATCGTGTTTCTCCTCGTCCGTGAGCAGACCGGCCTCGACGATGACCTTCACGTCGAGGGGCGTGGCCGCGACGACGCGTTCGAGGTCGTTGCGGACGGCCATCGACTCGCCGTGTGTGAGTCGCCCGACGTTGATCACGACGTCGAGTTCGTCGGCGCCGTCGTTCCAGGCCGCCTCGGCCTCGGCGGCCTTCACGCCGGGGGTGTGCTGGCCGTGGGGGAACCCGACCACGGTCGCGAGCGTCACGTCCGGTGCGTACTCGGCCGCCTCGGCCACGTAACACGGCGGGATACAGGCGTTCATCCCGTACTCCTCGCAGGCGTCGAGGACGTCCTCGACGTCGTCGATGGTGGTGCCGGGTCCGAGGACGGTGTGGTCGATACGGGCCGCGAGTTCGTCGGCGTTCATACGCGAAGGGACGGCACGGGACGGCAAAAAGACCCGGCGTGCGGTGGGGCGAGACGACACGCCGGGATGGGGACGACACGACACGGGCACGTCGAGGCGTCGGTGGGTGGGCTTGGCGTCGGTGAGCGTCGGCGTCGGGCGGTGGGAGACCCAACGCGTTCGATAGTGGACGCACCGACCACTTGATGGCTGCTAAGAGGGGTATATAGTGGTACGTTCCCGTCCCGACCGGTCTCGAACCGTTCCGACTCGTTCCGTCTCACGCCGCCGCCCCCTACCTTTTCGGCCGCGCGCCGCTAACCTTCGGTATGGTCCACGAGGAAGTCGAGGAGACGGCCGCGGACATCGCGGAGATGGAGATTCGGGGGGCGGCGACCATCGCCCGGGCGGCCGCCGACGCGCTCCGGACGCAGGCCCACGAGAGCGAGGCCGACTCGCCCGAGGCGTTCCGCGAGGAACTGCGTGCGGCCGCCCGCCGCCTCCACGAGACGCGGCCGACGGCCGTCAGTCTCCCCAACGCCCTCCGCTACGTCCTCCGGGGGATGGAGGGGGACTCGGTGGTCGACCTCCGCGCCTCGGTCGTCGAGACGGTCGAGGAGTTCGAGGCGGAACTCGACGTCGCCCAGGAGAACCTCGGACAGGTCGGCGCGAACCGCCTGCGCGACGGCGACACCGTCATGACGCACTGTCACTCGACGGACGCGCTCTCCTGCGTGAAGGCGGCGCTGGAAGACGGCAAGGAGATTTCCGCGGTCGTGAAAGAGACCCGGCCCCGGAAGCAGGGCCACATCACCGCCCGCCAACTCCGCGAGTGGGGCGTCGACGTGACGCTCGTCGTCGACAACGCTGCCCGCCGCTACCTCGACGACGTCGACCACGTCCTCGTCGGCGCGGACAGCATCGCCGCCGACGGGAGCGTCGTGAACAAGATCGGGACCTCCGGTCTCGCGGTCAACGCCCGCGAGCGCGGCGTCCCGGTGATGGTCGCCGCACAGACGCTCAAACTCCACCCGGACACGCTCACCGGCCACACCGTCGAGATCGAGATGCGCGACGAGTCGGAGGTGCTCACGGAGTCGGAACGCGCCGACATCGCCGCCGGCGACGACCCCGAGGACCCGGGACTCACCGTCGAGAACCCGGCGTTCGACGTGACGCCGCCCCGCTACGTCGACGCCATCGTCACAGAGCGCGGCCAGTTCCCACCCGAGAGTATCGTCACGCTGATGCGCGAACTCTACGGCGGCGGGACGACCGAACCCTGGGCGAAGCAGGAATAACAACGTTTTCACGGCCGTAGGACACTCCACCGGTATGGCTCTCGCATCGGGGTACTCGGTCCCCGCGCTCCCGTACCTCGCGGTCGTGCTCCTCGCCGCCGCGGGCGTCGGGTGGGCGCTCGTCCGCGAACGGCCGCCGGTCACGGCCCGGACGATCCTCGCGTGGGCGCCGTGGATGGCCGTCGGGTCGGCGCTCTACGTGAACTACCAACTCGGGACCGTCCCCCGACTCCTCGAACCGTTCGCCTCCTCGCCGACCGTCTACCTCACGACGTTCGCCCTCGCCGGCGCCGTCTGGCTCGCCACGATGCACACCCCCGCTCCCCGTCGCGTCCTCGCGGGCGTGGGCTTCCTCGCCTTCTCTGTCCCCGTCGCCGTCGCGCTGGACTACGGCACCTCCCGGGGCACGCTCACCCTGCTCTGGCCGCTCGGGAGCGCAGTCGTCTCCGCCGCCGTCGCCGCCGGGGTGTGGGCCGCCTTCCACCGCGTCCGCCCGGACGACGCGAAGGTCGCGGACGGTGCGGGCGCGCTGGTCGTCCTCGGACACTCCCTCGACGCGTTCAGCACGGCCGTCGGCGTCGGCCACCTCGGCTTCGGCGAGCAGACGCCGCTCTCGCGCTACCTCATCGAGTTCGGCCACGCTATCGTCGACCTGCCCGGTCTGGGCGGCGCGTGGCTGTTCGTCCTCGTGAAACTCGCGCTCGCGGCCGGCATCGTCGCGCTCCTCGCCGACTACGTCCGCGAGGAACCCGCCGAGGGGTACGTCCTCCTCGGCTTCGTCGCCGCGGTCGGTCTCGGTCCCGGCGTCCACAACGTCCTCCTGTTCGTCGCCGCCACGCCGTAGGGATTTTTCAGGCGGCCACCCCTCTCCCCGCGTGTGGTCCGCATCGTCACCGCCGGGCACGTCAACTGGGACGTGACGCTCCGCGTCGACGCCCTCCCCGAACCCGACGGCGAGGCCCGCATCGAGTCACAGCGGAGCGCCGGCGGCGGGAGCGCCGCGAACGTCGCCGTCGCCCTCGCCGGATTCGACCTCGACACGGGCGTCGTCGGGAGCGTCGGCGACGACGAGAACGGCATCCTCGCCCGCCGCGAACTCGACCAGTCGGGGGTCGACACCGACCACCTGCTCGTCGTCGAGGACGCCGAGACGAGCGTCAAGTACCTCGTCGTCGACGAGGCGGGCGAGGTGATGGTCCTCGGCAACGAGGGCGCCAACGAGGCGGTCGACCCGGCCGACGTCGACCCCGACTACGTCGCCGCCGCCGAGCACGTCCACCTGACGAGCCAGCGCCCCGAGACGGCCGCCTACCTCGCCGCCGTCGCGGGTGACGCGGGCTGTACCGTGAGTTTCGACCCCGGCCGACGACTCGACGACCGCGACTACGCCGAGACGGTCGAGGCGGCGGACGTCCTCTTCCTCAACGAGCGCGAGGCCGAGACCTACTACGACGGTCCCGTCGAGACCGAACACGTCGGCGACGAGCGCGTGGTCGTCGTGAAACACGGCCCGCAGGGCGCGACCGTCTACACCCTCGGCGGCGTCTACGAACACCCCGGTTTCGACGTCGAGACGGTCGACACGACGGGCGCGGGCGACGCCTTCGCCGCGGGCTTCCTCGCGACGCTCGTCGAACACCCCGAAGCCTACGAGCGTGCGCTTGAGTACGCCAACGCCTGTGGCGCGCTCGCGGCCCGCGGCGAGGGCGCCCGGACCGCTCCCTCGGCGCCCGAAGTCGACGCCTTCCTCGACGAGTGGGCGCCGGGGTCGTAGTACCTGTCAGCTGTGAAAACACTGATGCTACCACCGGTCGTTACCTCCGGGTATGGAACGCGTCTCCGTCGCGATGCACGACCGGGTACTGGTCGTCGACGCCGACGAGTGGACCGTCCGCGAGGCCCTCGACGGCCACCGGACGGAGTGTGTCGCGAGTTCGCCCGACGGCGCGTTCGTCCTCTGTGGGACGTACGACGCGGGTCTCTTCCGTTCGACGGACGCGGGGGAGACGTGGGAGCGGGTCCCCGACCTCGCCGACGAGTCCGTCACCGCGGTCGCCGTCGCCCCCGACGGCACGGCGTGGGCCGGGACCGAACCGAGCGCCGTCTACCGCTCGGACGACCGGGGGCGGACGTGGACGCACTGCGAGGGGTTGAGCGCGCTCCCCTCCGCGAGCGAGTGGTCGTTCCCGCCGCGCCCGCACACCCACCACGTCCGCTGGATTCAGCCAGCACCCGACGACTCCGAGCGGTTGTACGTCGCCGTCGAGGCCGGCGCGCTCGTCCGGACCTTCGACGGCGGCGAGACCTGGCGCGACCGGACGTACGCCGGTCCGAGCGACGCACACACGCTGGCGACCCATCCCGACGACCCCGGCCGGGTGTACGCCGCCGCGGGCGACGGCTACTTCGAGTCCGACGACCGCGGCGACTCCTGGGACCTCCAGGAGTGGGGACTCGACCGGACGTACTGCTGGAGCGCCGCGGTCGACCCCGCCGACCCCGAGACCGTCCTCCTCGCCGCCGCCCACTGTCCCCGCGCGGCCCACGACGCCGACGCCGCCAATTCGGCGGTGTACCGACGCGTCGACGGCGACCGCGGGAGCGAGTGGGCGTCCGCGATGGACGGTCTCCCCGAGAGCGACGGCCTGCTCGCCCCCTCGCTCGCGGCGGTCGGGTCCGGTGACTTCCTCGCCGTCCACAACCACGGAATCCACCGCTCCACCGACTCGGGGCGGACGTGGCGCGCGCTCCCGGTCGAGTGGCCCGGCGACCTCCGCGACCGGCGACCCGCGGGTCTCGACGTCAGTTGAACAGTTGTACAATCGTTCAACTGAGTGGGCGGCGTCGCGGACCGGACCGCGTTCGCCCTCGGTGCGGGCAGTCGTGGTCGCGCTACGCCCGGCCAGTCGGCAATCGCACGGCTTTTTCCCGCCTGTGAACAGAGTCGTACCATGGCCAAGCAACCGCACCTCCTGGTCGAACCCGGCGACGTAAACGAAATCGCGCTCGTGCCGGGCGACCCGGACCGCGTCGACCGCATCGCCGCCCACTGCGAGGACGTCGAGAAGGTCTCCGAGAACCGCGAGTACAAGGTGGTGAACGCCACCTACGGGGGCGTCCCGCTCACCATCTGCTCGACCGGTATCGGCTGTCCCTCGGCCGCCATCGCCATCGAGGAACTCTCGAAGGTCGGCGTCGAGACGGTCGTCCGCGTCGGCACCACGGGCGCGACCCAGGAGTACGTCGAGATCGGCGACATGGTCATCGCGACCGGCGCCGCCAAGGAGGAAGGCACCTCCAAACGCTACGAGGACGCCGAGATTCCGGCCGTCCCGGACTACGACGTCCTCACGTCGCTCGTCGACGCGGCCGAATCGAACGACGAACACGTCCACGTCGGTCCCATCGCCTCCGACGACGCCTTCTACGCCGAGACCGACGAGTACGTCGCCGAGTGGGAGTCGGCGGGCATCCTCTCCGTCGAGATGGAGGCCGCCGCCATCTTCTCCATCGCCCGCCGCAAGGGTATGCGCGCCGGCGCAATCTGTACCGCCGACGGCAACCTCGTGAAGGGCACCCAGAAGGGCGCCACCGAGGAGGACGAACTCCCCGAGAAGGCGAAGAACAACGTCGGCCGAGCCATCGAACTCACACTGGACGCCGTCGTCGACCTCTACGAGTAACGACCCTCCCCTGTCTGTTTCTGCCGGCCCGAATTCTTTACTGACGCAATCCGTACACAGATTCATGGACCGCCGACGATTTCTCACGGCCGCTGGCGCGGGAGTCAGCACGGGCGTGGCTCTCGCTGGCTGCGCAACGAATCAGTCGGCGGGCGAGTGTACGAACCCGCACACGCTGACGCTGGAACCGACGACGCCGAGGTACGTCGGACACGCCAACGTGCATCGTCTGGAGGGACTGGGGAAGTACGAGGAACAGGTCGCACGCCGAGCGCTGGCGCAGGGCCACGCGACGGTCTCGGGGCGGTACAACCCACCGCTCGACGAGTACTATCCGTCCGACGGGGCGTACTACGAAATCGGGACAGAGACGGACACGAAGACCGTACAGGGTGTCGAGTACGGCGTGCGGAGCGTCGACGACTCGCCGCCGGACGAGTCCGAATCGGTCGTCACCGTCGCCGAACTCCCCGAACAGGACGTACACACGCTCTGGGGTGCACTCGACTATCCGACGACACGGGAACTGGAACTCGCCCCGAACTACGACACGCGGATGCAGGTCGGGTATCGGAACGCGGGCCGACGGTCGGAGTCGAGACTGTACCCGAAGGCCGATTTCGAGTACGTCCGCGCCGGCAGCGCTGTTTTCGAGATGTCGTTCCGGAAGCAGCGTGAGGTCCCGGTTTCAGAAGTCCGCTACACGGCGACGTACGTGTCGTCGAAACTCGCCGCCGTAGGTGAACGTGTGCTCGAACGGCACGGGAAGAAGATACCTCGGGAGCGTCTAACAGACCAGCAACAGCAGATCGTGGCGACTGCCTCCGACGTAGGGTACCGGGAGTGTGGAGACCCGAACGTCTCTGGTTCCTTCGAGGAGTTGTTGTTCGAGAAACTGTGGGGCGGGAACGGACACGTCCGATACGTCAGACTGGGTGGCACGTGGTACAGGGTGTACGCGGACTATCCGATGGTCTCGTAGCCCGACGCACCAGGGCCACGTATCCAGCGTCGTCGGAGTCCACGGTTCTCACCGAATCGACCGCTCACGCCCGGTGGACCACCGCGACGTCCGTCTCCACGTCGGCCAGTCGCTCGTAGGTCGGCCGCGAGAGGAACCGCGAGGCCGACGAGCGGTCGGTGCTCGCGCCGAGGACGACCACGTCGTACTGCTCGTCGTTGCGTTCGACGAACGACTCGACGTCGCTGCGGGAGACGCGGGTCTCACACCGGCAGTCGACGGTCTCGACGAGGTCGGCGAGCATCGACTCGGCGTCGCGGCGCTCCCGTTCCGAGCGGATACACGTACAGACGCTGACCGTGCCCGTCCGGCCGGCGAGTCGCTGGGCGTAGTCGACCATCGCGTGCGCGAGGTCGTTGGCGCGACTCACGGGGACCATGACGCGCTTCCAGTCGACGCGCTCGGTGTTCGAGTCGAACGCGACCACGTCGACGTCGCTGCCGAACAAGGCGCGGAGGTAGTCGGCCGCCTCGCCCCCCTCGCGGCGGTAGGGGGCGACGACGAGGTCGCAGTTCGTCTCCGCGGCGGTGTCGAGGACCGTCCCGGCCGAGAGTCCGCCGTCGGTGGCCGCGGCCACGGCGACCTCGCAGGGGACGCCGACGCGTGTCTCGATGCGGTTAGCGTGTCGTTCGAGTTCGTCGGCGGCGAGTTCGGCGGCGCGTGCCTCGGCGTCGGAGCGGCGGTCGACGTCGGTCCGCTGGTCGTCGAGGACGTCGAGGTCCGCCGCGTCGTCGGATTCGAGGATGGCGCGCTCGGCGGCGGCGACGTCCTCGTCTTCGACGACGGAGAGGAGGACGACTTTCCCGGCCTCGTGGGCGCCGGCGAGACGCGCGCCGAACATGGCCGTCTGGGCGGCGTGTTCGCCGTGCATCGGGACGAGGACGTGGTCGTCGGCGCCCGTGGTCTTGTAGAGGTACCGGGAGCGCTCCTCGTAGAACTCGTTTCGCCAGACGAGGAAGATGCCCGAGACGACGACCGTCGAGACGGCGACGCTCACCACGTAGACGAACTGGTTCGCCCCGGTGACGTGGACCAGCAGCGCGGTCGAGTAGGCCGACGGTTCCTCGACGTCCAGCGCCCAGGTCACGACTCCGGTGAGGAACATGCCGAGGGCGACGGCTTCGGGCCGAATCTCGTAGGCCGACGCCGGGACGACGTAGAGGTAGCGCGCGCCCACCGCCAGGGCGGCCCACCCGCAGAACGCGCCGGTGGTCAGTCCGCCGACGAACCGGCGGGGAGAGGCGTAGCGCTCCTCGGGGTGGGCGAACAGCGTGTACGACCCGGAGGCCAGCGGCGGGAAGAGGAGGTAGGGGAGGACCTCGACGCGGTTGGAGACGAGGGTGACCGCCGCGAACAGCGCGGGGAGGACGACGAGCAGCGAGACGTGGACGAGGTTGCTCGTCGACTCGAGCCACCGACGAATCTCGCGCACCTCGCGTCGCTCGAATCGGGCGACGCGTCGGCGCACGTCGCGGAGACGCCGGCGAACGCTGCGGAGACGCTGTCGGACGTCGCGGAGGCGTCGCGCCACTCCCTCGCGCATTCTCTACTCGTGGTCGAGACGCGGCGCGGGTAAGGGCGTTTCGTCCACGACGGCGGGGTTCAGTCGCTCTCGTACACTTCGTCGGCGAGCGCCTCGGCGTCCTCGCCGTCGAGCGCGGAGCGGACGAGTAGCCGACCGCCGAGGGCGGCGGGACTGACGACCGTATCCGCGCCCGCGCGGCGGAGTTTCGCCTCGTTCTCGCGGTCGGTGACGGCGGCGACGATGCGGACGTCCTCGTTCAACTGGCGGGCGGTGAGCACCGCGAGGGCGTCCTCACCGTCGTCGTTCGTGGCGGCGACGAACGCCCGCGCCCGGTCGAGACCCGCTCGGTCGAGGATGTCCTCGTCGGTGGGGTCGCCGACGACGACCTTGATGTCGCGGGCGTTGAGCACGTCGGCCGCCTCCTTCGACGGCGTGACGACGACGTACGGCGTTCCGGCGTCGCGGAGTTCGTTCAGAATCGGTTCGGTCAACTCGCCGTAGCCGGCGACGATGACGTGGTTTTCGAGGGTTTCGAGTTCGCTCTGGGTCATCATTCCGAGTGCGGAGGAGAAGCGGGCTTCGATGGCGGGGGCCAGCAGGGCGCTGAGGGCGATACCGAAACTGGCGACGCCGAGGACGAGTACCGACAGTCCGAACAGTCGGGCCTGGGCGGTGACGGGCGTGACGTCGCCGTAGCCGACGGTGCTGGCGGTGACGAGCGTGTAGTAGAACGCGTCGAGCAGGGACATCGACTCGCCGGTGTTGAACCCCTCGCGGAGCGCGTAGGTGCCCAGCGTCCCGTAGACGAGGACGCCGACGAGCGCGATGGCGGCCGCGAGTTGGGTGGTCGTGAGTTCGAGCGACCGGTCGAACCGACTGCGGGTGTACCACACCGTGGGCATCGCGGCCACCGAGAGGGCGACCAGCGGGATGGAGTAGACGCTCCCCTGGACGAGTCCCTGGAGGGCCGTCACCGGGAGCAGGATTGCCGTCGAGTACCACGCCGCGCGGAGACCGCGACGCATCCCGAGTGCGCTCGCGACCATCAGGAAGCCGGTCAGCGCACCGGTGAACCCGGCGGTCTGCTGGACGGCCGGCGGCACCGCACCGGCGAAGGGACCGAAGTGGGCCGCTCGGTCGATGTTGACGACGCCGGTGGCGACCGAGAGGAGCGCGACCGCCATCGTCAACGCGACGGCGATGCGCGAACTCGTCACCGACTGCCGCGAGAGCTCCATACCGGGAGGGTGGTCGCCGGTGACTTAAACGGACCGGGGTCTCCCGGAGTTCGCCGGCACACCGGGCCGTCGACCGTCCGCTCCGGTACTGGTTTATCCCGCGCCGCCGACGGGTCGGACATGGTCTCGGACACGTTCGTCCCCGTACAGGTACTCAAGGGGATCTACCTGGGCCTCGTGGCGGGCATCGTCCCGGCGCTCGTCGCGTTCGCCTTCGGCTTCCTCTTCAAGTACGTCACGGGTCTCACTATCCCCGCGCTCGGTGTCGTCGTGCTCTCGGTCGCCATCGCCGGCGTCAACGGCGGGCTGATGGCGTTCACGACGCCCGAAATCGTCCGGAGCGTGACGCTCATCACCGCCCTGACCGTCGTCCTGATGCTCTCGTTCTACACCCACGCACAGGGCGACAAACTCGGCGCAAAACTCCCCAAACGCATCTCGCTACGCTCGCTGCGCGAACGGAAACTCTCGGCCGACGTCGTCGAATTCGTCGGTAGCCGCGGACAGGTCACCGTCTCGGTCGTCGGTGACGTCGCCGACGTCGAGGGCTATCCGCCGCTCCCGGAGGACCTCCGGACGAAGATTCGCGAGGCGGAGTGGTCGTTCCCGGCGGACCTCCCGCTGGCCGAACTCGAACAGCGCTTCGAGGACCGCCTCACCTCGGAGTTCGACGTCGCGGACGCACACGTCACCATCGACGAGCGTGCCCGCGCGACCGTCCAGGCCGCCCCACCGATGTCCGGCGTCTCGAAGCGTGTGCCGGCGGGCAAGCGCGCCGTCTCTGTCGACGCGCTCGTTCCGACCGGCCTCGCCCGCGGCGACACGGTGACGGTGTTGACCCCCGAGAGTGCCGTCTCGGGTACCGTCGTGAGTGCGAAGAGCACCATCCAGAAGAAGGAGAAGAAAGCCACGACTGGCGCCGGCACGTCGGGCGGTGGCGACGGTAGCAGTCCGGGTGAACCGGAACTTCGTTCCGACGGGGGTGAAGTGGTGGAGGCGCCGGTCACCCCCCGGGCGCCGACGACCACCGGCGGCGAGGGTCGGATTACCGTCGCAGTCGACCGCTCGGACGCCGAGGCACTCCTCGACGCGCCCGAGGGGAGAGTCGTCGTCACCGCGCGAGGCACCCGTCGGGAGTACGAACTCGTCACGCTCCTCCGGCGGGCCGGCCAGCGCCTCCGTCGCGTCACCGTCGGTTCGGGCGGGCCGCTCGACGACGTCACCATCGGTGAGACCGGCGTCCGCGAGACGTACGGCGTCGTCGTCCTCGCGGTCCGTCACGAGGGCGAGTGGACGATGGCCCCGCGGGGCGACACCCGAATCGCGGCCGGCGACGACCTGTTCGTCGTGGGGAGTCGCGAGGCCGGTCGAGCTTTCGAGGAGGCGGTCGTCTGATGCGTTTCCAACTCGACCCCGGACAACTGGTCGCGACCGGGTCGGAGATCGTCCGTATCGTCAGTCTCGTCCTCCTCGCGTTCCTCGTGGCGGCAGTCGTCGCCCTCGTCTACCGGTGGTACTTCCGCGACCGCATCTCGACTGGTCTCTCGGTGCTCACCGGAGTCTCGGCCGTCGCGCTCGCACTCAACACGAAGTCGCTGTTCGGACTCGCGATGACCGGCACGCCGGGCATCTTCGAACTCGAACAGGTGTTGTTCAACAGTATCGCGCTCGCCGTCGCCGGCGCGGCCGGGCCGGTCGGCGCCCGCCTCGGCGACCGCGCGGCCGTCGAAGTGTTCGCCTTCGCCGGCGCCCGCGAAATCGAGGGCGAGGTGAGCCAACTCGTCCAGGCGGTGGGCCGCGTCGTCGCCGTCGAACTCCCATCGGAGGTCGAGGACATCGAGACCTACGACCCCGTCTCGGACGAGACGAAGGCCGAAGTCGCGGGCAAGACGCTGCTGTTCCCGCGGCGACTCACCGTCGACGAGTTGCGCGACCGCCTCGCGAACCGCCTGAAGGACGACTACGACATCGGCTACGTCGACGTCGACCTCGAACCCGACGGCACCGTGACGTACCTCGGACTCGGTCGCCGGGTGGCGGGTCTCGGTCCCACGCTCGCCCCCGGGACCGGCGCGGTGGCGACGCGCGCCGACCCGCCGAACGCCGCCAGCCCCGGTGACCTCGTACAGGTGTGGAAGGCCGGCGACGCGGACGGGGAACGCGAGCGCGTCGCGACGGCGGAACTCCGCGGCGTGGCCGACGACGTCGTCACGCTCGCACTCGACGAGACCGACGCGAAGCGAATCGCGGGCGGTGACTACAAACTGCTGACGCTCCCCGGCGAACCGAGCGTCGACAAACAGTTCGCCTCGCTGTTGCGCGCCGCCGACGAGACGATGGCCGCCGTCTCCATCGCCGCCGAGAGCGCACTCGTCGGGGAGACCGTCGCCGACCTCGACGTGACCGTGGTCGCGGTCCGTCCCAGCGAGGGGTCCGTCGTCCCCATCCCCGCCCGCTCGCGCGAGTTCGTCCCCGGAGACACCGTCTACGTCATCGCCCGGCCCGAGGCCATCCGCCGCGTCGAGGAGCGCGCCGGTGCGAGTGCTGCCGGCGAATCCGCCGGTGAGGTCGCGACGGGCGAAGCGGCCGATTCGCCCGATTCGGGAACCTCTTAGTGGCGGGCCACCTCTCGTTCGGGCATGGACATCCAGTGGAAACTCTTCGCGGACCTCGCCGAAGTGGCCGGCGACCGGACGTTCTCGCTCAGCGTCGACGAGGACGCGACCGTCGGCGACGCGCTCGACGCGCTCTTCGCGGACAACCCCGCGCTCGAAGACCGCGTCCTCGACGACGACGGCGACCTCCGCGACCACATCAACGTCCTCCGAAACGGACAGAACATCAACACGCAGGAGGGACTCGACACCCCGCTGGAGTCGGGCGACGAACTCGCGCTCTTCCCGCCCGTGAGCGGCGGACGTCGCTGAACGCGACGGCGGCTACTTATATCGTCGACGGGAGTATATAAAGAGGAGTCAGCCCTCGAAGGTCGCCGTCAGGTCGGCCGAGAGGACGAAGTCCGGTTCCTCCCCGATTTCCGTCCGGGTCGCGGCTCGTCGCCGCTCGCGCTGTCTGCGGAGCGTGGCTCCGCACGCGGCTCCGCCACGAACGTCTCGCGCTCGTCACCCTCGATCCAGTCGTGGTAGATGCGCGGGATGTAGTCGCCGCCCTCGCGGTCCGGCCACGTGTCCTCGGTGAAGGCGACGACGGCGTCGTAGTCGTCGTGGGTCGCCTCGCGGACGTCGAACTCCATCGCTACGTCCAGGGACGGGACTGCTCGGTGATCTCGCCGGCGAGGGGGGTCCGCATCGTCTCGGCGACGCTTCCCTCGTCGACGTTCGCGAGCGCCCACATCAGTTTGACCTTCGCGGTGCCGGGGAGCACGTCCTCGCCCTCGACGACGCCCGCGTCGAGCAGGTCGCGTCCCGTGTCGTAGACGCGGTCGCAGACGCGGCCTTCGAGACACTGACTCGTCATGACCACGGGTACGTCGTCGTCTACGAGGTCCGCGAGTTGCTCGATGCGGTCCGTGTGAACGTGGCCGAGACCGGTCCCCTCGACGACGAGACCGTCGACGTCGAGGTCGAAGAACGACGGGTCCATGCCGGGCGTGAACTTCACGAGTTCGACATCGGGGTTCAGGTCGTCGTGGAGCGCGAGGTCGACCTCGCCACGTGCCTGGTAGTCGCGGCGGAAGGTGACGGCCTCTGCATCCTCCTCGTCGACCAGGTCGTAGTCGACCTCACCGAGAGGCTTCGCGCCGACCGTCTCGAAGGCGTCGCGCCGGGAAGTGTGGTTCTTCCGCACCCGAGTCCCGCGGTGCAGCGCACATCGGTCGTCGGACTCGCTGGCGTGCATGCAGACGAGCACCTCGGCGGCGTCGGCCTTCGCGGCCTCGACGGCGCAGACGGCGTTCATCACGTTGTCCGAGGAGGGCCGGTCCGCGGAGCGCTGGCTCCCCGTGAAGACGACCGGGACGGGCGTGTCGAGCATGAACGCGAGCGCCGACGCGGAGTACTGCATCGTGTCGGTGCCGTGCATGACGACGACGCCGTCCGCGCCCGCCTCGATCTCCTCGTGGACGGCCTGGGCGAGTTCCTGCCAGATCGGTGGCTCCATGTTCTCGGAGAGGATGTTCGCGACGACGCGCCCCCGGTAGTTCGCGCGTCCCGCGAGGTCCGGGACCGCCCGGAGGACGTCCTCGGCGTCGAACTGCGCGGTGACGGCGCCCGTCCGGTAGTCGACGGTCGAGGCGATGGTCCCGCCCGTAGAGATGAGCGAGATGGTCGGGAGGTCCTCGTCGAACTCGACCTCGGAGGACCCCTCTTCGCCGCCTTCTTCGATCTCGTACACGTTCGACTCGAGGACGTCGACGTCGGCCGCCTCGCGGTCGACGCCGACGTTGTACCCGCTGTCGAGCTTCACGACGAGGTGGTCTGGTGTGGAGGAGGGCAGCATGACGCCCTCGTTGACCGTTCCGTCGCGCTCGACGCGCACGCGGTCCCCTGGGTTCGCACTCATGGGTGGAGGTTCCGGGAGAGTGGACTAAAAGGATTCTACTCGGTGCGAACGTCGCGGCGGTGGTCGACGTGTGATGGGGAGCGGTCGACGGGTGGTCGAGAAGGGAGAGAGAGTACGTTTCGTCTGTTCTCCGGATCGGGGGAGGGGGGTGGGGACGGGGGAAGGAGTGGTGTCGGCAGAGTGACGAGTGAGGGTCGTGAGTCGAGAGGGAGAGTACATTTCGTCTGTTGTGCGGTGTCGGAACTGGGGATGGAGTGGGGGACGAGTGGCGGACGGCGACGATGGTCGAGAAGAGAGAGAGTACGTTTCGTCTGTTCTTCGTTCGGAAGGGGGTTGGGGAACCGGCCCAACAGTTAGGGTGCCGGTCGTCGATACCCGACTACATGTCCGACCGCCACCCCCGCTACCCGGACGTCAATCGGCGAATCGTCGAACGGGCGTTCCCTCGCCTCCGGGAATTCGTCCGGACGGAGGGGTGGGAAGAGGCCACCTCCGACTTCGAACACCGGGCGCCGCGTCTCACTTCGGCACATCCAGATCATCCCGAGGCGGTGACGTACGCCTTCAAACTAGCTCCCGAGACCGAATTGAACATGCTCGACGGAAACGTCTCCGTGAAAATAGACGTGTTGGGCGACAGCCCCGCACCGGATACGCTCCGGCGGAACGCCTCCCGGTTTCGAACGAGGGGATTCGACGTCGAGACCGAGAACGGTCGTGAGACCTACGAAATCGTGTGGGACTCGTGGGTCGTCGACCCGAACGACGTCGCGGCGGAGAAGACGGTTCGGGCAGTGGCAGAGCGGTTCGTCACCCTCGTCAAGACTGGACACGAGGTGCTCACAGAGTGACGACGTGACACCGAGACGTCCCGACTCGGTAGCGTCGGTTGGAGAAGTAGGTTGGTGGAGTAGGCAGGGAGAGTAGGTTTCGTCTGTTCTAGCTAGTAGTATTGAGTCTTCCTATACCGGCAATTCGACGCACACCCCCCGCTCCCCCACCCTACCTCCCCCGTTACACACGAAATACACTCTCTCTCACTCACTTAAAGAACGCTAGCTAACGAAACTCGCGAAACGTGGTTTTATGTACCTGTGGCCGGCTACGGGGAGGTATCCATGGGTGGCCCGTTCGCCGACGTCGAGGAGACGCTCTTCGCAGACAAGGACGTCCTCTCCGAGGAGTACCAACCGGACACGATCCTCGAACGCGACGACGAGATCGAGGAGTTCCGCAACGCCCTCTCGGACATCCTCTTCGGGCGGAACCCGAAGAACGTCTTCCTCTACGGGAAGGCCGGCGTCGGGAAGACGGCGGTCACCCAGTACATGCTCGAAGCCCTCCTCGACGAGGTCGAGTCGCGTCCGGAGGCCGACGACCTCCACGTCCACTCGCACAACTGCAACGGCGACAGCGCGTTCGCCGCCGTCCGGGCGCTCGTCAACCAACTCCTCCCGCCGGGCGCCGAGGAGTTCCCGAAGCGCGGTCTCGGTCTCGCCGACGCCTTCGACGAACTCTACGAACAGATGGACCGAACCGGGGGAACGCACCTCGTCGTCCTCGACGAGATCGACCACCTCGACGACGCGAACGACGTCCTCTACGAACTGCCGCGGGCGCGAGCCAACGGCCACCTCCAGCACGCCCGCGTCGGCGTCATCGGTATCTCCAACAACTACGGCTTCCGCCAGCGCCTCTCTGCGAAGGTCAAGGACTCGCTGATGGAAGAGGAGATCTCCTTCTCGACCTACGACGCGGTCGAACTCCGGACCATCCTCCAGGACCGCGCGGCGATGGCGCTCGTCGACGACGGCTACGACGAGGGGGCCATCGCGAAGTGTGCCGCCCACGCCGCGAAGGACAGCGGGAGCGCGAGACAGGCCCTCGACCTCCTCCGCGCCGGCGCCGAAGTCGCCGAGGAACGCGGGGCCGAACGCGTCACCGAACACCACGTCGAGCAGGGCCGCGAACGCGCCCAGCGCGGCCGTCTCCGGGACAAGATCGAAGAACAGACGCTCCACGGCCAACTCGTCCTCGAAGCCGTCGCCCACCTCGAAGACGCCGACGAGACCCCGGTACGCTCGAAACACGTCATGTCGACCTACCAGTCCGTCGCGGCCGACCGCGGGGAGGACCCGCTGACGACGCTGAAGAGCATCCAGAACCACCTGAGCGACCTCTCGATGCTCGGCTTCCTCACCCGCCGCGAGAAGAACAACGGCCGTGCCGGCGGCGCGTACTTCGAGTACGAACTCGACCTCGACCCGGACGTCGTCTTCCAGGTCAGGTCCGAACGCTGACGCTTCCTTCGTCCTTCGCTACTCGGCTACTCGGCGATCTCCCAACAACCGTCCGAGCGTCGCTCGACGAGTCCGTCCTCTTCGAGCGTCTCCAGGACGCGGGCGACGACGTCCGGTGGGACCTCGGTCCGCTCCGAAATCGAAGAGGGCGTATCGCACCCGCCCGCGATGGCCGAGAGCACTTCGGCGTAGAGGCGCTCGTTCCCGTCGGTGACGAGTGACTCGGTGAGCGACTCCTGGACCTCGGCGACGCGGCCCTGCGCCCAGCGCTGGGCCATCGAGAGTTCGCGTTCGAGTTCCTTCAGGTCGTCTAGCTCTCCCGCGAGGTCGGCGAGGTCGCCGTCGGCGTCGTGCTCGCAGTCGACGGTGAGGTGGTGACACTGCTGGAGGTCGAGGTCCGCGCTCGCCGGGTAGGCACTCTTCGTGCCGAAGGAGTAGGGCGAGAGCGTCACTTCGAGACGGAGGTTCTGGGAGATGTGGAAGTACTTCCGTCGCTGGTCGTCCGTCCGCGACTCGACGAGTCCGGCTTCCTCGAGGCGCCGAAGGTGGTCGATGACCGCCTTCGGGCTCACCCCGATGTACTCGGAGATCTCCGTAACGTAGCAGGGTTTACGCGAGAGCAGGCGGAGGATACGCCGCCGGTTCTCGTTACCGAGCAGATCGAGGAGGGCGCCGGAGTCCATTCACGAGTGGTGGTTGTCCCCGACGAGTCAAAAGGGTGTCTCTGCGTGGCCGGCGCCGTAGACGACTTCTTCGGTCGTCGTCTCGTTGGTCGTGCTGTTCGTCGTCGCGTTCTCGCCGCTCCCGAGACCGGGCGGGCTACCGGAACCGAGGCCGCGCGCGTCACCGGGTCCGGCGTGTGTCGGCGGCCCGGTGGATCCGTTCGCCGGACCCAGTCCAGGCCCCGCACCCGGCGTGCCGTTTCCGGTCACGTGACCCGGTCCACCGGTCGTGTTCCCGGTGGCGTTCGTCGCGTTCCAGGTGACGTTTCCAGTGGCGTTCGTCACGTTCCCGTGTACTCCGTTGCCGACGGCCGACTCGGGGAGGGACGGTCCACTGTTACCGTTCCCTGGGTGTTCACCCGGTCCGGCGGTCGGTCCCCGACCCGGGTTTTCCCCGCGGTCCGGTCCCGCGCCCTGCCCGGGCGGATCCATCGGCGGACCTCCGCCCACCGGGAGCGTCCGGGCCGTGTCGTTCGCCGCGTCGCGGAGCATCGCGAGCCCCGGCGGCGTCACGTTGGCGCGGTGGGCCGCCTTCGCCGTGTGGTTCGTCGACTCGACGAGTTGGGCGAGTTGTGCGTTGACGGCGGCGAGTCGCGCGTGGAACGCGACGGCCGGAATGGTACCGTTCGCGTGGGCGGCGAGGAGTGCCTGCCGCCGTTCGCGGAGGTCGGCCAGTCGCCGGTCGAGCGTGTCGACCCGCTGGGTCACGAGCGCACGTTCGTCGGCGCTCGGGTCGTCCAGACTCGCGGTCCACATCTGCTGGTCGACCGTGCCGTCCGCCGTCGCGGCGCTCGACGACATGAACGCCGACAGCTCGGCACCGAACGCGCCGCCGGAGCCGCTCGACGACGCGTTCGTCTCGTTCGTTCCCACCTCGGTCGTCCCGTTCGTCGACCCGTTCTGCGGCGCGGTCAGGGTCGTCCGGTCGCCGGTCCCCGCGCTCGCCAGCGCCACGGGCCCGGCCGCGGCGACCACCAGGACGAGGAGGAGCACGCCGAGCACCCTGACTCGGGGTCCCTGGAGCCAGTCGACGGATGGACGGTTCATCTCGACGTACTGTATCAGGCTGAACGGGATAAAGGCGGGGGTCCGTTCGGCACCGTTCGCGGCCGTGAACAGTTCGGACGGTTGGTCCCAACCCGCCGGTCGTGTCGACGTGGTGGGGAGACCCAGCCGCCGGCGGTCGATTTGCGCGACGCTATAGCCGTTATGCCGTAAGCTTATATGTGACAACCGATAACACACATCGTGATGTTCGAGGAATTCTCGAGCGGCTACTACCTCGGACGGCTGTACGTCGAACCGTACGCGGGCGACCACGCCGTCCTCGACAGTGACTTCCACCGATACGTCACCGACGAACTCTATCTCGACGCGTCCGACGCGGACGCGACCGGCGAGAGGACCGGCGCCGACGACGCCGATACCACGGCCGTCGACGGTGACCTCGACGTCGCGTCGACTCCAGCCGACGAGTACCGCCTCCCGCTCGTGATGAAACTCGGAAACACCCACTTCCGCGTCCGGGGCGAGGGAGCGGTCCCCGCCGACACGCTCGCAGTGCCGCGGGAGTGGCTCGAAGACGAGCCCCGGCGGGACGAACGTAGCCGGGTCCTCCTCGCGAAGCGCGAACACGCCGAGCGTCTCTTCGACCTCGGCGCGGTCTGAGGGAGTCGAAGCCAGGCCGAAACCGCAAAGGCGCCGCCAACCCGCGTTCCGGGTATGCTGGACAGACTCCTCGGCCGCGCCTCCCTCAAGGAGCGCATCGGGGAACTCGAGGAGGAGAACGAACGCCTCCGGAACAAACTCGAGGCCGAGAGCGAGCGCCGCCGCGAGGCCGTCGCCGCGCGCAACGAGGCCGAGGAGGAACTCAACCGCCTCGAAGACCGCGTCACCGAACTCGAAGACCGCGTCGAACGCGCGGAGACCGGCGAAGAGACCCTCGACTTCCGCGGGACGGCCGACGTACGGGGCGAGCGTCTCCGCGAAATCTGCTCGCGACTCGACTCCGTCGAGACGGACGAAGAGGGCGCGTTGAGCGCGATGGTCGTCGACGAACACGACGTCCCCGAGCGGGTCCGAGACGCGTTCGGCGACCGGACCCCTCTCGTCGAGCGTGCGGTCCCCTCGCTCGTCTACACCGACGACGAGGGACTCGTGAGCGCCGCGCTCGTCCCGCCAGTCGCGCCGGACGACTTCGTGACGTGGGACGACGGCTTCCGCGTCGACGAGGAGTGGTTCCTCCCCGAGGCACAGGGACGCTTCGCGCTCGTGCTCGTCCGCGCCGACCTGTGCGCCGTCGGCGTCTACGAGGGGAGGGAGCGACAGGCCTTCGAGGGCTTCGAGAGCGACGTGAAGGGCAAACACTCGAAGGGCGGGTTCTCACAGTCGCGCTTCGAGCGCCGCCGCGAGTCACAGATTACGGAACACGTCGAGAAGTGCCACGACGCGCTCGCCGACCTCGACGTCGAGCGGCTGTTCGTCGTCGGTCAGCGGACGCTCCTCGACGAGTTCGAAGACGCGGCCGACGCGACGGCGGCCGTCGACGCTACCGGCGACCCCGAGGACGCGCTCGGCGACGCTTTCGAGAAGTTCTGGACGGCCCGACTGCGGTTGCTGTAGGTTTATACGGCCGCTCGCCTACCTCCGAGTATGCGAGTCGCGCTACTGGCACACGAGAAGTTCCCCGACCGCTCGAAGACGGCGAACGGGATTCTGCGGTACTCCGACCACGAGGTCGTCGCGGTCCTCGACCGCGAGAACGACGGTGCGAACGTCTCTGACTTCCTCTCGGACGTTCAGGACGCACCCATCGTCTCCACGATGTCCGAGGTCGAGGAACCGGTCGACGCCCTCGTCGTCGGCATCGCACCCATCGGCGGTGGCTTCGACGAGACGTGGCGTCCGGACGTCCGCAACGCCCTCGAACGGGGCTGTGAGGTCATCTCCGGACTCCACTACTTCCTCGAAGACGACAGCGAGTTCCGCAACCTCGCCGAGGAACACGGCGGGGAACTCTGGGACGTCCGCCGGCCCCACGAAGACCTGGGTGTCGCCGACGGCGTCGCCGACCAGGTCGACGCCGAGGTAATCCTCACCGTCGGGACGGACTGCTCGGTCGGGAAGATGACCGCGACGATGGAGCTACTGGAGGCCGCGCAGGCGCGCGGGGAGTCCGCCGCGTTCATCCCGACCGGCCAGACCGGCATCATGATCGAGGGGTGGGGCAACCCCATCGACCGCGTCGTCTCCGACTTCACCGCCGGCGCCGTCGAGGAGATGATCCTCGAACGCGGCAACGACTACGACTACCTCTTCGTCGAGGGGCAGGCGAGTATCGTCCACCCGGCCTACTCCGCAGTCACGACGGGCATCCTCCACGGTTCGATGGCCGACAAACTCGTCCTCTGCCACGAGGAGGGCCGCGAGACGGTCCACGGCTACGACCAGGACCTCCCCGACCTCGACACCTACGTCGACCTCTTCGAGAGCGTCGCCGCCCCCGTCGCCGACTCGGAAGTCGTCGCGGGGATGCTCAACACGCGGGACGTCCCGGACGACGAGACCGCCCGCGAGGCCGTCGAGGAGTACGCCGAGGACCTCGGCGTCTCCGCGACCGACCCGATTCGTTTCGACGCGGACGAGGTGTTGGACGCGGTCCTATGAGCCTCGAAGCCGAGTACGAACGGGTCTCGCTCCCGCTCGAACACCCGTTCACCATCGCCCGCGGTACCCAGGAGTTCGCCGAGAACGTCGTGGTGAAGGTCCACGACGGCGAGGGGAACACGGGCGTCGGCGCGGCCGCACCCTCGACGCACTACGGCGAGACGGCGGCCACGGTCGAGGCGGTCCTCCAACCGCTCCTCGACGTCGTCGAGCGCATCGACGACCCGCACAACCTCGCGCGCGCCGAGCGAGCCATGCGCGAAGTCGTCGAGCGCAACCCCGCCGCCCGGTGTGCGGTGAGCATCGCGCTCCACGACCTCGTCGCCAAGCGCGCGGACCTGCCGCTCTACCGCTACTGGGGACTCGACCACGCCGACACGGTCACCTCCTCGTTCACCATCGGCATCGACGACACGGAGACGATGCGCGAGAAGACCGAGCGAGCCGTCGAGGAGGGGTACGGCACGCTCAAGGTGAAACTCGGCACCGGCCGGGACGAGGAGATTCTCTCGACGGTGCGCGACGCCGCACCGGACGCGACCATCCGTGTCGACGCCAACGAGGCGTGGTCGCCCCGGGAGGCCGTGCGGAAGATCGAGGCCATCGAACCCTACGACGTCGAGTTCGTCGAACAGCCAGTCCCCGCGGAGAACCACGAGGGCCTGCGCTTCGTCCGCGAGCGCTCGCCGCTCCCCATCGCCGCCGACGAATCCTGCATCACGCTCGAAGACGTCCCGCGAATCGCGGGTGCCGCAGACATCGCGAACATCAAACTGATGAAGTGTGGCGGTCTCCGCGAAGCGAAGCGGATGATCCACACCGCCCGCGCACACGGTCTCGAAGTGATGCTCGGCTGTATGGTCGAGACGAACGCCGCCATCGCGGCGGCCTGTCACCTCGCGCCGCTGCTCGACTACGCCGACCTCGACGGGTCGCTCCTCCTCGCCGAGGACCCCTACGACGGCGTCCCCATGCCCGCCGGTCTGATCGACCTCGAAGCCGTCGACCACGCTGGCACCGGCGCTCGACAGTCGTAGGTCCCGCTCCCCGAACTCTCTGTCCTGACTCTGGTCACGTCGGCGTCGTCACTCCACACGAGAAGAAACCCGACCGGAAGTAGTTCGGCCAGTCGGGCGTCCTCCGCCGGAGCCGCATTCACACTCCCCCCAGAGTGGTCCGATGACGAAACGACGGCTCCAGCGACGTCTCTACCTACACCCTCCTCCAGGGTGTCGATTTCCCCTATCTACGTAGACGCCGATCTCCTCCGAGGCTATGTATATAGACACACCGGGCGGACAGACGGATGACCTATACCGTTCGAGGGCGTTTGGCACCCATGAACGAGACAGGAGGGTCCGTTCGGTTCGTCGGACCGGACGGCGGAGCGCTCGCCACGATGGCCGAGCGATTGGCGAACCGTCGATCGTTCGGGTTCGAGGTGACCCACGAGACGGACGCCGCGGACGCCGCGGACGCCGCGGACGCGCCGACGTATCTCGACGACGTCACCTGCGTCGTGAGCGCCGCCCGCCTCTCCGACCGAAGTGGTCTCGACCTGTTCGACGCGGTTCGGTCTCGGCGGCCAAACCTCCCGTTCCTCCTCTTCGTCGGCGGGGACGGGGGCGACGCGAACCTCACGAGTCGCGCGCTCGACGCCGGCGTCACCGACGTCGTCCGGTCGGATTCGCCCGAGGCCGAGGCGCTCCTCGAACGGCGGGTCACGAACGCCGTCGAGAAGTACCGTGCCGAACGGACGACCGAACGCGGGACGCGCGCCATCGAGACGGCCCGAGAGGGTATCAGCCTGCTCGACGAGGACGGACGGTTCTCCTACGTGAACCCGGCCTACGCGGAGACGTACGGGTACGACACCGAGGAACTGCTCGGCGAGCACTGGGAGACGCTCTACCCCGAGGGGCAGTCGGACCGCGTCAGAGAGACCATCCTCCCGGCGGTCTCCGAATCGGGGACGTGGGAGGGGGAGACGACCGGCCGCCGTCGCGACGGGTCGACGTTCCCCGAGCGCCACACGCTGGCCGAGACGCCGGACGGCGGGTTCGTCTGCGCCGTCAGCGACATCTCCGAGGAGAAGCGACGACTCCGGACGCTCCACGAGCGCGAACGCTTCCTCCGACGACTCTACGAGGTGACGGCCGACACGGAGCGGGACGTCGAGTCGAAACTCGACGCGCTCCTCGACCTCGGGCGGGAGCGATTCGACGTCGACCTCGGTGGCTTCGCCCGCATCGACTCGGACGAGGACCTGTTCCGCGTCGAGTCGGTCCGCGGGGACCACGACGACCTCGTGGCGGGTGCACAGGTCTCGCTCTCGGAGACGTACTGTCGACTCCTGGCCGACACCGACAGCCCGGTCACCGTCTCCGACCCGGTCGCGGCGGGGTTCGGCGACGCGGCGTGTTTCCGAGAGTTCGGCGTCGAGTCCTACCTCGGGACGAAGGTCGTCGTGGGCGGCGAGGAGTACGGGTCGCTGTTCTTCGTCTCGACCGAAGAGCGACGGTCCTTCGACGACACCGAGCGCGCGACGCTCGACCTGATGGGCGAGTTGGTCCGCGCGGAACTCGAACGTGACCACTACGAACGCCGACTCGAATCGCTCACCGCGGTCACGCGGGACCTGATGAGTGCCGACGACGAGGCGGACCTACACCGCCGCATCGTCACCGACGCGGCGCCGCGACTCGACTTCCCCCACGTCGCGCTCGCGGGTCTCGACGACGACGGGTCGCTCGGTATCGTCGACCGGACCGACGCGCTGGCAGGGCAGTCGCTCGCCCCACTCTGCCGCAACGAGGGGGTCGGGTGGCGCGCCCTCGTCGAGGGCGACCTACAGACGACCGACGACCCCGGAGTTCCGGAACTCGGCGGCGTCACCGCCGTCCCGCTGGGTAACCACGGCGTCCTCCTCGTCGGCCGCGAAGCGGGGTGTAGCGACGAGGACGTCGAGTTCGTCAGGGCGTTCGCCTCCAGCGTGGAGACGGTCTTCGACCGCCTCGACCGCGAGCGCCTCCTCCAGCAGCGCGAGGAGCGACTCAGCGAGCAGAACGAGGCTCTCGAACGTCTGAACCGCGTCAACGACATCATCCGGAGCATCGACCAGGGGCTGGTGAGCGCGACCTCGCGCCGCGAGATCGAGGAGGTCGTCTGTCGACACCTCGGCGACCGCGGCCCCTACGAACTGGCGTGGATCGGCGAACGCGACGAGACGTCGAACGAGGTCGTCCCGCGGGCCTGGCACGGCAACGAGAAGGGGTACCTCGACGAGTCGACGTTCACCGTCGACGGCGCCCCGACCGGCGAGGGCCCGGCCGGGCGCGCGCTGAAGACTCGCGAACCACAGGTCATCGACGACATCCTCACCGACCCGTCGTTCGACCCGTGGCGACAGGAGGCGCTCAACCGCGGCTACCGCTCGTGTGCCGCCCTGCCGCTGACTTACCGGCAGTCCGGCTACGGCGTCCTCACCATCTACGCCGGACGACCCGACGCCCTCTCGGGGCTCGAACGCTCGGTCCTCACCGACCTCTCGGAGACCATCGCGTACGCCATCGACGCCATCGAGACGAAACGCTCTCTCGTCAGCGACCGGGTCGTCGAACTCGAGTTCGGTCTCGTCGACCTCGACGTCGTCGACCTGGCGCGGGAACTCGACGCCGAACTCACGGTCCGGAACGTCGTCGCGCGCTCCGACGGCGGCCTCCGCGCGTACGTCTCGGTCGACGGCGCGTCGGGAGCGACGTTCGAGAACGCGTCCCCGCGCCGAACGGTCACCGACTTCGACGTCGTCGCCGAGCACGAGGACTCCTGTCTGTTGGAGGTTCGGTTGACCGACGAGAGCGTCCACGCGCGCGTCCTCGACCACGGCGGGGTCGTCCAGGGAATCACCGCGACACCGACGGGGGCGACGGTCGACGTCACCCTCTCGACGTCACGGGACGCCCGCGAGTTCGTCGAGACGTTCAGCCGACACTACCCCGACGCGGAACTCCTCGCCAAGCGCGAACGCGAACGTGAGGGCGAGCGTCCCGTCGAGTTCCGCTCGCGGGTCGCAGACGACCTCACCGACCGCCAACTCGAAGCGCTCCAGACCGCCTACTTCAGCGGGTTCTTCGCGACTCCGCGCCACCGGACGGGCACCGAGATCGCCGAGTCGCTCGGCGTCTCACAGCCGACGTTCAACAGCCACCTCCGGGCCGCCCACCGGAAGGTGTTCGACCGCCTGTTTGCGGAGTCCGGCGTCGGCGCCGACACCGACGCCGACTGAGCCGCGCACTGTGGCGGGGTGGCACACCCCTGCACAGTCTCAACAACCTTATGTGGGCCGTTGGCCGTAATTCGCCCTATGAGTACCATCACCGTCACGCTCCCCGACGGCTCCGAACTGGAGGTCGAGGAGGGTGCGACGGTCGAGGACGTGGCGTACGAGATCGGTCCCGGACTCGGCCGTGACACCGTCGCGGGGAAACTCGACGGCGACCTCGTCGCCAAGGAGGAGGAGGCCTACGACGGCGCGGCCGTCGAGATCGTCACCGAGGACTCGGAAGCGTACCTCGACGTGCTCCGGCACTCGGCCGCCCACGTCTTCGGGCAGGCGCTCCAGCGTCTCTACCCCGAGGCGAAACTCGCCATCGGCCCGTCTACCGACGACGGCTTCTACTACGACGTCGCGAACGTCGACCTCGACGAGGACGACCTCGCCGACATCGAGGCGGAGTGCCACGACATCATCGACGCCGACTACGACATCGAGCGCGTCGAGGTGCCCCGCGAGGAAGCCCTCGAAGCGTACGAGGACAACCCCTACAAACAGGAGATTCTGCAGGACGAGGCGGCGGGCGAGGACCCCGTCACCTTCTACGAACAGGACGACTGGCGCGACCTCTGTCAGGGTCCGCACGTCGACTCGACGGGCGAAATCGGCGGCTTCACGCTCCTCGAAGTCTCCGGTGCCTACTGGCGCGGCGACGAGGAGAACGACATGCTCACCCGCGTCTACGGGACCGCCTTCCCCACGGAGGAGGAACTCGAACAGTTCCTCGACATGCGCGAGGAGGCCAAGGAGCGCGACCACCGCAAACTCGGCCGCGAACTCGACCTCTTCAGTATCCCGGAGGTCACGGGACCGGGCCTGCCGCTCTACCACCCGAACGGCAAGACCGTCCTGCAGGAACTCGAAGACTACGTCAACGACCTGAACCGCGACGCCGGCTACGACCAGGTCGAGACGCCCCACGTCTTCCGCACGGAACTCTGGAAGCAGTCCGGACACTACGAGAACTACAAGGACGACATGTTCCTCCTCGACGTCAACGAGGAGGAGTACGGCCTGAAGCCGATGAACTGTCCGGGCCACGCGACCATCTTCGACCAGGACACCTGGAGCTACCGCGAACTCCCCGTCCGGTACTTCGAGAACGGGAAGGTCTACCGCAAGGAACAGCGCGGCGAACTCTCCGGCCTCTCGCGGGTGTGGGCGTTCACCATCGACGACGGCCACCTGTTCTGTCGCCCCGACCAGATCGAAGCGGAGGTCACCCAGATCATGGACATGATCTTCGAGGTCATCGAGAACTTCGACCTCGACGTCGAGGTGGCACTCGCCACCCGACCCGAGAAGTCCGTCGGTAGCGACGAAATCTGGGAGCAGGCCGAGTCCCAACTCCGCGACGTGCTGGAGGACGGCGGCTACGAGTACGACGTCGAGGAGGGCGACGGCGCCTTCTACGGGCCGAAGATCGACTTCGGCTTCGAGGACGCGCTCGGCCGCGTCTGGGACGGTCCGACGGTCCAACTCGACTTCAACATGCCCGAGCGCTTCGACCTCTCCTACGTCGGTTCGGACAACGAGGAGCACCGCCCGGTGATGATTCACCGCGCGCTCTACGGCTCCTACGAGCGCTTCTTCATGGTGCTCATCGAGCACTTCGACGGGAAGTTCCCGCTCTGGCTGGCGCCCGAGCAGGTCCGCGTCCTCCCCATCTCCGACGACAACCTCCCCTACGCGAAGCGCGTGGCTGGCGAACTCTCCTCGAAGGGCTTCCGCGCCGAGGTCGAGGAGCGCGACTGGACCATCGGCAAGAAGATCCAGCAGACCCACGAGGACCGCGTCCCCTACATGGTCGTCGTCGGCGGCGACGAAGAAGAGTCGATGACCATCTCCGTCCGCGACCGCAAGGAACGCGAGGCCAGCGACGTCGAACGCGAGGACTTCTACAGCCACCTCGAAGACGAACGCGACGAGAAGCGGACCGAACCCGACTTCCTCGCGGAGTAAGCCGACTCGGCCGCACTCGTTTTCTCACACGTCGGAAACCGTGAACCCCATGACCGGGCGGGCCGTCGTCCGTCGTGTGCTCGACCGGTACCGTGAATCCGAGCGAACCCTCGGTCTCCGCCTCGCGGCGTACGTCGCCGCCCACATGGGCGGTCTCGCCCTCCTCGCCTGGGCGACCGGCCGGCCGCTCCTCCTGCCGAGTCTCGGTCCCTCGGCGTACATCCTCGCGAGTCGGAAGACACAGACCGGTCTCATCCGCGAGACTGTCGGCGGGCAGGCCATCGGCGCCATCGCGGCCTACGCCTCGGTTCTCGTCCTCGTCGGACCGCTCGAACAGGTCCGCATGTTCCCGGCGTTGACGACCGTCGGCCTCCTGCAGGTCGTGGCCGTCGTCGTGGCCGTCGTCACGGCGACGGTCGGGATGTCCGTCTTCCGCGTCCTGCACGCGCCGGCCTACGCGACGGTCCTCATCTTCGCCCTCGGCATCCCGCAGGGCGCGATGGCCGTCCCGATATTCCTCGCGGCCGTCGTCGGGATGGTCGCCGTCCACGAGGTGCTCCGCCGTGTCGTCTCGGTCGTCCCCGCCGAGTGACCACTTTCACCCCCCGCTCCCGTTCTCGTTTCCGTTCCCGCCGCTCCCGCCCTCGCCTGCGGCCTCCGTCTCGCCCCAGTCGAAACTCTGCGAACGGTCGGTCTCCCGGAGGATGAACGGGCCGATAGAGAGTGTCCGCTTGGTGACGGTCACGATACGCAGGATGTACGAGAGCAGGAAGGCGAACGGGAGCAGCGAGACGGCGACGGCCGCGCTCACGACGACGACGAGCGTCCGGACCCCCAGGACCGTCCCCGGGAACAGCGACGGTTCGAGGTAGAGGATACCCGTGACGGCCGTCGCCAGCGCGGGAATCGACGCGTAGAGCATCGTCCGAGAGAGGTCGATGAGCGCCCACTGGAAGTAGAGCGTCTTGAAGTGCTCGCGGGCGGGACCGAACAGTTCGAGCGCGTCGACGAGTTCGTCGAACGCCCCCCGCGCCTCGTCGGTGAGCACGTCCTCGTTCTCGGCGCGGATCCGCCGGGCGGCGTACAGTTTCCACGAGTAGTTGTAGTTGAGCGCGGAGAACACGACGTCGAACTCGCCGAACTGCGAACCTTCGAGGTTCCGCTGGACCGACTCGGCGTTCTCGCGGAGGTTGTCGAGGAAGGTCTCGACCTGCTCGTTCAACCCGGCGTCCTCGACGTCCTCGATGGCCTCGGAGAGCGCCTCCGCGCGGCGCTGGGTGAGTTTGACGAGCGAGCGGAGGAACGCCGACGGCTGAGCGGGGCTGACCGGTTCCTCGATGACGTCCTCGACGTCCTTCCGGAACGACATCGCACCCTCCATGCGCTCGCGCTGGTCACCGACCGGTCCCTGCTCCTGCGAGAGGACGAGTTGGCTCAACGTCAGGACGAGCGTGACGCCCGTGATGATGGAGCCGAGTAGTCCCTGGAACAGCGTCTCCAGCGGGTCCTCCTGGGCGAAGAGCGTCGGCGTCGGAATCGGGTGGAACTGCCCGACCACGACCAGGGCGAGGAAGACGGCACCGACGATGCCGCCCGCGACGAGGGTGCGGTCGGCGTCGAGCAGCAACCAGAACTTCCGGCTGCTCTCGGGCACCCGCTCGCGCATCGTGTCGCTCGGTCGTTCACTCCCCTCGTCCGCTTCTGCGTCCTCGTTCCCGTCCCCATCGGCTCCCTCCGACATGGACGAACCAACGCCCGGAGACGCGGAAAGAGGTAACGGCCGCGGTCGCGGCCACAGTCGCGGCGGCTACGTCCGGTCGTCGCTCCCGGCCGCGCTCTCGTCGTCCGCGTCACCGCCCTCCACCTCGCGCTCCGTGCCGTACTCCTCGCGTAACGTCTCCAGTTCCGTCTCGACCTCGCGTTCGCGGCGGACCTCGCCCAACTCGGCCTCGACGTCGTCCTCCGCGAGGGGGTCGCCGAGCGCGCCGCGTTCCTCCAGTTCGTCGAGGGCCTCCGCACGCGCTTCGAGTTCCTCCGTGCGCTCCTCGGCGCGCTCGACCGCCTCGTCGATCTCCCGTGTCCCCTCACCGACACCCGTCACCGCCTCGCTGGCAGTCTTCTGTGCCTCGGCGGCGCGGTGACGGGCCTTCATCGTCTCCTTCTTCGTACGGAACTCCTCGACGCGCCCTTCGAGGTCGCGTTTCTTCTCCTCCAGGTCGCGCTGGGAAGCTTCGAGGTCCGCGATCTGCTCGTCGAGGTCGTCGATCTGGTCGAGTTTTCGGTTCTTCTTCTCCAGCGCGCGGCGGGCGAGGTCCTCGCGGTCCTGACGCATCGCCTCGCGGGCCTGTTCGTTGTGTTTCTCGACGTTGCGTGCGAGGCGCTCGCGCTGTTTCTCCAGGCGTTTCTTCTGGGCGGTGAGGTCGGCGAGACCGCGTTCGACCTCCCGGAGTTGGTCTTTCAGTCGCTCGTAGGAGTAGTCGAGCGACTCCTGTGGGTCCTCGCTGCGCGAGACCACCGCGTTGAGCTTCGAGCGGACGACGTAGGAGAGGCGTGAGAGCAGTCCCATACACCTACTCTCGGGCGGAGCGGACAAAAAGCTCGGTCCCACCCGCCACAACCACTTTCCGGTGTCCGGGTGGAGCATCGTGTATGTCACAGGAGACGGTCACCATCTCCGGAGAGCGGACCATCGAAGCGACGCTCGACACGCCCGAGACGGAGACCGACGCGGTCGCCGTCGTCGCACCGCCCCACCCCGTGAAGCGCGGCGACCGCGACGACCCCCGTCTGAAGGCCATCCGCGACTACCTCCTCGACCACGACGTCGCGGTCCTCCGCTTCGACTACGCGGAGTGGACCGAGGGCGAAGGCGAAATCGCCGACACCTACGCGGCGCTCAGTTGGGCGGCCGAGCGTTACGACCAGGTCGGCCTGACTGGCTACAGTTTCGGTGCGACCGTCGCGGCGCTCGCGGCCGCCGACGTCGACGAGGACTCCGCAGTCGGCCAGCGCCTCGTCGCCGTCTCGCTGCTCGCCGTGGACGTCCGTATCGGCGACCAAGACGAGTTCGACGCCGCCGACGCACTCGAAGACATCGACGTGCCGGTCCGCGTCGTCTACGCCTCCGAGGACGACCGCGTCCGCTGGGAACCGGTCGTCGAGCGCGCCCGCGAACTCAACCTCGAGGAGAACAACGTCGACACGGGCCACTTCTTCGTCGGGAGCCTCGAAATCGCGGGCCGCAAGGCCGGCGAGTTCCTCGTCGAGCACGCCGAGTGAGGCGTCCGCGGTTCCGGCAATCGTGTGCACTGTCCACACACCTTTATCGGGCACGCACGTAGCGACGACTCCATGTCGGAACTGACGGTCGAACCCGCAGCACAGGTACCCGCAGACGCCCGCGTCCACCACGTCGACGAACTCGACGAGGCCGCCCAGACCCGCCTCCACGCCATCCTGCACGGCGAGGTCGACGCCGTCGACGCCGAGGTGGCGACCCTCGACGAGGGCGACGTCGTGAAGTTCACCGACTACTACGAAGTCCGCCAGCGCTGCTGAACCTTTACCTTCTCGCCGGACGCACCACCCGCGTATGCCCGAGGATACGGTCCTGATTCCCGGCGCCCGTGACGTCGAGGCGACGCTCGACACGCCCGACGGTGGGGCCGACGCGTGCGTCGTCGCCTGCCCGCCACACCCACAGCACCGCGGCCACCGCGGCGACCAGCGCCTCCGTGCCGTGAGCGACTACCTCGGCGAGCGAGGCGTCGCCTGCCTCCGCTTCGACTACGGCGCGTGGGACGAGGGACTCGGCGAGCGCGAGGACGCCCGCAACGCCGTCCGGTGGGCCGCCGACGAGTTCGAGCAGGTGGGACTGTTCGGCTTCTCCTTCGGCGGGGCGATCGCGGCACTCGCTGCCGCCACCGTGGACGTCCCGCTGGCGGCCGTCTGCCTGCTCGCGCCGACCGCCGAAGTCGAGAGTGGACTCGACGCCGCGAGCGCGCTGGCGGACGTGGACGCACCGGTCCGCGTCGTCTACGGGAACCGGGACACGACGGCCGACTGGGAACCGGTCGTCGGGCGCGCGCGGACGCTCGGCCACGACGTGGTCGAACTCGACGGCGACCACTTCTTCGTGGGCAAGACCGACCACGTCGCCGAGGCGGTCGGCGAGTTCCTCCTCGCGCACCTCGCCTGAGGGGGCGTCGCGTGCCACGGGGTGGCAACCGCCCGCGCGTCCCGAAATCGTTTTCCCCCGTCCTGCCGGAGACACAGTATGCCGAAGGAGACCGGCTACGACCCCTCACTGGGGAGTAAGTTCGTTTTCGTTACAGGGGGTGTGATGTCCGGCCTGGGTAAGGGGATCACCGCCGCGAGCCTGGGTCGCCTACTGACCAACGCCGGGTTCGACGTGACGGCCGTCAAGGTCGACCCGTACCTCAACGTCGACGCCGGGACGATGAGTCCCTACCAGCACGGCGAGGTGTACGTGCTGAAAGACGGCGGCGAGGTCGACTTGGACCTCGGGAACTACGAGCGCTTCCTCGAGTCCGACATGACCTCCGACCACAACGTCACCACCGGGAAGGTGTACCAGGAGGTCATCGAGCGCGAGCGCGCCGGTGACTACCTCGGGAACACCGTCCAGGTCATCCCGCACGTCACCGACGACATCAAGCGCCGCATCCGCGAGGCCGCCGAGGGTACCGACGTCTGTATCGTCGAGATCGGCGGCACCGTCGGCGACATCGAGGGGATGCCCTACCTCGAAGCCCTCCGTCAGTTCTCCCACGAGGAGGACGACGAGGACATCCTCTTCACCCACGTCACGCTCGTCCCCTACTCGAAGAACGGCGAGCAGAAGACCAAACCGACCCAACACTCCGTGAAGGAACTGCGGAGTATCGGTCTCCAGCCAGACATCCTCGTCGGCCGAAACCCCGACCCGCTCGAAGACAGCGTCAAGGAGAAGATCGCGCTGTTCTGCGACGTTCCGACCGACGCCGTCTTCTCGAACCCCGACGTCGAGGACATCTACCACGTCCCGCTCGTCCTCGAAGAGGAGGGTCTCGACGAGCACGTCATCGAGCGCTTCGACCTCGACGACGAGGCGCTCCCGCGAGAAGAGCGCTCGACCGAGTGGCGCGACCTCGTCACCCGCGAGCGTGAGGGGAGCGTCGACGTCGCCCTCGTCGGGAAGTACGCCCTGGAGGACGCCTACATGTCCATCCACGAGTCGCTGAAGCACGCCGGTCTCCACGAGCGCGTCGAAGTCAACACGCTCTGGGTCGACTCCGAGAAGATGCACGACGAACACCGCGAGCGCCTGGAGTCGGCCGACGCCGTCGTCGTCCCCGGCGGGTTCGGTTCCCGCGGGACGAAGGGCAAGATGGAGGCCATCCGCTACGCCCGCGAGAACGACGTCCCCTTCCTCGGACTCTGTCTGGGTTTCCAGATGGCCGTCGTCGAGTACGCCCGGAACGTCCTCGGCCTCGAGGACGCCCACTCCTCGGAGATCGACGAGGAGACCGACCACCCCGTCATCGACCTCCTGCCCGAGCAGTACGACCTCGAAGACCTCGGCGGGACGATGCGACTGGGCGCCCACGAGACCGAGATCGAACCCGGAACGCTCGCCCACGAACTGTACGAGGACACGTCGTGTACCGAGCGCCACCGTCACCGCTACGAGGTGAACCCCGAGTACATCGACGACCTCGAAGCCGAGGGTCTCACCTTCTCCGGGAAGGCCGGCAACCGCATGGAGATCCTCGAACACGACGACCACCCGTTCTTCTTCGGGACGCAGTTCCACCCCGAGTTCCGTTCGCGACCGGGACGTCCGAGTCCGCCGTTCGTCGGACTGCTGCAGGCGATTCTCGAAGACTCCGAACACGAGGTGACCGCATAATGGTGAACGTAGACGAATTCATCGACGAAGCGACCGCAGAGATTCGCGAAGAACTCGGCGACTCCACCGCCATCATCGCCCTCTCCGGGGGTGTCGACTCCTCGACGGCCGCCGCACTCGCCTACGAGGCCGTCGGCGAGCAACTCGTCCCCGTGTACGTCGACACCGGGTTGATGCGCAAGGGCGAGACCGACCAGATCCGCGAGGAGTTCGACTACATGGACAGTCTCCGCATCCTCGACGCGGAAGAGCGCTTCCTCGACGCCCTCGCCGGCGTCACCGACCCCGAGAAGAAGCGCAAGATCATCGGCGAGCAATTCATCCGGGAGTTCGAGGTCGTCGCCAACGACGTCGACGCCGACTACCTCGTCCAGGGGACCATCTACCCCGACCGTATCGAGTCGGAGGGGAACATCAAGTCCCACCACAACGTCGGCGGTCTCCCCGAGGCCGTGGACTTCGAGGGCATCGTCGAACCGCTCCGCGACCTCTACAAGGACGAGGTCCGCGAGGTCGCCCGCGAACTCGACCTCGAGGAGGTCATCGCCGAGCGGATGCCGTTCCCCGGTCCCGGCCTGGCCGTCCGCGTCGTCGGCGAGGTCACCCGCGAGAAGGTCCACGTCGCCCGCGAGGCGACCGCCATCGTCGAGGAGGAACTCGAAGCGTACGAACCGTGGCAGGCGTTCGCCGCCGTCCTCGGGAAGGCGACGGGCGTGAAGGGCGACAACCGCGTCCACGGCCACGTCGTCGCCGTCCGCTCCGTCGAGTCCCGCGACGGCATGACCGCGCGCGCGCAGGAACTCGACTGGGAGACGCTCCAGCGCATCCAGTCGCGCGTCACCGGCACCATCGACGAGGTCTCGCGCGTCGTCTACGACGTGACGCACAAGCCGCCGGCGACCATCGAGTACGAGTAACCGTCGTCAGCCACCGAGCGTCGTCGACGTCTCGCCGCCGACCGTTTTTACTGCGACCGACGTCTCTCCCGACCCCTGCCAGCGGTGTCTCCACGTCCACTCGCGGGTCTCGCCCGGCGGGACGTCGAGTGCGAACGCCTTCGTCACCGAGAAGTGGACGTTCACACAGCCTCGGAACGTCTCCGCGCGCTCGCCCGCGTTCCGGACGCGGACACGGACGGTGAACGTGTCGCCCGACCCGTCCGAATCGCTGCTCACGTCGACGACCAACTCTTGGACGTCGAACGACGGTGCGGGCGCGGCGAGGTTAGCGAGGACGTCCTCGGGGAGTCGCCACACCGCCGTCTCGTCCTCGTGGCCGAGGCGGATCCGGCCGTGTCCCTCCTCCGTCTCCCCGACGAGCGGGAAGCCGACCCACCCGCGACCGGTGTCGGCGTCGTACGCCCGCCCGACGCCCTCGATCTGTGGGTGGAGTCCGCTCGGACTCATCGTCCCGAGGTACCGTCGACCCTCGACGCCCGTCGGGCCGACCTGGAGGTCGAAGGCGCTCGGGTCGACGGTCCCACCCTCGGTCTCGGCGACTGCGAGGAGGTACTGGGTCCCGCCGTGACCGGCCACGTCGAGCGTGTCGAGCAGCGGGTAGACGATGGACTCGCGCGCGAGGGCGTCCGAGACGGTGACGGTCGCGTCGCCGACGGAGACTGATTCGCCGACGGCGTGGGTTTCGACGGTCGTGGTCCGGGTGCGACCACCGCCGAACGGGTCGTCGGCGGGCCAGTCGCGGGACTGACAGCCGGCGAGCGCGGTCGCGATGCCGAGCGCGCCGGTCCGGAGGAGGGCGCGACGTGACGGAGCGGGCATGCGTGTGTGTGCCGGTCGAACCGGCATAAGCCTTCTACGGGGCTGGGCGTTCGCCGGACCGGCGAGTGTGTTCCGCGTGGGACGCCAACTACTTGGTGGGGCGTCGCGTCTGAGTATATAAGGAGAACGTCCAGTTCTCGTGTTTTACCATGAAGGCAATCGTCATCGGTCCCGACCGGGGACTCGGTGAAGCACTCGAAGCGGCCGGCGTCAGCGTCGAACGCATCGAAGGAATCGGCAGCGGCCAAGCGATGGAGGAGGTCGGCATCGACGACGCCGACCTGCTCGTCGTCACGAACGTCGAGGAGGCGACCAGCGTGCCCATCGCGCTGGAGCGCAACCCCGACCTGCGGACGGTCGTCTACTCGCCGGACTCGGTCCCCGAGTTCGTCCGCGGGCAACTCGACTTCGCACTCGACCCCGACCTCCTCGGCCCGGTGACGGTCGCCGAGGAGTTGACCGGGACGGCCGAACAGTAACGACAGTTAATCCGGGTTAATCGGGGTGAAACCCGCCCGAAACTCCGTTTTACGGTCTCGACAGTTGAAGTGGATACGGTCCCGAGTGGGAGGTGTGATGAAGTTCAGAACCGTCGCGCTCGTCACGCTCGTATCGTTGTTCGCCCTGACCGGTGGCGTCGCCGCGACGCCCGGACAGGGGAGCGGAAGCGGCGACGCGGACGCCGGCACGCCCGGAGAACTCCCTGGCCCCGTCCCTGACTTCGTTGGCGACATCCACGACGCCATCTCGAAGTTCGTGAACGGCACGCTCGACAGCCTCGGTGACACGGTGAGCGGTCTCGCCGGAGGCGACCACGCTGGCGGTGACGGCGCGGGCAACGAGTCCGGGAACGCGAGCGCCGCGTAATCTGGAACCCGACCCATTAACCCCCGGGCGCTGTTTCGTCCGGGTATGACGCTCGATCGCTACGCAGACCTCGACCTCGCGCCGCAGACCGGTGAGGTCGAGACCGCGGAACTGTACTTCTCCGAAGACATGCTCGTCAAGGCGTTCGCGCTCGGCCCCGGCGCCGAGGTCGAACCCCACGAACACGGCGACCAGACGAACGCCTTCCACGTCTTGGAGGGGGAAGTCGTCGTGGTGCAGGGTGACGACGAGGAGACCGTCGCGGCGCCCGGCGTCGTCGTCCACGAACGCGGCGTCCCCCACGGCGCCCGCAACGAGGGCGACGACGTAGCCGTGTTCACGGCGACGATGGGCCCGATGGGCGGCGAGTAGTCAGTCGTCGAGGCGGACGGCCTCCGGACGTTCCGCGAACGCGTCGTCGCCCGCGCGCTCACTGGCCCCGTCGTCGGTCTCGTCCTCGCCACCTCCGCCGTCCCGGCCCCGGCCGTCGACCAGCGCCGCGTAGGGACTGACGTGCTCCCAGCAGGCGAACGTCGACACGCGGCCGGCCGCGAAGAGGTAGAAGTCGGCCGACTCCGGACAGACGACACACCCCGGCGTCCCCTCGACGCCGTCGAGCGCGTCGGCGAGGGCGTCGGCGGCGTCCGTATCTTCGGCCGGGGTTTCCGGGGTGTCGGCGGCCATACGCCGGATTGGGCGGCTTCGTTCTTAAGTATCCGGCCCGACGTGCCGGCACCTCGGCACTGGCTCACTCCCGGAGGCGCTGGAGGACCGGCATCGCGTCGATCTGCTCGTCGCTCAACGCGTCCCAGTCGACGCCTCGCGGTTTCTCGTACGGTGTCTCCGTCTCGACGGTTCGGCCCGGGGTCACGACGAGGGCCATCGGGACGTCGTGGGCGTCGGGGGCCGGCGCCTCGGCCTCGTCGACGACCTGCAGTTCGTGGACGGTCGTCGCGACCGGGGTCGACTCGTGGACGGCGCCGAGTTCCCGGAGGACCGCGAACTCCAGGTCGCTGAATCCCTCTCCCTTGCCGATTCGGGCGCCGTCCTCGGTAACGGCGACGCTTCCCGAGACGACGAGGTCCACGTCGGGGAGCGCGTCCGGGCCGACCTGCGTGGCGTAGTCGTCGACGTTCGAGAGGGCGGGCGCCCGGTCGCGCTCGTCCGGCGGGATCTCCGCCGGGTCGAGTTCGAGGAAACACTTCTCCTCGCGGAGGCGCGGCACCGCCATGTAGACGGTCTTGCCGTCGTGGAGGGCGCGACGGCGCACCGGCAGTTGGGGCGCGTCGGGGTTCGCCTTCACCACCTCGGCGTCGGCCCACACCTCGGTGTCGGCGAGTCGCTCGGCGGCCACCTTCGCGCCCGCGAAGTTCGGAATGCGACCGTGTGGTGGGAACGGGAAGCGCGCCTCGCCCGCGTCTTCGAGTGCGTCCCACACTCGTTCGCGGACGGCCTGTTTGTCCGTCATTCCTCGTCGGCGTCGTCCCGCCGGGCCAGCCCCGCGAGGTGGGGCGCCTCGGGGACGATGATCTCCTCGGCACCGAGGGTGGCGGCGTTCTCGCTCCCGGGGAGACAGAAGACCGGGACCTCGTCGCTGACGCCGCCGAGCGCGCGCGTCCCGACGACTCGCGTCCCGATCTCGTCGTACGAGCGGTCGCGAAAGAGTTCGCCGAATCCGGGGAGGTCCTTGTCGAGGAGGGGGCGAACCGCCTCGACGGTGACGTCGTCCGGTGTGACCCCCGTGCCACCAGTAGTGACGACGACGTCCACGTCGTCACGTGAGACGAGACGGTCGACGATGGACTGGATCCGGTCGTAGTCGTCGCCGACGAGTTCACGGGTCGCGACGGTGTGGGCCCCGTCTTCGAAGGCGGACGCGATGGCGTCGCCGCTCGGGTCGTCGTCGAGCGTCCGCGAGGAGGAGACGGTCACGATACCCACTCCGACGTCCGAGAGGTCGTGGTGGTGGTGCTCGTGGTCGTCGTGTCCGTCATGCTTGTGCTCGTGGTCGTCGTGATCGTCGTGACCGTGCTCGTGTCCGTTGTGCTCGTGATCATCGTGTCCGTCGTGACCGTGGTCGTCGTGGTTCTCCGTCTGTTCGTCGGTGTCGCCGGTGTCGTCGGCGTCGTCGGCGTCGTCACTCCGGATTCGTTCGTCGCGGCGGGTGTCGCGTGACTGGAAGTCGACCATGTCGGCGGTTTCGGTGTCGCGGGGCAAAAGCCCACGCCTCGCGGCCGGCGACACGTGTGCGAGTTTCTGACAACCATAGAGTTTTACTCCCGTCCGTTCACTCACCACCCATGCAAGCGGTCCAGTTCACGGAACACGGCGACACGGACGTCATCGAGTACGGCGACTTCCCCGACCCCGAACCCAGCGACGACGAGGTCCTCGTCGACGTGAAGGCGGGCGCGCTCAACCACCTCGACGTGTGGACGCGAAAGGGTCTCCCCGGCATCGACCTGGAGATGCCCCACATCCCCGGGAGCGACGCGGCGGGCGTCGTGACGGAGGTCGGCGAGGACGTCACCCGTTTCGAGGAGGGCGACCACGTCGCCGTCTCGGCCGGCGCGTTCTGTGGCGAGTGTGAGTTCTGCCGTCGCGGCGACTTCCCGCTCTGTGTCGAGTTCCACATCATCGGCGAGCACGTCCGCGGCGTCCACAGCGAACTCGCGGCCGTCCCCGCACAGAACCTCGTCCCCGTCCCCGACCACGTCGACTGGGAGACGGCCGCCGCGGCGCCACTCGTCTTCCAGACCGCGTGGCGGATGCTCCGCAACCGTGGCGACCTCAAGTCCGGCGAGGACGTCCTCGTCCTCGGTGCGAGCGGCGGCGTCGGCCACGCCGCGGTCCAGGTGGCCAAACACGCCGGCGCGACCGTCTACGCGACGGCCTCGACAGACGAGAAACTGGAGTACGCCGAGGAACTCGGCGCCGACCACGTCATCAACTACGAGGAAGACGACTTCGCCGACGAGATTCGCGACCTGACGGGCTACCGCGGCGTCGACATGGTCGTCGACCACGTCGGCGGGGAGACGTGGCAGGATTCGCTGGCGTCGCTCGCGAAGGGCGGCCGCATCGTCACCTGCGGTGCGACCACCGGCGGCCGACCGAAGACGGACATCAACCGCATCTTCTGGAACCAACTCGAAGTCATCGGGTCGACGATGGCGACACCGGGCGAAGCCGAAGACGCCCTCGAACACGTCTGGGACGGCACCTTCGAGGTGCGCGTCCGCGACACCCTGCCGATGAGCGAGGCCGCCCAGGCACACGAACTGCTGGAGAACCGAGAAGGCTTTGGGAAGGTGGTGGTAAAACCCGACAGCGAACTCTGAATGGTCCAGTCCCACGAGCCCCCGGACGCGACGACGGAATCGGCCCTCTCGAACCGCCAGCAGTGGCTGATGGTCGCCGTCCTCGGCCTCTCGGGGCTCGTGGTCCCCCTGTTCATCTACGCCGGCGTCGCGGGCGGCCCGTCGATGTTCGGCCTCCCCTGGGTCGACACGCTCGTCGCCCTGCCGATGGTTCCCGCGCTCCTGCTCGGGGCCGTCGGCGTCTGGTCGGCCGTCCGGCGCTGACCGACCGCTACCACTCGATCTGTTCTTCGTCGCGCCAGAACTTCCCCGAGGGACCGTCGCGGAAGCGCGCCAGCCACACCGGCGTCTCGGCACCCTCCTCGGGAGTGCGCTCGGCGCCCTCCGTCGCGAGGTCCGTCTCGACGTGGCCCGGACACGCCGCGTTGGCGACGAGCCCCTTCTCCGCGTACTCGGCGTCGAGGTAGCGTGTGAACCCGTTGAGTCCGGTCTTGGAGACGCGATACGCGGGCGCGCCGTCGCCCATATCGTGGATGGCCCCCATCCCGGAAGAGACGTTGACCACGCGGGGGTGCTCTTGCTGGAGCAAGAGCGGGAGCGCGTGCTTGCAGACGAGCATCGGCCCGCGGAGGTTCGTCGCGAGCGTCCGGTCGATGGTCTCCACCGACTCCGAGACGATGGTCTCGCCGAACTCGCCGACGCCGGCGTTGTTGACGAGGACGTCGAGGCGGCCGGTCTCCTCGAAGATTCCGTCGACGACCGACTCGATATCCCCCTCCTGGGTGACGTCGAGGAGGACGCGTTCGGTCCCGTCGGGTGTCTCCTCCTGCATACTCCGCGAACCGGCGTACACCGTCGCGCCGAGGTCCCGGAGTCCCCGGGCGATTTCGGCACCGATTCCCCGGTTCGCGCCCGTGACGAGCGCGACCTGTCCGTCGAGGGAGTCGTAGAGGTCGGGCATACTCTCACTTCTGGTGCCGGCCCTAAGTCAGTCGCGGACCGCCACGTCGTCGCGAACGAACTCCTCGCCGGTCCACCGCCACGCGTCGCAGATGGCCGTCGACCCCGCGAGCGAGACGAGCAGGTAGTGATAGCCCTCCCACGTCGCCTCGCGGCGGTCGCGGTCGCTCAGGTGTGGCGGTCCCGCGGGGTGGGAGTGGTAGAAGCCGACGACCTCGCGACCCGCCTCCTCGATGGACTCGATCAGGTGCAGGAGGTCCGCCGGGTCGATCTCGTAGGCGACGCGAGGTGCGTCGGCGGCGTTGTGCGCTCGGTGGACCGAGACGGCACGGGCGACGCCCGACTCGGGGTCGCGCTCGCCGGCGAGCACCCCACAGGCTTCGAGCGGGGCGTCCTCCCGGGCGTGTTCGAGGACCGCCTCGTAGACGTCGGCCGCGAGGACGAGCATACCCGACGTAGGGAGGGCGCGAAGAAAAAGTGGGCGACCTCGGGTGTGCCGACTCGCTACGCACGTTCCGAATCGTGCTGCTCGCGTGTCGGTCGCTTTACTCCCTCCCGCTCGCCGTTCCGAGATTCTCACTCGCTACGCTCGTTCCGAATCTCGCTACTCCCGCTGGTCGAGCGGTTCGTTCCCCTCGAAGTCGCGGCGCATCGCGATCTCGAACCACGGGCAGAGCCGGAGTTGGCGGTAGTAGCGCGGGTTCTCGTAGAGGTCCTCGTAGTCGACCCACACGACGCCCTCGACCTCGTCCTGGTCGCGGTCGAAGGAGGTGTCGTGGAGGGTCGCCTGCAGGACGGCACAGACCTCCCACTCCAGCCCTTCGTCGAGGTAGCGACGCTTGTACTCGAAGCGGTCGGTCACTTCGAGGTCGTCGTACTGGTCGGGCGTGATGCCGAGTTCCTCTTCGAGGCGCTCGCGGGTGGCCTCCTTCTGGCTCTGGCCCTCGACGGGGTGGGAGGCGACGGTGCCGTCCCAGTACGTGTCCCAGAGGCGCTTGCGGCCGGCGCGCTGGGCGAGCATGATCCGGCCGTCCTCGTCGAACAGCAGACAGGTGAACGCGCGGTGGCGCGTCCCCTCGCCGGTGTGGGCGTCGAGACGGTTGACGAGGCCGACGGGTTCGTCGTCGGGGTCGACGGCGACGACGTCCTGCTCTGCGTTCTCGAAGGTCTCCTCGGTCCGTGCGTTCTCGAACGCCTCGTTCTGGGCGTCCTCACCGTCCGCGTCGGCGGTGTCGCTCATACAGTGAGGGAGGGGGAGACGCTACAAATGGCTTCTCACTTCCGGCGTCGGCCGCTCGGCGACTCAGCCGAGGCGCTCGTCGAGGATGAGGCGGGTCTTCGTGTTCACGACCTCCTCCTGCTCGCGTGCGCGTGTGATGAGTTCGTTCACCCGCTGGGTGTCCGCGGCGTCGACGACCAGGACGATGTCGAGTTCGCCCGACACCTGCCAGACGAAGTCCACCTCGTTCCAGTCGGCCATCCGCTCGCCGACGTCGTGGGTGTCGACGTCGACGGCGACGCTCACCTCGATCATCGCCTTCACGTTGCCCGTCCGCGTCGCGATCGTGAAGCGCTCGATGGTCCCCTCCTCCTGCAACCGGTCGACCCGATTCCTGACCGTCCCCTCCGAGACGCCGAGTTCGTCGGCGATTTCGGTGTAGGGCGTCCGGGCGTCGCGTCGGAGGACGTCCAGGATCTGCCGGTCGATCTCGTCCATATCACACGAATGCACTTCGGGAGTATAGTGATTACGAAATTCGTAACTTCGTTACGAAAGCAAGGCTTATGTGCGGTGCGTACGTCGAATCTCGTAATGTCGGACGCCTACCTCGCCCTCGAAACGGGGGACGTAGTCGAAGCACGCGCGCGCTCACCCGGCGCGGCACAGGGAGAGCTCGTGTTCACGACCGCCTACACGGGGTACGAGGAGTCCCTCACGGACCCCTCCTACGAGGCGCAGGTCCTCACCTTCGCCTACCCGCTCATCGGAAACTACGGCGTCCGAGAGGAACGATTCGAGTCGGATCGCGTCCACCCCTCGGCCGTCGTCGCCCGCGAACTGACCGACGACGTCGCCGAGTGGCTCGAGAGCGAGGGCGTCCCGGCCGTCGACCACCTCGACACCCGCGACCTCGTCCTCGACATCCGCGAGGGCGGCGCGATGAAGGTCGGCATCTCCGCCGGACCCGACGCCTCCCCCGAGGAGGCCAAAGAACAACTCGACGGCTGTCCGCACATGTCCGACATCACGGACATCGGCGCGCAGGTCAGCGTCGACGAACCCGAGTTCCACCCCGGGACCGGACAGGCGACCGAGGCCACCATCGCGCTCGTCGACTGCGGTGCGAAAGGATCCATCGTCGACTCCCTGACCGCCCGCGGCGCGGACGTCCACGTCCTCCCGCACGACGCCACTGCCGAGGACGTCGACGCCGTCAGTCCCGACCTGCTGTTCGTCTCGAACGGCCCCGGTGACCCCGAGAACTTCGAGGCCACACAGGCGCTCGTCGAGTACTACGCCGGCGACCTCCCCATCGCGGGCATCTGTCTCGGCCAGCAGGTCGTCGCGAACGCGCTCGGTGGCTCCACCGAGAAGATGGAGTTCGGTCACCGCGGCGTCAACCAACCGGTCCGCGACCTCCGCACCGACCGCGTCGTCATGACCACGCAGAACCACGGATACACCGTCGCCGAACCGGGCGACCTCGAAGTGACGCAGATCAACGTCAACGACGACACCCCGGAGGGACTCGACAGCGCGGAACTCGACATCATCACTCGCCAGTACCACCCCGAAGCCCACCCCGGTCCCCACGACTCGCTCGACTTCTTCGACGACGTCCTCGGTCTCTGCGACCCCGACCAGGAAGTCGCACTCGCCGACTGAGTCGCTCCGTTCTCCGCCTTCGCCGGTCACGCTTTTGTCCCCGGCGCCCGTCTTCCGAACCCGTGACCAGTTCCGACGACACCGACCAGCGATCGGTCGGTTCGGGTAACTCGCTCACGTTCACCGAACTGCACGCCGCAATCCTCGGGACGGTCGTCGGAGTGTTCGGCGCGTTCGTCTTCGCCCGCGGCTTCCGGACCGTCGGCGTCGCCCTCGGCGCCGCGTTCGTCGGGTTCGTACTCGGATTCGATCTCCGTGGACGCGCCGAGTCGCGCGTCGAACCCCGCGTCGAGGCGGCCGAACTCGTCCTCCAGCGCGAACCGTGGTACGCTCTCGGCGCGTTCGTCGTCGCCGGCGCCCTCGTCCTGTTCGCCCTGTAGCGACTGCTACTACCACAGATTCGGTCGACTTCGTCTTCGGCTTCTACGCTTCTACAGTCTGTCTGTCGTCGTGGCGCTCGCGCTCTTCGAACGTGTGTCGAGAGAAGAGAGTGGGGTAGAGCGGGAGTCGATTCGGACAGTTCGGGTTAGGGCGGTCCGGCGCGAGCGACCGCCGTGTCACACCTCACTCCGCGCCGGCGCCCCACTCGCGCTGCTGGATGGGGCGCTCGCTGACCGGCAGGACGTCGATGGGTTCGTCGCGGTGGGCGAGTGCTTCGAGGGCCGCGCGGGCGCTCGCCTCCGTCGTGTAGTAGGGAACCTCCTCCTCGACGGCGGTCTGGAGCGCGTCGAGGTCGCGGCTGATCAGGAGGTCGACCTCGCCCTGACGGATCGCCTCGGCGAGGTCCTCGCCCTCGTAGTCGGCGAGGTCGTAGTAGTCACCGAAGCCCTCGACGTCCAGTTGGACGACGGCCGTCGCGCCCTCCTCGGGCAGGTCGTTCGACGCCGCGGACTGGGCCTTCTCGTAGGCCTTCCCGAACGTCGAGGCCGTCCCCATGACCTCGCCCGTCGACTTCATCTCGGGGCCGAGACGCGGGTCGGAGTTGGGCAGGCGGTCGAACGGCAGGACGACCTCTTTCACCGAGAACTGCTCGGGGACGCCCTCGGAGACGTCGAGTTCGTCGAGGGAGTAGCCCGCCATGACCTTCGCGGCGAGTTTCGCGATGGGGACGCCGGTCGCCTTCGAGACGAACGGGACGGTACGCGAAGAGCGCGGGTTCGCCTCCAGGACGTACACCTCGCCGTCCTTCACGGCGAGTTGGACGTTCAACAGGCCGACGGTGTCGAGGGCGGTCGCGATGTCCTCGACGACCTCGCGGACGCGCCCGAGCGTCTCCTCGTCGAGCGAGCGCGTCGGGATGACGCAGGCGGAGTCACCGGAGTGGACCCCCGCGCTCTCGACGTGTTCCATGATACCGCCGACGAGCACGTCCACGCCGTCTGCGACGGCGTCGACGTCGAGTTCCACCGCGTCGGAGAGGAACTCGTCGACGAGGATGGGTTGGTCGGGACTCACGCGGACGGCCTCCTCGATGTACTGTTCGAGTTCGTCGTCGTCGTGGACGATCTCCATCGCGCGGCCGCCGAGCACGTAGGACGGGCGGACGAGCACCGGGTAGCCGATGTCGTGTGCGAGGTCGAGGGCCTCCTCCTTCGACTGGGCGGTACCGCCCTCCGGTTGGGCGATGCCGAGGTCGTCCATCAGTTCGTTGAAGCGGTCGCGGTCCTCGGCGAGGTCCATCGCGTCGACGGAGGTGCCGAGCACGTCGGCGTCGAGACCGCGGCGGTCGATCTCCTTCTCCAGCGGGTGGGCGATGTTGACCGAGGTCTGCCCACCGAACTGGACCATCACGCCGTCGGCGCCCGTCGCCTCGACCACGTCGGCGACCTCCTCGGCCGTGACCGGTTCGAAGAACAGGCCGTCGGAGGTATCGTAGTCGGTCGAGACCGTCTCGGGGTTGTTGTTGACGACGTGGGCCTCGATACCCTCCTCGCGGAGCGCGCGGACGGCGTGAACCGAACAGTAGTCGAACTCGACGCCCTGCCCGATGCGGATGGGGCCGCCGCCGACGACCACGACGCTGTCGGAGTCGTGGTCGACCTTCAGTTCGCCGCCCGCGGACTCACCCTCGAACGGCCCGGAGAACCACTCGGGCTTGCGCGAGGAGTAGTAGTAGGGCGTCTGTGCGGCGAACTCGCCGGCGCAGGTGTCGACCTGCTTGTACGTGCGGCCGGGGACGTCCTGCTCGACCGTCTCGACGCTCGCGCCCGCGCCGTCGGGGTAGGCTTCGGGTTCTTCTTCGCCGGTGTCGGCCGTACCTGCGGGGAGCCACGAGGCGTTCTTGTCCTCGAAGTCGCTCCCGGCGATGGCCGAGATCTCGTGGTTCGTGAAACCGGTGGTCGCGGCGGTCGTGAAGTCACCCTCCTGGGCGGCCGCGGCCGCCTCCGCGACGTTCTGGAAGCGCTCGACGTACCACTCGTGGATGTCGGTGAGTTCGACGACTTCCTCGACCGTGTAGCCGCGGTCGAACGCCTCGAAGACTGCGTACGGGCGGTCGGGCGTCGGGCGTTCGAGGTACTGCGTTTCGAGTTTCGAATCGGAGAGTTCGGCCCAGTCGACGTCGGGGTCCTTCTCCGAGGAGCGGAGTGCCTTCAACAGCGACTCCTCGAAGGTGCGGCCGATGGCCATCGCCTCCCCGGTGGACTTCATCGCCGTCGAGAGTTCGAACTCCGTGCCGGGGAACTTCTCCTGGGGCCAGCGCGGCACCTTCGTCACCACGTAGTCGATGGCGGGTTCGAAGGCGGCGGTCGTCTGACCCGTGATCTCGTTTTCGATTTCGTGGAGGCGCTTGCCGAGCGCGACCTTCGCGGTCACGCGGGCGATGGGGTAGCCGGTCGCCTTCGAGGCGAGAGCGGAGGAACGCGAGACACGGGGGTTCACCTCGACGACGCGGTACTCGCCGTCGGGTGTGCCGTCGTCGCGCCACGCGAACTGGATGTTACACCCACCCTGGATGCCGAGGTCGCGGATGACCTCGAGGGCGGCGTCGCGCATCTCCTGGTGGCCCTCGTCCGGGATGACCTGCGAGGGCGTCACGACCGTCGACTCCCCGGTGTGGATGCCCATCGGGTCGATGTTCTCCATGTTGCAGATGATGATACAGGAGTCGCCGGCGTCGCGCATCACCTCGTACTCGAGTTCGACCCACCCGGAGATGGACTCCGTGATGAGCACCTCGTCGTTGCGGGAGAGACGCAGGCCCTTGCGGACGCGCTGTTTGAGTTCGTCCATCTCGTGGACGACGCCGGACCCGGAGCCACCGAGCGTGTACGTCGTGCGCGCGATGACCGGGAGGCCGCCGACCTCGTCGACGGCCGCCTCGACGCGGTCCGCGATGTCCGCCTCGCTCAACGAGGCGACGGACTCGTCCTCGTCGAGCGAGATAGTCGTCGACTTGGGAACTGGCTGGCCGAGGTTCTCCATGCGCTGGCGGAAGAGGTCGCGGTCCTCGGTCGCGTAGATCGTGTCCAGCGGCGTCCCCATGATCTCGACGTCGTGTTCCTCGAGGACGCCCTCCTCGGCGAGTTCGGCCGTGACGTTCAGGCCGGTCTGCCCGCCGAGACCAGCGATGACCCCGTCGGGGTTCTCCTCGCGGATGATCTCCGAGATGGCCTCCGTCGTGATGGGTTCGATGTAGACGGCGTCGGCCATCTCGGGGTCGGTCATGATAGTCGCCGGATTGGAGTTTACGAGCACGACTCGCACGCCCTCCTCCTGTAGGGCGCGGCAGGCTTGCGCGCCGGAGTAGTCGAACTCCGCTGCCTGTCCAATCTGGATAGGTCCACTGCCGATCAGGAGGACGGTACGGTCGTCACTCATCCTTACTCCGTACGAATGCGCACATCGTAATAAGACATACGATACTGTGCAAGATTCGAAACGGAGTTTCGAAATTCGTAACGACAATCGTGCGAGTGTGTGTCTACCAGTGGTTTATGTATTGCGTCGCTGACTCGAACATCGGCGGGGCTCGGCGCGAGTCACCCATCGAGCGCGACAACACCTATACGTCGGGCGACAGTACTGTGTTATGAGGTAGCATGAGCCAATCTAATCGCCGGGCGTCCGCTCGTCCCGCGTCGGAGGAGCGTTCACGACGGTCACTGACCCGCCGTGAGGCCGTCGGCGCGGCCGCGGTGGGGGCGACGGGACTACTCTCGGGTTGTCTGACCGGCGTCGTCGCGCCGGTCGGTTCGCTCACCATCACGGGGACGGCCGCACAGGTGACCGACCAGCGGACGAACGTCGTCGTGACCGTCGAGAACGTCGGCGACCGGTCGGCGTCGGGGAGGCTGTGGGCACGGCTGTCGGTCGGTGACACGAGCACCGAGAAGAACCGCGAAATCACCGTCCCCGCCGCGACGGAGGACGCGTTCACCTTCGAGTTCGACGTCACGCCCCAGCAGTTCGACTACGACGCCTGGATAGAGTGACGCGCACGCGTGGGCGGGGAGAAACCGATTCGCCCAGCGGTTACGCCGGCGTGTCGTACTCGTCCTCGAACTCCCTGGCCTCGCGGTACTCGTCGACGAACTCGGCGACGTCGAAGGCCATCATCTGTTCTTCGAACTCGCTCGCACCCGACTCCGAGTGGCTGACGGCGTGTTCCATCAGTTCGACGACCAACTCCACGACGTACTCGTGGAGCGTGCGGGCGTCGAAGTCGGTGAGCCAGACGAGTGCCGCGCCGACCGCGCCGTTCTTGGAGGCGTCGTAGGCGACCACGTCGTCGGGGAACTCTTCGAGGACCGCCCCCATGAGGTGGGGCGTGCCGAACGTCTCGAACTCGTCGTCCTCGGAGGGTTCGACCGTCTCCTCCAGCACCGCGACGATGGACTCGGGGAACCATCGCGACGGCGGGTGCATGTCCATCACGACGGCGTGTGCGCTCCCGCAGACACACTCGTACTCGCGCATCCCCATGTCGAGGTTCTGGACGTGGACGCGTTCGCCACAGGGGAGGTCGACGAACCCGTCGTCGGTCTGGTCGTCGCCGCCGCTGTCGCCACCGTCCTCACCGGGGTCCGGGTCTGGGACGCGTGGGTTGGGCATCTACGGCCAGTCGTCGCGCTGGGGTTCGGCGTCGGCCGCCGAACTCTCCTCGGGACTGCCGAGTTCCCACCCGGCGGCCTCGGCGGCGTCCTCGACGTCGAGGAACTCCCAGCCGACCTGCTCGGCGAGTTCCTCGTCCTCCTCGTCGGTGCCGACGAAGACGTGTCGCTCGGTGTCGAACTGTTGTTTCACGCTGGAGAGACTCTCGCGTTTCCCCTTCGGCCCGGAGAAGAAGTCCTGGCGGATGCGCCGCTTCCGGGTGAAGTTGGTCACGACGTAGGTCGGTTCGTCGGAGACGACGCCGACGTACTCGGTCCACTGGCGGGCGTCGGCGAACGCCGTCCCGGGCTTCGCGAGTGACTGGAGCGCGGAGAGTTCGAACGCGAGGGTCATGTCCCCGCTGCCGCCGCTCATGCTCATGCCTTCCTCTCGGCGACGAGCGAGGAAAACGGCTTCGAATGTGTCACTCGGCGACGCGAACCCGATAGTAGCCGGTGAATTTGACGAACTCGCCGTCGACGAACGCCGCAGCCGTCCGCTCGTCGACTTCGGCCGTGTCGTCGACGACCGACGGGAAGACCGCCCGCGCAGCGTCGTGTAGTTCGTCGTAGTCGCGTACGTTCGCGTCTACGGGGATGCTGTCCGCTTCCTCGATCGTGATGGTCGGGTTCATCGAGACACCGGCCGATGTGGGCCACGTTATCCTATGACACACGACCCCATAAATGTTGTCCGAGAGAGGGGAGAAAAACGGGGAGGAACGCTCAGATGTCGGTCGCGGTCTCCAGGTCGTCGAGGTCGAAGTTCTCCTGGAGGAGGACGTCTTGCTGGTCGGCGACCTCGACCTCCTCGCGGATGAGTTTCTTGTACTTCGACTGCGGGGCGAGGTTCCCGACGAGGACGCCGCCGATGAGTTTGCCGTCCTTGAACGTGAGGCGGCGCCACTCCTGGTCGCCGTAGGTCCGTTCGCACTCGGCGTCGCCCTTGTCGGGGAAGCCGAAGGAGAGGAACGGGAAGTCGAAGTGCGTGATGGAGTACGAGGAGACCCACCGGAACGTCTCCGGTTCCTCGTCGTCGCCCGCGACCATGTTCTGTCCGACGATGGAGCCCTGTTCTTTGGCGCTCCCCCACGAACCGTTCTGGGCGTGCTCGTCGAGGACGACGTCGTAGAACTCCGTGATGTCGCCGGCGGCGTACACGTCCTCGACGTTGGTCCGCATGTGTTCGTCGACGACGATGCCCGTCTCCGTCTCGATGGGCGTGTCCTGGAGGTACTCGGTGTTGAAGTCGAGACCGATGGCGATGCCGACGAACTCGGAGTCGTAGACGTTGCCGTCGCCGGCGTGAGTGGCGACGACGTTCCCCTCGTCGTCGGTCTCGAAGGACTCCGCGCCCGCCTCGAAGATGGGGTCGACCCCCTTCTCCCGGAGCGCGTCGTGGACGATCTCCGCGCCCTCGGAACTGAGCGCGTAGCGCCACCAGCGGTCGCCGCGCATCAGGTACTTCGCGTCGACGCCCTGGGCGGCACAGATGGCCGCGAGGTCGATGCCGAGGAGCCCCGCACCGACGACGACGCCGCTGTCGGCGGACTCGGCGTGTTCGCGGATGCGGCGGGCGTCCTCGAACGTCCAGAAGTGGTGGACGCCGTCGGCGTCGGAGTTCTCCACGGGGAGTTGGACGGGCGTTCCACCGGTCGCGACGAGGAGTTTGTCGTACTCGATGGTGTCGCCCTCGTGGGTCCGGAGTTCGTGGGCGTCGACGTCGACGTCGGTGACGAGCGTGTTGAGTCGGAGCGAGATGTCGCGCTCCTCGTACCACTCCTCGTCGTGGATGCCGATGGGTGCTTCGGGGAGTTTGCCCTTCGCGAACTCCTTGATGAGAATACGGTTGTAGAGGGGTTCACCCTCGTCTGTGATGATCGTGACGTCGGCTTCCGGGTCCTCCTCCCGGATCGTCTCGGCGGCGGAACTCCCCGCGATCCCGTCGCCGATGATCACGTACGACTGACTCATACTTCGAGGATTGTCATGCGGGGTTAAAGTGGGTTGCTATCCCGCTACGCTTGCGGCACGCGTTGCCGCTGCCGCGGGCGCACACGGCTTTTGGTGCTCTACGCCCAAGCCGGACGTATGAAACTCCGGCAGAACGTCCGGCACTTCGCGGCGCGGAAAGCCCTCGAACTCCCGGTCGTCGGCGACACCGTCCACGACAAACTGGTCGACCTCCACGTCCGCATCTTCGCCGGATGGGCCGACGAGACCCACCGCGAGGAACGCGAACCCCACCTGGAGGCGTTCTTCGACGGTGCCATCGACATGTACCTCGCGGCCCTCCAGGAGGGCTACGACGAGGCGACGGCCCGCGAGATGACCCACATCGTCGGCACCTTCGACTTCTACGACCACGGCTGGGCGGAGATGATGGAGTTCCCGCCCGAGGAGGTCCAAGCCCACTACGAGCGCCACCGCGAGTTCTTCGAACGCCACGACATCTCCGTCGTGGACCCGCTCGGCGAGTTCGAACCCGCGGGTGGCCTGCCGGACGCGCCGGCGACGCCCGAGCGACTCGAAGAGGGGGAGTTCCCGCACGCGACCGGTGGCTTCGCCGACGACGTCTACGTCGAGGACGAGGCCGGCGACGTCCAGCAAGGCGGTCGGGAGGAGCCCGAGGACGTCGACGTCAGTCGGGCCGTCGGCGCGGACGTCGAGCAGTCGAACGCGAAAGAGAACGAGTAGCCGCGTTCCGTCTCAGGTCGTGAGCGGGACGCCGACCGTCTCGTGGACGTGCGATTCGGCTTCGAGCAGCGAGACGACGACCGCTGCGACCGCGTCGGGGTCGTCTCCGGGTGCGGGGCGGACGACGGTCCAGTCGGCGTCGCTCTCGCGGACCAGTCGCTCCTGTCTCTCGTAGTTCGGTTCGTTGCCGACCGTCGAGGAGAGGAACTCGTCGAAACGCTCGCGGAGGCCACCCGCGTCCTCCTTCTCGCCGGTGATGGCGACGAGGCGGTCGGCGGTGTAGCGGTCGAGTTCCTTCAGGACGTTGTGCATCGCGTCGGCGTTGTCGGTGCCGGGCGTGTGCGGGAGCGGTTCGCGGAAAGCCGTCACCACCGCGTCGGCGCCGTGGACCGCGTCTTCGACCGTCTGGATGTCCTGGACGTCGCCCTCGACGACGTGGACGTCTCCGAGGTCGACCGGGAAGTCGGCGGGGTCGGTTTCGTCACGCGCGAGGACGGTGACGTCGTGGCCGGCGTCGAGCAGTCGCTCGACGACCGCTCGACCCGTCTCGGTACTCGCGCCGAAGACCGTGACTCGCATTGGCCGTTCTAGGTGCTACAGGCGGAAAGCGACACCGGAACACGGTCGGCCGACCGCGTCCTGCGTCCCGGTCTGTATGTCACTCGCGTGTCGCGTCGCTCGCTGGCACTCGCTTCGCTCCCGCTCGTCGTTTCGAGATTCTCGCTCCCTCCGGTCGCCCCGAATCTCGTCACTCCACGCCCGAAATCCGGTCCGCACACTCGTAGCCCGCGACGATGGCGCCGTTCAGACTTCGCTCGGGGTACTGCGCGCGTGAGGCCATCCCCGCGTAGTAGACGCCCTCGGCCACCTCGTCACCGAGGTCGTAGGGGACGACCATGTCGAGGTAGCCGCGCTCGTAGACGGGGGCGGTCCGGGGGTTGCGGGCGGTCTTCACCCAGTTGACCGACTCGCGGTCGAAGTCGGGGAAGAGGTCCTCGATGCCCGAGAGCCACAGGTCCTCGACCTCGTCGTCGTCCATCTGCCAGACGGGGTCCTCGGGGCTCTGAATGTACTTCGGGACGTAGAGGAGGTGTTCGCCGCCGTACTGCTCCTCGGGGATGAAGTTCGTGTGCTCGATGAGCGCGCCGAAGGGCGCCTCGTCGGCGATGTTGAGCCAGTAGGTGTCGGTGAGCGACTCGTCCATCGAGACGACCGAACACACCGTCCCCTGGAAGTCGATGTCGCACTCGTAGCCCGTCAGGGCTTCGAGGACGTTGGGCATCGCGGCGACGACGACCGAGTCGACGTCGTAGGTCTCGGCCTCGGCGTGGTCGTCGCGTTCGACGGTGACGGTCCGGACCTGGCCGTCGTCGAAGCCGACGTTCGTGACGCGGGTGTTCGTCTCGACGACGTCGCGGCCCACGTCCTCGACGAGTCGGTCGAGCAGGCGACCGAACCCGCCTTCGAGGTAGCCGAGCGGTTCCCCGCGCAGGAGGTCGCGCTCGCCGCGGAACTTGATGCGCCCGAGGAGCCACGCCGCGCTCACGTCCTCCTTGCGCTGGCCGAACTTCGCGTCGAGCAGCGGTTCGAAAAAGTTCTCGTAGACGCCGCGGGTCGTGTGTTCGAGGAGGAACTCCTTGATCGGGACGTCCTCGAAGTCTTCGAGGCGTTCGTAGGTGTCGAAGGAGGGGATGCCCCCGCGGACGTCGATCTCCATCGTGAGCATCGCGAGCCGGAACGTGTCGTAGAGGCTCAGATGGGGGTAGGCGGCGATCTCCCACGGTTTGTCCAGCGGGTGGACCGTCCCGTCGACGTAGTAGGCGTTCTTGCCGATGGGCCACTCCAGGTCGTCGCCGAGACCCAGTTCGTCGATCAGGTCGACGATGGTCCCCTCGGAGGCCGAGAGGTGGTGGTAGAACTTCTCGATGCGGTCGCCTGCCGTCCCGTAGGTCGCCGCGAGACCGCCGATCTGGTCGGTGGCCTCGAAGACGCGGACCTCGTGACCCCGCTGTTGGAGGCGTCGGGCCGCCGCGAGTCCCGCGATGCCGCCGCCGACGATGCCGATCATACCTCCGAATCCGAGGGGATGGCGGTTTACGGTTACGGTCCCGACGGCAGTCGGGACCTCGTAGCGGTGCATCTCGGTCCTGCTCGACTGGCCCGCTTCGCTACCCTTTTGGCGTGGCGCTCGCTACTCCCTGGCAATGATTTCGGTACGAGCGCCTGCGACGAGTGCGAACCTCGGGAGTGGTTTCGACGTGTTCGGCGTGGCGCTCGACCGACCGGGGGACGTGGTGCGTGTCGAGAAGGCCGACGAGACGACCATCGAAGTCACGGGGATGGGCAGCGAGTACATCCCCGAAGAGCCAGCGAAGAACACCGCCGGCGTCGTCGCCAACGCACTCGACGCGCCCGCGCACATCCACATCGACAAGGGCATCCGCCCCTCGTCGGGACTGGGTTCCTCCGCCGCGAGCGCGGCCGGCGCCGCCGTCGCGCTCGCCGAACTCTACGACCGGGACCTCTCGGGCGAGGACCTCGTCCGCGTCGCCGCCGAGGGGGAAGCCGCCGTCTCGGGCGAAGCCCACGCGGACAACGTCGCGCCCGCCATCCTCGGCGGCTTCACCGTCGTCCGCGACGACGGCATCACGCAGGTCGACGCCTCCCTCCCACTGGTCGCCTGTCTCCCCGAGACGGTCGTCTCCACGCGCGACGCCCGCGGAGTCGTCCCCGACTCGGCCAGCATGGACCACGTCGTCGAGACCGTCGGCAGCGCCGCGACGCTCGCCGTCGGGATGGAGCGCGACGACCCCGTCCTCGTCGGCCGTGGCTTCCGAGAGTCCGTCGTCACGCCCGCACGCGCGGAACTCATCGACGGCTACGCCGCGGCCTGCGAGGCGGCCGAAGGCGCCGGTGCGACGGGCGTCACCGTCAGCGGCGCCGGGCCGGGCGTCGTCGCCACCTGCTACCCGGGCCGCCGCCGCGACGTCGCCTCCGCACTCGTCGACGCCTTCGAGGACGCCGGCGTCGAGGCACGTGCGTTCTGCACCGAAGTCGGCGACGGTGCCGAATTCGTCTGATTCTCCAAGTTCAAGTACGAAGACGGGACCACTCTCCCGCGTGCGCTAACTGTCGCGACCGACGGGAGCGAAATCCGCGGCGGACCCGTCGGTGACCGAGTTCCGAGTCGTCCGCGTGTTCGCCAAAAGATCCGGAGAGTCGGTGGTCCGGTCGCTACAGCCGGTCGACGATAGCCGCGGCCACCTCGTCGGTGGTGGCGTCGCCGCCGAGGTCCGGCGTCCGGGGACCGGCTTCGAGGGTGTTCTCGACCGCCTGGCGGACGCGGTCGGCCTCGTCCTCGTAGTCGAGGAAGTCGAGGAGCATCGCCGCGCTCAGGATGGTCGCACAGGGGTTGGCGACACCCTGACCGGCGATGTCCGGCGCGGTGCCGTGGACTGGCTCGAAGACACCGTTGTCGGAGCCGACGTTGGCGCTCGGCAGCAGGCCGAGACCGCCGACTAGCCCCGCCGCGAGGTCCGAGAGCACGTCGCCCGCGAGGTTGGGGCAGACGATGGTGTCGTACTGCTCGGGGTTCATGACGAGGTGGGTCGCCATCGCGTCCATCAGCGCAGTGTCCGTCTCGACGCCGTTGTCGTCGGCCACCTGCTGGACCGTGTCCTTGAATAGGCCGTCGGTGACGCGCATCACGTTCGCCTTGTGCGCGACCGTGAACCCCTCGGGGGCGTAATCGCAGGCGAACTCCGCGAGGCGTTCGGAGGCGGACTTCGAGACGACGCGGGTGAGCGTCGAGACGTCCTCGGTGAGCCGCGCCTCGTGGCCGGCGTACACACCTTCGGTGTTCTCGCGGAGGATGACGAGGTCCGTCTCGGGCTTGACGGCGTCGACGCCGGGGTAGGTCCGCGCGGGACGGACGTTCACGAAGGAGTCGACGGCCTCCCGTAGCGGGAGGATGACGTCGGCGGCCGTCTCGCCGGCCGCACCGAACAGCGTGGCGTCGGACTCCTCGACGAGTTCGACCGTCGCGGGCGGGAGCGCCTCGCCGGTCTGCTCTTTCACCTCGTCGCCGGCCTCGGCGTGCTCGAAGACGACGTCCGCGTCGGTCGCCTCCAGCACGTCGAGTGCCGCCGGGACGACCTCCTTGCCGATGCCGTCGCCGGGGATGACGGCGATCTCCTCAGTCATCTGCGGACTCCGTGGGCGGAATCTCGTCTTCGGAGATGTACGGTAGCGAGCGTGCCGTCTCCTTCACCGTCTCCGCGTTCGACTTCATGAGGGCGGTCGTGTCCCAGACCCCCTCGACCAGCGCCTTGCGCTGGGCGTCGTCGACGGAGACGCTCAACTCGTTGCCGCCGTAGGTGACGGTCTCCGCGGCGACGTCGACCTCGATGTCGCCGTCGGGGTTGTCGTCCACCCACTGCTGGAGCGCGTTGATGGACTCGTGGTCGGCCGTGACGGTTGGGATACCCAGGGCCAGACAGTTGCCCGCGAAGATCTCGGCGAACGACTCGCCGACGATGGCGTCGATGCCCCAGCGCATGAGCGCCTGCGGGGCGTGCTCCCGGGAGGAGCCACAGCCGAAGTTCGAGTTGACGACCAGGACGTTCGAGTCCTGGAAGCGCTCTTCGTTGAACGGGTGGTCTTTCTGCTCGTCCTCCTCGGTGAAGCGCTGGTCGAAGAAGGCGTACTGCCCGAGACCGTCGAAGGTGACGACCTTCATGAAGCGCGCGGGGATGATCTGGTCGGTGTCGATGTCGTTCCCGCGGATGGGGACGCCCGAGCCTTCGACGTGTTTCACCGTCTCGGCGGGTCCGTCGCTCACGCGCGAGTCACCTCCTTCTCCTCGACCTCTCGAACGTCGGTCACTTCACCGTAGATGGCCGCGGCGGCGACCATCTGCGGGTTCATCAGGACGGTCCGACCGTCCTTCGAGCCCTGGCGGCCGACGAAGTTGCGGTTCGACGAGGACGCGGAGGCCTCGTCGCCCTCCAGTTGGTCCTCGTTCATGCCGAGACACATCGAGCAACCGGCGTTACGCCAGTCGAAGCCGGCCTCCTCGAAGACGTCCTTGAGACCTTCCTCCTCGGCGGCGCGCTGGACGCGCTGGCTGCCGGGGACGACCATCGCGCGGACGTCGTCGTGGACCTCGCGGCCCTCGACGATGCGCGCCGCACGACGCAGGTCGGGCAGGCGGGCGTTCGTACAGGAACCGAGGAAGGCGACGTCGATGTCGTAGCCCTCCATCGTCTCGCCCGGTTCGACGCGCATGTGCTCCTGCGCGCGGCGGGCGGTGTCCTGTTTGTCCTCGGGCAGGTCCTCGGGTTCGGGGATGGGTTCGGTGACGCCGACGCCCTGACCGGGCGTGGTGCCCCACGTGACGACCGGTTCGAGGTCGTCCGCGTCGATGGTGACGACGTCGTCGTACTGGGCGTCCTCGTCGGACCTGATGGACTCCCAGTACTCCTTCAGTTCCGCGAACTCCTCGGGGTCGTCGGGGACCTCGTCGGTCCCCTCCAACCACTCGTAGGTGGTCTCGTCGGGGTTGACGTAGCCCGCACGGGCGCCGCCCTCGATGGACATGTTGCAGATGGACATCCGTCCCTCCATGCCGAGGTTGCGGATGGCCTCGCCGCCGTACTCGTAGACGTAGCCGACGCCGCCGTCGGTGCCGAGTCGGCGGATGATCTCGAGGATGACGTCCTTGGCCTCGACGCCGTCGCCGAGTTCGCCCTCGACTTCGATGCGCCGGACCTTCTGTTTCTCCATGGCGACACACCCGGTCGCGAGCACGTCGCGAATCTGCGACGTGCCGATCCCGAACGCGAGCGCGCCGAACGCACCGTGTGTCGACGTGTGTGAGTCACCGCAGACGATGGTCGTGCCGGGTTGGGTGAGTCCCTGCTCCGGACCGATGACGTGGACGATGCCCTGGTCGCCCGAGTTCGGGTCCGAGAACTCGATGCCCGCCTCGCGGACGTTCTCCTCGAGTTCGGCCATCATCTGCTCGGCCGCGTCGTCCTGGTAGGGACGGGACTGGTCGGACGTCGGGACGATGTGGTCGACGGTCGCGTGGGTGCGCTTCGGGAAGGCGACCTCCATGTCGCGTTCGCGGAGCATCCCGAACGCCTGGGGACTCGTCACCTCGTGGATGAGGTGGAGACCCACGAACAGTTGGGTCTGTCCCGTCGGGAGTTCGGTGACCTTGTGGCGGTCCCACACCTTGTCGTAGAGGGTTCCCTCGCTCATCGTTGACCGCGCTCCCAGACTTCGTTTACGTCGGGCGCGTCGGACGCCGTGTGGCTGACTTCGGCCATCGTTCGCTCGTTCTCCTCGCGACTCACGGCTTCGCCGCTCGTCCGTTCGTCCGCGCTCTGCGCGGACTGACCCCCGTCGGCGACGGTCGAGGGGCCGCGTCGGAACAGTTCGCCGAAGACGTTCCGCGGGTCGTCGGGGTTCGTGTGACTGACCTCTCGCATCGTGTCTCGACTGTCGTCCTCAGTCATCTGCCGGTGCCTCGGGTGTCTCCGTCTCTTCGTCCTCGTCGGCCCACGCGAACAGCGAGCGCAGGCGACCACCGACGTCCTCGATCTGGTGGTTCATCTCGGCGTCGCGGCGCTGCTCGTAGGAGGGACGGCCGGCCTGGTTCTCGGTGATCCACTCGCGGGCGAACTCGCCGTTCTGGACCTCTTCGAGGACCTCCTCCATGTTCTCTCGGACGTTCTCGTCGACGATCCGGTCGCCGCGGGTGAGACCGCCGAACTCCGCGGTGTCGGAGACGGAGTTCCACATCTCGGCGTGGCCACCCTCGTACATCAGGTCGACGATGAGCTTCAGCTCGTTCAGGCACTCGAAGTAGGCCATCTCGGGGCTGTAGCCGTTGTCGACGAGGGTCTCGAAGCCGTGCTTGACGAGGCTCGTGACGCCGCCACAGAGGACGGCCTGCTCGCCGAAGAGGTCGGATTCGACCTCCTCCTGGAAGGACGTCTGGAGGACACCGGCGCGGGCACAGCCGATGGCCTGCGCGTAGGCGAGGGACTCCTGTTTGGCCTCGCCGCTGTAGTCCTGTTCGATGGCGATGAGCGCGGGCGTCCCCTCACCGGCCTCGTAGTTGCGGCGGACGAGGTGACCCGGCGACTTCGGGGCGACCATCGTCACGTCGACGTCCGTCGGCGGTTCGATCTGCCCGTAGTGGATGTTGAACCCGTGGGCGAACTGGAGCGTGTCGCCGGCGTCGAGTTCGGGTGCGATGGCCTCGTAGACGGCCGGCTGGACCGTGTCCGGCACGAGGACGGAGACGATGTCCGCCTCGGCCGCGGCCTCGACGGGCGTGGCGACGCGCAGGCCGTCTTGCTCTACGGCCTTCCGGGTCGACGACCCCTCTTGGAGTCCGACGACCACGTCGACGCCGCTGTCGTCGAGGTTCTGGGCGTGTGCGTGGCCCTGGCTGCCGTAGCCGAGGACGGCGACGGTCTTGTCTTCGATGTAGGAGCTATCCGCGTCTTCGTCGTGGTAGATCGGCTGCGTGAACTTCGATTTGTCTGTCATGGTTGTGTTAGACGGTGTTTTCGGTGCCGTGGGCGAGCGCGGCGGTGCCCGTGCGGGCGACCTCGCGCACGCCGAATCGTTCGAACGCGGAGATAGCCGCGTCGATCTCTGCTTCCGTACCGGTGAGTTCGACGGTGATGACGTCGGCACCGGCTTCGACGGCCTCGCCGCCGTACATCTCCGCGACCGAGGAGACGCCGGCCGGGTCGTCGCCGTCGACCTTGATGAGTGCGAGTTCGCGCTCGACGGCGCCGTCGAGTTCCCGCACCGAGCGAACGTGCAGTTCCTTGCGGAGTTGGCGTTTGACCTGCTCGACGCCGGGTTCGTCTTCTTCGACGACGATGGTCATGCGTGCGAGTCCCTCCTGGGTGGTCGGACCCACCGTGAGACTCTCGATGTTGAACTGGCGGCGCGCGAACAGGCCGGAGACGTCCGCGAGGACGCCCGGCTCGTGGTCGACGAGCGCGGTGAGGACTTCGCGACAGACTTCCGGTTGGGCCTCCGCCTCGGGGTTGATGCGGATGCCCTGCTTGGTCCGCCGGCCCTCTGGCCGGGGCCGTTCTTCGGGTGCAGGTCCGGGGAGTTCTCCAGTCATGGTTACAGGTGCTCACCCCGCAGTGCGAACTGGTCGTTCGCCCCCCCACTTGGAACCATGGGGAAGACTTCTTCACGCGGGTCGATGTGGACGTCGACGACGGTCGGGCCGTCGGTGTCCAGTGCTTCCTCGACGACGTCGGGGACCTCGTCGTAGTCGGTCAGCGTGAGTCCGGTCGCGCCGAACGCTTCGGCGAGCGTCGCGAAGTCCGGAATCCACGGGTACTCCGAGGCCATCCGACGGCCCTCGAAGAAGGCGTCCTGCCACTGGCGGACCATGCCGATGGCCTCGTTGTTCAGGACGAACACCGTGATGTCGAGGTTCTCGCGGACCGCGACGGAGAGTTCCTGACACGTCATCAGGAAGGAACCGTCGCCGTCGAAGCAGACGACGTCTTGGTCGGGGGCGGCGACCTTCGCGCCGATGGCGGCGGGGAGACCGTACCCCATCGTCCCGAGTCCGTGAGAGGAGACCCACGTCCGGGGCTCCGTGTACGTCCAGAACTGGCAGGCCCACATCTGGTGTTGGCCGACGCCCGTCGTGACGATGGTGTCGTCGGACGTGGCCTCGTCGACGGCCTCGACGACGAACTGCGGCTTCAGGGGTTCGTCCTCGGGCGCCTGGTACTCCATCGGGTACTCCTCCTTCCACGTCTGACACTGCTCGCGCCACGCCTCGGCGTCCGGCGCGCGCGGTAGCGCGGAGTCGAGTTGCCGGAGCACCTCGGCGGCGTCGCCGATCAGCGGGTAGTCGGCGTGGATGTTCTTCGAGATCTCCGAGGGGTCGATGTCGACGTGGACGACCTCGGCGCCGGGCGCGAACGACTCGACGCCGCCGGTGAGGCGGTCGTCGAAGCGGGTCCCGATAGCCAACATCACGTCGGTGTGGTTGGTGGCCAGGTTGGCGTAGCCGGTGCCGTGCATACCCGCCATCTCCATCGCGAGGTCGTGGTCCTCGGGGAACGCGCCGATGCCCGGCATCGTCGTGACCACCGGAATCCCGTGGTCGATGGCGAACTGCCGGAGTTCGTCGCTCGCCTCGGCCTTGATGACGCCGCCACCCGCGAGGATGACGGGCCGTTTCGCGTCGGCGATGGCGCGGGCCGCGCGGTCGACGCTCTCGGGGTCGGCCTCGGTCTCGTAGTGGTACTGCTCGGGCGGTTCCGGTTCGCCCGGCACCTCCGAACTGTCACCGTTCGAGATGTCCTTCGGCAGGTCGACCAGCGTCGGTCCCTGTCGGCCGTCGCGGGCGAGTGCGAACGCGTTGCCGACGAGTTCGCCGACCGTGTCGCTGTCGTCGGCGAAGAAGTTCGCCTTCGTGATTGGGGTGGTGACGCCCGTGGTGTCGGTCTCCTGGAAGGCGTCGTTCCCGACGAGGTCCGTCGGGACCTGGCCGGTCAGCGCCAACACGGGGTCGGAGTCCATGTCGGCGTCGGCGATGCCGGTGACGAGGTTGGTCGCGCCGGGACCGGACGTCGCCAGGCAGACGCCGGGGTCGCCGGTGACGACGCCGTACGCGTCGGCGGCGTGGGCGGCGCCCTGCTCGTGGGCCATCGTGATGTGGCGGACGCTCGAGTCGTAGAGGGCGTCGTAGACGGGCATGATGGCCCCGCCCTGGACGCCGAACGCGGTCTCGACGCCGGCTGCTTCGAGCGCAGCGACGACGGACTCGGCGCCGGTTTCGACGGCACTCTCCTCCTGTCGTGGGTTCTCGGTTTCGCTCATCGGTACGGGTGTGTGGGTGTACGCATCGGATTACTGGATACTGGTAGTTCGGGGACGAGACGACGGCCGGGTCTGAGGGAGTGGTATCGGGGGCTTACGCCCCTACGATACCGAGAAGGGAGCGGATCGGCAGGGCGACGCTCGCACCGCTGGCCCCGACGCGCGTGCCGGAAACCGCGGTGTGGTGTCGCATGGTAGTCGAGAGAAGGCCGTCGACCTACATAAGCCTTCCCGGTTCCGCAGACCCTGCCGGTCGCCATCGTCAGGCCTGCACTTCCTCCTTGGGTCGTTCGACGCCGACCTCGGCCGCGAACTCGCGCAGTTCGGTCTTCGAGACCTTGTGCTTCTCCGCGGCGTAGTCTTTCACCTTCCGGGTGACCTTTCGGACTTGCTCGTCGGTCGGGTCGTACCCGTCGTCCTCGAGGTGTTTGCGGACGGCGTGGGTGCCGGTGTGTTTGCCGAGGACGACCTGGCGTTCGTGACCCACCATCTCGGGGGTCATCACGCCCGGTTCGAACGTCTCGGCGTTCTCGATGACGCCCGCGGCGTGGATACCGCTCTCGTGGGAGAACGCGTTGTCCCCCACGACGGGCTTGTTCGCGGGTACCGGCACGTCCGAGCGGTCTTCGACGAGTCGTGACAGCTCGGTGATGCGGGTCGTGTCGATGCCGGTGTCGACGCCGTGGATGGACTCCACGGCCATCACGACCTCCTCGTAGGCCGCGTTCCCGGCTCGCTCGCCGATCCCGTTGACCGACACCTGCGCCTGGTCGGCGCCGGCACAGAAGCCGGCGATGGCGTTCGCGGAGGCCATCCCGAAGTCGTCGTGCGTGTGGACGTCGACGCGTGCGTCGACCTGGTCGACGACGAACTTCACGAGGTCGCCGAAGCGACCGGGCGTGGCCACCCCGCAGGTGTCCGGGAGGTTGATCCAGTCGACACCGGCCTCGTCGACGGCGGTGACGACCTCTCCGAGGAAGGAGGTCTCCGTGCGCGTGCAGTCCATCGGTGAGAACATCACCTCGACGCCCGCGTCGCGGACGCGTTCGACTGCCTCGACGGAGCGTTCGACGACCTCCTCGCGAGTCGCGTGCATCGAGTCCTGGAGTTGGATGTCGCTGGTGGACGCGAACACGTGCACCATGTCGACTCCGGCGTCCAGCGCCGCCTCGACGTCCTTGTCGACCACGCGGGCCAGCCCGCAGGTCGTCGTCGACGTCGCCTCGGCGATGTCCCGGACGGTCTCGAACTCGGCGTCCGAGTTGACCGGGAACCCTGCCTCGATGACGTGGGTGTTCATTTCGTCGAGCACCGCCGCTATCTCGCGTTTGTCGTCGTAGTCGAACGACGTTCGCGGCGTCTGCTCGCCGTCGCGTAGCGTGGTGTCGAAAATCCGTGCGTCTTCGAATTCGTCTTCGTTATTGTGGGCTAATGTGCCCTGGAAGAACTCGGTCCCCCGGACTTGCACCGGGAGTCTCGTTGTGAGACATCGTGTACGAACGTCCAATCGCCAGCATACATAAACCTGTCCCTGTGACAGATTCTTGCGACACCCGGTCACCGGTGGACGTCCGTGCGCTTCGACGAAAACCGCACGCAGGCGGCGACTATTAGGGGATATATATGGTAATAGGCCCCTATTGTCACGAACCTCTCGATTGCCGTCGCGGCGGCGAAAATAGGTGTGGCGAACGTCCAGATACGGGGCGCGCGCGCTCGGAAAAGTTGACGAACCGGGAAACCGGGAATCGGGAACGCGGTGGCAGTGGCCGAGCGGGTGGCCCCCTCAGAAGACGGCGTCGATACTCTCGCCGAGGACCTCGACTGCGGTGTCGATCTCGTCGGTGGTCGCACACAGCGGCGGCGAGACGATGACCTGGACCGTCGGACGCCCCCCGCCGAAGAGGACGCCGCGCTCTCGCGCCTCGGCGAGCACGTCCGAGACGGGGTTGTCACCCTCGTCGACGCGCGGGTCGAAGAAGTGCTCGCCCGTCTCGGGGTCGGCGAACTCGACGCCCCAGAGGAACCCGCGGCCGTGGACGTCCGCGACCACGTCGTACTCGTCTTCGAGCGAGCGCAGTCCCGACTCCAGTTCGGGCGCGAGCGCGCGGACGTTCTCCAGCAGGCCGTCCTCGTAGGCGTCGATGGCCGCGACGCCAGCCGCACAGCTCACCGGGTGACCGGCGAACGTCTGACCGGTCGGAAGGCCCTCGTCCTCGACCATCCCGGCGAGCCCCTCGTTCACGAGGACGCCCGCGAGCGGCGCGTAGGAGCTGGTCACGCCCTTCGCGAAGGTGACGAGGTCGGGTTCGACGCCCTCGCCCTCGATGGCGAACCAGTCGCCACACCGGCCGAAACCGGAGATGACCTCGTCGGCGACGAGGAGGATGTCGTACTCGTCACAGAGTTCGCGCACGCGCTCGAAGTAACCCGGCGGGGCGGTGTAGGCACCGCTCGTCCCGCCGACGGGTTCGGTGACGAGCGCGGCGATGGAGTCCGGCCCCTCGTTCTTGATGACCCACTCCAGGTGGTCGGCGGCCTTCTCGGCGAGTTCCTCGGGCGTGTCGGCGTCGAACGGTCCGCCGAAGTCCAGCGGCGGGAGGAACTTCGTGTAGCCGGTGGTCGCGGCGTGTTTCTCGACCGGTGCGCGCGTCTGGGGGTCGCCCGTGAGCGCCGCCGCGCCGTAGGTCGACCCGTGGTAGGAGCGCCACCGCGAGAGGACCTTCGGCGCGTCCTGGTACTCGCGGGCGAGTTGGAGGGCGAGTTCGTTCGCCTCGCTCCCCGTGACGGAGAAGAAGACGTCCGTGAGACCGTCCGGCGCGCGCTCGACGAGTTTGCCGGCGAGTTCCGAGCGGATGGGCGTGTGCTTCGACGAGGAGACGTAGGGAATCCGGCGTGCCTGCTCGGTCATCGCCTCGACGATGCGCTCGCAGGAGTGGCCGGCGTTCACGCTGTAGAGTTGCGAGAGGAAGTCGAGGTACTCGGTGCCGTCCTCGTCGTAGACGGTCGCGTCCTCGCCCTCCGCGACGGTGAGGACGTCGTCGTCTGGCCCGTACCAGTGCGGGATTGCAGACTGCTCCATGCGAGTGAATGGACGAACGGGAGGAAAAAGATTCGCCCGGGGGACCGGGACGGGACGGGTTCGCTCGCCGTCGACTCGACTCAGTTACCGCGGCCCTGGAACTGCTCCTCTTCGGGGAGGTCGACGTTGGCCTCGCCCTTCATCCCCGCGCCGATGTTCGAGGCAATTTCGGCGAGGCGCTCGGGGTCGTCCCAGTTGTTGACGGCGTCGACGATGGCCCGCCCCATCGCCTCGGGGTCCTCGGCGCCGAAGATGCCGGAACCGACGAAGATTCCGTCGCACTCGTGGTGCATCATGAGCGCGGCGTCCGCGGGCGTGGCGATGCCCCCGGCCGCGAAGTTGACGACCGGCAGTCGACCCATCTCGGCCGTCTCGTGGACGAGGTCGTTGGGGGCCTCGTGCTCGCGCGCCCACATCTCGCGTTCCTCGTAGTTCATCCCCTCGAGTTTGCGGATGGCGCTCTTGATCTGGCGCTGGTGGTGGACGGCCTGGTTGACGTCGCCGGTCCCGGCTTCGCCCTTCGTCCGGATCATGGCTGCGCCCTCGTGGATGCGTCGGAGCGCCTCGCCGAGGTTGCGCGCGCCACAGACGAACGGCGCGGTGAAGTCGCGCTTGTCGATGTGGTACGTGTCGTCGGCGGGCGTGAGCACCTCCGACTCGTCGATCATGTCTGCGCCCGCGACCTCCATGATCTCGGCCTCCTTCCGGTGGCCGATGCGTACCTTCCCCATGACGGGGATGGAGACGGCGTCGATGACCTCCTGGATACCGCTGGGGTCGGCCATCCGGGCGACGCCGCCGCGCTTGCGGATGTCGGCCGGGACGGCTTCGAGGTGCATCACGGCGACCGCGCCGGCCTCCTCGGCGATCCGGGCCTGCTCGGCGTTCACGACGTCCATGATGACGCCGCCCTTCTGCATCCGCGCGAACCCGCGCTTGACGAGTTCGGTCCCTCGTTTGAGTCCTTCGAGGTCGGTTTCTTCGGACATAGCCCTGGCTAGCGAGAGGACTACCTAAGTAATGCCGATTGTTACCGACGAGACCGTCACTCGCGGTGGCCGCGGAGGATGCGCTCGAAGTAGGGCGTCATGACCTCGACGGCCTGCCGCCAGTGCTCTTCGGTGTGCATATCGTGCAGTTCGACACCGACCGTGTACCGGGCCGCCTCGGGACCGAACCCGGACTGGCCGTAGCGGGGTTTGTGGGGGTACTCCTCGTTCTGGAGTGCCGCCCGGAGTTCGTACACCTGGGCCTGCTGGAACGCCGACCAGTAGTCGCCGCCGACCTTGTGGTTGCGCCACGCCACCGTGCTCGCGTCCGCGTATTGTTCGTCGATGCCCGCGGCGTCCGCTCGGCGGAGGAACGCCTCGCGGATCGGTGACCAATCCGCCTCCCGGAGTCCCACCACGTCGATCTCCTCGCCGTCTTCGAGGATGTAGTCGGCTTCGAGGTCGTCTTTCGCCCAGAGGGCGTCGACGAAGGCCTCGCTCGCCGCGTCGACGCCCTCGTTGCCGAGGTGGGCGAACTGCCCCGCGTCGACGGCCCGGAACGAGGCGAGTGCGCCGGCCCGGTCGTCCTCGTCGTGGTACTGGAACCCCTCGACGAGCCGCGTCGCCAACCGCGTCGCGCTCTCCCTCCGGTCCCCTTCAGTCATCCTCCCCCCTGTCGACATACTCACTAGCTCTAGTGGGGCTACCCTCGCTATTGAGTGTTTTGTCACTCTCAGAGACTGATTCTCGCGAGTCGTGGCGCTGGACGCGTACGTACGGGGGTTCGTCGACGTGGTGGACGAGACCGGTTCGTCCGAGGTCTCCGCTCGGCGACTTCTCCAGTTTGATGTACTGGAGTCCGTCGTCTTCGAGCCACGTTCGGAGGACCTGTTCGGAGTCGTAGGCGTAGAACTCGGCGAGGGAGTCGTCCATCACGCCGGGGTTCTGGACGAACAGGACGCGGTCGTCCGGTCGCAGGAGGTTGCCCTTCGCCCAGTAGTACATCTGCCGGACTTCCTCCGGCCGGAGGCGCTGGAGGAGCGACTCGGTGTAGAGCAGCGTGAACACCGACCGCTCGCCGCGAGCGCGGTTGACCCGCTCGACGGCGCGCTTTATCTTGACGAACTGGACCGTCCGGATCTCCTGGACCATCTGCTCGAACAGTCCGTTCGCCTGTCCGAACGAGTACACGTTCTTCTCGAGGTGCGACCACGTCCCGACGAAGTCGAGGACGAACAGGCGGTCCTCGGCGAGTAACTCCTCGACCGTCGGCATCCCCTCGGGGAGCATCCGGTCGAACCGGTCCGGTTCCATGTTCGCGGAGGGGAAGAAGACGATCGCCTGGTCGTTCTGGTAGGCCGCCTCGATGAGCGAGAGGATGATGGTGTTCACCTCGGCCCGGCCGTCGTGCTCGACGAGAGCGGTACTCCCGCGGACGAACCCGCCGCCGGTCAGTTCGTCGAGTCCGGGGACGTTCGTCGTCTCGAACTCGTGTTGGAGGAACGACTGCGAGCGGGTCCGGTGGCGCGGTGCGAGGTGGACGCCGCGGGGACCGATCTCCACCTCGTAGCGACGGGTGTCGTGGTCGACGCCGCGGAGTTTCAGCACGCGGAGGTACCGGTGGACGTCGCCCTCGACCCGCTCGCGCCACAGGCGGATCACACCGTGCGTACTGTACTGGAGATCGTCGACGCCGCCGCCGTCGGTAGACTCACTCCCGTCGCCCTCCGCGGTGAACACCGTCGTCGCGCCGAAGTCGTCGGTGAAGAGTTGGACGAGGTCGAGGACCGCCCGACGGAAGGCGTCCTCGTCCCTCGCCATCGGGGCGAGCCCGGAGATGCTGTCGAAGACGACGCGGTCACACGGCCCGAAGCGTTCGAGGTACTGCTGGATGTAGCGCGCTTCGAAGGGGGCGCCGAACTCGCCGCCGAGCACCTCCTCCTCGTCGAGCGTCTCCAGGGTGAGCGTCGACTCATCGCCCGACTCGAACGTCGTCCCGTGTGTGGCGTGGACGCTCGTGACGACGAGGTCCTCGTGGTCGAGGTCGAAGGCGAACGGCTCGAAGGCGTCTCGGAGTTCGTCCGGGGTCTGTTCGGTACTGACGTAGAGACAGCGCTCGCCGCGCTCGATTCCCGCCTGGAGGAACTGCATGGCGAGGGTGCTCTTTCCGGTCCCCGGTCCACCCGTGACGAGCATCGAGCGCCCCGTCGGGAACCCACCACCGAGCGCTCTGTTCAGGAGCTCGACTCCCGTGTCCACCGGCATGTTCGTTCAACGTACCTCGGCCTTCCGGAGGTATAAACTAAGGGTTCACTCCCGGTGTTCTCGGAGGATGCGCTCGAAGTAGGGCGTCATGACCTCGACGGCCTGCCGCCAGTGCTCTTCGGTGTGCATGTCGTGGAGTTCGACCGCGACGGCGTAGCGGGCGGCCTCGGGACCGAATCCGGACTGGCCGTAGCGGGGTTTGTGGGGGTACTCCTCGTCCTGGAGTGCCGCCCGGAGTTCGTACACCTGTGCCTGCTGGAACGCCGTCCAGTAGTCGCCACGTCCGGCCTTGTGGTTGCGCCACGCCACCGTGCTGACGTCGGCGTACCGCTCGTCGATTCCGGCCACGTCGGCACGGCGACGGAACGCCGACTCGACCGGCGACCAGTCCGCCTCGAACAACCCCTCGCAGTCGAGTTCGCCGGTTTCCGCGGTGTACTCGGCTTCGAGTGCGTCCTTCGCCCAGAGGGCGTCGACGTACGCTTCGGCGGCGGCGTCGGCCTCCTCCGCGGAGAGGTGTGCGAACTGCGCCTCGTCGACGACGCACATGGCCTCGATGGCCGCCTCCCGCTCGTTCTCGTCGTGGTAGCGAAAGACGTGCGTGATCTGTTTGGCGAGCGCGCGTGCACTCTCACGATACGGCCCGTCGGTGTCACGGCCTGGGCTCATGACGTTACTCCTCCCGCTGGTCCTGTTGGCTCGGTCGCCGTCACGGCGGAGTTCGGCACTTCGGTTGGGGGACAACGGTACTTGGATTTATCGTATAGCCGGTATATAGTATGTTGGGACGTGTCGGAGTCGGCAGGATTTTGCCGGTGGACGCGAATTCTCGGGCAATGTCGACGCCGCCCCGAGAGTCGCTGCCGTGGTACGTCGCACCGCTCCCCGGGTGGCTCGAAGACGTGGCGTTCCGACTGCTCCCGGTCGTCGTCGCCGCCAACCTACTCGGGACCGCCTTCGGCTTCTACTACTACCTCCCGCAGTCGCGCTTCGAGCCACCGGCGATGTGGCTGTTCGTCCCGGATAGCCCCGTCGCGACCCTGTTCATCGGTCTCTCGCTCGCCGCGTGGCGCCTCGGCCGCCAACAGCCGTGGCTCGACGCGCTCGCGTTCGTCGGCTGTATCAAACTCGGCGCGTGGACGCCGTACGTCCTCCTCGTGTTCGCGGACGGCTTCTCATACCTCCACCCCGCGATGTACCACTTCCTCTTCTGGAGTCACCTCGCGATGGTGGTCCAGGCGTTCGTCGTCCACCGCTACAGCGACTTCCCGGTGTGGGCGGCCGCCGTCGCCGTCGGGTGGTACCTCCTCAACGACGTCGTCGACTACTTCGTGCCCGTTCTCGGCACGCCCCACCACACTCTCGTCCCGCCGCAGGGGGTCCTCGACGGTTCGTGGACGCACCCGACCGACCCCCACCTCCTCGCCGCCGCGGGCGCCGTCGTCCTCACGGTCGTCGCGACGTTCCTCCTGCTGACGACGCGCGTGAAGAAACTCGAAACGCGGGTCTAGGTCTCGAACCCTTCTCTGTGGGCGCGGACCCACAGTTCCCCGATGCGCGAGAGCCTCGTCCGGTAGGACTTCCCGTGTTCGTCCTGCTCGACGTAGCCCTTCCCACCGGGACCGAGGCGGTCGACGTTGTAGATGACCTTCGAGCGGAAACTGTCGGTGTGCTCCTCGTCGAGGTCGTCGGCGAGCGTCTTCGCGAGGTCGCTGACGCTCTCGAACTCGCCGTGCTCACCGAGGGTGAAGAGGACGAGTTCCTCGAAGGGCTTGACGTTCGAGAAGGAGGCGACCGGGAGTTCGAGGACGTGACTGCCGCCGACCTCCTTCGCGCCAATGGTCGTCCCGCGTTCGTCGAACTCCGAGAGGAGGTCGCGGGCGCTCGCCACCCGTTCGGCGACGCGCTCTTCGTCGACGGCGTCGAGGTCGGCCCCGTCGAGGTCCGAGAGCAGGTCGACCTGCGCGCGGAGTTCCTCGGCGAGTTCGGTCTCCAGGTACTTCTCGGGGACCGTGTAGTAGGTGTGGATGCGGTCGCGGTCGGTCTCTCGCTCGACGCTCAACGAGTGGGCGGCCGTCGCGAACGCGAAACTCACCGTCCGGGGCATCGAGGCGATGTTCACCCAGACCTCGTTGCCGGCGTCGAGTTCCTCGGCGATGAGGTCGAACGCACGCTCGAACGCGGCGTCGTAGTCGTAGACGTCGTCGAGAGTGACGCGTTCCGTCTCGGCGCCGAGGAGGTTCCGGAAGTCGCGCTCCAGTTTGCCGGCGAGGCGACGGGAGTACTCGACGTTCTCCTCGCTCCCGACCGCACCCTGCAGGAGGAGGACGCGGTCGACTTCGAGGCGCTCGCGGACGAGCGGAGCGATGAGCCGGTCGTAGTCGAAGCCGACCGGCACGATGTGCGTCTGCATCGTCACTCACCCTCCGCGTCCGCTCTCGCGGCCGCGCGGAGTCCCTCGAAGTAGACGGCGCTGTCCTCGCCCGCGGCCTGCGCGGTGAACGCCGAGACACCGAGCGTGAGGACGAGTCCGAGGACGACGCCGACCATCGACGCCGACCACCCCCAGTAGGTGGAGACGAGCACGGGCACTCCACCCAGCGTCACCTCGGGACCGAACACCGTCCAGAGGTAGAAGGCCTGGCTCCCGGCGACACCGGCGAGCATCCCCGCGCGGGTGGTCCCGCGCCAGTAGAGCGCGACGCCGACGGGGAGCGCGAGTTGCGCGAACCCGCCGAACGCGGTCGACCCGACCTGCACGAGCGACCCCGGTTCGAAGAGGCTCGCGACGAACGCGCCCGTCGCGAAGACGGCGACGCCGACCCGTCCCAGCAGGTCCTCGCGTCGGTCGCTCGCCGCGGGGTTCACGAACGGCCGGTACAGGTCGCGGGTGAAGTACGACGACCCCGAGAGGAGCATCGAGTCGGAGGAACTCATCATGGCCGCGAGCGCGCCCGCGACGACGAGCGCGGCGAACCACCCCGGCGTGTACTCGTTCAGCAGGACCGGGAGGACGTTCCCGGAGGTCTCGATGCCGACGCCGGCGGCCCACGACCCGAGGAGGAAGGCGGGGACGAACAGCAACAGGACGAGCACGGGCCAGAGGGCGAACGAGCGCTTGAGCACTCTCTCGGACTCGCCGACGAAGAAGCGCTGGTTCACCTGCGGGAACATCGTCACGCCGAGGGCGATGCCGATGGCCTGCGAGAGCATCCACTGCGGAGAGTAGAGACCGCCGCCGAGCGCGCGGAACTCGTCGGGGAGTGCGCCCCCGAGTTGGCCGGTCGCAGCGAGCGCGCCGCCCACCCAGAGGAAGGCGGCCCACACGACGACGAGCATGAACAACCCCTGGATGGTGTCGGTCCAGGCGACGCCGCGCATCCCCGAGACGACGACGTAGGCGATCATGAACACGGTAACGAGCGCCGCGCCCGCCCAGTAGGGGACGGCGCCGTCGGTGAGGGCGACGAGGGCGGTGCCGGCCCCCATCTGCTGGAGCATCACGTACGGGAACAGCCAGAACAGCGAGATGGCGGCGACCAACCCCCGGAGGGCCGACGAACCGAAGCGGTCGCCGAGCATCTCGCCGAGGGTGACGTACCCCTGCGCGCGGCCGACGAGCCACTGCTTGTAACCGAGGAAGTACCAGAGCAGGCCGAAGAGCACGCCGTCCATCAGGCCCATCACCAGGATCCACTCGGGACCGGCCGCGTAGGCGAGGTTCGGGCCGCCGAAGAAGGTGAACGCCGAGAGGAGCGTCGCGAACGTGGTGAACAGCAACACCACCGTGCCGAGTCCGCGGCCCGCGAGGTAGTAGTCCTCGGCGGAGCGCTCGGTGGCGCGGTAGGCGACGGCGCCGACGACGAGCGCGACGAGGAGGTAGGCGAACACCACCCCGAGTTCGACGACGAGGCTCACCGGCCCACCCCCACGAACGTGCCCCAGTCGCGGCGGGCGAACAGCGCGAACGCGACGGACGTGAGCGCCAGCCACCCGACGTGCCACCACAACCACACCGGTAACCCGGCGACGACGGTGGTGTCCCCCCACATGAACCACGGTATCGCGAGTGCGACGAGCACCGCGAAGACGACCCCCCAGCCGACCGCCGAACGCGTGACCATACTAGGCGCTTCTCACTGCGTTCCGTGTTAAGTATTGCCGTCGTGGCTTCAATTGCGCTCGTTGAAGAGAATTATTCATCGAAACGGGTGGAATCGAGACGCGACGCCGCCGGAACCGGTGTCTGGACCCGACGACAATTATTTCCACACGCCGCTCCAAACGTACGTAGTTCGATGGAAGACACGGCAAAGTACCTCATCCACGCGGACCTCGTCGCCGACAGCGTCGTCGACAGGAGCGACGTCGTCGGTGCGGTCTACGGCCAGACCGAGGGGTTGCTGGGTGACGAACTGGAGCTACGCGACCTGCAGGAGTCGTCGAAACTCGGCCGAATCGACGTCTCCGTGGAGAGCGAGGGTGGCCAGTCGTTCGGCCACATCACGGTCGCCTCCAACCTCGACAAGGTGGAGACCGCCATCCTCGCGGCCGCGCTGGAGGCGATCGAGCGCGTCGGTCCCTGCCGCGCGACGGTCGACGTCGCCCGCATCGAGGACGTCCGCGCGGCCAAGCGTCGGGAGGTCGTCGACCGCGCGAAGGAACTCCTCGCGACCGCGTTCGACGACGGCGCGTTCGACGGCGAGGACCTCGTCGACGAGGTCCGCGAGAGCGTCCGCGTCGACGACATCACCGAGTACGAGGGGCTCCCGGCCGGCCCGCGAGTCCCCGACAGCGACGCCGTCGTCGTCGTGGAGGGGCGTGCGGACGTCCAGCGACTCCTCCGCTACGGCATCAAGAACGCCATCGCCGTCGAGGGGACGGACGTCCCCGACGCCGTCACCGCGCTCACCGAAGACCGCACCACGACCGCGTTCTTCGACGGCGACCGCGGCGGCGACCTCATCCTGCGCGAACTGGCCCAGGTCGGTGACGTCGACTACGTCGCCCACCCGCCCGAGGGGTCGTCGGTCGAAGACCTCGACCGCGCCGAAGTGGACGCCGCCCTCCGGCAGAAGGTTCCCTTCGACCCCGGGGCAGTCTCCGAGGGCGAAGCCAAATCTGAAGCCGCATCCGAAGCCGAGGCCGAAGACGAGGCCGAGACCGAACGGACGGCCGGAGCCGAGCCCGAGGCGCGCGAAGCGGCCGCGACGCCGGACGCGGCGGACCCGGAGACGGCGAACGCCGCCACCGACGGGAGTACGCGTCCCGCACCCGCACCGGACTCGACCGAGTCCACCGACCGAGCGACGACCGAGTCGCCGACCGCCCATCCGAAGGGCAGCGAACCGGCACCGAAGACCGTCGCCGACCACGTCGAGGACCTGCGGGGGAGCGGGCGCGTCCGACTGCTCGACGGTGACCTCGAAGTCGTCGAGGAACGGCCCGCCGACGACGCGTTCGACGCGCTCGCCGACGCCGACGACGTCCCGTCCGCGGTCGTCCTCGACGGGACCGTCACCCAACGACTGCTCGACCTCGCGGCCCAGCGCGGCGTCGCGAAACTGGTCGGTACGGAAGAAGGGCAGTTCGTCAAACAGCCCGCGTCGGTCCGCGTCCTGACCGCAGATCGGTTCTGAGGTTCCGTTTTTCGCCGTCGCTCAGACGAGTCCGAGCGCCAGCGCCAGGAGTCCGCCGACGACGCCGCCGGTCGCCGTCGCGAGGAAGTTCACCGCCTGGTTGCCGACGACGTCGCCCTCGATGAGCGCGCCGGCGAGGCTGTCCGCGGTCATTCCCGCGAAGCCACCGACCACGACGACGGCGGCGCCGAGCAGCGAGAGCGGGAGGAGGAGCCACGCGAGGAGGGCGATGAGGGCGGCGCCGGCGAGTCCGGCGACCTCGCCCTGCCAGGTCACGCCGCCGTCGGTGCCGGGGTCGACCTCTTCGAGTGTCGTGATGAGACGCGGCGGTCCGTAGAGACCACCAATCTCGCTGGAGAGCGTATCTGCCAGCGCGGTGGCGACGCTGGCGCAGAAGGCGAAGCGGAAGACGGCGCCGTCGACGGGGAGGCGGGGGCTGGCGGCGAAGAGGAGGAGGGCGAGGAGCGCGGCCGCCGAGTTACCGAGGACGTTCCCGCTCCCGCGGGCACCGGCGTTCTCCTCGGCGACGCCGCGTTCTTTCTTCTCCTCGTAGTGGTACTTCGTCGCGAGCGCGCCGACGCCGAAGAAGGTGACGAGGACCGCGAACCACCCGTAGTCGCCGAGGACGACCGCGAGGAGGGCGAGGAAGACGCCGGTGAGCATCCCCGCACCGGAGGCGGCGCCGAGCGCGTACGAGATGTACCCGAAGAGGATGGTGACGCCGAGCGCGACGACGACCCGCGTCCACGTCACCGCGACCGCGAGGTCGGCGAACAGCCACAGCAGGAGGGCGACGGAGACGAGGATGAGCGGGTCGTCGCGGTCGGTGAACACCGCGCGGAGGAGTCCCGCGAGGAGGGCACCGCTGGCGGCGAGGAAGGCGTACTCCGGGCGGAGCAGTGGTTCGCCGAGGAGGGTCGCCGTGACGACCCGTCCGGCGAAGGCGGCGACGAAGCCGAGCGTCGCGAATCCGGTGGCTCCGGCGACTTCGCTGGGGGCGTACCGGCGGGCGACGACGCGCCCGAGGTCACCGTAACCGACGGCGAGGAGCGTCGCGACGTAGACGCCGACGGGCAGGTCGAAGAGCGGGACCAGCACGCCGAGACCGGTCGCGGCGAGCGCGAACCCCAGGAGGGTGTCGAGGCGCTCCTCCTGGCGGTCCCACGGGTAGGCGAAGAGTTCGAACAGCGGCCCCTCGGTGACGACGAAGGCGACGAGTGCCACCACCGCGAAGGGGACTGCCGCCGCTCGTCCCAGCACGGGCGCGGAGAGGGAGAGCGACGCGACGAGCGCAAACCCGACTGCTCGTCGGAGCGACTGAGTCACGGTGACGGATTTCTGCCGGACACTACTTAACTATCCCGAACCGTCCGAGCGATTTAGGGGTGTGTAGCCCGCTCGTCTCGGTGTGGGTCTGTACGACCGCTACCTCGCCCTCCGCATCCGCCGCCACGACGCCGCCCCACCCGACCACGTCGCGCTGGTCATCACCGAGCGCGACCTGCTCGAACAGGGCGCCTACGACACCCTCGAACGCTTCTTCGGGTGGGCCTTCGACCTCGGTGCCGAGCGCGTCACCGTCTACGTGAGCGTCCTCGACGAGGCGGCCGTCCCGACGCTCGAACGCGAACTCGCGGACCTGGCGGCCCCCCGCAACATCGCCGTCCGCGGCCCCGACGACACCGAACGTGCCGACGCCCCCATCCAGGTGAGCGTCGGTCTCGGCGGGAAGCACGAGTTCGCGAAGGCCGTCCGCGCCGTCGCCGAGCGCGTCGAAGTGGGCGAGATCTCCCCCGACGACATCGACGCCGCGGACGTCGAGGACCACCTCCTCTTCCCCGCCGAACCGGACCTCGTCATCAAGACCGGCGCCGAGCGCCTCTCGGACTTCATGATCTGGCAGTCGGTCTACTCGGAACTCTACTTCACCGACGTGAACTGGCGGGACGTCCGGAAACGCGACTACCTGCGGGCGATTCTCGACTACCAGAACCGCCAGCGGAGATTCGGCCGATAGGCCGAACGACGCGGCTCCGGGCCGGAATCTTTTGCCCGTCGCGTGAGAAGCGCCGAGTGCGATGCTCGAACTCTATCAGTCCGAGGGATGTCCGCACTGCGCGAAGGTCCGCGAGAAACTCTCCGAACTCGGCGTCTCCTACGTCACCCACAACCCCCGCCTCCCCGGGGGGATGGGCGGCGACGTGACCAACGAGGTCACCTACGAGGAGCTCCAGGCCGGCGGCGAGGACCAGATTCCCTACCTCGTCGACACCGAACGCGAGGTGACGATGTACGAGAGCGACGACATCGTCGAGTACCTGGAGGAGCACTACGCGTAAGCGGCGCGACGAACCGCGTTTTTCCCTCCAGGTTTTTCGGTCGAACGTAGTGAGACCGAAAAAGGTGGTCGTCGAGTACCTGGAGGAGCACTACGCGTAAGCGGCGCGACGAACCACGTTTTTCCCTCCAGAAGACACTTATCGGCCGTCCGAGGATTTTCGCTATGGACCGCCGTTCGGCCGTCGCGGTCGCGCTCCTCGCCCTGGGTGTCGTCCTCTGTGGCGTCGCCGTCGCGACGGCCCCGCCACTGGGGCAGACGGCGCACCGGCTGACCGTCGTGTCGGCCGACGGCCCGCCGAACGCCTCGGACGCGGCGGCACTCCACTACGAGAACCTCTCCGCGTCGGGGCAGGCGTTGTTCCGACGAGCGCTCGCCAGCGAGGACGGCACTGCGACCGTCTACGGGTCGTCGTCCGCACCGCCAGCGTTCACCTTCGTCGACGACCACGCGACGGCCGGCAGGGGACTGTACTACGTCGAGTACCACGGCGACTGGTACTTCGTCACCGCGTCGGTCGACAGCGGACTCCCGGCCGGTTCACTCTCGTCGCTCGCGCTGGGCGCAGTGGGACTCTTCCTCCTCGTCACCGGGGCGGTCGGACTCCGCACGGCGAGAGAGCGACTGTGGCAGTGACCGTCACGAAGCAGTCTGCCTAGTCCGCCGCCTTCCCGTCCTCGCTCTCCACGTCCAGTCCCTCGCGCGACCCCTCGGGGAGGTACTCGCGAAGGCGTGCGAGGACGGCGCGGGCCTCGTCGAGTTCGACGCCGCCGAACGCCCGGACGAGCGCGAGGGCGCGTTCGGCGCGGGCGCGGCGCCACGAGCGCTCGCGCGACTCGTAGGTCCGGACGGCCCGCAGGAAGTCGACCTTCGAGAACTCCGGCCAGTAGGGCGTACAGAAGAAGACGGCGGCCTCGTTTCCGTTGGCGTGCCACGGGAGGAAGTTCGAGGTGCGCTCGTCGCCCCCGGTTCGGATGATGAGGTCGACGTCGCGGACGGGGTCGGCGTAGAGGCGGTCGGCGACGGCGTCGACGTCCACCTCGTCGGCGGCGAGGTCGCCCGACTCGACCGCGCGGGCGACGTCGCGGGCCGCCCCGAGGAGTTCCGCGCGGCCGCCGTAGGCGACGGCGACGTTGAGGGTGAAGGAGTCGTAGCCGCGGGTGCGGCGGTCGGCGTAGTCGACGGCGTCGCGGACGCGCTCGGGGAGACGACTCACCTCGCCGAGCGCGCGGATGCGGACCTCGCGGTCGTGGATCTCGTCGACGTTGGCGAACTCCCGGAGTTTGTTCGCGAGGAGGTCGAAGAGGTGTTCGCGCTCGTCGGCTGGCCGGTCGAAGTTCTCGGTGGAGAAGGCGTAGAGCGTGAGTTCCTCGACGCCGAGGTCCGCACACCACTCTAGCACCTGCTCGGTGGTCTGTGCACCGGCCTGGTGGCCCTCGTGGGGGTCGTCCCCGCGCTTGCGAGCGTATCGACGGTTCCCGTCCTGGATGACCGCGACGTGCGACGGGACGCGCTCGTCGTCGATTTCCCGCTCGAGGACGCGCGAGTAGGCGGCCTGGAAGCGTTCGCCGACCCGCTCGCGCACGAGGGAGAGCATTATCAGGTACGTGAATCGGGGTGAGTATCAGCCTTCTGCTCCTCGTTCGCCCGCGCGAATCGCGTCGGACCGTGAGGGGTTTACCGGCGTCCTCCCTTTCTACCAGGTATGGCCGAGACTGTCGACGCCGACCTGCACCAGCGCGCTGCCGAGTTACTCGCCCCCGGCGACATCGAACTCCACGGCGCGGTCCTCCACACGGACCTCGACAGCGACCGCGAGAGCGAGATGCACCAACTCACCCTCGACGCCGACGAGGTCATCGCCGACTTCGCCGAGAAGGGTGACACCTACATCTACTCCGGGAACGACGACGAACGCTTCGGCGTCAACCAACACCAGGGACTCACGCTCGACGGCGACGAGTTCGTCTGGGAGTGCCAGCAACTCCTCCGCGAGGGGACCTACGACGTCGTCATCTACTGGGAGGCGACGGACGACCACGCTGCCGTCGTCGACGCCCTCGACGACGAACTCGACGCGACCGTCGTCGGTGTGACCGAGGACGGTCCCCTCTCAAGGGACTGACTTTATGAGCCAGGCCGACACACGGGAGGTTGTGACTGACGAGTCGGACGGACTCGACCTCGAAGGGACCGACCGGGCCATCGTCAACGCCTTCCAGGGCGGATTCCCCGTCGTCCGACACCCCTTCGAGCCCGCTGCCGAGGCGCTCTACCGGCGCGGCGTCGACGTCGACGCCGACGAGCTAGTCGAGCGCGTCCGCCGACTCGTCGACGAGGGATACCTGACCCAGTTCGGCCCACGCTTCGACGCCGAGGAGATCGGCGGGACCGCCACCCTCGTCGCCACCCACGTACCCGAGGACGCCACCGAGGCGGTCACCGAACTCCTCGACGACCGACCCGAGGTGGCCCACACCGACCAGTGTGAGCACCCGCACCTGAACGTGTGGTTCGTCGTCTCCGTCGTCGACGAGTCACGCGTCGAGGAGGTGCTCGCCGAGATCGAGGCGGCGACCGGACGGGAGACGTACCTCTTCCCGACACACCGGGAGTTCTGTGACGAGACGACCGTCCACGTCGACGGCCCGGTCGACGGGGACGACGTCGACCTCACGAACCTCGGGCCCTGCCCCAGTCCGTCGGGTCGCGACTCGCTCACCCCCGACGAGCGAGACCTCGTCGTCACCCTCCAGGACGGCCTGCCGATCACCGAGACGCCGTACGCGGACGTCACCGAGTCACTGGACGTCGACACCGACGCGACAGAGTCGCACCGAACGGACGCTCACTCCGCTCGCGTCGACTCCGAGTGGGTCGTCGAGACCATCCGCCGGTTCAACGACGAGGGGAAGATTCGTCGAGTCGGTGTCGTCCCCGACCGCCACGCGCTCGGCTACACCGAGAGCGGGACGACCGTCTGGGACGTCCCCGACGACGTCGTCGACGAGGTCGGGGCCGCGCTCGCCGAACTCGACTTTGTCACGCACTGCGAGGAACGACCACGTCACGAAGACGTCTGGCCGTACAACGTGTTCGCCACGGTCCTCGCTCGCACCGACGCGGAGCGCGACCGGCGCGTCCAGCAACTCCGTGACGTGATGGCCGAGCACTGGGACGTCGCCGACGACGACTGGGACACCCTGTCGACGCGCGTCCCGAAACCGACCGACCACCGCCTCGCGACGCGCGCCGACGCCAACACCGAACCGGAGACCGAGGACGAGACCGAGACGGAGACCGAGACCGAATCCGACGCCACGTCCGACGCCGAAGACGGGACCGAGAGCGAGGACGAGCAGTAGATGATCCCGCTCTTCCACGACTTCGACGGGGCGACGGTGATCGTCGTCGGCGGCGGTCCCGTCGGCGCACGGAAGGCCCGCCGGTTCGCCCGCGAGGCCGACGTCGTCGTCGTCGCACCCACGTTCGCCGACGCCGACTTCGGCGGCGCCGAACGGGTGCGCGCCGAACCCGCCGCCGACCCCGAGGAGGCCACGGATTGGGTCGAACGGACCGACCCGGCGCTCGTCGTCACCGCGACCGACGACACCGACGTGAACGAGGCGTTCGCGACGGCCGCCCGCGACGCCGGGACGCTCGTCAACCGCGCCGACCACGCCGAGGACCGAGAGGGACCGATGGACGTCGTCGTCCCCGCGACCGTCCGCGAGGACCCCGTCGTCGCGGCCGTCGCGACCGGTGGCGCGAGTCCCGCACTGAGCAAGTACCTCCGCGAGCGACTCGAAGACGAACTCGACGGGGCCGGTGCGATGGCCGAGTTGACCGCCGACCTCCGCGAGGAGCTAAAAACGCGCGAAATCCCCGCAGACCAGCGACACGAGGCGCTCCGCGCCGTCGTCCGGGACCCGCGCGTTTGGAAGAGTTTACGTACGGGAAAACCGAACGGACGACAAGCAGCCGACGACGTGGTGGGACAGGTCGTCGGCGTGGAGTGGCCATGAAAGGGAAGACAGGAGTCGTCACCGGCGTTCGCGTCTCGCGCGAACACGCCTCGGTCGACGACATCGAAGCCGTACGACGCGATCGCGAGGAGACGTTAGACCAACTCCTCAGACAGCCGTCGGTGTCGGAGGCGTACGTCCTCCAGACGTGTCACCGGGTCGAGGCGTACGTCGTCACCACGTCCCGTTCCGAGGGCGAGCACGCTCTCGACGCGGTCGGGTTCGACGTCGACCGCGTGCTCGTCACCGACCACGAGACGAGTCTCCGTCACCTGATGCGGGTCGCCGCCGGACTGGAGTCGCTGGTCCTCGGCGAAGACCAGGTGCTCGGACAGGTCCGGGACGCCTACGAGGCGGCCCGCCAGGCCGACGGCATCGGGCCGGTCCTCCGCGAAGGAGTCACGAAGGCGATCCACGTCGGGGAGCGCGCCCGGACGGAGACCGCCATCAACGAGGGCGTCGTCTCGCTCGGGAGCGCCGCCGTCGAACTCGCCGACCGAGAACTCGACGACCTGACGACCCGGACCGCGCTCGTCGTCGGCGCGGGCGAGATGGGCGTCCTCGCGGCCAAGGCGTTCGCCGCGGCCGGCGTCGACGAGATCGTCGTCGCCAACCGGACGCGCGCTCGCGCCGAGTGGCTCTGTGAGGTCCTGCCGGTCCACGCCGCCGCGGTCGGGCTGACCGACCTCGACGAGGAACTCGCGGCCGCGGACGTGGCCGTGACGGCCACCGGGAGCGACGAACCCATCGTCGACGCCTCGCTCCTCTCGGACGCGGGCGAGGTGCTCTGTATCGACCTCGGACAACCGCGCGACGTCGACCCCGACGCCAGCGCGGGCGTCCCCGCCCAGGTACGTGACCTCGACGACCTCGAAGCCGTGACCGACGCGACCCGCGAACGCCGCCGCGAGGCCGCCGTCGCCGTCGAGGCGATGATCGACGAGGAGTTCGACAACCTCCTGGCCCAGTACAAACGCAAGCGCGCCGACGAGGTCATCGCCTCCATGTACGAGAGCGCCGACCGCGTCAAACAGCGCGAACTCTCCACTGCGATGTCGAAACTCGAAGCCCGCGGCGACCTCACCGAGGAACAACGCGAGGCGGTCGAGTCGCTCGCCGACGCACTCGTCTCGCAGTTGCTCGCCGCCCCCACGCGGAGTCTGCGCGACGCCGCCCAGAACGACGACTGGACCACCATCGCCACCGCACTCGACCTCTTCGACCCGGACTTCGACGGCGAGATGCCGTTCGGCGGGGCGGAGACCGGGTCGCCCGCGACGGCCGAGGGCGAGACCGAGAGCGACGACGACTGAGACTGCGTTTTCTCCCGACCTCCCAGAGTCGGGGAGTACGATTATGTGTCCGCCGTGAGCATCCCGACACATGGCCGAACTCCTGTCCGACGAGGAGATCGACGAACAGTTACCCGAGGGCTGGGAGCGCGAGGGCGAGGAAATCGTCCGGACGTACGAGTTCGACGACTACCTCACGGGCGTCGCGTTCGCCAGCGAGGTCGGCGAACTCGCCGACGACGAGTTCCACCACCCCGAGATTCGCATCCGCTACGACGAGGTCGAGGTCCGCTTCACCAGCCACGAGGAGGGGGGAATCACCGACAAGGACGTCGAGATGGCCCGCGAGTGTAACGCACTCCGGTGAACCGATGGACGCCCGCTACGTCTTCACCGTCCGGTTCCGCCTCGAACCCAGCACGGACGTCGAACTCGACCCCGACGAGTTCGAGACCCGCCTCACCCGACCCGCCGACGACCCCGGCGAGGAGGGGTGGCTCTTCTTCCGGGACAACCTCTGGCGGGGCGAACTCGCCGACGAGGCCTACTTCCGACAACTCGCGGAAGACGCCCTCGACGTGACGGTCCTCGCGGTCGACTACCGCTCCCTCGACGCCGACGAGGCCTACTACGAGGCCCTCCAGGAGGAGATCGCCGAGAACCTCGACCTGTTCAAGGCCGACTCGACGACCGAGGTGTTGAACAAGTACCTCGGGAGTTCCGTGGAGTTGCGCGACTGAGGGGCAAAACACTTAGCGGAAAACGGCGTACCTCTGTCTCTATGCGTCCCGTTACCCCCTCCACGCCGACGGCCACGCCCGCGTCCGCCGCGCCGGCGACCTCGGCGTACGACTTCTGGCTGCTGGATCTCGACGGCACCCTCGTCGACACCGAGTGGTCCTACACCCGCGAGGTGTTCGACCGGGTCGGCGAGCGCCTCGGCGACGAGTTCTCCGACTACCGGGCGGAAGTACTCTGGCACGGACTCGGCGGTTCCCGCGACGACCAACTGCGCTCGTGGGGGTACGACCCAGAGGCGTTCTGGGACGCCTTCCACGCGGTCGAGGACCCCGCCGCCCGCGCGGAGGCGACCTACCTCTACGACGACGCCGACTTCGTCGCGGACCTCGATACGCCCGTCGGACTCGTCACTCACTGCGCGGAGTTCCTCGCCGAACCCGTGATGGACCACCTCGACATCCGCGACTGGTTCGACGTCGTGGTCTGTTGTGACCGCGACGTCGGCTACAAGCCCGACCCCGCGCCGCTCCACCTCGCGATGGACTCGGTGGGCGTCGACGCGGACGCCGAGGTCGGCGTCTACGCCGGTGACGGCCCGAACGACGTCGGCGCGGCCCACAACGCCGGTATCGACTCCATCCACGTCGAACGCCACGACCCACACCGCCGCGGACAGTGCGTCCTCGGCGACTACCGCCTCTCCTCGTTCGACGACCTCGGGAACGAGGGGTCGACGGACGGCCGCGACGCGGCGAGCGACTGACGGCGGACGACGTTACTCCGCGCCGTCGCCGTAGCCCGGGAGTTCTGCCAGAATCTCGTCGACGTCGGCCAGCGCGGCGTCGAGGTCCGCGACGCCCGCTTTCTCCATGCGCTCGGGGTTCGCGAGCACGCGGACCGTCTCCTCGCCCACGGGGACGAAACCGAGACCGAGTTTCTCGGCGGTCGCCCGGAGTCCGAGACCGGCGTCCGCGTCGCCCGCGAGCACCTTCCGCGCGGGACTCTCGTGGGCCTTGACGGTCAGGCCGTAGCCGTCGATCTCACCTTCGAGGTCGCGGCGGGTCGCCTCGCGTTCGTCGGCGAGGACGTCGAGTGCGGCGTCGAGCGACCGGCGCATCCCGGAGGCCGTTCCGCGGTTGACGAACCGGAGGTCGCGGTCGACGAGGGTCGCGAGACCGTCGATTCCTTCGGGGTTGCCCTCCGGGACGACGAGACCCCACTCGCGGGTCCACGCGCCGAGTTCGACGGAGTCGACGTCGCGCTCCAGGGGGCCAGCGGCGACCGCGACGTCTGGAACGCCGTCGCGCAGACGGCGAAGACCCTCACGCGTGCCGAACGGTAGGTATCGCGGGTTCTGCACCCGGTCGAGGACGCGCGAGAGCGCGGGGTCGTCCTCGCCGACGCCGAGGACGCGCGGCGGCCGGACGTCCGGCGAGAAGAGTTGGACCTCTACCTCCTCGCCGGCGGCGAGGTACTCGGTGTCCGGGCCGACCTCGACGACACCGTCGGCCTCGACGAGCGAGGTGGTCGCACCGCTCCCCTTGTCCACGGGGTAGACGAGCGTTCGCCCCGCTTCGTCCTCGACGAGGCCGGCGGGCATCAGGCGGGTGCGACCCTCGCTGTATCGCTCGCGGACGGCCATCTCGCCCGTGACCGTCGCGGTCCGGGGTTCGGGGAGACCCGCGGCCTCGCGGATGGCCGGCGCGACGAACGTTCGGAAGATGGTGAGCGCGGAGACCGGGTAGCCCGGCAAGCCGACGTAGGCGCTCTGTCCCACCCGCCCGACGAGCATCGGTTTCCCGGGCTTGACGGCGACGCCGTGGAGCAGGAGTTCGCCCGTGTCCTCGATGACGCGGTAGATGACGTCCACCGCGCTCGCGGACGTCGACCCAGAGGTGAGCACCAGGTCGCACTCCTCGGCGGCGCGGCGGAGTTGGTTCTCCATTTCCTCGTAGTCGTCGCCCGCGTGCGGGTAGAGTTCGGGGTCGCCACCGGCCTCCTCGACGGCGGTGGCGATGGTGTAGGAGTTGACGTCGTAGATCTCGCCGCGAGCGTGGTTCAGCGACTCGCCCGGCCGGACGAGTTCGTCGCCGGTGGAGATGATGCCGACCGTGGGTTTCCCGCGGACGGGCACCGTCTCGACGCCGAGCGCGGAGAGCAGGCCGATTTCGCGGGGCGTGAGACGGGTCCCGGGGCCGATCGCGCGCTGGCCGGCGGCGACGTCCGCGCCCGCGAACATCACGTTGTCGCCGGGCGCGACGGCCTTCCGGATTTGCACGACACCATCAGTTTCGTCGGTCTCTTCGACCATCACCACGGCGTCCGCGCCGTCGGGGACGACCGCCCCGGTCGAGATTTCGGCGCACTCGCCCTCGCCGACCTCGACGTCGGGTTCGGCGCCGGCGTGGACTTCGCCGACTTTCTCCAGTTCGGCGGGGTCGGTCTCCTCCGCCCCGAACGTGTCGCGGGCGCGGACGGCGTAGCCGTCCATCGACGCGCGGTCGAACCCCGGTACGTCGACGTCGGCGTCGACGCGTTCGGCGAGGACGCGTCCCCGCGCGTCTTCGAGCGGGACCGTCTCGGCGTCGGGTTCGAGGTCCAGCGAGTCGATGGTTCGGTGGGCTTCGGCGGGCGGTACGAGGTCGCGGAATTCTTTCCTGTCGGACATCTATGGTAGTTCCTCCCACTTCTCGACGGTGACGGTCTTCCCTTCGGCGATTCCTTCGGACTCTTCGGGTACCTGCACCCACCCGTCGGCGAGGGCGACCGAGGAGAGGATGCCGGACCCGCTCGTGCGGACCGGTTCGGCGACGGTCTCGCCCTCCTCCTCGCTCACCTGGACGCGGGCGAAGGTGCGGACGCCGGGTTCGCTCGGAATCTTCCGGGTCAGCGTCGCCTGGGTCGAGGGGAAGTCGGGGACGGACATCCCGCCGGCCCACTTGAGCGCGGGCCGGAGGAACTGGACGGCGTTGATGATGCAGGCGACGGGGTAGCCCGGGAGCATCACGACGGGCGTCCCGTCGACGACACCGAGCGCGACCGGGTGACCCGGTTTGAGCGCGACGCCGTGGACGAGCACCTCGCCCAGTTCGTCGACGACCTCGGGGATGAGGTCGCGTTCGCCGACGGAGGAACCGCCGGTCGTCACGAGGACGTCGGCGTCCCGGTCGCGTTCGAGGGCCTCGCGGAGTTTGTCCTCGTCGTCGGTGACGACGTCGCGGTAGCGCGCCTCGCCGCCCCAGCGTTCGACGAACCGGGAGACGGTGAGGCCGTTCGTCTCGACGACCTCCCCCGGATCGGGCGTCTCGCCGGCCTCGACTAGTTCCTCGCCGGTCGGAATCACCGCGACTTCCGGTGGCTGGTACACTTCCACCTCGTCGACGCCGACCGAGCGGAGCATCCCGAGGTCGGAGGGGCGCAGGCGGTGGCCCGGGTCGTAGAGGTGCTGGCCCGCCTCGACGTCCTCGCCGACGTCGCCGACGTTCTTCCCCTCGGCGAGCGCGGTGAACACCTCGACCTCGCGGCCGACCTCCTCGACCTGTTCGATCATCACGACGGCGTCGGCCCCCTCGGGCAGGGCGCTCCCCGTGTGGACGCGGACCGCCTCGCCTGGCCCGACAGTGGCGTCTTCGTCGGCCTCGTAGCGGTCGAGGACGGCCGGCGAGCGGTCGCTCGCGCCGAACGTGTCCTCGGCGCGGACGGCGTACCCGTCCATCGCGGCGCGGTCGTAGTGCGGGACGTTCCGTTCGGCCGTCACCGTCGCGGCGAGCGTCCGGCCGTCCGCTTCGGTGAGCGGCGCGCGCTCGGTCCGCCCGTGTGCGTCTACGGCGTCGCGGAGGGCGTCGCGGGCGTCGGCCACCCGCGTCCGCTCCTTGAACCCGGCGTGGTGACGGTCCCCGGTGTGAGTCATGGCCGACGGTTGGACGCGCGCGGGCAAAAGCGTCCGGGAGACGGCCAGCGTCTCGGCGACCGTCCGCGCTCTCGCTTCGCGACGATTAACTCGGATTTAATCCGGCTTAATCGGGCTGAAACCCCAGAAATCCAGGGCTACGGAGTTTCCCATTGATTACCCTCCCGCCGTGTAGGTGAGGATGCGATGAAGCTCACAAAGATCGGTGCCGTCGCACTGGCCGCACTGCTCGTGACCGCCGGCGCCGCCGCCGCGATGCCCGGCGCCGGGAACGCGGGTTCGACACCCGCGGACACACACGCGAACGAACACGCCGCCAGTTCCGGCTCCGGCCACGGACAGGCCAGTGAGTCGGACGCCGCGGCACACGGCAACGACTCCGCCGCGAACGAGTCCGACTCGCCGAACCGGAACGCTAGCGCGAACGCCTCCGACGGCGAGCGCGGACCGCCCACGGACATGCCCTCGCAGGTCCCCGACCACGTGAGCGAGGTCCACGAGACCATCCAGAAGTTCCTCGACGGTGAGATCGCCAACCTCGGCGAGGCCCTGAGCGGCGTCCTCGGTGGCGACCAGGCGGTCGCCCAGGACGAGCACGCGAACGAGTCGGGTAACGTGACGACCACCACGACGCCGCAGCCGACGACCACCAGCGACGACGCGTCGGGTAACACGACGACCACGGCCGAGAACACCACGACCACCACGACCACGACGTCCGCGTAGTGACGTGGTGACGAACACGCATCCATGATTCCCCACGGCGCCCCCATCGACGAGTTCACCCGCTTCGCTGTCGGGTTGCTGGTCGGTGGGGCCGCCATCTCCGTCGGTGCGAACCGCCTCGCTCGCCCGCTCGGCTACGACCACGCGGTCCTGACCGCGTTGCTGGGCGCGGCGGCGTGGGCGCTCCTCGCACCGGTCCCCCTGATCGGCACGGTCCTGGCGCTCGCCGCCTGGGTGGGCGTCATCCGCTGGCGCTACCCCGTGGGGTGGGCGCGCGCCGCCGGCATCGGGCTCCTCGCCTGGGCCGCGGCGACACTCGCCCTCGCGGCACTGGCCCTCCTCGGAGTCGACGCGAGTTTCCCGAGCGTCGGCACGGGGCAGCTCGGCTGACCCGGAGTCGACGGGTTCGAGGCGCTGGGCGTCCCTGGCGCCTGGCCCGCGCGACGCGACACGCGTATCCCCTGCGGTCGCACCCCTCCCCCGGCATCGCCCGGCCGCTGTCACACCGGTCCGGGACGACGCCGAACCGATATCTCAGTTGTTCGCCCCCATATCTCGACAACGCCGTCGATAACTCAGTTATCGACTCGATAGGGCGAAAATTCGACCCACAACTCAGTTGTCGGGCGTATATCTCAATTGTTCGCCGCCGAACTCGCCGGACCCACGGCCTTTTTCGTCCACGACGCCGAACGGCCGTCCATGCGTTTTCTCTACGAGGCGCTCCGCGCCCCGCCCGGCGCCGCGCTCGCCGACCTCCACCTGTCGCCGGACACCACTGCGGAGGGTGCGTCGGCCCGTATCGAGGGCGGCGTTCACGAGGGGACGCTTTCGAGGCGTGGCGTGAGCAGCGAAATCGAGGTCGACGGCCCCGTCGAGGCGTAGTACGGTGGCGTCACTCCGGGCCTACCGCCGGTTCGTCCTCGTCGTCTGGCAGTTCTTCCCGCTCGTCTGGACCTTCCTCCGCGACCGGCGGCGCTTCCTCCTCTTCGGTGGAAGTCGTCGCGTCACCGAGGAGATGCGTCTACGGCGGGCGAAGCGACTACTCGACACGCTGTTGACCCTCGGCCCGACGTTCATCAAACTCGGTCAACTCCTCTCGACGCGCCCGGACGTCCTCCCGCCGGAGTACGTCGACGTCCTCTCGGAACTCCAGGACCGCGTACCGCCCGCCGAGTGGGAGGGTGCCCGCGAGGTGTTGGAGGACGAACTCGGCCCCGTGGACGAGGCCTTCGACGACTTCGAGCGCGACCCCATCAGCGGCGCGAGTCTCGGGCAGGTGTACCGCGCCGAGTACGAGGGCGAACCGGTCGCCGTGAAAGTACGTCGTCCGGGCGTCGAGACCCTCGTCGAGGCGGACCTCCGGGTCCTCCGGTGGACGCTCCCCGTCGTGGTCCAGTTCGTCGACGAGGGCCGGGCGTTCTCCCTCTCGAACCTCGCCGACGAGTTCGCGAAGACCATCCGCGAGGAGATGAACTACGAGCGGGAGGCGCGGATGCTCACCGAGATTCAGTCCAACTTCGCGGACGACCCCAAGATCTGCATCCCGACCGTCGCCGAGGAGCGTTCGACCGAACGCGTCCTCACGATGGAGTACCTCCCGGGCACGAAGATTACGGAGACGGAGGAACTCGACCGGATGGACGTCGACCGCTCGGCCGTCGCAGAGCGTCTCCAGCGCGCCTACCTCCGAATGATTATCGACGACGGGGTCTTCCACGCCGACCCCCACCCGGGCAACCTCGCGGTGCAGGCCGACGGCTCCATCGTCTTCTACGACTTCGGGATGAGCGGTCGGGTCGACGAGTTCGTCCAGGAGAAGATCGTCGACTTCTACGTCGCCGTCGCCGACCAGGACATCGACGGCATCCTCGACGCGCTCGTCGAGATGGGGACACTGAGCCCCGACGCCGACCGGGCGACCATGGCCGAGGTGATGGAACTCGCCATCCGCGACGCCCGCGGGGAGTCCATCGAGACTTACCGCGTCCAGCAGATCGTCGGGAAGGTCGAGGACACGCTCTACGAGTTCCCGCTGCGTCTCCCCTCGAACCTCGCGCTCGTCCTCCGGGTCGCGACGGTCGTCGAGGGCGTGTGTGTCACCCTCGACTCCGACTTCGACTTCATTTCGGTCGCCACCGACTACCTCACCGAGCAGGGCTACCGCGAGCGCGGCGTCCGCGAGTTCGTCGACGAGAAGCGCGAGCAGTTCGGTGACGCCGGCGAGGCGCTGGTCGACGTCCCGCCGAAACTCGACGACGCGCTGGAGCGGACGAACCGTGACGACCTCTTCGTCCGCGTGGGCGTCGAGGACCACGAGGACGTCGTCGACACCCTCGCTCGCCGCCTCGTCCTCGCGCTGTTCACCGGTGTCTCGGGGGTCGCCGCGACGCTCGTCTTCGTCCTTCGGCCCGAGGCGCTCCGGGTGACGCTCGCACTCGTCGGTGTGACCGCCCTCTTCGCGGCGTGGCTCTACCGCTCGTTCCGGAAGCGCCGGGGCGTCCGAGCGACGCCGCAGTTCACCCGCCACAACCTACAGGAGCGCGAGCGGGCGGGAAACGAGGGCGAGCGTGAGACGTAGCCCGCGCCGGCTTCCGAACCGTTAGGTGACGCGGGGGTGACCCTCCGGTATGGACATCGCCCCCTTCGAACTGGAGCGCTGGTTCGCCGAGTACGAACACGAGGCCGACCTGATGCTCGCCGAGAGCGGTATCCGGAGCCTCTCGACCGAGCGCTTCGACCTCGACGTCGGCGAACTCGGCTACGTCATCCCCACGAACGGCGACCCCGAGTTCCGCGCCGAGGTCGGCGCCCGCTACGACCGGCCGGCCGAGGAGGTTTTGTTCACCTGTGGCGCCCAAGAGGCCAACTACCTCGCGTTCCACGCCCTCCTCGACGAGGACGACCACGCCGTCGTCGTCACCCCTACTTACCAGGCGCTCCACGCCGTCCCCGAGGCCATCGCGGACGTGACCCGGGTCGAACTCGAACCGCCGGAGTGGGACCTCGACGTCGACGCGGTGGTCGACGCGATGCAAGAGAACACCGAGGTCGTCGTCCTCAACAACCCGAACAACCCGACCGGGAAGTACCACCCGCAGGGCGAAGTCGAGGACCTCTACGAGGCCTGTGCCGAGCGAGACACCTACCTCCTCTGCGACGAGGTGTACCGCCTGCTCGCCGAGGAGCCCATCGACCCGGTCGCGAGCCTCGGAGAGTACGGCATCAGCACGTCGAGCGTCACCAAATCCTTCGGTCTCGCGGGTCTCCGATTCGGGTGGCTCGCCGGCCCCGAAGCCGTCGTCGACGCCGCGTGGGGGTGGAAGGACTACACGACTATCTCCGCCGGGAAGATCGACCAGCACGTCGCGAAGCAGGCCATCGACGACCAGCAGTCCATCGTACCCGCGAACCGCGAGGTCGTTCGGCAGAACCACGACCTCGTCGCCGACTTCCTCGACGAGCACGGTCTCGACTGGCACGACCCGGTCGGCGTCAACGGCTTCGTCACCGTGCCCGAGGGCTTCGAGGGGTCGCGGGACTTCTGCCGGCAGGTCGTCGAGGAGGTATCGGTCGTCCTCGCGCCCGGTGGCTGTTTCGGCGACGCCTTCGACGGCTACTTCCGCATCGGCTTCGGCCTCCCGACCGAGGAACTGGCGGACGGACTCGAACGACTCGACGACTTCCTCGCCGAACACTGAACGCGGGGGGACGAAGGCGCCTCCCTGCCGGAGACGCGATTCAAACCGTTTATACCCGTACATCGTGAAAGCGGGAACATGGCCACGGAACAGAAGGAAGTTCGCGACCTTCAGGAAGGCAACTACGTGATGATCGACGACGCCGCCTGTAAGATCAACTCCTACAGCACGGCGAAGCCGGGCAAGCACGGCAGCGCGAAGGCCCGCATCGAGGCCGAGGGCGTCTTCGACGGCAAGAAGCGCTCGCTCAGCCAGCCGGTCGACGCGAAGATCTGGGTCCCGGTCATCAACCGCAAACAGGGCCAGGTCGTCAGCATCGAGAGCGAGACGGTCGCGCAGGTCATGGACCTCGAGACCTACGAGACCATCACGATGGAGATTCCCGAGGAAGAGGACCTCTCCCCCGACGACGAGATCGAGTACCTCGAGTTCGAGGGCCAGCGCAAGATTCTGAAGTAATGACGTTCCCCGGCGCGACGACCGACCGCGACGTGGCCAACTTCGTGGTCGTCGGCGCGCCGCTGGACGCCTCGACCACGTTCCAACCGGGCACTCGATTCGGTCCGGACCGGGTCCGACAGTTCTCCCGGACCTTCGAAGACTACGACCACCGCTACGACGCTCGTTTCTCCGACCTCGGCGTCCACGACCACGGCGACGTCCGCGCGTGGAACGACGCCCCCGACTACCTCGACTACCTCGAAGGCGTCGTGACCGACGTCCTGCTCGACGACGCCGTCCCCGTACTCGTCGGCGGCGAGCACACCGTCTCGGTCGCCGCCGTGCGAGCGGTCGACCCGGACGTGTTCGTCGCACTCGACGCCCACCTCGACCTCCGCGAGGCGTACGACGGCGACCCCTACAGCCACTCGACGGTGACGCGACACGCCCTCGACGTGGCCGACGAGGCCGTCGTCGTCGGCGCCCGCTCCGGGAGCGGAAGTGAGTGGGAGCGGGCCGCCGAGGCGGACGTGACCGTCGTCGAACCCGACGAGGCCGCCGACTGGAACCCGGACTTCGGCGAGCGCTCGGTGTACTGCAGCGTCGACGTCGACGCCGCCGACCCCGCGTTCGCACCCGGGACCGGGACCCCCGAACCCGGCGGTCTCACCTCGCGTGAGTTGCGATCGCTCGTCGCCGACCTCGCCCCGCAGTCGGTGGCCTTCGACGTCGTGGAGGTCAACGACCGCGACGACGGACAGGCCGCGTTGCTCGGCGGGAAACTCCTCCGCGACTTCGTCTTCGCGCACGCCGAGCACGCCGACGCGCAGAACTAAGGCGGAGCGCTCGGGAGTACCGGCCGTGTCACGCATGTCACGAGTGACTTACGCACGGGTCCTCCTCGGGGTCGTGCTCTTGCTCTCGCCGCTGTGGTTCGGCGCCCTCCACGTCGGCGAGCCGACCTACCGCTACGAGCGAGTCGCGCTGAATCCGGATGGGTCTTCGATCCACGTACCGCCCGAAGTCTACGAGATCCGTGGAATCGGGTGTCTCGACGTCGCCAATCCGACGGTCTCCTGCGTCGCACTCTCGCGGACGTTCCAGAATGGTTCCGACCCGGTCGCCGCAGTTCACGTCCTGCATCGTGCCCGCTACATCCGCGTCGAGATGGACGGGTGGCGAGAGCCCCCGCTGGAGACCCGACTGCACCGCGTCGAGGTGAACGACACGGACCAGGGAGAAGTCGTCCGGCTCGCACCAGTCACCGTCCAACAGGCACTCTCGGACCTCTCGGCGCCGGTTTCTTCTCCTCTACTCGCCGACGCCGTCCGGCGAGCGGTCCGCGAGGGGAGCGCGACGACACACGACCCACTCCCCGACGACTCGACCGGGCGCGTCGTCGAGCACGACGGACAGTTCTACGTGGTTCAGCGTGTCGCCGGGACCGGTGGCTGGGATCCCGTAGCCCGAACAATCGCGCTCACTACGCTGGTCGTCGTCGGCGCCCTGAGTATCGTCCTTCGGCGGGAATAGCGAACAGGCGGGGCACTCCCTGCCGACGGCGCTGCCCCGCGCTCCCGCGCGACGCCGCCGGCCGTTCTCAGCGCATCGACTCCTCTGGTCGCGCGCTCCTACGTGAACTTATGCCCCTCCCGGCCGACGGGCCGACCATGCGACTCAGTGAACTCGTCGACCGCTACGACGACGAACTCCGAACCGCGGACTACGCCGACGTCGACGCCAGCGCCAACGGATTGCAGGTCGGCCCGCCGGACGGGGACGTCGAACACGTCGCCTTCGCCGTCGACGCCGCCGCCGAGACCATCGAGGCCGCGGCGGAGGCCGGCGCGGACGTCCTCGTCACCCACCACGGTCTCGTCTGGGGCGGACTCGACCGCGTGACCGGCCGCGAGTACGGCCGTATCGAACCGCTCGTCGAGAACGACCTCGCACTCTACGTCTCACACCTCCCGCTCGACGGCCACCAGGAGTTGGGCAACGCCGCCGGCGTCGCGGACGTCCTCGACCTCGTGGACCGCTCGCCGTTCGGGGAGGTGGGACCGGAACACGTCGGGACGATTGGTCGGGCGGTCGACCCCTTCTCGGTCGACGAACTCGCCGACCTGCTGGAGACGGAACTCGAACACGACGGCGAGTTCGTCCAGGTCCTCGACTTCGGTCCCGACACGGTCGAGGACGTCGCCGTCCTGACCGGGAGCGGGAGCGACTGGCTAGACGAGGCGGTCGACGCCGGCGCGGACGCACTCGTCACCGGCGAGGGGAAACAGAAAGTGTACCACGAAGCGAAGGAGGCGGGTATCAACGTATTCCTCGCCGGACACTACGCGACCGAGACGTTCGGCGTCCGCTCGCTGCAGGCGCTCGCCGACGAGTGGGGCCTGGAGACGACGTACGTCGAGCACCCGACTGGTCTCTGAATCGCCAGAAAACGCCGTCCGCGGCCGACGCCACCCTCGCGGGACGAGGACAGGCGCTCGGGCCGGACGACGTATACTCCCCCAATCGACGCCACCTCAGACTCCCCCCAGAGAATCGCTCGAGGTAGCGACGGAGTCGCCCAGAGCGTAGCGACGGAGTGGAGACCGTCGCGACGCCGGCGACCCGTACTAACCGACGTGAGTCGGCCGGATATAGGCACCCCCCGAGTGACGTCGCACGGTGTGCAACAGCCACCGGGCGGAGGGGTCCGGTCGGTTCCGTCCCCTCAGTCGTCGGCAGCCTCGAGTGGTGTCGCCCGCGAGGCCAGGGTCTCGTAGCGCTCCTCGCCCCAGTCGCGGAGGGATTCGTTCCGCCCGACGAGGTACGCCTGGGCGTGTCCGCTGTCGTCGAACGCCCCGAGGAGGACGTGCTCGCCGGCGACGGTGAGACCGAACGGCGGGCACTCCTCGACGACGGACAGGTCGAACCCGCTCGTCTCGTGGGCCGGGGCGACCGCCGGGTGGTCCCGGCCGGCCGCGTCGAGGGCGGCCCCGTCGACGACGACGGACGCGTCGACACCCCGCTCCGCGAGCGACTGGTGGGCCTCGCCGTAGAAGTCGTTGGTGACCGGCACGACCGACAGACAGTGGTCGACGTCGACGTCGAGGAGGTAGTCGCGGTAGAACTCGAAGGGCGCGTGAGGGCGATTCGACTCCGCGGTCACGACGGTCGCGTCGGCGAGCATCTCGGTCGAGAGGCCGCGTGCGCTCGCACCGAGCGTCTGGAGGAGGTCGCCGGTGCTGTCGACGAGGTGGGCGGCGTCGAGGAGGTCGTCGTAGCGTTCCAGGACGAGGTCGCCGGCCAGCGTCGTCCGGTAGGTGTGGCCGTCGCGACGAGTCCAGTCGCGCTCGCAGAAGCCCGCGAGCGTCCGCTGGACGGTGGCACGGGAGACGTCGTAGTCGGTGGTGAGTTCCGAGGGTCGGCGTGGGTCCTCGTGGAGGGCACGGAGCAGCGTCGGTCGGTTGGACGACCCGAACAGGTAAGCGACCTGTTCGCGTGGAGTCATTGTACCTACTACGTGGGCGACCCTCTTCGACTTTGACCCTGATTGTCCAGCGAACGCCGAATCGGGCCCTTCAAACCGCCGCCACCCCCACGTTCGTGTATGAGCGACGAGGGTCACGACCACGACGAGGACGGACACGAGATGCCCCACCGCGAGGCCTTCAGCCACGACCCCATCGGCCACACGCAGGCCGGGGCGGGGATGTCCGTCGGCGAACTCGTCGAGGAGTACGGACACGCGGGAATCGGTGCCGCGGACCTCCACGAGGCCGCCGACATCTACGCCGAGATGCTCGGCGACGACGACGTGACCAACTTCTTCGGTCTCGCCGGCGCGATGGTCCCAGCCGGGATGCGTCAGGTCGTGGCCGACCTGATTCGCGACGGCCACATCGACGCGCTCGTGACGACCGGCGCGAACCTCACCCACGACGCCATCGAGGCGGTCGGCGGCAAGCATCACCACGGCCAAGAGCACGCCGAGGGAATGAGCGAACGGGAGTTCGACGAGCAACTGCGCGACGAGGAGGTCGACCGCATCTACAACGTCTACCTCCCCCAAGAGCACTTCGCGCTGTTCGAGTCCCACCTCCGCGAACACGTCTTCCCGCAGGTCGAACGCACCGTCTCGATCCAGGAGTTCAGCGAGGCGCTCGGGAAGGCGAACGCCGAAGTGAACGAAGAACAGGGAATCGAGGAAGACGCCGGCATCGCGGCGGCCGCCTACGAGAACGACGTGCCGATCTACGTCCCCGCCATCCAGGACTCGGTGCTGGGTCTGCAGGCCTGGATGTACTCCCAGACCTCCGACTTCGCGCTCGACGCGCTGGGGGACATGACCCACATCACCGACCTCGCCTTCGAGGCCGAGAAGGCCGGCGCGATGGTCGTCGGCGGCGGCGTCCCGAAGAACTACGTCCTCCAGACGATGCTCGTCGTCCCCGAGGCCTACGACTACGCCGTCCAACTCACGATGGACCCGCCGAACACCGGCGGTCTCTCCGGCGCGACGCTGGACGAGGCCCGCTCGTGGGGGAAACTGGAGAAAGCCGCCCGGAACGCCTCGGTGTACGCCGACGCGACCATCACGCTCCCGCTGGTCGTCGCGGCGGCGCGCGACCGCCTCGACGGAGCGGAGTAGCGAAGCGGAGTACGGCCGACACACCTTTCCTGGCCGTCGACGAACTGCGAACGTGTTCTCGGTCGGACACGAGAGCGGTGGTTCGCGGCTGTTCCGCGCGCTCGCGCTCGGGTTCGGCTTCACCGTCGGCCTCCAAGCACCGGTCCAACTCGTTCTCTACGCGATCGTCGATGTGACCGTACGCGTGCCCGTTCTAGGGCCGATTCGGCGGTTCACCGTCGCACTCTGGGTCGCCGCGCTCGTCGGGTTCCCCGCGGGGGTCGTCGCCACCTCAATCAATCTCCGGCGGGCCACGGTCGGTCTATTCACCGCCGCGTGCCTCCTCGCGCCGTGGCCGCTCGCGGCGCTCCTCGGTCTCGCCTCGCCGCCGCTGGGGACCGACGCACTGCTGGTCGCGACCGGTGTCCTGACCGCGCTTCTCGCGTTCGCGCTCGCGTTCGTCGTCGGTCTCGACGGACTCGCTACCTGGCGGGACCGGGTCGCCCGGCGCCTCGGTCGCGCGGTCGAACGAGTGCCCTCGCGCTTTTGATCCTCACTCGTAGATACCGGTCTCCTCGCCCGCCTCGTCGCCGAGCAGGTTCTCGGCGAGCGTCGGCACGAACGTCCCGATGTCCGTGACCATCCCGATGGCCTGGGCGCTCCCGCGGTCGAGCAGTTGGGTGACGGTGGCGGGGTTGATGTCGACACAGACGACCTTGGTGGTGGAGGGGAGACAGTTGCCCACCGCGACGGAGTGCAGCAGGGTGGACATCATCAGGACCATGTCGGCCTCGTGGGCCTGCTCGCGGATGGCGTTCTGCGCCTCGACCGTGTCCGAGATGGTGTCGGGCAGGGGGCCGTCGTCGCGGATAGAGCCCGCGAGCACGTAGTCGACGTCGTTCTGGACGCACTCGTACATCACGCCCTCCTGGATCTTCCCATCCTCGATGGCCTCGGGGATGCTGCCCGAGCGGATGACCTCGCTGATGGCGTAGATGTGGTGTTTGTGGCCCTTGCGGGGGTGTTCGAGCGTCTCGATGTCCATGCCGAGGGAGGTGCCGTACATCCCGCGTTCGACGTCGTGGACGGCGAAGCCGTTGCCCGCCGAGAGGCCGTCGATGTACCCCTCGCGGACGAGGGCGGCGAGGGCGTCACCCGCGCCCGAGTGGATGAGCGCCGGGCCGGCGACGGCGAGGATCTTCCCGCCCTCGTCTTTGGTCTCCTGCATCGCGTCCGCGACCTCGGCGATGAGCGACTCGGAGGGGCGCTCGGCGGAGACGCCGCCCTGCATGAAGCCGAAGGGACCGCCGCCGTCGCGCGGGCGTTCGGGCGGGTCGACGCGGATGCCGGCCTCGCCGACGACCACGAGGTCGTCCTCGTCGATGGCGTTGAGGACCTTCGTCGTCGCGGTGCCGGTCTCCCGGTCGACGACGACGGCGCAGTCCATCTCCATGTCCTCGACGTCCCACCACTCGCCGTCGACGCGAATCTGCGTCGGGTGGTTGGTCGTCGAGTAGAAGCCCGTGGGGACGACCTGGTCTTCGGGTGCGGGTTCGAGTTGGGCGTCCTGCGGCTCGGTAGGGTTGACACCGATCTGGTGGAGTTCGTGGACGATGGACTGGAGGGTCTCCTCGTCGTCGGCCACGATGCGGAGGCGGGCGTAGGACTCGGCGTCCTTGTGGCGGCCGACGTCGAACTCCTCGACGTCGAAGTTGCCGCCCATCTCCATGACGGTCTCGAAACACTGCTGCATGATGCCGGAGTCGATGATGTGTCCCTCCAGCTCGACGGTGCGCGCGACGGTCATGGTCGGACGCACGGGAGTCGGGACCATTACCGTTACCGTCGCCGGCAGAACTGGCGGGCCTCGTAGGCCCGAACAGAAAGAGGATGGGTAGGGGTACGGAGTGACGAAACGACCGCGTCAGGTGTCGTCGTTGGCGTCGGGGTCGAGGTTGAGGTCGACCGGGATGGAGTCGACCGTGTGCTGTTTGACCTTGTAGCTCACCTTGAAGTCGACCTTCTCCTCGGTCGTCTTGTACTCGACCTTGTAGTCGCCGACGACCTGCGGCATCACCGGGACCGCGAGGTCACCGTCGTCGGCGTTGCTCGTGTCGTCGAGGTCGATGTCGAAGGGGAGTTCGTCGACGTTCTCCTTCTTCGCCTTGTACTCGAAGTTCAGTTTCGTCTTGTCGTCGGTCGACTTGTAACTCGTCTTGAACTGGCCGACGACGTCCTCTTTCGTCGGGTTGAAGTCGTCTTCGTCCTGCGTGTCGTCGTTGAAGTCGAAGCCGGGGACGTCCTTGTTCGCCGCACCGGCGTCGTACGTGTAGGTCGCCTTGAACTCGACCTTGCCGTCGGTCGCCGTGTACTCGACGGAGTACTTGCCGGGCGCGTCCTTGGCGACGGGGAACGCCGTGTCGTTGCCCTCGTGGACGTCGAAGGCGAGCGTCCCGTCGCCCTCGAGGAAGTCACCGAACGGGAGGTCCTGGTCGGAGAGGTTCCCGGTCGGCGTGATCTTGTACTTCTCGGTCTCGCCGTTCTTGTGAGAGACCTTCAGTTTGTACTTGTACTTCGCTTTGTCACCGGTCCGTTTGTAGTCGAACTTGACCGTGATCTTTCCGCGGAAGTCGTCGGGGAGTTTCAGGTCGTCTTCCCCGTTGTCCGTCGTCTCGATGTGTTCGAACTGGTCGCTGTCCTGTGCACTCGACGTCGTCACCGCGGCGGCGCCGGCCACGCCGCCGACGAGCAGCATCGCCACTGTCGCGAGCGTGAGAACCTTTTGCGATGGCATGAGGGAGTCACCTGCCGAGTTCTGACAGGCACCAGACATTCGTAGTGTGACACGGAAAATCGTGGTGGCGACGAACTCTTCAAACGGGTTCTCTGGGGGGAGAGTCCAAGATACAGGTTCTGACGGCAGCCCTGTTGTCGACCCGACATAAATTACGTCGTTCAGATGGGTCAGCACAGCGGTACGTGTCCGCAGCGTCGACGGCAACGGCTTTCCGCCCCGCGGGGGAGACGCACGTATGGACGGACGGATCGGACTCTGCCTGGACGTCGACGGCACCGTCTACCGGGAGGGGTCGGTCTTCGTCGAGACGATGGGGTACGTCCAGTTCTCCCCGCTCCTCGACGTCGCGGGCGACGACCGACGCGCGCTCCGCGAGGCACTCGGCGCGGTCGCGACGTTCCGCGGGGGCGAGCGTGCCCGTCAGACGTTCTCGCTCGCGTTTCGACTCCTCGACGCCGTGCAGTCCGTCTTCGGCGACGGCGCCGCCGCGCGTGCCCTCCGCTGGTTCGTTCGGGCGCAACACGCCAGGACAGGCAGCACGGACGCCGAATCCACGGACTACCGCGAGATGCAGCGAACCGTCCTCGACGCGTACGGCCGATTCCTCCGTAGACGACGACCAGAGAGGGTCCACGCGGCCGCAGAGCGCGTGGCCGAGAAGTGGCTCCCGGTCGACGAGCGATTCGTCTCCCGCTTCGACGACGACGGGACCGTCGAACCGTTCCTCGTGACCGACGTGCCCGAGCACGTCGCCGCCGCGTACGCGGCCCGACTCACCGGCGAACCCGACTGGACGGCCGCGACGACGTGCAGCGTCGCGGACGGCCGATTCACCGGCGATTACTCCGTGGTCGAGAAACGCGCCGCGGTCGAACGCCTCCGCGAGACCCGGTCGTGGGAGTACGTCGTCGCCGCGGGCGACTCCCCGGTAGACCGCGAGATGGCCGACGCCGCGGACGTGTTCCTCGGGGTCGAGGGGGTCTCCGGTGACGGTCCGTTCACAGACGACGCCGAGGCGCTCGCGCTCCCCGCCGACCCAGTCCACGTCGAGGCGGCGATGGACGCGAATCGGCCGCTGGTCGTTCCGCACGACGTCCCGCTCGTGGACGCACTCGACGCCGTCCTCGACCGACTCGACTCGTGGTGAGGGCGGCGAGAACGCAACGGGCGTGGCGACACCGTTTTTCGACCCGGGCACCTACTCGGCGGTGGCCGATGACGAAGGCACCGGGCCGAGCCGGTCTCGGCAGCCGGCGGACGACGAGCCCTATGAGTGCCGAGGCCCACTTTCTGGAGACTGCCCGTCGCTCGGACGCGGTGAGTGAGCACCCCACAACCCACAGTAACAATTATGTAGAACTGGGTCGAAGCCGGAAGCAGACGATGAAACTGGTCGTACGCGTACGCGCTTGACTCCTTCCTCGACTCGAACAACCGTACGACCACCCGCCGCACGCGCCCCAGACTCCGCCCGACTGTGAGCACACACGCATCCACGCACGACTCGACCGCACCGCCCGCCCGACCGTCCACGACCGCCACTGCGTCCGACGCCGAGACCGATACGTCGACCACCGCGCCCGACACTGACGCCTCCTGGGTCGCGCGGTGCCAGTCCCAGTTCGACGCCGGTTCGACCGACCGACTCGGGAACCTCGCCGACGGCGAGAACGCGTACGTCGGCGGTTCACACTGACCGGTACCTCGACCACCCTCATTTATTACTCGGTCGTCACGACGTCCGTGCGATGACCGTCACTGCCGCGCTGACCGTCGCACCGCTCGACGACCCAGACGTCGACTTCGACGCCGAGATCGCCGCCGCCGTCGAAGCCCTCGACGACTTCGACGTGCGCTACGAGACACACCCGATGGAGACGACGATCGAAGCCGACGACCTGGAGACCGTGTTCGCGGCCGCCCGCGCCGCCACCGAAGCCGTCGACGCCTCGCGGACGTACACCCAGTTGACGGTCGACCACTTCCGGGAGTCGGATCTCGCCGTCGAGGAGAAAGTCGACCGGGTCGAAGCCCACCTCGACCGCCCGGCGCGGAGTGAGTGAGCGCGCTCGGCGGCCGACTTGTCGCGGTCGTCGAAGGCCGGTTCTGCAGTTGTCGAGGTTTCTCCGGGCGATAAAACATGAGTTAAACCGCTGGAGCGTGGTAGCTGAGATAGATTCACTACCACACTCATGTCTGGAAAATACGACCTCGTCATCGTCGGGGGCGGAATCAGTGGCGCGTCGTTACTGTACACGACCGCGAAGTTCACCGACGTCGACTCTATCGCACTCGTAGAGAAAGAAGAGGAGATCGCGGCGATCAACTCCCACCACACGAACAACTCCCAGACGCTCCACTTCGGGGACATCGAGACGAACTACACCCTGGAGAAGGCAGAGGAGGTCAAGGAGGGCGCGGAACTCCTCGCGGGCTACCTGGAGAACCACGACCCCGACCGCGAGATGCACGCCAAGCGCAGTAAGATGGTTCTCGGCGTCGGCGACGACGAGGTCCAGAAACTCGAAGAGCGCTACCACGAGGAGGGGTTCGGCGACCTCTTCCCGAAACTCCGCCCCATCGACCGTGACGAGATCGCGGAACTCGAACCGAAGGTCGTCGAGGATCGCGACCCCTCGAAGGACCTGCTCGCACTCCAGACGCCCGACGGCTACGTCGTCGACTACGGCGCGACGTCGAAGTCCTTCGTCGAGCAGGCCCGCGAGGAGACCAACGTCGACGTCTTCACCGGCACCAAAGTCGAGGACATCACGGAGACCACCGACGGCTACACGGTCTCCACCGACGACGGGCCGTTCGACTGCGACGTCGCCGTCGTCGCGGCGGGGTCGCACAGCCTCCAGATCGCGAAGGAACTCGGCTACGGCGAGGACCTCGTACTCCTCCCGGTCGCGGGGAGTTTCTTCCTCGCCGACGACTTCCTGAACGGGAAGGTGTACACCCTCCAGATGAAGAAACTCCCGTTCGCCGCGGTTCACGGCGACGCCGACGTCCACGACCCGACGGTCACGCGCTTCGGCCCGACCGCGAAACTCGTCCCGACGCTGGAGCGCGGCCGGATCTCTACCGTGAGCGACTTCCTCGACGTGTTCGGGCTGAACGTCGCCTCGTTCCTCAGCTACGCCAACATCCTCGCCGACCGCATCCTCCTGCCCTACGTGCTCAAGAACCTCGTCTACGACATCCCCGAGGTCGGCCGACGGGCCTTCCTGCCGCACGTGCAGAAGGTCGTCCCGAGCGCCGACGTCGACGATATCTCGCGGGCGAAGGGCTACGGTGGCGTCCGCCCGCAGATCGTCGATACCTCGACGAAGTCCCTCGACATGGGCGAGGCGAAACTCGTCGGCGACGACATCATCTTCAACATCACGCCCTCGCCGGGTGCGTCGACGTGCCTGAAGAACGCCATGCGTGACACCCGCCAACTGATCGAGTTCCTCGGCGACGACTACGAGTTCGACGAGGAGGCGTTCCGCGAGGAGACCATCGGGAACTTCCCGCGCGCCGACGAGTAAGGCAGTCGACGGTCAGTCGGCGGCCTCGTCGGCCGTCGAAACCGAGAGGTACTCGTCGAGGAGTTCCTCGCGGTTCTCCAGTTCTTCGGTCGTCCCGTCCCAGGCGTTCGCGCCCTTGTCGATGATGTAGGCGCGCTCCGAGAGTTCGAGCACGAAGTCGACGTTCTGTTCGGTGATGATGACGGTGACGTCTTCCTCGACGACGTTCCGGAGGACCTCGAGCAGGTCGTCGACGATGACGGGGGCCAGGCCCTCGGTCGGTTCGTCGAGCAGGAGGAGGTCCGGTCGCTGGACGAGCGCCCGCGCCACCGAGAGCATCTGCTGTTCACCGCCGCTGAGGTTCTGCCCGTTGTTCCCCCGGAGGTCGTCGAGCACCGGGAAGATGTCGTACATCTCCTCGACCGGCCGGGGATCGACGGCCGTCTCGGCCGCCACCTGGAGGTTCTCGTGGACCGTCAGTGTCGGGAAGACGCGCCGCCCCTCGGGGACGAGTTTGATACCCTTCCGGCTAATCTGGTTCGCGGAGCGCGAGGAGATATCCTCGCCGCGGAAGGTGATTTCCCCTTCGCGTCGCGTGACCGTCGACCCGACGATGCTCCGGAGCGTCGTCGTCTTCCCGGCGCCGTTGCGCCCGAGGAGTGCGATGATCTCGTTCTCCTCGACCGTCATGTCGAGGTCGAAGAGGACGTGGCTGTTCTCGTAGTACGCGTCGACGCCGTCGAGTTCGAGGAGGCTCATTCGTTCTCACCTTTCCCGAGGTACGCTTCGCGGACGGTCTCGTCCGCCATCACTTCGTCCGGCGAGCCACTGGCGATGAGTTCGCCGTTGTTCAACACGAGGATGCGATCGGAGATCCCGAGGACCACCTCCATGTCGTGTTCGGTCAGGACGAACGTCGTGTCGGTCTGCTCGTCGAGGTCCTCGATGAGGTCGACCATCCGCCGGGTCTCCGTCGCGTTCATCCCGGCCGTCGGTTCGTCGAGGAGGACGACCGAGGGGTCGGTGCCCAACGCGAGTGCGATCTCCACCTTCCGGACGTCGCCGTGCGAGAGTTCGGCGCACTTCGTGTGTGCGGCGTCCTGGAGGTTGGTGAGTTCGAGGATCCGACGTGCCTCCTCGTTGAGCGCGTCGTCGTCGGCGGCGACCGACCGCAGGTCGAACTTCCGGTCGCCTCGGCTGATCCGCGCGATGCGGACGTTCTCGAGGACGGTCAGTCCGTCGAAGACGTTGTTGATCTGGTACGCCCGCGAGAGACCGAGTTGGTTGATGTCGTGGGGTTCCATCCCGGTGACGGTGACGAGTCCGCCGTCGGTTCGCTCGGCGTCGGCGTCCGCTCGAGGCCGGATGCGGACCTCGCCCGAGGTGGGCTTCAGCGTCCCCGACAACATGTTGTAGAACGTCGTCTTCCCGGCACCGTTCGGCCCGATGATGCTGGTGATCTCCTCGTCGTCGATCTGGACGGAGACGTCGTCGACGGCCAAAAGGGCGCCGAACTCGCGGCGCAAGTCCTCGGTTTCGAGTACCGTCGTCATCTCAGGCACCCCCCTCCTCGGGGTTGAACAGTCCCTCCGGTTTGAACACGAGCACCGCGATCATCGCCAGGAACGGGAACAGTTGGCCGGCCCCAGAGACGACCATGCTCCCGAGTGCGATGAGGAGGCCGATGGCGTACGCGCCGACGAACGCCCCGGAGAACGACCCGAGGCCGCCGATGACCACGACGACGAACGCGTTGATGATGACCTGGTTCCCCATCGACGGGGTGACGGCCCCGAGCGGCGCCGCGAGCGCCCCGCCGATCCCCGCGAGCGCGCTCCCGACGAAGAAGACGCCGGTGTACAGTTTCGGCACGTCGATGCCGAGCAGCAGGGCCATGTCGCGGTCGCTCGACGTCGCCCGTACCAGTCGGCCGACGTTCGTCGTCCGGAGGACGAAGTAGAGGCCACCGAGGACGGCGACCGAGACCGCGACGATGAACGCACGGTAGGAGGTGATCGAGAGACTCTCCGCGAGTTGGATGGTCCCGCTGAACAGCGCCGGCGGGTCGATGACGTACGCGCCGGACCCGAAGACGGTTCGTGTGAGGTCGGTCAGTATCAACACCAGCGCGAAGGTCAACAGCAGTTGGTCGAGTTCCTCACGGTGGTAGATCCGACGGATGAGGCCAGCCTCGATGACGATACCGAGGAGTCCGACGACGACCGCCGCCGCCACGACACCGACCCAGAACCCGCCGTAGGCGCTCTCGACTATCGTGACACCAGTGTACGCGCCGATCATGTACAGCACGCCGTGAGTGAAGTTGAGCACCTCGAGGACCCCGAAGATGAGGCTCAACCCGACAGCCACGAGGAACAACTGCGCCCCGATACTGAGGCCAGTGATGATTTGGTCGAAGAGCAAGCCAATGCTTACCATACCCACTACTTACAAACAGTACGATTAAACGTTTCGACGGTAACCGTTCAGCCGTCTAACGTTTTCAGGGGAAGATATATAACGAACATTCTTCCTATTGGTAGTGGGCTCCATGGCAAGAGACAGCAATCAACACGACCGGCGCGACCTCGTCGACCACACGAGGAAGTACCTCGACCGACGGACGTTCCTCGGCGCGACCGGTGCGACCGGTTTGGCGGGACTCGCCGGCTGTAGCGCGCTCGGCGGTGGTGGGGGCAGCGGCGGGCCGATCAAGATCGGCGCCGTCTACATGCTCTCCGGTATCGCGGAGGCACTCGGACAGGCGTCCGTCGCGGGGGCGAAACTCGGCGTCAAACAGATCAACGACGCGGGCGGCATCATGGGCCGCGACGTCGAACTCCTCACCCGCGACCACGCGGGGAGCACCAGTAAGGCGAACCAGCACTTCAAGGACCTCGTCCAGTCGGAGGGCGTCGACGCGATGATCGGACTCACGTCGTCCGGCGTGACGCTCGGGACCGCCCCGACAGTCGAGCAACTCGGTGTCCCGCTCGTCCTCACGGACATCGGCACGCCGTACATTACGGAGCCGAACACGGAGAAGTACGGCAACTTCTACCAGGACGAAGGGGGGAAGGCCGCGTTCAAGAAGAACATCTTCCGGACGACGGCGAACACGACGATCAACACCTACGGGATGGCGAAACTGGCCCACGACAAACTCGACGGCATCGAGCGCGTCGCGACTATCGGGCCGGACTACGCCTACGGTCACCAGTGTTGGGAGTACTTCAAGGCCTTCTCCGACGGTCTCGGAGCCGACTACGAGTACGTCGCCTCGGAGTTCCCGCAACTCGGCGCGAGCGACATGACCCCACAGATCAACTCGGTGATGAACGCGAACCCGGACCTCGTCGTCACCTCCTTCTGGGCCGGCGACTCCGTCACGTTCGCCCAGCAGGCAGCGTCGCAGGGCCTCTTCGACCAGGCCGTCGACGTCTTCGACACGCTGGGCGCCGACCCGACGGTGTTCGAGTCGCTGGGTAACAGCATGCCCGAGGGGTACCACTACTCCTCGTGGTACTGGCACTCTTCCTTCGACAACGAGGAGAACCGGAAGTTCCTGCAGGACTACTGGAACGAGTACAAAGACGACTCGAGCACCATCAACATCCCCTCGTTCACCGGGCCGAGTACGACGTCCGCGCTCTGGCTCCTCAAGCGGGCGATGGAGAAGAACGAGTCTACCTCGCCGTCGGACATCATCAGCGGACTCGAAGGCGCGGAGTACACCGGCCCCCGCGGGACGTGGACGATGGACGCCGACACCCACCAGGCGAGCGCCCCGACCAGTATCGGGAAGACCGCCCGGAGCGACGCCGACGGGAACGACGGCCCCGGACCGGGCGTCCCCTACGACGGCGTCGGACTCGACCCGGCCTACGCCTACTCACTCGACCGCGCGACGGCGAAGGAACTCCTCTCCGGGAGCGGCCTCCCGCCCGGAGTCTAAGCTTCTCACCCCCTCTCGAACTACATGATACACGCGTTACGTCAACGGTTCCTCGGCGACGAGCAGTCCCGATTCACCTCCGGTGTCGTCCTCGCAGCCCTGCTGCTCGTGGCACCCTTCCTGCTGGGACCAGTCAAGACGGCCGTCCTCATCGAGGTGTTGTTGTTCGCCATCTTCGCGACGGCGTTCAACCTCCTCTACGGCTACACTGGGCTGCTCTCGTTCGGTCACGCGATGTTCGTCGCCGTCTCGGCCTACGCGGCGGCGAAGTTCTTCCGGACCATCGGCCCCGCACTCGGGTTCGACCAACTGTTCGGCGGCGTGTCCGTCCTGATGACGTTCGCCGGTGCGATCGTCACCGGCGTCGTCCTCGCAACGGTGCTCGCCGTCCTGGTCGGCTACCTCAGCGTCAAACTCGAGGAGATCTACTTCGCGATGATCACGCTGTCGTTCAGCATGGCGATCTACGTCGTCATCAACCAGGACATCAGCGGTCAGGTCGGCGAACTCCTCGGACTCGGTGGGCTGCTGGCGACGAACGGCTCGGACGGGCTGACGATCCCCTACTCGGCGACGGGGCAGGTCGACCTCTTCGGGTTCTCGTTCCAGTTGATGAACATCACGAGCTACAACACGTTCTACTTCATCGTGCTGCTCTTCTTCGCCGGGGCGATGTACACCATCTGGCGGATTACCCGCTCGCCCTTCGGGGAGGTCTGCACAGCCATCCGCGAGAACCCCGAACGGGCACGGGCGCTCGGTATCGACGTCACCCGGCACTCGTGGGCGACCTTCGTCATCAGCGGGGCGTTCTCCGGGCTGATGGGGGCGCTGTACGCACCGCTCCTCAGCAACGTCAGTCCCGGACTCGCCTACTGGTCGTTCTCGGCGGAACCCGTCATCATGACGGTCATCGGCGGGCCGTACTCGTTCCTCGGCCCGCTCGCTGGCTCGTTCCTCTACGAGGTGCTGCGCTGGTTCATCAGCCAGGTGCCCGCGCTGGAAGCCCACTGGCAACTCGTCTTCGGCTTCATCCTCCTGTTGGCCGTCCTCTTCTTCGAGAACGGCGCCGCCGGCGGACTCGAGCGACTCCGCGCTCGCCTCTTCGGTGAAGACGGCGAGGAGACGGGCGAGTAACGACGAGACCCGACCCCCGTCCCTCTCTTTCGGTCGCGCTACTCCTGGAGGTCTTCTTCGAGCAGCGCCTCGTCGCCGTGTTCCTCGCGTAGCCGGGTCAACTCCGCGCGCTGGTCGTCGAGTCGGGCCGGTCGCTCGGCGTAGACGTGGTCGAAGTGGCCCTCCGGGTCGCGCTCGAAGGCTTCGGCCCGCTCGACCGCCTCGGTGAGCGTCGCCTCGATCTCCGCGTCCATCTCTTCGAGCAGGTCGTCGTCGAGGAGTCCGCGTCCGCGGAGGAACGTCTCGAAGCGGTCGAGTGGGTCCTTCTCGCTCCACTCCTCGACTTCGGACTCCGTCCGGTAGCGTGTGGGGTCGTCGGCGGTCGTGTGGGCGCCGTAGCGGTACTGGACGGTCTCGACGAGTGTCGGCCGCAGTTCGCCCGCGTCCTCGTCGGGGTCGAGAGCTTTCTCGCGGGCCGCCTTCGTCACGACGTAGGTGGCGAGCGGGTCCATCCCGTCGACCTGGACGCCCGCGAATCCGTAGGCGTCGGCCTTCTGCGCGAAGGTCGCACTCGCCGTCTGGCGCTCGCGCGGCGTCGAAATCGCCCACTGGTTGTTGTTACAGACGAAGACGTTGGGCGTATCGAAGACGCCCGCGAAGTTGAGCGCCTCGTGGAAGTCCCCCTCCGAGGTGGCGCCGTCGCCGAAGTGACAGACGGTGACGTTGTCGTCGCCGCGCAGTTTCGCGGCCCACGCCCACCCGACGGCGTGGGGGAGTTGGTCGGCGATGGTGATGTTCAGTGGGAAGACGTTCACGTCCGCGAGCGCGGCGTTCCCCGCCTCGTGGCCCATCCAGTAGAGGAGGTACTCCCAGGGAAAGCCGCGAGCGACGACGGCCCCGTGCTCGCGGTACTGGTAGACGATGGCGTCCTCCTCGCCGAGCGCGTACGTCGAGCCGATCTGTGACCCCTCCTGACCGGCCAGCGAGGAGTACGTCCCCATCCGGCCCTGTCGTTGGAGGCTGATGGCCCGTTCGTCGAAGCGCCGGGAGAAGCGCATGTCGCGGTACATCGAGACGAGCGTCTCGTCGTCGAGGTCCGGGAGGAGGTCCGGTGCGACGACCTCCCCGTCGGGGTCGAGAATCTGTACCCGGTCGTCCGCCGCGCGGTCGAGCACGTCGTGGGTCATTCGATAGGCAGAGGATGGCCGCCACGGACCATGAAGGTGCGGATGGGTCCCTTATGTACCCCGAGGGAGTACATAAGTGATTCAGACGACGCGGTTCTCGAAGTCGTCGAGGGCCCCCTCGCGAAAGCGCTCGTAGTTCCGGGCGACGATGGCGGCGACTCGCTCGTAGTAGTGTGGGGTGCTCCCGGCCATGTGGGGCGTGACGACGGCGCGCGAGAGGTCCCACAGCGGGGAGGTCTGAGGGAGTGGTTCCTCCTCGAAGACGTCGAGGGCGGCCCCGCGGATACGGCGGTTCTGGAGCGCCTCCACGAGGGCGTCCTGGTCGACGATTTCGCCGCGCGCGACGTTCACGAGCACGGCCTGCTCGGGGAGGACCTCGAGTTCCTCCCGTCCGACGAGACCGCGAGTCTCCTCGGTGAGGGGGCAGGCGAGCACGAGGTAGTCCGAGCGCGCGAGCATCGCGTCGAGGTCGTCCGGGCCGTACACCTCGTCGACGGCGTCGGGGGCGGTGCTGGGGTCGCGTTTCGTCCCGATTACCTCGACGCCGAGTGCGTCGCAGTGCTCGGCGACGCGCCCGCCGATGGCACCCAACCCCACGACGCCGACGGTCGCGTCCCGGAGTTCGTGACCACCGTACGCCTCCCAGACGCCCTCCTCTTGCTGCTGGATGCCCGTGTGGATGTTCCGGGCGAACGTGAGGAGGGAGCCGAGCACCTGTTCGGCGATGGGTTCGGCGTGGACGCCGGAGGCGTTCGTGAGGACGACGTCGCGTTCGCGGAGCGCGTCGAGGTCGTAGTCGTCGACGCCGGCGCTGACGGCCTGCACCCACCGGAGGTCCGGTGCGGCGTCGAACAGGTCGGCGTCGTAGTGGTCGGCGACGACGACCGCGGCGTCTTCGGCCGCCGCCACCGTCTCGGCGGGCGTGTCGGTCGTCACGACGACGTCTTCGCCGAGGCGGTCGGTCAACTCGGCGTCGAGCGTGCGGGCGGCGCTGTCCCGGACGTGGTGCGGGACGAGAATTCGTGGGTGATCGGCGTCGGTGTCGGCCATGCGCGCACCGACGACCCGATCGGTGAAAGGCGTACTGTCGTCTCCGACAGGGCTTTCCTGATTCCCGACCCACCTCTGGACATGGGTGAAGGAGACACGTTCGTCAACGCGGTGCTCGGTGCAGTCGCTACAGTAGTCCTCGCGTTCCTCCCGGTGTCGCCGGTGCTCGGCGGGGCGCTCGCGGGCTACCTACAGAATCGCGGCCGGAGCGACGGCATCCGCGTCGGCGCTATCTCGGGCGCACTCGCGACCGTCCCGCTCGCCTTCTTCGGGTTCGTCGTCGTGGGACTCTTCTTCTTCGGCGTCGAGGTCGGCGCGGTCGCGAGCGTCCTCTTCTTCGCCGTCTTCGCGGGCGTCTTCGTCTACACCGTCGCACTGAGCGCCATCGGCGGCTACGCGGGCGTCTACTTCAGAGAAGAGTACCTCGACTGAATCGCGGGTCTACTGGTTCGTCGAGACGACTTCGACGACGTCGCGGTGATCGAGGACCGTATCGGAGCCGACCTGTCGCTCGTCGCGACAGTCGATCCCGTGGAGGAAACCGTCGCCGATGTCCGAGTGGAGGTGGTAAGCGAAGTCCTCCGCGGTCGCGTCCTCGGGGAGGAGGAAGCAGTCGCGGAACGGTCCCTTCGTCCAGTCGCCGGAGGCCGTGCCGGGGAAGACGGCCTTCAGCCCGAGGACGTCGAACGTGGCGGCTTCGAGGGCCTTCTGGACGCCCGTGCCGTCGAACTCGGTGACGAACTCGCGGATCTGTTCGAGTCCCTGCTCCTTCTCGGCGGGGAGGTCCGCCGTGATCTCGAAGTCGTCGTCGCCGGGCGTGTAGTCGACGGCGTCCTGCTCTTTGGCGTTCTTCAGTGCCTTCTCCGCGTGCGCGGAGACCGGGACGAACTCCAGGTGGTCGTAGTCGGGGTCCGACGTGATCTCGTCCCAGTTCTCCTGGGCGGCGGGCGTGTCCATCTTGTTCGCCGCCACGACCATCGGCTTCGTGCGCTTGCGGATCTCGCGGGCGAGTTCCTCCTTCTCGTCGGCGTCCCACTCCGTGGGTGTGACCGCCAGGCCGAGCGAGAGGACGACCTGTTTGATCTCGGCGGGTTTGATGCCGAACGCCGAGAGCTGTTCGCCGAGGACGTCCTCGGGGTCGACGTCCGCCACGTGCTGGGTCTCGTAGCGCTCGACACCCTTCTCGAGGATGTCGAGGTACCATGCGTCGAGTTCCGCTTCGAGGAAGTCGATGTCCTCGCGGGGGTCGTGACCCTCGGTCGCCTCGCCCTCGATGTCGGTCGTGCCGGAGAAGTCGACGACGTGGACGAGGACGTCCGTCTCGTTCAGGTCGGTGAGGAACTGGTTGCCGAGACCGCGGCCCTCGTGGGCGCCGGGGACGAGACCCGCGACGTCGACGAGTTTCACGGGCACGAAGCGGGTGCCGTGCTCGCAGACGCCGACGGAGGGCTGACACTCCTCGTCGAACTCGGGGGCCGCACAGTCGGTGCGGACGTACGCCTCGCCGACGCTCGGGTCGATGGTGGTGAACGGGTAGGCGCCCTCGGGGACGTCGTTCATCGTCGCCGCGTTGAAGAACGTCGACTTGCCCACGGAGGGCTTGCCGACCAGACCGATCCGGTAACTCATTGCCGGAGAAATGCACTCCTCGCCTAAACGGATTTCTACCGCTGGAGGGTCGTGTGGTGTGTTTACAGGGTTCTCGGCGCTGTGAGTGCGCGGCGAGTAGACACATGACCGTGGCGCCCGTCGACCGACGTGTGCAGTCACCGGGACACCTCGGAGTCGCGTTGCTCGTCGCCGCACCGGCGTGGCTCGTCCTCGACCGTCGCGACGCGGCAGCCTTCGGGCTGCTCGCGATGCTCGCGGGAGTCGCACCCGACGCGGGCCTCCTCTTGCCGCTGGTCCACCACCACGGCGTCGTCCACACGTTCCTCGCCGCAGTCGTCGCCGGCGTCGTTCTCGGGCCGGCGACTGCGGCACTCGTGGGACGTGCACCGACCCGGTTTCGCGACCGGTTCGCGGAGGGGTCTCCGGTTCGGTCCCGGCCGCGTGCGTTCGCCGGCGTCGCTATCGCGGTGGGGTGGGCGAGCCACGTCGCTGCGGACATGCTGTCGGCACCAGACGTCGCCCAACCGGTCGAACCGTTCTGGCCGGTCGTCGACGGCGTCGTCGCACTCGACGTCGTCGCGGTCCACGCGATGACCGTCAATCTCGGTGTGTTGGCGGCCGGCCTCTCGGTCCACGCCGCCGCGCTCGTGGCGACGCGGGAGTGAGGGTCGACTACAGTCGTTCGCCCAGTTCTGGCCCGTCGTCCGTCCACTCGACGCGCCACGGCCGGGCGAACGTGTAGGGGTGGTCGGTGTCGTAGCCTTCCTCGGGACCGGCCGTCCACGTCGCGAACCCGGTGTCGCCGCCGGGCGTCTCGACCCACCGGCCCGTGAACCCGGGGACGTCGTCGCCCATCAGGAGGTTGTCCGTGGGTTCGCGGAACGCGCCGCTGAGGGAGTCGCCGACGAGGTAGCGCACGCCAGTCTCGCGCTCGCGGGGGTTGTCCTCGGCGTACTCGTCGCGTTTCACCGAGAAGAGTAGGTACCACCGACCGTCGTGGTAGTGGAGGTCGGGCACCTCCATCTTCGCGTAGTTCCCGAGGGAGCACGCGGGCGGGAGCACCTCCCAGTCGACGAGGTCGGTCGAGCGCGCGCGGGCGATACAGCCCCGCTCTCCCGCCGGTTTCCGGCGGTCGCGGGCGGTGACGAACGCGTACCAGTACCCGCTGTCCTCGTCGTAGACGACCTCGGGGTCGCGCCACGGCGTCGTCCCGTCGAACGTCTCGGTGTGGTCGGCGTACCACTCGCCGTCGTGTTCGAGGACCGGGTTCGCGTCGTGTTTCTCCCAGTTCCGCAGGTCGTCGCTGACCGCGACGCCGATACGCTGCGTGTGACCCGGAAATCCGCCGGGCACCGTCTCGCGACCGCGTCGCCCCGTGTAGAAGAGGTAGTAGCGGTCGCCGTCGGAGACGGTACACCCCGTCCAGGTTCCGGCGTCGTCCCACGCGTCGCCGTCCCCCGAGACGAGCGCCGTCCCCTCGTGGGACCACTCCACGAGGTCCGTCGACGTCGCGTGGCCGACGGAGGCGTTGAAGTGTCGGGTTCCCTCGTCGCCGACGCGTGGCGCCTGCAGGTGGTAGAGGTAGTAGGTGTCGTCCTCGCGGAAGAGCCAGAAGTCCCAGAAGTACATCCCCGGCGGCGCGTACCTGACCGACCGGTCCTCGCGTGAGGGGGAGTCGAGACGAGACATACCTCGACGTGGGGGTCTCCGAGAGGATAGTGTTTCGAAACGAAGGACAGTCGGCCGTGCTGTGGATGCCTAACTCGGAAGTGAAGAAACGAGAAGGCAGGGATTATGTCGGCCGAACCCACCTCTATGGGTATGACTGAGAGAGGCACGCACGAGACGACCCGCCAGTGGGGGGCGACGTCGACGTGGACGCGCGAGGACGCCGCTCGCATCGAGCGGACGCCCGAGACGACCGCACCCGTCATCTACCCACCCGACGAGGAGACCGACCCAGACCTCCACATCTGGGACACCTGGCTCCTACGCGAACGCGACGGTTCGTTCGCCACCTTCGACGGGTGGCGGGTCGTCCTCGCGCTGACCGCGCCCGCCGAGATGCTCCCCGGCAAGCGCCACGACTCGGCGACCATCCGCTACTTCTACTCGAAAGACGGGAAGTCGTGGCAGACCGGCGGCCGGGTGTTCGACCCCGAACGCAGTCTCGGCTCCCGGCAGTGGGCCGGGTCGGCGATGTACGACCGCGACGCCGAGGAACTCTACCTCTACTACACCGCCGCGGGGCACGCCGACGCCGAGGAACTCTCCTACCAGCAACGCATCTGCGTCGGCACCGGGGGCACTATCCACGCCGACGAGTCGGGCGTCGACCTCGCGGGACCGTGGGACCACGAGGTACTCTTGACCCCCGACGGCGACTGGTACGAGACCCAGACGCAGGCCGAACGGGAGAGCGACCTCATCTACACCTTCCGCGACCCGTGGTTCTTCGAGGACCCCGAGACGGGCGAGACCTGCCTGCTGTTCGAGGCGAACACTCCGATCCCCGAGGACGGGTGCGGCGGTGACGACGGTCGACGCGCCTACAACGGCTGTATCGGCGTCGCGACCTCGCCCTCCGGCGACCCCACCGAGTGGGAGATGGAGCGTCCCATCCTCGACGGCGCGTGCGTCAACCAGGAACTCGAACGCCCACACGTCGTCGTCCGCGACGGTCGCTACTACCTGTTCACGCCGAGCCACGAGCACACGTTCGCGCCCGGTCTCGACGGCTTCGACGCCCTCTACGGCTTCGTCTCGGACTCCCTCCGCGGCGAGTACGAACCGCTCAACGACTCGGGACTCGTGGTGGCGAACCCACACAACGCGCCGTTCCAGGCGTACTCGTGGCTCGCCTACGGCCACCGCGACGAACTGCTGGTGACGAGTTTCTTCAACTACTACGACCTCGGTGGCCTCCACCTCGACGACGTGGGCCACCTCCACCCGGACGAACAGCGCGAGAAGTTCGGCGGCACGCTCGCCCCGACGCTCCGCATCCAACTCGCGGGCGAGCGGACGCGCGTCCTCGGGACGCTCGACTACGGCCACCTGCCGCTCGAAGACGAGGAACTCCCGCCGGTCGACCCCCTGGCGGCCGAGCGACCGCTCGGCGACGAGGCGGACGGGGACACAGACGGGAACGGCGAGTACTGACTCACTCGGGCGTCGGCGAGGTGGCGTCCGGCGCCGCCGCGTCGGTCTCCCAGGCGTCGCCGAGTTCCCACACGTCGAGTGACTCGACGACCGCCTCGCCACCCTCGGCTTCGAGCGAGACGCCGTCGCTGTCGGCGCGCGTCGGGTAGATACGGCTCGTGAGACACCGACGCTCCTCGGCGAACACCTCGACGACGGAGCCATCGACGAACACGCGGAGGGAGAGCGTCTCCTCGACGTCGACCGGCATCCGTTGCTCGTCGCGCGTCGTCTCGACGTCGAGACTCGACGCGGAGCGGTCGACGACGAGTTCGCCTGCATCGGCGTCGTAGCGGACGGGTGTCCGTTCCTCCCCGTCGGGGGACTCGCGGACGACGAGCGCGAACGACGCCGCGTCCGTGACGTCGACCGTCAGGTCGAGTTCGAGCGCCGTCCCCGAGACGTCGAGTGCGGTCTCCCCGTCCACGACGAGGTCCGTCCGCGCGGTGTGTTCGCCCCGCAGGTCGCGCACTTCGGGTGCGGGTCGCTGGCGGAGCGTCCCGTCCTCGACGGCGAGTTCGCGCGGGAGCGAGAGCGCGCCCGACCACCCGGCGTCCCACTGTGCGCGCTCCGAGCGCGCCTCGGGGAGCCACCCGAAGGTGAGTTCGCGGCCCGACTCGGTGGTCATCGACTGCGGCGCGTAGAAGTCGCCGTAGTCGAGGAGGTCCCGTTCGTCGACGTGGAAGCGGCCGTCGGAGAGGTCACCGAGGAAGTAGAGGACGTCCGCGTAGTTCGAGACGTGGAGCAACTGGGTCTCCCCGAGGTCGAGCAGTTCGGGACACTCCCACATCGCGCCGGCACCCTCCCACGCGCCGGTCAGGATGGGACCGAGGTAGGTCCACTCCTGGAGGTCACGCGAGCGGTAGAGCAAGACAGTCCCCCCTACCTCCGAGATACCCGAGCCGATGACCTGGTACCAGAACTCTCCGTCCTTCCAGACGCAGTGGTCGCGGAACTCCGCGTGCCACTCCTCGGAGGCGAGCACGTCGATCTCGACCGGGACCTCCTCGATGACTGGGTTCGCCGGGTCCTTCGTCCACGTCCGGAGCGAGTCGTCGTCGGCGGTCGCGAGACACGGGAGTTGACGGCCGCCACGCCCACCCGTGTAGACGAACGTGGGCGTCCCGTCGTCGACGACGGTACACCCCGACCAGCAGCCGTCGCGGTCCGGGCCGTCCGGGTCCGGCGAGAGGGCGATCGGTTCGTCCTCCCAGTGGACGAGGTCGTCGCTCACCGCGTGGCCCCAGTGGATCGTCCCGTGGAACGGACCCGCCGGATTGTACTGGTAGAAGACGTGGTAGCGGCCGTTCCACTCGACGAGACCGTTGGGGTCGTTGAGCCAGTTGGCGGGCGGCGTGAGGTGGTAGCGCGGGCGGTTGTGGTCGTCGATGCGTCCGCGGAGCGAGCGCAGTTCGTCGCCAGTGGCCGGTCGGTCGGTGACGGATTCGGGCCGTTCCCCGAGCGTCTGGAGGACGTTCTCGACGACGCGGTGGCGGGCGCGCTCGCAGACCTCGTCGGTCGGTTCGTGGAAGGCGAGTGCGTCGCCGACGCCGACGACCGCGCTGGCTCCCCAGTCCCACCCGACGGCGTGTTTCTGCGGGTAGAGGTCGTCGTCGCCGCGCAGTCCACAGGCCAGGATCTCACCGCGGGCGGGGAGGACGTCCTCGTACCGGGCGAAGGGTTGGGTGACACCGGCGCCGCGAGTGTGGACGCGGCGGGTGTCGAACCCCTCGAACAGCGGGTGGTCGTCGTGGACGGTCTTCCAGAGGAGCCCCTCCGGGTCGGTGACGCCGTCGGTCCCCGTCGCGTCCGGCGGGACGTCGTCGACGCCGAGCGTGTCGACGGCCGCGAGGGCGTGCAACGAGAGGAACAACCCCGTCCCCTCGTCGGCGGCCGTTCGGAACGCCTCGGCGCAGTCGGCGAGCCAGTCGGCTCCGTCGAGTGGAGTGTCGCGGTGCCACCAGAGCGCGTCGAACGACCCGAGGTCGGCCGTCCCCGTCGCGACGTCGTCGAAGGACACCGTCGACGCGCCGGGGAACGTCTCCCGACACCAGTCGTAAGCGACACGCTGCTCGCTGGTGGGTTCGCCCCGACGGAGACAACCGACGTGCATGAAGTTCTCGTCTCGAACGTGGTGGGAATCCGTAATGATAGTTTCGGACCGTGCGCCGGCCGATATCCGCACCCATCGCACTCTGTTACTCGGGGAAGAGTTCCTCTTCGCGCTCGATGCCTTCGATGGTCGCGACGTCCTCGTCGTCGAGGTCCACGTCGCGGGCGTCGAGGTTCGCGCGCTGGTGGACCTCGCTCGCGGCCTTCGGGATGACGGCGACGTTGGGCTTGCCGAGCAACCACGCGAGGGTCACCTGCGCGGGCGTCGCGTCGTGTTTCTCGGCCACCTCGCGAATCTCGGGGAGGTCGCCGACCCGCCCGCCCGCGAGCGGCGAGTAAGCGACCAGCCAGTAGCCGTGACGCTGGGCGTGGGCGAGCAACTCCTGGCGGTAGAAGAGCGGGTGGAACTCGGTCTGGTGGGCGAACAGCGGGGCGTCGAGGCGGTCCATCGCGACGTCGAGTTCGGCCACTTCGAAGTTGGAGACGCCGACGTGGCGGATCTTCCCTTCCTCGTTGAGTTCGTCGAACGCGGCGAGGGTCTCCTCGGGGTCGTACGCCTCGATGGGGCGGTGGACGTAGAGGAGGTCCGCCGTCGCGACGCCGAGGCGGTCGAGACTCCGGCGGGTGGAGGCGAGGACGTCGTCGTAGCCGAGTTCGTCGGCCCACACCTTCGTCGCGACGAACACGTCCTCGCGCGGGACCGACGACGCGGCGAGTCCGTCGCCGACCACCGCCTCGTTGCCGTATATCTGGGCGGTGTCGAGGTGCCGGTAGCCGAGGTCGAGTGCGCGCGAGATGTCGTCGGGGTCCTCGATACCCATCGTGCCGAGTCCGAGTCGTGGGAGGGTCTCGCCGTCGGTGGCGTCCGCCGCTTCGTCCATGCGTGAGTCGTCGGCGGACGGCCCCTTAGCGGTTCGCTTATCCCCACGAGCGCGTACGCGTCACTATGGAGAAAGTCGCACTCGACGACGCCTTCGCGCAGTTCGAGGAGACGTGGTCGCCCCGCGTCCTCACCGAGTTGAACGGCCAGCACGTCAAGGCCGCCCGCCTCGACGGCGAGTTCGTCTGGCACGCCCACGAAGACGCCGACGAACTCTTCTACGTGCTCGACGGGGACCTCACCGTCGAGTTCCGCGAGGGCGAACACGACGACGTCCGTCTGGGCGACGGCGAACTCCTCACCGTCCCCGCGGGCGTCGAGCACCGCCCGGTCGCCCACGAGGAGACGAAGGTCCTCCTCTTCGAACCGGCGGGGACGCTCAACACGGGCGACGCCGACGAGAGCGAGCGGACGGTCGCGGAACCCGAGCAACTGGAGTGACTACTCCTCGCCGTCGGCAGTCCACTTCTCGGGGTCGTGGTCGGACTTCCACTCACCGAGTTCCCGCGGGTCGACGTGGACGAACACGTCGTCGACCTCCGGCAACTCGCGGATGCGCTGGACGATCTCGCTCTCGATCTCGTGGGCCTCGTCGAGCGTCATGTCGCCCTCGACCTCGATGTGGAGACTGACGTCGACTTCGGGACCGACGTAGTGGGCGACGACGTCGTGGGCACCGTGGACTTCCGGGTGTGAGAGTGCGCGTTCGTGGATCTCCTCGCGGAGTTCTTCGGGCGGGGCCGACCCGACGAGGTAGTCGACGTTGTCGCGGACGATCTCGTAGCCGGTGTAGAGGACGCCCAGCGAGACGACGGCCGCGGCGAGGGGGTCGAGAATCGGGTAGCCCGCGGCCGTCCCGAGGACGCCGACGAGCGCGGCGGCCGCGGTGAGGATGTCGTTGCGGTTGTCGAGGGCGGTCGCGACGACGGCCGGGGAGTTGTGTTCTTCGCCGACGCGCAGACAGTAGCGGTAGAGTCCGTACTTCGCGCCTGCGGTGGTGAGGAGGACGCCCACTGCCGGAAGCCCGACGGTCACGCCGGTCGGCCCGGCGAGAATCTCGGTCGTCGCCCGCCAGAGGATGGCGATTCCCGCGCCGAGGACGCCGACCGCGACGAACAGGCCGACGAACGGTTCGATGCGTTCGTGGCCGTGTGGGTGTTCGAAGTCCGGCGGTTGCGTCGTGAGGTAGAGACCCGCGAGGACGATGAGGCTGTAGACGCTGTCCGCGAGGCTGTTGACGGCTTCGGACCCGACCGCGAGGCTGTCGGTGTACCACCAGACGGTGCCCTTCGCGACGAAGAGCGCGACGTTGGCGGCGAGGAGGACGAAACTCACCCGGCGGACGGCGCCGCGACGTTGCACGTCCGCTTCTCGGGCGGACGGGACCAAGGAAGTTTCTCTTGGCTAGTCGAGTTCGACGGCCGCGTCCTCGGCCGGGACGGTCGCGCCGTCCAGCGCGGCGAACGCCTCGTGCAGGCGGTCGTAACTGTCGTCGAGGCCCTCGACGATGACCTTCGTGTCGGAGACGACCGGCATGAAGTTCGTGTCGCCCGACCAGCGCGGGACGACGTGGGTGTGGACGTGGTCCTCGATGGACCCGCCGCTCGCGCCGCCACCGAGGTTCATCCCGGTGTTGAACGCGTCAGGGTTCGACGCCGCCTCTAGCGCGTCGAGTGTCTGCTGTTTGAGTCTCGCGTGCGCGAGTAGCGTCTCGTCGTCGAGGGCGGTGTAGTCGCCGCCGTGCTCGTCGGGGATGACCATGACGTGGCCGGGGTTGTACGGCGCGTTGTTCAACAGGACGTAGGCGCGGTCGTTGCGCGCGACGACACGGGCCGCACGGTCGTCGCCGTGCTCGGGGAGTTCACAGAAGACGCACTCGTCGACGTCGGGGTTCTTCTCCTCGCGTTCGACCCACTCGATCCGCCACGGCGCGAACACCTGGTCCATACCCCGCCGTAGGCCGGATTCGGGAGGAAACCTTTCGGTTCGCGACGACCCTCGAACGCGAGGCGAGGTCCGATAAGTGTGTTCGCCCGCGCGTGTGAGACTGTCCGAAAGCCAGTGAACGGTGTGAACGGTCTGTACCAAGGACGAGGTTTTTGTGTACGGAGTGTGTTCGTGAATACGAGGGTGGTTCCGATGGCGAGTAAAACTCCACACTCCGACGGTATGACCGAACTGTGCGAGAACTGTGGGCAGGAGACGGCGCACTCCGTTTCCGTCGAACTCAAAACGGAGAGTTCGAAGTCCGAGAACTCCGAGTTCTCGCGCGAGCCCTACCGCGTGACCGAGTGTCGGTCCTGCGGTACGGAAACCAGTCAGCGGATGAACAACGCGTAACGCCAGACTGGCGGTCCGATTTCCCCCCACTTCGTTATTTCCTACACCTCCCAGCGGCCGCGCCGTCCGCGGTTCAGCGCTCGGTCGTGATCTCGCAGCCGTCCTCGGTGACGACGACGGTGTGTTCGGCCTGGCTCACGAGCGTTCCCTCGTCCTCTTTGAGCACCGGGTAGCTCCGGAGGACGCCGGCCATCTCTAGGCGCCGGATGGCCATCTCCGCACGCGGGGCGTCGACCCAGCGGGCGGCGAACGGGAGACCGTCGAAGTTCTCCTCGATCTCTTCGAGTACCTCGCGGACCTGCTTCTGCCGGACGCGGCCCTCCTCGACGACCTCGTAGATCTCGGTCTTGGCCCCTTCCGTCACCTTCCCGGTGCCGGTCGTCGCGAACGGTTCGATGGCGAGGACGTCGCCGGCCTGGAGTTCGACGCCGGTGTCGACGGCGCGGTTGGGCACGTTCGGGCCGACGTGGGCGTCGTAGTGGTCGAGACCGTGTCCGGTGAGGTTGACGATGGGGTTGTAGCCGTAGGCCTCGATGACGTCCTGCACTTCCGCGCCGACCTCGCCGGTGTGGACGCCCGCCTCGACGACGTCGAGGGCGGCGTCGAGGGCCTCCTCGGCCGCCTCGACGAGTTCGGGCGTGTCAGTCAGGTCGACCGTGGTCGCGGCGTCCGCGATGTAGCCGTCGACGTGGACGCCGACGTCCAGACACACCATGTCCTCGCCGAACTCGGTGTCGTCGTCCGCGCCGGGGGACGCGTGACTCGCCTCCTCGTTCACGCTGATGTTGACGGGGAAGGCCGGTTCGCCGCCGAGTTCCTCGATACGGTTCTCCGCGAACTCCGCGACGTCGAGGTGTTTCGCGCCCACTTCGACTCTCTCCTCCGCTTCGTCCATCACCTGCGCGAGGATGTCCCCGGCTTCCTGGTACTTCTCGTACTCCTCGGAGCCGAGTTCGACGGTGTCGGTCATACCCCGACGTTCGCGGGTGGTAGAAATAGGGTTTGTGTCCTGCCGTCGCCGGAGCGCCACGGCCGTCCGCCCACCGGCCCGGCCGCCCGGCCGCCCGTCAGTCGCTCAGTCTCGCTGGGGTCGGAACGCCCGGAGCGTGTCGTTGCCCTCCTCGTGGACGGCCACCTGCTCCCACCCGCGCGTGGTGAAGACGTGCTCCCAGTTCCGGTAGAACAGCGGCAGGCCCTCGTCGACGTAGTTCACGTCGTACTCGCCGGGTTCACGCTCGTCGTCGCCCTCGATCTCGACGGTGAGGAGCCGTTCGCCGGCGACGCGGGCGATCTCGTCGAACACCCACTCCGCCTCCGGGTCGAGGTGCTGGAGAACCTCGACGGCGAACACGGCGTCGAACTCGTCGTCCGCGAAGTCGGTGACTACCTCCTCGATGGGTGCGACGGTGACGTCCGCGGCGGCGGCGGTGTCGGGGTAGACGTCGGCCATCACGTCCACGGCCTCCGCGTTGACCTCGACACCGGCGAGGTCGGTGTAGCCGTGGTCGTGGAGGTGCGCGAGGTGCCGTCCCGAACTACAGCCGAGTTCGAGGACGGACGCGTCGTGTCCGACCGCGCCGTCGAGGTCCTCGCGAATCCACTCGCTCGCCTCGTTGGGGCCGTAGTAGGCGTAGTAACGGGGAGAGTACTCGCCCGACCGGTTCGCCCACTGCCGGCGCGCGTCGGTAGAATCCACTTCGTCGAAGGACGGCCCCACGACGGAAAAGACCACCGTCGGTCGTGTAGGCGACTCTCACTCGGAAGGGTTATCAGTGTCCGTCGACTCGTTGAAGTATGGCGAAAGGGAAGGTCGACTTCTTCAACGACGAGAAAGGCTACGGTTTCATCGACACGGACGAGGAAGAGGAGGACGTTTTCTTCCACATGGAGGACGTCGGCGGTCCCGACCTCGAAGAAGGTCAGGAGGTCGAGTTCGACATCGAGCAGGCCGACAAGGGCCCGCGCGCGAAGAACGTCACCCGCCTGTAATACGGCACTCCACCTGACGTACGAACCACTAACTTCTCCCGTTTTTCACACCGCGTAGCGACGGCGCTCCGCGTACGCCGACGCCGATAACGATACGCCGACGTCGAGACCATTACTCCGACGCCGAGACGCTCGTCTGCATCGCCTCCGAGTTGTACGCCCACCTTTTTCGGTCTCGCTCCGCTCGACCGAAAAACCTGGAGGGAAAACCGCTACTCCGACGCCGAGACGCTCGTCTGCATCGCCTCCGAGTTGTACGCCTCGCCCGCGTTCCCGTCGCGGTCGAGGACGACGACGCCAGCGGATTCCCCGGTGAGTTCGGCGAACTCCTCGATGGACCGCTCGGCCGCGGCCTGGGCGTCGAGACCATCCTCGAGGTACCGGACGGCCCGTCGAGTGAGTGTACTCTTCGCGATGGCCTCGCCCGCGCCCGTCGCGGAGGCGGCCCCCGCCGGCGCGGCGTAGAACCCCGAACCGATCTGCGGCACGTCACCGACGCGTCCGCGGAGCGCGAGCCACCGCCCACCGGTCGAGGTGGCAGCGGCGAAGTCGTCCCCGTCGAACGCGACGGCGCCGACGGTGTCGTGGTCGCGGGGGTCGGGTGACCCACCGAAGCGCTCGCGGACCCACTCGGCGTGGTCCTTCGCGCTCCCCTCGGGCCGAGTTTCGAGGTCCTCCCACCGCTCGCGAGTGTCGTCCGTCCAGAGGTCGACTCCCGTCTCGACGCCGTAGTCCGCCGCCAAATCGACCGCGTGGACGCCGTCGACGAGGACGTGTGGCGTCTCGTCCATCACGACGCGGGCGACGTCGACGGCGTGTTCGACGCCCGGCATCGACGCCGCGGCACCGGCCTCGCGGTCGCTGGTCATCAGTCCCGCGTCCGTGCGAATCACGCCGTCGGACTGGACCGCACTCCCGACGCCCGCGTTGAACCGCTCGTCGGATTCGAGGACGTTCACGGCCGCGACGACTGCGTCGACGACGTCCGTCTCGTCGGTGCCGGCACTGGCCGCCTCGTCGAGTGTCTCCCGTCTCTGCTCCGGTTCGTCTGGTGCGCTCCCCGCGCCGCCGTGGACGACGACCTTCATGCTGGACAGTCGCCGGTCGGCGAGCAAGAAGGTGGGGGAAACGGTCGTCGCACCGACCGACTGACGACAACCGTCGAACCTCGATTTCGACCGAATGGTTGCCTCACGGGCCGAAACAGCAGTCCTTTTAGGGGTCTGTCCTGATTTTCCGGACGACTATGAGCTACGAGAAGGTCGACGTCCCCGAAGACGGGGAGAAGGTTACGTACGACAAGGAGGCCGACGAACTGCAGGTACCCGACAACCCCATCGTCCCCATCATCTACGGGGACGGCATCGGGAAGGACGTCGCACCCGTCGCACAGAAGGTCCTCGAGAAGGCCGCCGAGGCCACGGGCCGCAACATCGAGTGGATGCGCGTCTTCGCCGGCGAGAGCGCCCGCGAGAAGTACGACGAGAACCTGCCCGACGACACCGTCGACGCCCTCCGCGAGTTCCGCGTCTCCATCAAGGGCCCGCTCACGACGCCCGTCGGCGCCGGCTTCCGCTCGCTGAACGTCGCGCTCCGCAAGAAACTCGACCTCTACACGAACATGCGCCCGACCTACTACCTCGACGGCGTCCCCTCCCCGGTCAAGAACCCCGAGGAGATGGACATGGTCAACTTCCGTGAGAACACGGAGGACGTCTACGCCGGCATCGAGTGGGAGGCCGGCACCGACGAGGTCGAGCAGGTCCGCGAGTTCGTCGAGGACGAGATGGGCTACGACTCCACCATCCACGACGGTCCCGTCGGCATCGGCGTCAAGCCCATCACCGAGTTCGGCACCAAGCGCCTCGTCCGCAAGGCCATCAACTACGCCATCGAGAACGACCGCGACTCCGTCACCCTCGTCCACAAGGGCAACATCATGAAGTTCACCGAGGGTGCCTTCCGCGACTGGGGCTACGAACTCGCCGAGGAGGAGTTCCCCGAGCAGACCATCGACGAGGACACCCTCTGGGAGGAGTACGACGGCGAAGCCCCCGAGGACAAGGTCGTCGTCAAGGACCGCATCGCCGACAACATGCTCCAGCAGCTCCTCACCCGCACGCCGAACTACGACGTGCTGGCGATGCCCAACCTCAACGGCGACTACCTCTCCGACGCCGCGGGCGCCCAGATCGGCGGTCTCGGCATCGCGCCCGGCGCCAACATCGGCGACGGTCGCTTCCTCGCAGAGCCGGTCCACGGCTCCGCGCCGAAGCACGCCGGTAAGGACAAGGCCAACCCGAGCGCCATGATCCTCTCCGGGAAGATCATGCTCGAACACCTCGGCTGGGAGGACGCCGCACAACTCGTCCACGACGCCGTCGAGCAGCAGATTTCCTCGAAGCGCGTCACCTACGACCTCGAACGGCAGGTCGAGGGCGGCGAGAAGCTCGCGGCCTCCGAGTACGCCGACGAGATCTGCGAGCGCATCGACGAACTCGCGTAACTCCGACTCTCTCTCTTCTTCTTTCGACGCGCCACGTCCCGGCAGCGACGGCCACTCCCACGCCGCCACATCTTTCTTGGCACGTACGGGCCTACGCTCGACTATGGGAGACGACATCTTCGAGAACATCCCCGGTGCCGAGGAGGACCTCGCGCGGGCCGAACAACAACTCAGCGTCCGAATCGAGAAACGAACCTACGACAAACCCGTGACGATCGTCGAGGGGTTCGACCCCGACGCCGTCGACGTCCAGGAGATCGGGACGCGACTGAAGAAGAAACTCGGTGCCGGCGGCACCGTCAAAGACACCGCGGTCGAGGTACAGGGCGACCACGAGGAGCGCGCGAAAGTGCTCCTCCGCGAGATGGGGTTCAACGTCGAGGACTGAGCCGACTACTCGACGCGGGCGTCGCGGAACTCCGGGGCGGGACCGGTTCGGCCGGAGTCGGTCTCGACGTCCGTCGCGGTCGACGCCACGGACCACCCGAGGAGCAGTCCACAGGCGACGCCGAGGGCGCCGACGACGGGACCGACGAGCAGGAACGCTGCGAGTCCGACGACGACGGCCGGTGCGAGCGCAGTGGCAACGGGGTTCACACCGAAACAGTACGCGCGGACGCAGATAAGTTGTGTGGTACTCGGCCGCACGGCGAGCGCGCCGCGTCAGGTCTCGATACGGCCGAGCGTGTCGCCCCGCCGGAAGTCCTCGTTCTCGGCGACCGTCCGTTCGGTGAGTGTCCCGCTCGCGGGCGCGGGGACGTCGACGCTGACTTTCTCGATCTGGATCTCGCAGACCGTCTCGCCCTCCTCGACCGTGGTCCCCTCGCGAACGAACCAGTTCGAGAGAACGGCTTCCTCGACGTCGTCGGCGTCGTCTGGCCACACAGCGGCCGAGTCGACGTCGACCATCATCGGACGGACTCGACGGCCGCCACGATGTCGCTCACCTGCGGGTTCACCTCGTCCTCCATCGGCCGGGCGTAGGGGATGGGCACGTCCGGGACGGCGACCCGCTCGACCGCCTCCAGCGAGTCGAGGGCGTTCTCGACGACGCGAGCCGTCACCTCGCCCGTCAGCCCGAACGACTGGTAGTCCTCGTCCACGACGACGAGACGACCGGTCTTCTCGACCGACTCGACGACCGTCTCCGTGTCGAACGGGACGAGCGTCCGCAGGTCGACGACTTCCACGTCGACGTCGCCGGCCAGTTCCTCGGCCGCCTCCATCGCCCGGTGGACGTGCAGGCCGAGTGTGACGACGGTGACGTCCGACCCCTCGCGTTTCACGTCGGCCTCGCCGAGCGGGATGGTGTAGTCGTCCTCGGGGACGGCGGTCTTCGGCCCCTCCGGGGCGGGCAGCCACCCGAGACCCATCAGTCGCTTGTGGAACATGTAGACGACGGGGTCGTCGTCGCGGATGGCGGTGTGCATCAGCCCCTTCGCGTCGTACGCGGTCGAGGGGACGACCACCTTCATCCCCGGCAGGTGGGCGAACAGCCCGTAGAGGGTCTGTGAGTGCTGGGCGGCGTCGTTGTACGTCCCGCCGACCGCGGTGGTGAGCACCATCGGGACGTTGACCGCACCGCCAGACATGTAGGTGTTCTTCGCCATCTGGTTGTACACCTGGTCGAGACAGACGCCGACGAAGTCGGCGAACATGATCTCGGCGATGGGGCGCATCCCCTGCTGGGCGGCGCCGACCGCCGCACCGACGAACCCCGTCTCGCTGATGGGGACGTCCATCACCCGCTCGCGGCCGAACTCGTCGAGGAGCCCCTCGGTGGAGTCGAAGATACCGCCGTAGTCCGCGACGTCCTCGCCCATGTAGAACACCTCCTCGTCCGCGCGCATCTCGCTGGCGACGGCGTCGACCATCGCTCGACGCATCGTGAGTTCGCGCTCCGGTTCGGTCGCCACGGGGTCCGAGTCGCTCTTCGCCATCAGTCGTCACCTCCGGTGGCCGCGGCGGTCGCGTCGTCGACGAACACGTCCTCGTAGGCCTCCTCGGGGTCGGGTTCGGGTTGCTCCTTGGCCCAGTCGATGGCCTCCTCGACGCGCGCCTCGGCGTCTGCGCGAATCTCGTCGAGTTCGGTCTCGTCGACGCCTCGATCGCGGAGGTCGTCGGCGAGGCGCTCGATAGAGTCGCGGCGCTCGGCCGCCTCTTTGTCCTCCTCGGGGCGGTAGGCCTCGGCGTCGCCCATGAAGTGGCCCATCCGTCGGTGGACCTGCACGTCGAGGAGCGTCGGGCCGTTGCCGTCGCGGGCGCGGCCGACGGCCTCGCGGGCGGCCTCGTACACCGCGACGGCGTCGTCGTGGTCGACGCGGACGCCCGGCATGTCGAAGCCCTCGGCCCGCTGGGCGGAGACCTCGACGTCCGTCACCCGCTCCTGGGGCATGCTGATGGCCCAGTCGTTGTCCTCGACGACGAACACGACCGGGAGGTTCTGGACGGCCGCGAGGTTCAGCGACTCAAGGAAGCCGCCCTGGTCGACGGCCCCCTCGCCGAGGAAGGCGACGGCGACGCTGTCCTCGCCGCGCTTCTGCGCGGCCATCGCCGCACCGACTGCGGGCGGACACCCCTCCGCGATGATGCCGCTGCACGCGAAGTTCACGTCGGGGTCGAAGAGGTGCATGTGCCCGCCCTTCCCCTTGCAGAGACCGGTCCGTCGCCCGAATATCTCGGCGGTCATCCGCTCCAGGTCGACCCCCTTCGCGATGGCGACGTGGTGGGGTCGATGCGGTGCCGTCACCGTGTCGTCGTCGCGGAGGTGGGCACAGACGCCGGCGGCCGCGGCCTCTTGCCCGGCGGCGAGGTGGAGTTCGCCCGGAATCGGCCCGGCCGAGATGTCGAACGCCGGCTGTTTCCCCTCCAGGTACTCCTCCTGGAGCCGTTCCTCGTAGTACCGTGCGGTCACCATCTCCTCGTACATCGACCGAAGTGTGTTCACACCTACCATGGCAGACGCAAATCTTGCTGCCACCACGATAAATCTTCGCGGGCGGTGGAGAGAAGGAGACGTCGCTACTCCTGCCAGGCCGGGTTCTCGCGTGGCGGCGCGAAGATGTCGACGCCGCGAACCGGGTCGTCGCCGAGGTTGCGCGCGGCGTGTGGTTCGTCGCCGGGAATCGTGTAGGACTCGCCCGCCGTGACGACGTGTTCGGTCTCCTCGCCCTCCTCGCCGACGAGGAAGGTGAGCTCCCCCTCGTAGATGAACCCGGTCTGCTCGTGGGGGTGTTCGTGCGTCGGGACTTCGGCGTCGGGTTGGATGTGGAAGTGCTGGACGCTCATCTGCTCGCCGACGGCGAGTTGTGCGAGGTAGACGCCGTCGACGGCCTCGACGACGTCCTGTGCGGAGAGGTCGACTGTCTGCATAGTCGAGCGATGGCCGCCGACCGACGTAAGTCTCTAGGTAAGGTTCAAAGCCGAGAGCGCACAAACACGACCAGCATGTACTCGGTGGTCGGCTGTAGCGACTGTGACGCGCTGTGGGTCGTCGACGGACGCCCGGAGACGACGAAGTGCCCGCGGTGTGGCAAGACCGAGCAGTTCGCGACGCGCAAGCAGTTCGTCACGACCGACGACCGCGACCACGCCCGCGAGGTCCGCGCCTCGATGCTCGCCGCCCGACAGGGCCACGGCGACGCGTTCGCCGCCCTCGACTCGGTCGCCGAGATGGAGACGTACCTCGACGACGTGGGCGTCTCCGACGACGAGTACCTCGAACGCTCGGGACTCGACACCGACGAGGTGAACGAGGCCGGCGACCGCCTCGACAGCGGGGCGGGGTCCGGCTCACGCAGTCGGAAGGAAGTCGTCACGGACGCCCTCGACGAACTCGACGGCCCCACCGAGGCGGACGTCGTCGACTATGCCACCGACCACGGCGTGCCGGCGGAGTACGCGCGGAAGGCGCTGGAGAAACTGGTTCGGGCGGGCGAGGCCTCCGAGAGCGGCGGTCGCTACCGGCGGCTCTAGGAACACCGGCGGCGCCCCGTCGAGTGTCCGCCAGAGCGAGATGGCGAGCAACAGGACCGTCAACAGCAACTTCAGCGCGCGGGTCCACCGGACGAGACGGGAGTCCGGCAGCGGCTCGGCGTCGGGTGGCTGGTGGTCGCGCATACGTCGACTGCGGCGGGGACGTGGATAAACCACAGCCAAGCGCGTAGTGAAAGTAAAACTGGTCGGGACCGACTACTCGCGGTCTCGTCGCGCCCGGGTCTGCGGCCGGATTCGCGGTTCGTCTGTCTCCCGTCCGCCCCCTTCCGCCCCTCGCTACCGCCCGAGTTCCGCGTGGGCGCTGGAGAGGTGGCGGGAGGCGAGCGCGGCGAGCAGCGAGAGTTCGCCCGCGAGCGCGCCCGCGGCGATGACTTCGGCGAGGGCGTCGGCGTTGCTCCCCGCGGGGTCGCCGCCGCCGCGGAAGCCGAGGACGTCTAACCCCTCGGCCTGCGTCGGGAGTTTCGTCCCGCCGCCGACGGTCCCGACTTCGAGCGAGGCGAGGTTGACGCTGGCGTAGAGTTCACCGGCGGACTCGTCCGCCGAGCCCGAACTCGCGTCGCTCGTTCGAACCCCGTCGCGGGCCTCGACGGTCGTGATGGCGTTCGACCCCTCGACGACCTGGGCGGCGTCCTGGCCGGTCGCGAGGAAAACGGCGGCGACGACGTTGGCGGCGTGGGCGTTGAAGCCGAGGCTCCCCGCCTTCGCGCTCCCGACGAGGTTCTTGCGGGTGTTGGCCTCCTCGATGGCCTCGGGCGTGGTGTTGAACCGCTCTTCGACGGTCTCGCGGGGGATGCGGACGTCGGCAGTGACGGTCCGACCGCGGCCCTCGACGGCGTTGATGGCGGCCGGTTTCTTGTCCGTACAGAGGTTGCCCGAGAGCGCGACGAGTTCGGCGGGCGTCTCGGACTCGACGAGTTCGGCGGCCTCGCCGGTCGCGATGGTGGCCATGTTCATCCCCATCGCGTCCTTCGTGTCGTAGCGGAAGCGGAGGTAGACGTTGTCGCCGACGACGTAGGGTTCGACGTCGAGGAGTTTCCCGTGGCTCGTCGTCGACTCGGCGGCGGTCGCGAGTTCGTCCTCGTGCTCCTGGACCCACTCGGCGACCTCGGCGCCCTCGGTGACGTCCGCGACGCGGAAGACGGGTGCACGGGTCATCCCGCGCTTGGTGACGCGGGCGTTCGCGCCGCCGGCGGCCGTGATGGCCGAACAGCCACGGTTGACGGAGGCGACGAGCGCCCCCTCGGTCGTGGCGAGCGGGAGGTAGAAGTCGTCGTCCGCGGCGTCACCGTGGACCGCGAGCGGGCCGGCCACGCCCATCGGGAGTTGTGTCGCGCCGACCATGTTCTCGACGTTCGGTTCGGCGTCGGTGGCGTCGAAGGTGTAGTCGCCGATGGCGTCGGGGTCGGCGTCCGTCTCGCGGCGGAGGAGTTCGCGGCGCGCGGCCGCGGCCGTCTCCGCGTCCGCGTGCGATTCGAGTTCGTAGAGGCGGAGTTCCCCCGACTGCACCTCGTCGGCGAGTTCCGATGCGCGGGCGTCGGTGTCGGTCATATCGGCGAGTGTGTCGGGAACCCTCCTAAACCCCGCCGGTTCCGCGCGGGCAGTGTGGACGACGACCGCTTTCCCAACCGTTTTGCTCCGAGGACTCCCCACTCGAACCATGACCGAGCCTGCGGACCTCATCCTGCGGAACGCCGAGGTACACACGCTGGCGGACCCCGACGGCGACGGGACGCCCGACGCCGAGGCCGTCGCCGTCCGCGACGGGGAGATCGTCCGCGTCGACACCGACTACGAGGTCGACTTCCTCGAAGGGGTCGAGACCGAGGTCGTCGACCTCGCCGGCCGGACGCTCCTCCCCGGGTTCGTCGACGCGCACACGCACATGGACAACCTCGGGCAGTACACCGTCCACGCCGACCTCTCGGGCGCCGCGAGTCTGGACGAAGCGCTCGAACGCCTCCGCGAGAACGTCCACGAGGACCGCGAGTGGGTCCTCGGGTTCGGCTACGACGAGAGCGAGTGGGGCGACGACGCCGACTACCCCACCCGCGCGGACCTCGACGAAGTCAGCGAGGAACGTCCCGTCGCGGCCCTCCGCGTCGACCTGCACACGGCGTCGCTGAACTCGGTCGCCCTCGACCTGCTCGGCGACGACCTCCCCGACACCGACGTCCGGACCGAGGGCGGCGAACCGACCGGTGTCGTCGTCGAAGACGCCGCCGAGACCGTCCGCGAGACCATCGCGCCCGACCGCGAGCAGACGCGCGACCTCCTGCTGGCCGCCCGCGACGTCGCCCACGAGCGCGGCGTCACCGGCGTCCACGACATGGTGCGCGACTCCCACGCGCCCGCGGTCTACCGCGACCTCGCCGAAGACGGGGACCTCGACCTGCGCGTGCGCATCAACTACTGGAGCGACCACCTCGACGCGCTACAGGAGGTCGGCCTGGAGACGAACCACGGCGGCGAACTGGTGGAGACCGGCGCCATCAAGACGTTCACCGACGGGAGTTTCGGGAGCCGAACCGCGAAACTCTCCGAACCCTACGCGGACGCGCCCGAGGAGACCGGCCAGTGGGTCGTCGACCCCGACGAACTGGACGACCTCGTCGAGCGGGCGGACGCGGCGGGCTTCCAGGTGGCCGCCCACGCCATCGGCGACGAGGCCGTCGACGCCGCACTCGACGCCTTCGAGCGCTGCGAAGCACCCGGGGAGATGCGCCACCGCGTCGAGCACGCCGAACTCGTCACCGAGGAGAACGTCGAGCGCTTCGCGGACCTCGGCGTCGTCGCTTCGATGCAACCGAACTTCCTCAAGTGGGCACACGAGGGCGGTCTCTACGACGCGCGCATCGGCGAGGAGCGGCGGAAGCGGGCCGACCCTCTCCGCAACCTCGCGGACGCGGGCGTCTCCCTCGCGTTCTCCAGCGACTGCATGCCCCTCGACCCACTCCTCGGGGTCCACGAGGCGGTCAATGCAGAGAGCGAGCGTCAGCGTCTCGACGTAACCGAAGCACTCCGCGCGTACACCGTCGGCGCGGCCTACGCCGGGTTCGACGAGGACCGCCTCGGGACCGTCGAGGTGGGCAAGCGGGCCGACTTCACCGTCCTCGACGACTCGCCGTGGGAGCACCCCGAAGAAATCGACGGTATCGACGTCGCGCTGACCGTGGTAGACGGGGACATCGTTTACGACGGTCGCGAGTGAAGTCCGGGGTATGGTGAGCACCGGACTCGTCTTCGTCGGCGCGCTGTTCGCCGCCGTCGCGGTCGGCGTCGGCTACCTCGCGTACCGTTCGGGCGAGGAGGCACCCGAAGAGGTCGACTGGGAGGAGCAACTCGGCTTCCACGAGGAGGCGACGGACCTCGAAGCCGAACGCCACGGCGAAGAGACGGGCACGGAGGGGGGCGAGGGCACGGAAGAGACACACCCGGGCTTCAACGAGGACGCGCCCGGCCTCGAGGCGAACCGCCCGCCCGACGACGAGCGCGAGGACTAGTCCGCCAGCAGCGACCGACCGGTCATCTCCGTGGGCTTCTCGACGCCGAGCAGCGAGAGGAGCGTCGGTGCGACGTCTCGAAGCGTCCCGCCCTCGCGGACGCGTGTTCCGCCCGCGGTTCCGTCGGGTGCGAGGTAGACGAACGGGACGGGGTTGAACGTGTGGGCGGTGTGTGGTTCTGCTTCGGTGCCCATGTCGTCGGCGTTACCGTGGTCGGCAGTGACGCAGACGTGTGCGTCGCGCTCGTCGAGGAAGTCGGTGAGTCGGCCGAGTTGCTCGTCGACGGCCTCGACGGCTTCGATGGCGGCCTCGTAGTCGCCGGTGTGGCCCACCATGTCGGCGTTGGCGTAGTTGAGGACGAGGACGTCCGGGTCGTCGGCCTCGATGGTGTCGATGGCCGTGTCCGTCACGCCCGCGGCGCTCATCTCGGGTTGCAGGTCGTAGGTCGGGACGTCCGGACTCTCGACGATTTTCCGGACCTCGCCGTCGAACTCCACCTCGCGGCCGCCGTTGAGGAAGTAGGTGACGTGGGGGTACTTCTCCGACTCGGCGATGCGGAGTTGGGTGAACCCCTCGCGGGAGAGGACTTCGCCGAACGTGTTCGCGGGTTCGCGCGGTTCGAAGGCGACCGGCAGGTCGAACTCCTGGTCGTACTCGGTCATCGTCGTCACCCGGACGTCGGGCGGCGACGTCTCGACGTCCCACTCGGGGTCGATGTCGGCGAGCATCCGGACGAGTTGGCGCGCGCGGTCCGAGCGGAAGTTGAAGAACACGACGGAGTCGCCGTCCCGGAGGGGTTCGCCGCCCTCGACGGCGGTCGGTTCGACGAACTCGTCGGTGTCGCCGCGTTCGTAGGACGCGCGGACGGCCTCGACGGCGGAGTCGGCGCGGTGCATCCCCTCACGTCGCGTGACGACGTCGTAGGCCTTCTTGGTCCGCTCCCAGTTCTGGTCGCGGTCCATCGCGTAGTAGCGCCCTGAGACGCTGGCGACGTCGCCGGTCCCGTGCTCGTCGACGACCTCTTCGAGGGTCTGGAGGTAGCGCTCGCCGCCCTTCGGAGAGGTGTCGCGGCCGTCCGTGAAGGCGTGAGTCGTCGCGGGGACGCCGCGTTCGGCGGCGAGTTCGATCAGCGCGTGGAGGTGTTCGTGGTCGGAGTGGACGCCGCCGTCGGAGACGAGACCCACGAAGTGGACTCGGCCGTCGTGTTCCTCGGCGTAGTCGAACGCGCCCGCGATGGCCTCGTTCTCGCCGAGTTCGTCCTCGGCGATGGCGTCCTGGATGCGCGTGTACTCCTGCATGACGACGCGGCCCGAACCGATGGTGAGGTGGCCCACCTCGGAGTTGCCCATCTGTCCCTCGGGGAGACCGACATCGCGGCCGTGGGTGGCGAGCGTCCCGAAGGCGCCGGTCTCCGAGAGCCTGTCGAAGTTGGGTGTGTCGGCGGCGAGGACGGCGTTCCGTCTGTCGTGGTCTCCCAATCCCCAGCCGTCGAGAACGACGAGTGCGGTCTTCATTGAGTGGGGATTTCGTCCCACGCTACCTACGACTTACCCTTCGGGCGAAGTCTCGGCAGAAGTCGCGACGGTCAGTCGTCGGTCTCGGCGTGTCGCCGGCCGTCGTTCGCCCCGGCGGCCGTGTCGAACTCCTCGCCGCAGTCGTCACACACCATGTACCGTCCGGGTGCAGTGCGTTGCTCGGCGACGAGACCACAGTCCGGACAGACGCTCCTGGGGCGGACGTCGGCCGCCGCGCCCGCCTCCGTCTCGAAGCGGATCCACGCGTCCGCGTTCGCCTCGTCGTAGAGTTCGATTCCGTCCGCCGTACGCCGCCAGTTGACGGCTTCGTCGGTCGCGGTTTCCCGCATCTACCTCGGGGTATGCGACAGCTATTCTTAACGGTTGTGCATGGGTCGTTGAGTACGCTCCGAGTAAATCCTCCCGACCGCAGGGGTTTTCCTCCGGGGACGCGGACCACGTGACAATGACTCTGGACCCCGTCCACTTCGGCGGGATCACCGACCTCGTCGGCCGCGTCAGCCACGGTATCGACGAGGAGGAACACCGCGACGAGGCGCTGCGGGCCTGGGAGACTTACTTCGACCCGCTGTTCGAGGACGGGAACGAGATTCTCACGCCCGTCGGCGAGCGGCGGCGCTACGCGGCGGCTATCGACGAGGCCGGGGTCCAACCAGACCAGTTCGACACGGTCCACGGCCTCGACTCGGGGACCATCAACCCTCGCGCGTTCAAGAACGGCCTCGTCCTCGACGTCGCGCAGGCGGCGATGAGCGTCACGCCGAGCGACGAGGACGTCCACCGCTCGCGGACAGTCGTCGCGACGGTCCACGCCAGCGACGAGACGGTGCAGGTCCCGGAGGACGACACCTGGCAGCAGAAGGACGAGGGGTTCTGGTGGGGCAAGATCTTCGAGGCGCCGCGGGTCGACCGCGACGAGCGGGCGGTCGTCCACGCGCTCTCGCTCTACCTCGCCGAGAGCGAACACGCGAAGCGTCTCGCCGACGGCGTCGACGACCTCCTCGTCCTCGACGGCCCGCTGTACCCGAAGATCATCACGAATTGGCTCGACCAGTCGCGACCGCTCTCCGACCTGCCGTTGGAGAACGACCTCGTCCAGAAGGTGGTCGCCAACTACATCGGCCTCGTCGAGACGTTCGTCGAGCGCGACGTCCCGCTGATGGGCTTCGTGAAGAACGTCCAGTCGCGAGGCCTGGTCCGCACGCTCGGCAGGAAGGGTGGGCCGACGCCGTGGAACGACGACGCGGCGTTCTTCTCCCAACTCCTCGAACGCCGCGAGTCCGGAGAAGAGGGCTACGAGCGTCGGACGGACGACCTCACGTACACGAACTGGTTCGTCTCGCGACTCGGCTACGACCGGGAGTTCTCCCGACTCGGTGACTACCTCGGCGTCGAGACGTCACTCGACCCGGAAGCCTACGAAGTCGCGTTCTTCGTGCTGTACGAGCCACGCTCGGACGTCGTCTACAAGGTGGAGATGCCGGCCGCGTTCGCCCGCGACGACGCCGTCCGGGAGCGCGTCACTCGCCAGGTGCTCCGCGACGTCGCCGAACACGCCGGACCGCCGCCGGCCGTCGCGCGTGCGGACGAACTCGCCAAGATCGGTCACGCCGAGAAGGCCGAACTCATCCCCGCGCTGGAGGAAGCCCTCGACAGCGAGTACGACGCCAGTTACGACGACCGACGCTGGGGAATCGAGTGATGGAGAAGAGCAGTCGGCTCAGTCCGACCGGCCGCGCGCCCGGCCGCCCCGGCGTTCGTACTCGCGGTCTTTGACGACCTCGATAGTGACGTCCGCCGGGTCGACGCCGATGCGTGCGAACTGCGTCTTGATGTGTTCGCGGGCGGCGTCGAGCGCCTGCTCGCGCGTGTCGAACCCGCGGGGCATCGGCGACTCGAAGGCGACGTTCACCTCCTCGCCGTCGACCTGCTGGACGAGTCCGCCGCTCTCGACGGCGTAGAACTCGTCGCAGACCCAGACGTACGGCGCGGCCTCGTCGGGCGCACCCTTGAACGAAGGGGCGTCCTCGCCACGCTCGTAGAGCGTCCCGGTCAAGGTCGTCCCACCCGCAGAGCCGCGAACCTGGAACATACCGTCGGGTACGACATCCCACCTTAAAAGGTGTCCGGCGGACCCCACGAGCGAAGACACTTGTGGACGGGGAGCCAACACGTTCGCCATGAGCGACCTCGAGGACTTCGCCGACTACGGCACCGACGCCGACGCGGATGCCGACGCCGACGACGCCGGGTCGGCGTTCGAGCGAACGACCTTCGACGACGCCGGGACCGAGCGTGGACTCGGCGTCCTCGCCGTCTCGGAGGGACTCCGTATCGACGAGGACGGCCGCGAGACGAGTCTGCGGGCCTACGTGACGGCACCGAATCGCTCGGCGGTCCGTATCGGGAAGTACCTCCTCGCGCCGTATCCGGGCGGGGAGACGCTGTTCTGCCGCATCTCGGGACTGGAGTACGCCCAGGCGTTCCGCAGCGACGACGCCAACGAGATCCACGCGCGGCGGGCGATGCGCTCGAACGAGGTCGACGAGCGCGACTACAAGTTCGTCGCGGACCTCGACCCCGTCGCCGTCCTCCACGAACAGGACGGCGAACTGAAACGGCGGATGCCCGACCGCGTGCCGAAACCCGAGACGGTCGTCCGCGAGGCCGACGACCCCGAGGAGATAAAGACCGGGCTGAAGATTCCGAGCGACGGCGTCTTCCTGGGCCACCTCTCGGTCGGCGGCGAGAAGGTCCGCACCGCCGCCGAACCGCCGACTATCGACTACCGGCTGAAAGACGACTACGCGGCGGGCGACCCCCTCGTCTTCCGCCACACGCTCGTCGCCGGCGGCACCGGGTCCGGGAAGACCCACACCGCGAAGAACGTCCTCCGGCAGTACCTCCACGAGGACCGCGCCTACCCAGTCCGCGACGAGGGGACGGAGGCCGAACGCCGGATGGCCGTCGTCCAGTTCGACCCACAGGACGAGTACTCCCAGATGCACGACGACAACCCCGAGGCGACTCGGGAAGACGCACGGGCGTGGGAGACACAGAACCTCGCCCACGGCGGCCACGACGACACGGTCACGTTCGTCCCGAAAGTCGGCAACGCCTCCTACGCGGCGAGCGACCACCGCGCCGAGCAGGTCGAGTTCACCATCCCCTTCGAGATGGTGTTCGACAACCCCTGGCTCATCGCTGGCTCCGGACTGAACGACAACCAGTACAACGCGTTGCGACACGTCCTCCTGGAGCGGTTCCGCGACCAGTACGGCCGTGGCGGGACGTACCGGGAGTTCACGAACTTCCTCGACGACCCCGCGCTCCGAGAGGAGCTCGACCAGTCCGGACGCGTCCACGAGGCGACGTTCGACGCCATCCGGCGGCGCGTGCTCGGCTTCGGCGACGTCTTCGACCAGGACGCGCGGCCCATCACCGACCTCGTCCACGAGTTCGTCAAACCCGGTCGGCTCTCGGTGGTCCCGACCTACCACCTGACGAACTCCCGGAACGCCGAGACGGTGGTACTCGCCCTCTCCGCGCTGCTCGTCGACCAGAAGCTCTCGAACGATCCCCGTTTCGACCGCATCAAGGAGACGCCGCTGCTCGTGGGGATGGACGAGGCGCACAACTTCCTCACCGACGCCGACAGCGTGCAGGCCCGCCGCGTCGTCGGGAAGTTCACCGACGCCGCGAAACAGGGTCGAAAGGAGCGTCTGGGGCTCTTCCTCATCACCCAGGACCCCCAGGACATCGCCGACCCGGTGTTCAAGCAGATCAACACGACCGTCGTGTTGAACCTCGGTGACGAGGACGCCATCAAGAGCGTCAACATCCCCGCGAACCTGGAGGACAAGGTCCCCTACATGGAGAAGGGCCAGATGGTCGTCTACTCGCCGGACAACTCCGAACCGGTGGAGATCCGGGGCCTCCCGACCTGTGTGACGAAACACTAGAGACTGGAGCGCCGCGGGACCGGGTTGTCCTCGTGAACGCGGGTGTGGGACACTGAGCCAGGAAGAGTCGGCCCCTACTCTTTTCTTCCGGCCCTTCGAACCGCCGGACATGACCCGAATCCTGATTCCCTACGACAGTTCGGAACAGTCCACGCACGCACTGGAGTACGCACTCGAAGAGTTCCAGTCGGACGAGATCGTCCTCCTGCACGTCATCGACCCCATCGAGGCGGGGTACACCGCGCAGGCGACGGTCCCCGGCTACTCCGAGGAGTGGTACGAACAGGCCCAGGAGGAGGCCGAACAGCTCTTCGAGAACGCCCAGGAGACCGCCGACGAGTACGGCGTCGAACTCGCCGACACCGCGACCGAGGTCGGGCGTCCCTCGCGAACCATCGTCGACTACGCCGAGGAGAACGACATCGACCACATCGTGATGGGTAGCCACGGTCGCTCGGGCGTCTCCCGCGTCCTCCTCGGGAGCGTCGCCGAGGCCGTGGTGCGTCGCTCGCCGATGCCCGTCACCATCGTTCGGTAGCCTACGCCGACGGTAACGCGATTTTGAAGTCGTCGACGTCCCAGTCGCGGCCGCTGTTGAGGTTCGTCAGCGTGGGGCCTTCGGGCGCGTTCGGGAAGAACCGATAGTGTCCGCCCCGGTTCCCCTCGACGACGAAGGAGTCCTCGTCGACCTCGGTCACGACCTGAGGAACCGAGCGGCCGTTCCAGAGAACCCGGTCACCTTCTTCGACCCGTTCCATCTCGGCGGCGACGTCGGATTCGGACTGCACGTAGCGGTCGACTCGGTGCTCCGCCAAAAGTGTGTGGTGGGGCTGACAGACGACGCGAATCCCCCGTCCACGCGGCGCGCGTCGTGCTGACCGAATCCGCGCCACGTGGCCCTCTTCAGGTCACGCGCCACTCTGTGGCCGTTCTGTTACTTGAACCTACGCGACCACGAGTGCCGGAGCCTAGCCAACTGCGCTCCGAGTATCCGTCGACCGAGTGGTCCGAAGGACCCGGTCGGTCGGCGGTTCACTCGCGGCTTCGCCGCGAGGCCGACGAGCGACTAAGCGCCGGAGGCGCGCTGGAGCGAGGAGTGCTTTTTCCTCCAGGTTTTGCCGAGGGTCGCCTTCGGCGACCCTCGTGCAAAAGTGGGCTAGAAGATGTTCGCCTGCCGGTAGACCGAGATGCCCTCGCCCGTAATCTCGTAGGGTTTCGTCTCGCGGGAGTGGTTGGCGTCGCGGATCTTCTGGATCTCGACGGCGAGACGGGTCTCGCGGAAGTCCTCGGTACGGATGTAGCGGAGGATGATGACCGCATCCGTGAGGTACTCGATGATGCCGTGGCGGGAGGCGTAGGGGTTGTCCTCGGAGGCCTCGCTGGTGAGGAGTGTCGTCACCCCGGCCTGCTTCAGACTCCGGGTGAAGTCGTAGATGTCCGTCCGGCGGGTCGCCTGGTCGTCGTACATCATCTCCAGCAGCGAGACGGAGTCGAGGACGAGGCGGGACGCGCCGAACTCCTCGATGAGACGCGGGAGTTCGTCGCGGATGCTCGCGAGACTGTTGGCCATCTCGACCGGGTCGATGTCGACGATGGCGAGGTCGCCGTCGGCGACGTACTGCTCGAAGGGCATCCCCTTCTCCTCGGCGCTCCGGACGACGCGCTCGCGGGATTCCTCCAGCGAGATGAAGACGCCACGCTCCCCCGACGAGATTCCCTCGTGGAGGAACTGGAGACCGAACGTCGTCTTCCCGGTCCCGGCGCTGCCGATGGTGACCGCGAGACTCCGCTCGGGGAGGCCTCCCTGAATCATGTTGTCGAGTCCGTCGATGCCGAGTTCGACGCGGGGAATCTCCGACTCGAACTCGTCTTCCTCGAAGGAGTCGTCTTCGCCGCCGCCGGCGAAACCGAACGCCTCCTCGCCGGCTCCACCACCGAAGCCGAAGTCCTCCTCGCCTGCTCCACCGCCGAAGCCGAAGTCTTCTTCGTCGTCACTTCCGCCGCCGAAATCGAACGCTTCTTCGTCCGATTCCTCGTCCGCCTCGTCCGTTTCGTCGCGTTCGTCGTCACTCCCACCGCCGAAGGCGTCGGCGAACGAGTCTGATTCGTCGACCGGCTCGTCCGCCCCGTCCGCGTCGCCCTCTCCGGGGCCGTCAGAGTCCTCAGCCACCGACACCACCACCGGGGGACACACGCCGGAGCCACGTCATGGTCCGTGAATGGTGCGCGAGCCGAAAAGTAGTTTCCGCCGAGGACGCGGAGGTGTGGGGTTTTTCACGACGGGGACCGTGCGATTCGGACATGCGCGTCGGCATCGTCGCTCAGCGAGGGAACGCCCGTGCGGCCTACCTCGCGGCGGACATCAGAGAGACGCTCCAGGCCGAGGACGTCGAGGTACTGCTGGACGCCGCGACGGCCGAGTCCCTCGACGAGGCCGGCCACGACGTCGGCGAGTTCGTCGACTGCGACCTCGTGGTGAGTATCGGCGGAGACGGCACCTTCCTCTACGCGGCCCACGGCGCCGGGAGTACGCCCGTGCTCGGCGTCAATCTCGGTGAAGTCGGCTTCCTCAACGCCGTCGCACCGAGCGAGGCCATCGAGGCGGTCCGCCGGGAGGTCGAACGCTACCACGAGGAGGGGTCGGTGAAGTACCGCGAGATCCCCCGAATCCAGGCGGAGGGCGACCAGGAGTGGTCGCTGACCCCCGCGCTCAACGAGGTCGTCGTCCAGGGACCGCAGCGCGGACACGGTCAAGGCCTCTCCATCGAGGTGCGAATCGACGGGTCGCTCTACATGGGCGGGCAGGCCGACGGCGTCCTCGTCACGACGCCGACCGGGAGCACCGCCTACAACCTCAGCGAAGGGGGGCCGCTGCTCCAACCCGGCGTCGGTACCTTCGTCGTCAACGGCATGGCCTCCGAGGACGGGATGCCGCCGCTCGCCGTCCGCACCGACAGCGAGATCACTATCCGCGTCGACGACGCCGACGAGGCCGTCATCTCCAGCGACGGGTCGAGCCAACAACGCGTCTACCTCCCCGAGGTCGTCCGCCTCTCCCGCGCACCCGAACCGGCCCGCGTCGCCGGCCCCGAGAGCGACTTCTTCCAGGCGCTGAACAAACTCGAGTGAGCGCGAGTCGGGGCGCCGACGGCCGAAACCGAAAGTAGTTCCGGCGCCGCCGTCCAACCGCGAGGTAATGACCCAACTTCCCGACGTGCAGGCTTCCGAACCCGACGTGACCGTCGGTCTCGGCCAGGTCGGCGTCACGGGCGTCGAGAAACTCGTCAAACTCCAGCGCGAGGGCAAACGCCCCATCGTCCTGATGGCGGAGTTCGAGGTGTACGTCGACCTCCCCTCCCGCCGCAAGGGCATCGACATGAGTCGGAACATGGAGGTCATCGACGAGACACTCGAAGACGCGGTCAGCGAACCGGCCTACCGCGTCGAGCAGGTGTGTGGCGACGTCGCCGACCGACTGCTGGAGAAACACGACTACACCTCCACCGCGACGGTGAAGATGGAGGCCGAGTACGTCACCCAGGAGGAGACGCCGGCCACCGGGCGGCCCACCCAGGGCACCATCGACATCCTCGCGAGTGCGACGGCTACCGACGGCGAACCGACCCACGAGGAGGTCGGCGTCCGCGTCACCGGCATGACCGTCTGTCCGTGCTCCCAGCAGATGATGGGCCAGCGCGCCCGCGAGAAACTCGACGAACTCGGTGTCGAGGAAGACGAAGTCCGAGAGTTCCTCCAGGAGGTCCCGCAGGCCGGTCACTCCCAGCGCGGGCACGCCACCCTCACCGTCGAGACGGAGGGCGAACCCGCCGTCGACCTCCGCGACCTCGCGACCATCGCGAAGGACGCGATGAGCGCGCGCATCTACAACCTCGCGAAGCGGCCGGACGAAGACCACATGACCTTCCAGGCGCACGCGAACGCGAAGTTCGTCGAGGACTGTGTCCGCTCGCTGGCCGAGGGCGTCGTCGAGGAGTACGAGCACCTCGACGACGAGACGGTCGTGACGATGAAGCAGTCGAACGACGAGTCCATCCACCAGCACAACGCCCACGCCGAGCGCGTGGCGACGATGGGCGACCTCCGTGCGGAAGTCGCCGGCGAACGAGAGGCGTAGGGACGACGTGGGCGACTACAGCGCGACGGCCTCGCGGCTACGGCCCGGCGGTCAACGGGGCAGCGTCGCCCCACGTCCGGTCGAACTCCCGACGGACGTCGGCCGCGAAGGAGGCGTCCTTGAGGTTGACGAGGGCGAACGCCTGGTTCTGTGCGACTGGGTTCGGCAGTTCGACGCACACCTCCCGCCCGTCGACGACGGTCGTGTTCCCACGGGCGGCGTCGCTGACACGCGCCTCGAAACGCTCGTCGTCGGCGAACTCCGCACGGTGGTGTGCGAGGACCGCGTCGTCGAACTGCCCGACGAGCGACGGCGAGAGGAGGATGGAGACGTCGACACCGCGGTCGAGGGCGTTCCCGACGGCCTCGATGGCGCGCGTCTGTCCCTCCGCGAGGTCGAACCCCGACGTGCTCGCGACGAGTGCGACCCGGTCCTCCGCGGCGTCGAGGCGTTCGACGAACAGGTCGATGGAGTCCTCGGGACCGAGTGCGGCGGTCCAGAACCGCGAGTCGGGGGTCGTCGGCGCCTCCAGTTCGCGGGCGAGTTCGGAGGCGGTCTCTTCGAGTTGTCGCTCGCGCGTCTCTAACTCTCGCTTGCGTCGGTCGAGGAGTCGGTCGACGGCCGTCTCCGGTTCGACGGCGGCGTACTGTTTGGGTCGACTCGCCGACTGTGCTCGGACGAGCCCCGCCGACTCGAGGCTCCCGAGGACGTCGTAGATGCGGCCCATCGGGACGCCGCTCTCGTCCGACAACTCCTTGGCGGTTGCCGAGCCCAGTCCCAACAGCGACTCGTAGGCTTGGGACTCGTACTCTGAGAGACCGAGGTCCCGGAGTGAACTCATGGGACGTCGTACGTCGGCGACCGGTAAAAACACACGGCCAGTTTACTCGTTCCGGCAGCGCATCCGGACCCGCGTCCGCACCCGCGTCCGCGTTCGCGTTCGTGTTCGACGCCGGGAGTCCGTCCCACCGGGGTGTCCCCCAGCGCAGCGAACAACCGAGTTATTCACGACATATCTCGACTATCTCGCCCATATCTCGACAACGTCCCAAATATCCTGGAAATCCGGCCGATATCTCGGCAACGTCGTCCATATCTCGACAACGTACCCGAACAACTGAGAAACAGCGGCGCGAAACACGATCTGTTGGGTGAGGCCGGGTCGGGCGGGGCCGGACCGATTTGGGCCAGGTCGAGTGGCCCGGTCTTCACTCCTCGGCGACCGCTTCGGAGACGGCCTCGGCGAGTGCCTCGGGGGTCTCGACTGGTTCGCCGCCGTTCACGCGGGCCGTCCCCGCCGCGACGTCGGCGTCGGGGACGACGACCTTCTCGTGGTCGGCCATCCGGAGGGCGGCACGGTGGAGGTCGCTGCCGGCGTCGTCGCCGACTTCGATGGTGAGCGGGCCGCCGACGAGACGCGAGGCGGCCGTGGCGTAGGGGGCGACCTGGACGCCCATCCGGTCTGCGGCACCGGCGAAGGCCGCGACGGCGTCGTGGGCGACCGTCTCGTAGGCGTCGTCGCCAGTGAGCACCGCCAGGTCGACCAATGCGTTCGCGAACGTGGCGTTGTCGTCGACCGGGTAGAGCGGGCGGTCGAGGAGGCCCGGACCTTCCTCCGGGCCGTCGACCAGCGCGCCCGACTCGGTGGCGAGGCGGTCGACGGCGTCGTCGGCGACGTGGCGGGCCGTCTCCGCGTAGACCGGGTCGACGACCTGCGCGGCCGTGGCGAAGGCGCGGACGACCCACGCGTGGTCGGCGAGCAGGCCCGTGGGGGCGTCGTCCTCGCCGTAGTGGGCGACGCGACCGTCGTCGACGAGTTCGGTTTCGAGGAAGTCGAGCGTGCGCTCGGCGTAGCGCGCGGCGGTCTCGTCGTCGGTGTAGGCCGCGTAGGTGAGCAGGGCGTCGGCGGCGCGGGCGTTGCGGTCGGCGAACGCCGTCGCGTCCACGTCGGGTTCGTTCTCCTCGGTCCGGGACTCCGGCGGGAGCGCGTAGTAGTCGCCGGGTTCCTGACTCCCGCCGAAGGCCTCGCCCGTCCAGAGCGTGCCCGTGAGGTAGTCGATGGCCCGCTGGGCGGGGTGGCGGTAGGCGCCCTCGCCGGTGTAGAGGTAAGCGTTGGCGTACGCGCGCAGGAGCGCGGCGTTCTCGTCGAGGAGTTTCTCGCGCTGGGGGTCCGACCAGTCGCGCTCGTGGGCGTGACGGAAGAAGCCGCCGTCGAAGTCGTCCAGTAGGCTGCGCTTGACGGCGTCGAGGGTCCGGAGCGCCTGGTCGCGCTCGCGTTTGAGGGCGAACTCGACGGTCTGCGGGAGGGGGAACTTCTCGCTCGTCCCCCACCCGGCGTGGTCCTCGTCGTACTTGTCGCCGAGTTGGCCGGCGACGAGGCGCTCGATGTCCGCGGTCACCTCGCCCGCCGGGGGTTTCTCGCCGCGGAGCGCGCGGGGGACGCGACCGGCGTCGCGACCCTTCTCGTCGTAGGCTTCGCGGACGCGTTCGAGCACTTGCCGGAAGCCGTCCGGTTCGAGGTAGGTCGCCCCGGAGAGGAGTTTCCCCTCGGGGGTGAGGAAGACGGTCGAGGGGAACCCGCCCATGTTGTAGCGCTCGCGGACACGCGGGAGTCGGTCGGCGTCGACGCGCACGGGAACGAAGTCCTCGTTGACGTTCGCGGCGACGCGGGGTTCACTGTAGGCGCCCTCGTCCATCCGGCGACACCACCCACACCACGGCGCGGAGAGCGAGAGCAACAGCGGCATGTCGGCGGCGTCGGCCTCCTCGAAGGTCGCCGGTCCCCACTCTCGCCAGTTCACTTTCGTCTGGCGTGCGGACTCGTCCATACTGGTCACTCCGGGCGTCGGCGGGAAAGCGCTTCGGAAGCGGTGAGCGCGGCGTCGAGACCGCGAGCGTGGTGGCGGACCGACACCGACGGTGGCGACGACGTCGCGGTCGGCCGTGGGAATCGAGCCCAAGAGATATACCCGACAGTCCCCAACGGACAGCTAATGAAACGGCTGTTCGCGGCACTGTTGCTCGTGCCGCTCGTGGACGCCATCCTGCTCGTCTACGTCGCGACGACGTACCTGACGTGGCAGCTCACCGTCGCGCTCGTCGTGGTGACGGCGCTCCTCGGGACGCTGTTCGTCCGCGCCGAGGGCCGCAACACTATCCGGAAGATCCAGCGCTCGCTCCAGCGTGGCGAGCCACCGACCGACGAACTGGTCGACGGCGGTCTCCTCATCGCCGCCGGCGCGTTCCTCCTGACGCCGGGGTTCGTCACGGACGCGCTCGGCTTCCTGTTCGTCGTCCCGTTCACGCGGGCACCGATTCGGGGCTTCCTGAAGCAGCGCTACATCCTCCCCGCGCTCGACGACCGGACGGGCGGCTTCGCCAGCGGGAACGTCTACACCTTCGGCTTCCCCAACCAGGAAGATGGCTGGCAGCAGGCCGGTTCGGGGACCGGCACCGACGCGGGCGGCTTCGCCGGCGCGAACGGCGACGCGACCTCGCCCTGGGCCGAACCCGACCCCGCCGACGACGACGCGGTCGACCTCGACTCGGACGCCTACGACATCGAGTTCGACGACGAGGACCGCGACGGCGACGCCGACGGCCGCTCTGCCTGAGTCGTGCGAACACCTCCCCGTCTGCTGCCGAAAGGAAACGCTTTTACTTACCTCCCGGTTACGGATAGATGCGTTCGAGACGAACGGTGGCCCACGCGGGCCAGTAGCTCAACTAGGTAGAGCGCCACTCTGATAAGGTGGAAGTTTGCGGTTCAAATCCGCACTGGCCCACTTTCTACGACACTCACGACGGCCAGTCGGACGGCTACTCGTCGGAGACTGTTTTCGAGTTCGCGTAGCGGCTCGCTCCCGAAACTCCCCGACGTCACCCACCCGGTATCACCCGACCCTGATTATCGAGCCACCACGACTACACCCCTCGACGTCGTTGGAGACGACGGTGGCACGAGTCGTCGAGAGGTGGACGAGGACGGGACCGCGGCGCCGAACACCGGTGACACTCCGTCGACCCCGAATATTCGGGGCCGTCGCCCCCAATCCTCTTTATGCTCGCACGAGTAGTAACAACAACCTCTGGAGGGGGCTCGCTTAATGAGCGATGTACACTCTGGCTCGTCCGCGCAGACCGAATCACTCGAGCACACGGTCGGCGACGTCTCGAACGTACTCCTCTTGTCTTCGGAGGAGACGAGCAGCCGGGGATGTAGCGACTTACTAACGGGGACCGAGACCGACGTCGACCACCTGCTGGGCGTCGTCTACGGTGACCCCGAAGACCTGTTCGACCACCTCCGGTCGACGGTCGGACGGGTCCCCGCCGAGACGACGGTGCTCGCCGTCCACGACGGCGACGAAGACACCGACGCCGACGCTGCCGAGTACACCTCGGAGTCGTTCGCCGACGCGGTCTCGCCGACGGTCGAGACGATCCACCCGGACGAGACCGGATCGCTCCCGACGACCGTCCGCGACCGACTCGACACCCTCGCGGGAGACGACCGTGTGGCACTCTGTTTCGACTCCGTCACCCACCTCGTCGACGACTTCGGTCTCAATCGCTCCTTCCGGTTCCTCAACACGCTCACCAGCCAGCTCTCGACGACCGACGTGACCGGTCACTTCCACCTCGACCCCGACGCCCACGACGAGCAGACCCTCTCGGCGCTGACGACGACGTTCGACGCTGTCGTCCGATCCGCCGGCACCGGCGGCGACGAGTGGGAACTCGTCTGGAAGCGACTCCCCGACGACGAGAGCGCCTGAGGACGAACTGTCACCTCACTTCCCGTCACACTTCTCCCGCGTCCGTGTTCGTGCCCGTACCCGTGCTTGCGGTCGCGCCACCTCGTCACCCGGAAGTTTGAAGAGCCGAACCATGCCATTGGTAGGCAATGCCGTTGCTACCGATGCCCGTCGTCGACGAACTCATCCTGCAGTTGAACCTCGGCCAGGTGTTGCTGGCGTTGTTCGTTCTTTCGGTCGTCGGCGTCCTCCCGAAGAACTCCCAACGACTCGTCGCGCTGAACACGCTCGCGTTCGGCGTCCTGTTCCTCGTCACGCCGACGTCGCTGGCCCCGTCACACTACAAGTACCTCGGTCTCGCCCTCCTCGTCGTCGGCCCGATGCTGTACACCACGAGCAATCAGTGAGGCGACGCGAGCGGACGGAACGAGAGTCTTTTTCGCCCCGGTGGCCCAACCACCGGTCATGAGCGGAACCGACTACGGCGAGTGGCCGTTGAAGCGTCTGCTGTCCGAGGTCGTCGGGTCCGGGCAGCGCTCGGCCGAGGACATGACTCGCGCGCAGGCCCGCGAGGCCTTCCAGCGCATCCTCGGCGGCGAACCCGACCCGACCACGCTCGGGGCGTTCTGGCTGGCGAACCGCTGGAAGCGCAACACGCCCGAGGAACTCGGCGCGTTCGTCGACGTGATGCGCGAGGAGTCCGTCGAGACGGCCGAACCCGACGCCGACCCGGTCGACTGCGGCGCCAACTACGACGGGAAGACCGACTCCGCGCTCCTCGCCGTCGGCGCGGGCGTCGCCGCCGCCGCCGCGGGCACGCCCGTCGTCGTCCACTCCAGCGACCGCGTCCCCGCGTCGAAGGGCACCGCCTACAAGCACGTCCTCGACGAACTCGGCGTCGAGACCGACCTCGACCCGCAGGAGAGTGCCGACATGGTCGACGAGACCGGCTTCGGCTTCTACTACCAGCCGAACTTCAACCCCGGCGTCGCCGACCTGCTCGACCGTCGCGAGCAGATGGGCGTCCGCACGTTCGTCAACACCGTCGAACCGCTCGCCAACCCGGCGAACGCCGACGTCCACCTCGGGAGCTTCTACCACCTCGCGTTCGCGAAGAAGGTCGTCGACACCTTCCGCGAGAGCGAAGAGAACGACGTCTCGCGGGTCATCATGTTCCAGGGGATGGAGGGGTACGACGACATCCGTCCCGGGTCGACCACCGTCGCCGAGTGGAACGCCGGCACCGAGGAACTCGACGACTTCGAGATTCAGACCGGCGAGTACGGCACGGACTTCAGCGACGAGAGCCTCGAAGTCGCCGACGTGGCCGCGGACTCCGCGACCATCACCGAGGAGGTCCTCGCCGGCGAACGCGAGGACGACTTCGCCGACGCCATCGCCCTCAACGGCGCGTTCCGACTGTACGCCCGCGAGGACGTCGACGACCTCGACGAGGGCTTGGCGGCCGTCCGCGACGCCATCGACTCCGGCGCCGCCGAGGAAGTCCTCCACGACCTCCGGGCGTTCTGAACAACAGCGTTTTCACTCGCTGTCGCCTTCTCGAACCTATGAGCGACCTGACTGCGACCCTCCACACTACGAAGGGCGACATCGAAATCGAACTCTACCCCGAGAAGGTTCCCAACACCGTCGAGAACTTCGTCGGCCTCGCGACCGGCGAGAAGGAGTGGGAGGACCCCGACACGGGCGAGACCCGTACCGACCCCCTCTACGACGACGTGCCGTTCCACCGCGTCATCTCCGGGTTCATGCTCCAGACCGGCGACCCCGAGGGGACGGGCCGCGGCGGCCCCGGCTACGAGTTCGACGACGAGTTCCACGAGGACCTCCGCCACGACAGCGAGGGGACCGTCGCGATGGCCAATCACGGCCCCGACACGAACGGGAGCCAGTTCTACATCACGCTGGACGAACAACCCCACCTCGACGGCAAGCACGCCGTCTTCGGGCAGGTAATCGACGGGATGGACGTCGTCCGCGACATCGGTAACGCACCGACCGGCCGCAACGACGAACCGCTCGAGGACATCCTCCTCGAGTCCGTCGAGATCCACGACGACCGGTAAGCGTCGACGGCGGTTGGCCTACTTCTCCGACTTCGACTTCGACTTCGACTTCGCCGTTGTCTGTTCGTCCCCACCCGTCTGCATCGCGTCGCCTGCGTTCGCGTTCCGGACGTACTGGAGGTTCTCGTAGGGGATGAACGCGATGGTGGGCGCTTCGTCACTGTCCCGGTTCTTGAGCGCGATACCGCGCTCGCGCTCGCGGTAGTGCTTCGCGGTGAACGTCGTTTCGCTGTCTTTCAGCGCGGCGACGAGTTCGGACATGACGTCGAGAGATACCGGGTCCCGACCCGTAAACCCGGGCGCCCACGCGGGACACTCTCGCACGCCGTCGGGGGCGCTCCCTAAGTGGTCGGCACTGATAGCCACGGACGATGCGTGTCGAGGTGTTCGGCGGCGTCGAGGTGCCCGCGGACGAGTGCGGCGAGGAGTGGCACCAGACCGTAACGTTTCCTCCCTTCGTCAACGGCTACGCGCCGGCCTACGAGTGTCTGTTCGGCGGCGTCGACGCGGTCGGGTTCGACCCGGTCGCTCCGGAGCGTGGGCTCCCCGACGACGCGAGCGACGGCGTCACCGACCGCTACGCGGACACCGAGGCTCCGTTCGGTGAGAGTTACGTGACGCTCGCGGAACTCCGGAGCGCGGGGTGGGGTAGTGAGGCCGACGGCGGCCCGTACTACTGGAAGGTCGACGAGGGCGGGAAGTACCGCCGGTTCCAGCGAACGGACGAACTCTCCGAGGACGAACTCGCCCGGCTAGACGCGGGCGAGCGCGTGACGTGGATGGACTGGGACGGACGGTACGACCTCGTTCGCGCGCCGTTCACCCGGAAGATGGCGCTCCAGCGCGGTGGCTGGTGGTGGGTCGTCACCGACCTCCTCGAACGCCTCGTCACGCACGACGTCTACGACCCCGAGGAAGTCCGCGCCGTCGGGTGGTGTGCCGAGTAGTCGGACACGCGGCGACCGCACCGACACAGGAAAGGCGACGCGCACCCGAGGAGTGAGCATGGCCGAGGACGCCGACGAGGCGGTCGACCCGAGCGACGTCGGGGAGACCGACGCCCCGCCCGTCGAGGAGAAACCGTACAAGCTCATCTTCGAGGCGAACAAGTGCATCGGCGCCGGGCGCTGTGCCAACGTCTCCCCGAACTGGGAGATGGACCTCCAGAGCGGGATGGGCACGCCGGTCTCGTACTTCTTCGAGGAGTCCGAACTCGACCACAACGTCGAGGCCGCGGAGAAGTGCCCCGCGAAGAAGGGCGACGGCGTCATCCACGTCGTCGACCGCCGGACGAACGAGGAGATTTCGCCCGACCCGAACGGTGACGGGACGCTGAGCGTCGACTGGTAGGGCGAACAGGCGGTCACACTCCTCTCTTCCGCGGACCGTGCGACCGCCGTCACCGAACGTGAGCGACCCGCGGCGTCGTCCGACGCACGGGGAGTCTGGCCGCGCCATCGTACTTGAGGGTTCGTCCGACAGATTCAGGTACAGTCGGCCGATTTCTTCAGACGGGTTCCGCACCCGGCGGGGGTGGCCGAGTGGCCAAAGGCGGCGGACTTAAGATCCGCTGACGCAGGTCTTCGTGGGTTCGAATCCCTCCCCCCGCAGTACTCGTCGCGAGCGAACGCGAGCGGCGGTGCGAGGACGGAGGGTTCGAATCGGGGAGCAAATTCGAAGATTTGCGACCGTGGTTCGAATCCCTCCCCCCGCAGTTTCCTCTTATCGCTCGTAGACGACCAGCAGGTCGTCGACGAACGGCCACTGGGGGATCGGGACGGAGTCGACGACACCCCACTCGCGACGGAGTTCCTCGAAGAACTGCTCGTCGCCGGTGACGCCGCCGGGACCCTCGCCGACGTAGACGAGCGTGTCGCCGTCGTAGGCGTCCAGTGCCTCGTGCGCCCAGTCGGCGTCTCGAGAGGGCCAACAAAGAAAGAGGGTTCGGTCGGGGTGGTCGGCGGCGGCGCGGTGGTCGCCCTTGCGGACGTCCGTCCAGCCGTCGTGGACGAAGTCCTCGAACTCACGGCCGTGGCGGTCGCCGCGCGCGACGATGTCCTCGCGGACGGCCGCTTCGGGGTCGTTGAGTTGTGTCCGGGGGTCGGGGTCGTAGCCGACGTAGTCGCCGCCGAGTTGCTCGACGAGCCAGCCCCAGTAGCCGAGTCCCGCGCCGATCTCGACGACCGGTCCGTACTCGACGACCGCCTCGACGGCCGGCCGGTTCGGGACGGCCCACGCGTACTCGTAGACGAAGCGCTCGCGGACGGCCTCGTGGTCCTCGCCACGGCTCCGGGCCATCGCCGCGATCTCCTGGTCCGGTTCCGCCCGGCGGAGCGGATCGTCGGGCACGTCCTCCGGGAAGACGAGCCACTCCGCGGCCTGCTCGGCGTACGGGTTCGAGAGGTCCGAATCGGCGTCGGTGTCTGTCGGGGCGGACACGGTGTTCTCCTCGACGTTGGCGACGGGACGAGTTAGGTGACGCGGTTCGGACCGTCGGCGAGCAACTCTATCGCCCTTCCCGAGAACCGCTTCGAGTCGGCGAAGGAGTGTCTCACGGACCGTATCGGACTCCTCACCGACGATGGCCGCGACGGCGACGTCGTCCACGGCGTCAATTTCGTGAAGCCACATACGGTTTATGCGCGACCCCGTGTCGGGAACGCTGTCGGACTGGTCGCTCGCCACGTGAGCAGCGTCCGCGATCTCCCGTACTCGGCCACCGTCGTGTCGTCGCCACGCGACACCCTCTTTTTGCGGGAGCGATTACCAGAGGTATGAGCGACTTCACACGGGAGTTCGAGCGCCACGACCGATTCGAAGCGGACGACGACACGTTCGTCCCGACGACGACGGACTTCGACGCGACAGTGCGCGTCGAGGACGAGACCGTCCGCGTCACGGCCGAGGTCCCGACCCTCGACAGCGTCGTCGAGAGCGAGACCGTCGCAGAGGTCGTCGAGGACGGGTGGTACGAGACGTTCGAACTCCGCGTCGTCGACGTGAGCGGCGTCACCTACGCCGACCCGGTCGAAGAACCGACGGTCGAGCGCGAGGGGTCGACGATCACGGTCGAGGCGGCCATCGAGGCACGGCCCGACAACGCGGCCGACGACGCGCTCGCCGTGGCCAACTTCGTCGAGGGAACGTGGTTCGAGGGCATCATCCCCGGCTACGACTACGTCCCGAAGGTTCAGGAGATGCGCGAACGCGCCGCCCACGAGGGACAGGAAGGGACGCCCCTCTGAGGCGAATCAGTCCATCGAGAGGTACGTCTCGGTGGTCTCGATGCCCCGAACCCGTTGAATCTGGTTCGCGGAGATCTCTTTCACCGCGGCCGGCGAGTCGACCTCCACTTTGACGATGAAGTCGACGTCGCCCGCGACGACGTGCGCGTCGACGACGCCGTCGATGTCCGAAATCTCGCCGAGGATGCGGTCTGCCTCCCCCGAATTCGCCTTGACGAGGATGTACGCGACGACCATCGTTACGCCTCACCCCGACGTGGTTCCTCGCCGACCAGTATTTGCCGGACGTCGTCGAGCGCGTCGAACTCCGAGATGACGGCGATTCGGTCGCCGACCTCCAGCGTGTCGTCGGGCAGCGGAAGCCCGAGCGTCTCGTCGCGCTTCCCGAAGGCGAGCAACCGTGCGTGAGAGGGGAGTTCGAGTTCGCTGACGGTGTACCCGTGCATCGGTGCGTCCTGCGTCACGGTGAACTGGACGACCTGGAGGTTCTCCGCGAGGTCCGCGATGGCGGTCACGTTCCCACCGAGGAGCGCGTTCTTCGCGCCGATGGCGCCGAGACGCTCGGGGTAGACGATCTCGTCGACCTCGTCGGCGTACTTCCGGTAGATGTTCTCGCGGTAGTCCTCGTCGATACGGAGGACCGTCCGACAGCCGTAGTGTTTGGCGACCATACAGGCCGCGAAGTTGACGTTCAGGTCGCCCGCGAGTGCGCCGAAGGCGTCGGCCGTCTTCAGGTCGAGGTCGTCGAGGACGTCCTCCGCGGCGCCGTCGCCCTCGATGGCGTCGAACCCATCGTTTCGCGCCCGTTCGATCTTCTCGGGGTCGTTGTCGACAACCGTGACGTCGTGACCCTCGTTTCGGACCACTCGGGCCGTCCGCATCCCGACCCGTCCGAACCCTATGATAACTACTCGCATGGTACTGAGTTTACTACCCTCCTTGAAATATGTTTGCGCTGGACACGACGCAGATCCATCGAGTGGGACCAGCCGCTCGGCAAGACTTTTGCCGTGTGGTAGAGAAACCCACACCATGGTCCACGCCTTCATCATGGTCAAGACGGACACGGGCGAGTCGGAGACGCTCCTCGGTCGTGTCCTCGAACTCGACGGTATCGTCGACGCGCACATCGTCGCCGGACAGTACGACCTCATCGCCGAGGCCGACGGCGGTGCCGTGAACAACGTCCTCGGCGTCGCTTCCTCCGAGATACAGAACCTCGACGGCGTCCTCGACACGAAGACGTACATCTCCCTCTCCGCGGAGTGAGACGCTCCGCTCCGTTCCTCGTCGACCTCCAGGGGTCGTTCACCGACCGATAAACTGTATGACGCGATAGGAAATGTACCGGTCGGCACCTCGGGCGGGGTACGAGGCGCGCCGAAATCGAGAAGTGGTCGGGGCGGGCGAGAGTTGCCGGTGCGCTCGTGGTACTGGGGTTCGCGTTCGTCGTTCAAACGTCACTCGCCGACGCCGACGAGACGTGACCTAGAGAAGCAGAAGGGTCAGTCGGCGGCGAGCGACTCGCCTTCCAGGACGGCGCGGTAGCGTTCGCCCGCCGGGGAGTCGGCGTCGAGTTCGGCACGGACGCGCTCTGAGACCCACTGCCGGCCGTCTTCGAGGAAGTGTTCGTAGACCGGCAGGCGCTCGCGGAGTGGGACGCCAGCGTGCTCGGCGATGTCCTCCAGTTCGCGGAGCGCGGGCCACTCGTAGTCGGGGTTGACGTAGTCGTCGGTGACGGGCGACACGCCGCCCAAGTCGTCGACGCCGCAGTCGACGAGGTCGCGAGCGGGTGCGAGGTTCGGCGGCACCTGCACGCTCACCTCGTCGGGGAGGGCGGCGCGGGCCATCGCGACGACGCGGCGCTGGGTCTCGATGGAGGGCGAGCCATCCGTCCAGCGCTCGTTGTTCGACACTGGCTGGACGATGACCTCCTGGACGTGGCCGTAGCGCTCGTGGAGGTCGCGGATGGCGAGCAGCGACTCCGCGCGGTCGGTCCAGTCCTCGCCGATTCCCACGAGGATGCCCGTCGTGAAGGGGACGCCGAGTTCGCCCGCGTTCCGGATGGTGTTGAGTCGCTGGCCGGGGTTCTTCGCGCGGGGACCGCCGTGGGCCTGCACCTCGGCGGTCGTCTCCAACATCACGCCCATACTCGCGTTCACGTCGGCGACCTGCGCCATCTCCTCGTAGGTCTGGTCGCCGGGGTTCGCGTGGGGGAGGAGTCCCTCGTCGAGGGCGATCTCGCACGCCTCCCGAAGGTACTCGTGGATGGAGTCGTGGCCCCACTCGTCGAGTTGGTCGTGAATCTGCGTGTATCGGTCGTCTGGGTCGTCGCCGAAGGTGAACAGCGCCTCCGTACAGCCGGCGTCGGCGCCCAGCCGAACCGACTCCCGGATGTCCTCGGGACTCATCAGACTCGCCTGTCCCGGTGGGTCGTAGTAGGTACAGTAGGTACAGGTGTAGCGACAGGCCGTGGTGAGCGGGAGGAAGACGTTCCGGGCGAAGGAGAGTTCCGACGCCGCCTCGACGTCCGCGGGTCCGACGTCGAGCAGTCGTTCGACCTCCGCCTCGTCGATGGTGAGGTCGATACCGTACTCGTCGGCGCCCGGAATGTCCGTCATCGCTCTTCGGGTAGTCCGTGGGCGCCGAAAAGCGTTGCTACCCTACTCTGTTCCTTGCTGGGGCTACTCGCGTTCGAGGACGTAGGCCTCCCGGTTCTGGAACATGAAGGCGGCGTAGCCGAGGAGGGCGCCACCGAAGAGGGAGAGCAACCCACCGCCGCCGAGCGAGACCACGAGGACGGTCCCGGCCGCGCCGAGGAGGACCGCGAGGACGATCTCGAACCCGAGGCGGACGTCGGACTTCCGTTCGAGCGCGTCGGTGCGCGTCCCGCGACCGATCGGCGTGAAGGCGTCGGCAGCGGCCAGCGCGGCCGCGATTCCCCCGCCGAGTCCGGCGGGACTGGCGACCGGGTTCGGGAGACCGAGTGCCGTGAGCGCGGTCGTCAGCACCGTCGCGACGACTCCCGTGAGGAGGAGCAATCCGACGACCGAGACGACGTACCGGACGAGCGTGCGCCAATCGAGGGCGGTCACGTCGGGTCACCACCCGAGGTCGTGCGTTCGACGCCCACCCGTCCGTCGGCGACCGTGAGGTCGAAGCCGGCCTGGCGGAGCCACCTCGTCGCACGGCCGTCGCCGTGGAGCAGGAGTTCGGCGAGGTCGTCCGGTTCGTCGACGTCCGTCGCGAGACGGTGAGAGTCGAACTCCCGGACGCTCGCGCCGGCGTCACGTGCCGCTCGCAGGTGGTCGAGGAAGGACGCGCCGTGGTAGTCGACGCGGAAGTCGGGGTGGCGGACGACGAGGGCGTTCGTCCCGCCGCCACGGCCCGGTGCCACGACGACGTCGCCGTCCGCCTCGAAGAGGGCGGCGAGGGTACGGGGTTCGGCGAGCGCGAGGTCGGCCATCACGACGGCGGTCGGACCCGCATCCGCGTCGAGTGCGGCGTTCACGGCCGTCGAGAGGTCCCGGTCGTCGACGGTGACGGGGACGTCGGCCTGGTCGCAGTCGAGCGGTTCGGGGACGACCAACTCCGGGTCGCCACCGGCGGCGTCGACGGCGTCGAGGACGTCGTCACGCATGGCGGCCGCGAACTCGCGGCGCTCGGCGGGTTCGAGAACGGGCGAGAGTCGCGTACACGGGTCGGTACCGGAAAACGGGACGACGGTGTGCATGACCGTCAGGCGAGTTTGTCGTGCGTCTCGCGGTTACTGAGGTAGTACCAGACGCCGCCGGCGAGCGCCAGGAGGACGATCACGACGGCCCCGCCGATGAGCGCCCAGCGGGTGAGCTTACTCGACTTGGCGGCGGACTCGGCCTTCTGCTCGGCCTGGTTGGCGAGGTCGATGGCGAGGTCGAAGTTGCCGGAGTTGTACGCCTCGACGGCGTTCTGCCGAAGCCGTTTCGCCTCGGAGACGTCGGCACCCGCGGACTGGGCGTTCTGGATGGCGGCCTCGGCCTGCTGAATCTGTGTGCGGGCCTGCTGGCTCTGCTGGGTGTACGGTCGGACCCCGTCGTAGCTCTGGAGGACGGTCGCCGAACCACCCTGCTGGGTCTGCTGGAACTCGGCGAAGACGATCGACTGGGGTGGCTGGTAGCTCCAGTCGTCGACCGCCGGCGTCGTCCCCTGCAGACGGACGGTCACCTTCGTGGTGCCGTCACTGGCGCGGATGTGGTAGTCGAAGCTCTGCCCGGTGAACGTCTGCTGTTCGATCTGGTTCCCGGCGTTGTCGTAGGCCGTGACCGTCCACGTGACCTGCGTGAGGTCCGTCTGCCCGTGGAGCGTCCACTCCTCGTAGTCGGTGTAGAGGTTCGTGAACGTGAACGTCCTGTCCTGCTGGGCGCCGACCTCGGCACTGTCCGAGACGTTCCCCTGCACGTCGACCGCGGCGACGGGCGCGACGGCGGCGGCGAGGAGGACGAACAGCGCGAGGACGACCTTAGAAGAGCGGTTCCAGTTCATCTTCGTCGTCTCCAACGAGTTCTTGGAGTTTCTCTTCGCTCTCCTCGCGAATCTCTTCGATGTTCTCCTGTGCCTCGACGGCGACCCGCTGGAGGTCCTTGATCCGCTCGACGTTCGTCACGCCGGACAGCAGGACGACGGCGGCGACGTGGTTCGACTCGGGGATGGGGTAGTCCCCACCGCGAACCTCCATCGACCCGGTCTGCTCCTCGAGCCACTTCCGCCCGCGCTCGATACCCTTCCGGTTGAGGAAGGCGGGCGGGCCGGCCGTGACGAGGAGGGCGCGCTCGGCACCCTCGGGTTCGCAGGGGAGCGTGAGTCGACCGAGCGTCGCCTTCCGGACGAGCGAGGTGATGCGGTTGGTCGTGTTGGCGGTGTCCTCGGCCTTCGACTCGTTCCCGCCGGTGAACTTCGAGAGGATGCCACCCGAGGACTGGTCGTTCTCGACGGTCTCGCGGGCGTAGCCCACGGTCGAGACGCCACCTCCCGCGAGGGTGTTGATGATCTCGGAGGAGTCGACGACGGACTCGGCGACGGTGTCGCCGGTCTCGACCTCGCCGGCGCCGAAGAGGACGCCGAAGCGCTTGACGATCTCGTCGTTGATCTCGTCGTAGCCGCCCTGGACGGACTCGCCGGTCTTCCGCCAGTTGTCGTTGTCGAAGACGAGGAGGTTGTCCACCTCGCCGACGAACGTCTGGAACGAGCGGGCGGCGTTCAGCGTGTAGATGCCCCCCTCGTCTCCGCCGGGGAGGATGCCCAGGCCGTAGACGGGTTCCGTGTAGATGCGTTTGAGGTGCTTCGCGAGGACGGGCGCGCCGCCGGAACCGGTCCCGCCACCGAGTCCCGCGAGGATGAGGAAGGCGTCGACCTCGTGGACGGGAATCTGGTCGATGGCGCCCTGGATCTCGTTGATGTCCTCCTCGACGACTTCGGCCCCGAGTTCGTTGTCGGCGCCGACGCCGTGGCCCTTCACTCGCGACTGCCCGACGAGAATCCGATTCTCCTCCGGGACGTGTTCGAGCCCCATGAGGTCGGCTTTCGCGGTGTTGACGGCGACGGCGGAGCGGACGATCTTACTCCCGTGGCGCTGGTCGTACTCGAGGAACTTGTCGAGTACTTTCCCGCCCGCCTGGCCGAACCCGATCATTGCGAGTTTCATGATACTGGTCGTTGGGAGAAAAGAGAGGAATCAGAGAGATAAGCCTTTTGATGACAGGCGTCGGACGGCGTCGACGATTACTGAAAAAACGGAGGGTTCGGCCGCTGTCGACGGATTTTCTTCGTTCCGCCGACACGAGCTGAATCGGCCCCCTTTAAGTCGCCCGGTGAGTTCGAGCGTCGAGTCTCGACGCGTGCTACGGAGTCGGCTCGGCGGCGCCGAGGTAGTCGGCGAGCGTCCGGAGGTCCGCCGGGTCGCGGCCGAACGCCGTCACGTCGTTGTCCGAGACGGTGTTGTCGAACTCGAGCGACTCGTACTGGTCGAGGCCCATCGGGACGAACGGGAGGGCGTCGGCGACCGTGAGTCCGAGACGGGCGAGCGGCATCGGGATGGAGAGGACGGTGACCCGCTTGCCCTTCGCGCGGTAGACGAGTTTCGTCACCTCGGCGAGCGTGAGGACCTCGGGACCGCCGACTTCGTAGGTCTCGTTGGCGTGTTCCTCGTCGAGGGCGTCGGCGAGGAGGTCGGCGACGTCACCGACCCAGATAGGTTGGAAGCGGGTCTTCCCGCCGCCGGGGAGGGCAGTGACGTACGGCGTCGTGAGCGTCTCGACGAACGGGACGAACTCCCCGCCGTCACCGAACACGACCGACGGGCGGAGAATCGTGTGGTCGACCGCGGAGTCGCGGACGACTTCCTCGGCGCGTCCCTTCGACTGGATGTAGGGCGTCGGCCCGTCCGGGTCGGCGCCGAGGGCGCTCATCTGGACGACGCGGTCGAGGTCGTTTGCCTCGGCCGCCTCGACGACGTTCTTGGTGCCTTCGAGGTGGACGTCGAAGTGGCGCTGACCGCCACCCTTCGGTTCGAACAGCGGCGAGAGCGCGACGAGGTTGACGACGGCGTCCATCCCCTCGAAGTCGACCGCGATGGAGTCGTAGGCGGTCACGTCGCCGACGGCCGTCGCGACGCCGTCGGGGAGGACTTCCGGTTCGGGTTCCCGCGAGAGCGCGGTGACGTCGTGTCCGCGGTCGTCGAGTTCGCGACAGAGTTCCCTCCCGATGAACCCGGTGCCGCCGGTGACGAGTACCTGCATGGCCGGCACTTCACCCGGTCTGCACCTAAATGTACTTGCGGATTCGTGGGACGGTCACTCGTCCGCCGGGACGAAGACGGCGGAGACTTCGAGTGGGTCCGCGGTGCCGGAGACGGGGGCGAGTCGGAGGGTGTAGTCGCGTGGTTCCCCGTGGACCTCGATGCGAACGTCGCGTTCGACTGTCTCGCCGCGTTCGAGCGACGGGAAGACCCCCGCGAGCGGATCCTCGTCCACGAAGTCGACGAGATCGACTAGTGCCGCCTCGGCGTGCGTCCGGCCCGTCTGTGCCCCGAGCCGTGCCGCCGACCCGTCGCCGAAGGTGTCGCGGAACGCCTCGTTCGTCGCCGAGGCGACCAGTCCGTCGTCGACGTACGTCTCGGCGACGGGGCGGTCGGCCTGCTGGGCCAGCGTCTCGAAGCGGTCGCGTTCGACGTCCCGCTCCGCCTCGTTGATGCCGGCGATGGTGCCGAGGACCGCGACGGCGACGAGCGTGTCGAGGAGGATGACCATGGGCTTGAGCACACCCTGGACCAGTTGGATTCCGACGACCCAGGACCCGACGAGTCCGACGCCCACGACGCTGACGAAGGACATCTTCGCGACGGTGCTCACGAACTCCTCGTCGTTCCCCCGCCAGTAGACGTCCCACGCGAGCCAGAGCAAGACGATACCGAGCGCGACCGGGACCGTGTTCTCGAGCGCGACCGTGACCGGTGGCTCACCCTGGAGAAGTAGGTCCTGGTACGCGTCGACGAGTCCGACGACGACACCCCCGAGTCCTAACCCCGCGAACACACCCGAAGAGACTACCTTCTCGATAGATACCATTAGTTTTCTATTAAAACTCTAGAAAAATAAAACTTGTTCGAACTATCCCTGTACGAAAGGGGCGCGTCCGAAGCCAAAGCCGAAGCCGTTTACTCCCGGACACACCTTCGACGACTATGCTCGTCACACTGGAGGGAATCGACGGGAGCGGGAAGACGACGGTGTGGGAGGCACTCCGTGAGCGCTACGACGAGGGCTTCGAGTTCACGCGCGAACCGACGAACTCGTGGTACGGTGACGCCGTCCGCCGCTCCATCGGCGAGGACGACGCCGACCCCCTCGCGGAACTCTTTCTCTACACCGCCGACCACGCCGACCACCTCTCCCGAGTCGTCCGCCCCGCGCTGGAGCGCGGCGACGTCGTCGTCTCGGATCGCTACTCCGACTCGCGCTACGCCTACCAGGGGGCCGCCCTGGAGGGGGAGGTGAAGCGGCCGATGGAGTACGTCCGCGGCATCCACGAACCGTTCACCCGCGCGCCGGACGCGACGCTCTACTTCGACGTGGACCCGGAGACCGGTGCGGCCCGGAGCGGCGCGACCAACAAGTTCGAGCAGGCGGCCTTCCTCGCGGACGTCCAGTCGAACTACGAGCGACTCGTCGAGTACGAACCCGAACGCTTCGTCCGCATCGACGCCACCCAGTCACCCGAGGAAGTCCTCGCCGCCGTCGAAGAGACTCTCGACCGCCTCCTCGACTAACGCTCGCCCTCGGGTTCGGGTGGCGGCATCCAGAACAGGTCGACGGAGTACCCGAGGAAGAACGGGAACGCCCACGTCACCGTCAGGAACACCCGTCTACTCTCGAACGCCCCGGCACCGACGCCGAGCGCACCGAGGACGAGCGTCGTCGCCAGGTAGACCACCGGGACGAAGAAGACGGTGAACGCCACGCGTCCCCAGCGGGTCGACAGCCGAAGCCGGAAGAACCGGGCCGCGACGGCGGCGATGGCCGTGTGGAGGACGACGAAGAAGGCGACCCCGAGCGCGGCACCGAGCGTGAGCGAGGGCACGTGTGGTGGGTTCGCCCACACCGACAAAACCCTAGCGACTCCACCGGCCGACGCTCGCGGGACGGTGTTCGATTACTCACCGAAGTCCGATACTTCCACTCTGGTTTGGTGTGCCATGGCCGTCGTACTTAATAATCGGATCGTACTCGCTACCGACGTGGTGACGGGACGTCGGCGTCGGGGCGGTTCACGCCCAGACCCACGAGAACAGCCGTCACCAGCGACGACAGCCCTCGCGCCAGTCCGTCGAGGGCGTCGGTCGGAACGACCGAAACATCTCCCCCTGCCACCGTACCCATGTTCGACCACGACAACTTACGCGAACCCGACGAGACGGCACTCGGCGAGTGCATCGCCGGTGGGAACCACCGAACCGAGGAGATCGCCCGCGAACTGGGGATTCCGAAGCAACAGGCCGTCGACCGCCTCCGGGACCTGCAACAACGGGGTCGCGTCGAGACGGCGACGAGCGGGAACGCGCTGACGTGGTGGCTCGACGACGAAGGCTAGCGCGCCGGAGACACCCGCCCCGACGGCGTCAGACGGTGGGGCTTAACTGCAGCGCCACACGAGAATCAGCCCCACACAGAACGTGACGGCACCCGTGAGCAGGTGGCTCCCGGTCTGGGTATAGACGACGAGTGTGACGAACGAGAGGTGGACCAGTATCGACAGAATCTCGCCTACCGAGAGGTTCGAGACGGACTCGGAGTGGTCCCGTGAGCGTGACGTATCACTCATCTTCTGTCGGGTATGGCGCTTCGACGACGGGCGTCGAGCCCCCCGCGGGTCGGTGCCAAGAATGGGTCTGTAGTCGCGGATCGTCGTCCGTTAGAACTGCTCGTACTCGGCGATTTCGTCGGATCCACACGCCGGACAGGTCGTTCCGTTCTCTACCTGCCGGCCGCAGTTCCGACACTCGAAGTACCGGTTCTCCGCTTCCGTGGCGTCGCACTGTTCCCCTACCAGTGCTCTGAGCACGTACCGGGGAGTCGACGCGGACACCGACTCGATCCGCTGGTCGCAGGGGAGGATGTCGTACCAGGTCAATTTCACTGGCGTCTCGGAGCACGTTGTGGTTGACGCTACTCGAAGAACGCCCTCGAAGCGGAGGGCGTTCGTGGGCTTTGGACAGAGGGGGGAGTCGAACCAACTGACGTCCAGGTCGGTGTGGCACGAGAGACGGGGTGCGGGACGATCTCTCTGAATCACTCGGACTCAGTTTGTACGACTTCGGAGTGGTGACACTCCACCTTTTTCTTCCCACCAATTTCTATTAAGTATAGCGGCCCTGATAGGCCAAGCCCGTCTGTCTACACTCAGGTCCACCTCTCAGATGTGGACCTGTTTCTGAGAGACCGGGTTCGTCCACCGACCGCGTCGGTCACGTCGGCCGTCCCGACCGCGACGCCGGGCCGAATCGCCCTAGGAGTTTTCCGACGCCCCCTCGGAGTCTCTGGTACGATGGACGTCACGCTCCCGGTCAAGCGCGTCACCGGCGAGACGGTCGCGGAGCGACTCACCGAGAACGCCCGCGAGCGAATCCTCCCGGCGCGCTACCTCCTGAAGGACGAACAGGGCGAGGTCGTCGAGACGCCCGCGGAGTTGTTCGAGCGCGTCGCCACGGCCGTCGCCGCGGTCGAGGAGGAACACGGCAACGACGCCGACCGGTGGGCCGAGCGCTTCGAGGAACTGATGACCCACCTGGAGTTCGTGCCGAACTCGCCGACGCTGATGAACGCCGGCACCGAACTCGGGCAACTCTCGGCGTGTTTCGTCATCTCGCCCGACGACGACCTGGGGGACATCTTCGACGTCGCGCGGCAGGCCGCCGAAATCTTCCAGTCCGGCGGCGGCGTCGGCTACTCCTTCTCCGCGCTCCGACCGAAGGGCGACGTCGTCCAGGAGACGGGGGGAATCGCCTCGGGACCGGTCTCGTTCATGAGCGTCTACGACCAGATGTGCGAGACCATCAAGGCGGGCGGGAAGCGCCGCGGCGCCCAGATGGGGATGTTGCGCGCCGACCACCCCGACGTCGGCCGCTTCTGCGTCGCGAAACGCGAGGAGGGGCGACTGGAGAACTTCAACCTCTCCGTCGCCGCCACCCGCGAGTTCTACGAGGCGGTCCAGGACGACGAGGAGTACACGCTCTACAACCCACGAACTGGGGAGCCACACGAGGTGACCGAGTGGACCGCCCGCTTCTACAACGAGAGCTACGCCGAGACGGACCCCGACATCGTCGAGGAGAACGTCTGGCGCGACTACGCCGACGAGATTCCGGGCATCGAGGCGTACCGCGGCGACCTCCTGACCGAGGGCGAGGAGATGACCCTCCCCGCGCGCTTCGTCTGGCGACTGATGGTCGACGGCGCGTGGCGCAACGGCGAACCCGGACTCTTCTTGCTCGACCAGGCGAACGCCGAGCACTCCTTCGACGTCGACGCCTACCCCGACCACCGTATCGAGGCGACGAACCCCTGCGGCGAGCAACCCCTCGAAGACTACGAGGCGTGCAACCTCGGGCACGTGAACCTCTCGCTCTGCGTGGCCGACGACCCACCACACTGGGACGACTTCCGCGAGCGGTGGGACGGCGACGCCGAGGCGGGCGACGACCTCGACGCCGCAGTCGACGCCTTCCTCGACGAGGCCGTCGACTTCGACCGACTCGACCGCATCGCCCGACTGGGCACGCGCTTCCTCGACGACGTCGTGACGGCCAGCGACTTCCCCCTCGACGAGATCGAGGAGACGGTCGGCCGGTTGCGGAAGGTCGGACTAGGCGTGATGGGGTTCGCGGAACTCCTCGTCCAGTTGGGCGTGCGCTACGGTTCGGACGCTTCCGTCGAGGTGGCCCGCCAGTTGATGGCCCGCATCGACCACGTCGCCACGCAGACGAGCCACGACCTCGCCGCCGAGCGTGGGGTGTTCCCCGCCTGGGAGGAGTCGAAGTACGCCGACCCGACCGCCCACCCCGAGTGGTTCCGTCGGCACACCGGCGAGGACCCCGCGGAGTGGGAGGACGGCTACCCCATCCGCAACCACGGACTGACGAGCATCGCCCCCACGGGGACGACCTCGATGATCGCGGACACCTCCGCGGGGTGCGAGCCGCTCTACGACGTGGTCTACTTCAAGAACGTCGGCCGCGACGTGCAGGGCGCCGAACCGCTCGTGGAGTTCGACGACTACTTCCTCCGCGTGCTGGAGGCCAACGACGTCGACGTCGAGGCGGTCCGGAACGAGGCGCTCTCCCTGCTCGAGAGCGGGGCCTACGACGGCCCCTCGTCGCTCCCGATACCGGACGAACTGGCCGACCTCTTCCCCCGCGCCCGCGACGTCGACATGGCGGACCACGTCCGCGTGCAGGCCGCCTTCCAGGAGCACGTCGACGGTGCCGTCTCGAAGACCGTCAACGTCGCCCACGACGCCGACCGCGAGCGAATCGCCGACGCCTACCACCTCGCCGCCGACCTCGCCTGCAAGGGGGTCACCGTCTACCGGAGCGGGTCCCGGAGCGGACAGGTGCTCTCCACCGAACCAGAGGGGGACGGTAACGAAGAACGCGGATAGGAAGTTCGTCATACCGGACAGTGTTGCCAGTGTCGGTGACGTGTGATCGCCGTCGTGGGTGATACCGGTAGTTCTTTCCTCCGACCGGGAGCACAGGTAGATGTCGCATACGCGCGCAGGTACATACGCGTCGGCTACGCGTGTGTAGATAGAAGCGCCGGCTATCGATTCGATGCCACCGGTAGCCGGTCTCGATTCGCCAATGTCAGGACAGACGCACACCCGCGGAGGCTCACTATGAGCAGCACGAACACCGTCGCATCGAAGATGCAACGAGCACGCGCTCACCACCGGAGGTGGCTCGCGTGAACACAGTCGAACGACGAAAGCAGGAGAAACATCCCCTCGACGTCATCGAGGACGTCCGCGAGTACGCCGCGGAAGGCCTCTCCTTCGACGAGATCGAAGAGCGGGCCGGTGACGGCGAGTGGGAGCGCCTGAAGTGGGCCGGCATGTACGCCCACGGCAAGCAGCGCGGCTACTTCATGATGCGGACGAAGGCCCCCGGTGGCTACCTCACGCCCGAGCAGGCGGAGGTCATCGGCGAAGTCACCGAGGACTACGCCACCGCCCCCGAGGAGTACGGCGGGGAGGAGCAGAACGAACTGTGGGGCGACGCCTACCTCGACCTCACGACCCGCCAGGACATCCAGAAACACTGGGTCGAAGTCGAGGACGTCCCCGACATCTGGGACCGCTACGACGAGGTCGGTCTCACGACCATCCAGGGCTGTGGCGACTCCGCTCGTAACGTCCTGGGCTGTCCGGCCGCCGGTCTCGACGGCCACGAGCACTTCAACGCCCAGCCGGTCATCGAAGCCGTCTCCGACTTCTTCACGAACAACCGGGAGTACGCCAACCTCCCCCGGAAGTTCAAGATGACCATCACGGGCTGTAAGTACGACTGCGCCCAGTCGCAGATCAACGACATCGGGATGGTCCCCGCCAAGAAGCGCATCGACGGGGAGTGGTACTACGGCTTCCACGCCCGCGTCGGCGGCGGTCTCTCCGACGGCCCGCGCATGGCCTCCCAACTCGACGTCTTCGTCCTCCCCGAGGACGCCGTCGAGTTCACCCGTGCCGTCGCACAGACGTTCAAGGAACTCGGCGACCGCAACAACCGTGGCGTCTGCCGGATGCGCTACCTGGTCGAGCAGATGGGTCCCGAGAAGTTCGAGGAGGCTGTCCGCGACCGCTGCGAGGTCGACCTCCGCGAGGCGGGCGTCGACCTCACCGAGGGGTACAAGGGCGACCACGTCGGTGTCCACGAGCAGAAACAGGACGGCCTGAACTACGTCGGATTCAACGTCATCGCCGGCCGCATGGGCGGCGACGAGTTCGCCGAGGCGGCCCGCGCCGCGAAGGAGTACGGCACGGAGGACGCCTCCATCCGCCTCGCGACCGACCAGAACTTCCTCGTCACCCACATCCCCGACGAGAACGTCGACGACCTCTTGGCCGAGGACTTCGCCCAGGAGTACAAACCCGACCCCGGCCCGTTCGAGCGTGGCGCGGTCGGCTGTACGGGCAACGAGTTCTGTAACTACGCCATCATCGAGACGAAGAAGCGCACGAAGCGCTGGGCGCGCGAACTCGACGAGCGCATCGACACGCCCGACGACCTCGAAGTCGTCCGGACGCACATGTCGGGGTGCTCGGCGTCCTGTGCCCAACCGCAGATCGCGGACATCGGCTTCCGCGGCGAGACCGTGAAGGTCGACGCCGACGAACTCGACCGCGACGTCTCCACGAACGCGGAGGGCGACGCCATCGTCGAGGGGATGGACTTCGGTCTCGGCGGCGCGCTCGGCGAGGACAACGCCTTCCTCGACTGGGTCGAGAACGCGGTCCCCGCCGACGCCATCATCCCGGCGCTCGAAGAACTGTTCGCGACCTACGCCGAGGAGCGCACGGAGGACGAGCGCTTCTACGAGTGGTGTCGCCGCGTCGACAACGACTACCTGCGCGACGTGATGCAGCAGGCAGACGCCCCGGTTTCCAAGGGGGTGGCTCACGGTGACTAAGGAATCCATGCCCGGCGTTCCGAACGCCGGCAAGACGGCCGACAGCGGGTGTACCGACGACGACTGTAGCTGTGGCTCGAACGACGTCGCTACCGACGGTGGGACCCGTCCCGCCAACGTCGACGAGATGGGCAACCTCGCCGACGTCGAGTTCACGACACCCGCGGAAGGCAAGAGCCAGGACGTCGACTCGCCGGGTGCGGACCCGACGGAGCGTCCCGGCGTCCCCGAGGGCGTCGACCTCGACACCCCGGGGTACGGCATCCGCGACGAGATGAACGACATCGAGACGCCGGACTCCAAGACCTGGTTCATGGAACTCGACGAGGCGGTCATCCAGTCCGACCGCTGTATCCAGTGTGGGACCTGTGTCGCCGCCTGCCCCTCCGACTCCATCGGCATCGGCGACGACGGCAAGCCGAAACTGGTGAAGATGTGTACCGGCTGTTCGATGTGTTGGGACTTCTGTCCCCGTGGCGGTCTCCGCTACGAGCGCCAGTGGAAGATTACCGGCGGCGACGACAACGTCTCCGGCGCCGGCGACCCCATCACGGAGTTCTCCGCGACGGTCGAGGAAGACTGGCGCGAGAACTCCCAGGACGGCGGTGTCGTCACCTCCATCCTCATCCACCTGCTGGAGGCGGGCGAGATCGACGGCGCGCTCGTCGCGACCGAGTCCGACGAGGAGCCGTGGAAAGCCGAGTCCTACCTCGCGACGTCCCCGCAGGACCTCGTCGAGAGCGCGGGGTCGTTCTACAACCAGACGATGGCACTGGGCAACCTCGACCTGACCCAGTGGGAGCACAAGCTCCCCGACAAGGACTGGGACGACCTCAGCCTCGCCGTCGTCGGGACGCCCTGCGAAATCGAGGGCATCCGCGCGCTGCAGGACTTCGACTGGGACCTGCAGGCCCAGGACCAGGGGCTGAGCGCCGTCGACTACCGCATCTCGCTGATGTGTACGAAGAACTTCAACTACGAGCGGCTCATCGGCGAGCAACTCGAGGAGAAGCGCGGCATCTCTCCGGACCAGATCGGCAAGATGGACGTCCTGGAGGGCGAGATGCGCGTCTACGACCACGACGGCGAACCCCTCGTCAAGGAGGACGTCAAGGAGTTCCACGACGCCACCCTCAAGGGATGTGACGAGTGTGCCGACTTCACCGGCTACACCTCCGACATCACCGTCGGCTCCGTCGGCTCCTCCGACGAGTACTCCTCGGTCATCGTCCGGACCGAGCAGGGCCTCAAGGCGTGGGAACTCACCGAGGACGACCTCGACTACCACGACCTGGAGTCCCGCAAGGCCGTCGGCAAACTCCAGTCCTGGGACAAGAAGAAGGCCTTCGAGTCGCTCGAACGCCCCTTCGACCCGGACGCGCCGCGGTTCATCGACTACGAGGACCACGCGCAGAACTACGGCGTCGAACTGAACCCACACGACGCCGACCACTGAGCGGCGCCCGTCGCCGGGCCGTCGCTCGCCGGTCGTCCGGTCGGACGGCCGAAAACCCCTCCCTTCTTCCGTTCTTTCTCCTCGACAGGAATGTCCGAGAAGCTCTCGCGTCGGTCGCTGCTCAAAGCCGGCGGTGTCGCCCTCGGTGGCGGTGCGGTCGCCGCGGCGGGATGGACGGTTACCAACGGCGGACGGGCGTCCGCCTCGCAGTGGCAGGTCGCACAGACCCCAACGAACGTGACGCTAAACGCGGCGGCCGTCTCCGCGGCCAGTCCGTTCGCCGTCGGCGGCGGCGGGACGGTCCTCCAGCGTGAGTCGGGCGGGTCCGACTCCGGGTCGGGGTCGTGGAGCCACGTGCTCCGGCAGGGACCGACCGGCAACGGCAAGGACCTCCTCGCCGCCGACGCGACCGACGACGGGAAGCGCGTCTGGTTCGGCGGCGACGCGGGCGTCCTCGCCGCCTACGACGTCTCCACGGGGAAGATTCACCACCACTCTACGCCCAGTCAGGTGAAGTCGAAGTGGACCGGCATCGCCGTCCGCGGAACGTCCGGGGAGAACGAACACGTCTACCTCACGACCGACTCCGGCCAGCAGTTCACCGGCGTCCGCGCCTCGCCCGGCGGCGAACTCCAGTGGCGCGAACTGAAGAAACCGGGGAGCGGGGCGACCATCCCGTCGACGGACTTCCGCGCGCTGACCGACGGCCGTCTCGCCGACACGAACGGGAAGGTGTTCGACACGCGCGACGCGGGCGCGACGTGGGACGCCATCGGCATCGAGGACGCGGGCGCCGACTACCTCGGGATGGCCGACGTCGCCACCGACGACTGCACCGTCGTCGGCGAACAGGGCACCATCTACCACTACGACGGGAAGAACTGGCGGCGCTTCACCGTCTGCGACCCCGACGTCTACGGCGTCCAGCGCTCGGGCGACGCGGGACTCGCCGTCGCGGGCAGTGGTCTCGTCCTCCAGCGGTCGGGCGTCGAGAAGTGGCGAACGGTCGACACGCCGACGGAGAAAGACCTCTACGGACTCGCCGTCGGGTCGAAACTCGCCGTCGCCGTCGGAGACGGCGGGACCGTCGTTGAGCGGCGCTAGAGGCGCAACAGCCAGTCCGGCGACCACTCGACCAGTTTCTTTCGCAGTGTGGTGTAGACGACCGAGACGGCGATTCCGCCGACGAGTAGCCAGCGCAACAGCCCATCGAAGAGGGAGATGGCCGGGAGCGCACACAGCGTGCCGACGAGCAGGTCCTCGGGCGACCCGTCGTAGCGAATCCACCGGCGGGGGCGGAGCCAGCGCTTTCGGGAGTGGAAGTAGACGCCGCGCTCGTCGTCGGCGAGCCACGGGCGGAGGCCGAGACTGCCCCCGAACACGTCGCTGACCGAGTGGACTGCGGCGGCGAGGACGAAGAAGGCCGCGGCGACGGTTCGCGGCCCCGGGTACGCGGCAGCCACCCCGAGGAGCGGGAACGCCAGCAGCCAGTAGTAGTCGGGGTAGTGCAGCGTCTTGCGGTGCTCGACGACGGCCACGTCGAGGTCCGGGAAGACGCCGCCGAGCCATCCCGCCGTCGCCGCCGTCGCCGCGAGTTCGGGCGAGACGAGAAACAGTGGGAGGGCGAGCAGCGTCCCCACGGCGGCGTGAGTCGTCGCCATCACGGGTGGGTCACCTCACCCCACCACGCTACTCCCACGGACACGTCAGTCGTCGGCGGTCGCCGAACTCCCCGTGGACCCGTCACCGTCGTCGTCGAGGAGGGGCGTTCCGTCGGCGCGTGGGCCGAGTTTCGGACCGAGTGGGCGTTCGTCGGGGTCGACAACGCGGTGCTGTTCGTAGTCGGTCGAGCGCTCGACCGGCGTCCGGCCGATGGCCGAGATCATCTCGACGTAGTCGGCGACCGAGCGGAACTCGCCGTGCTGGCCGCCGGCGCGCTTGGTGATCTCCTCGGAGAGGATGGTCCCCATGAAGTCGTCGGCGCCGCAGTTCAGCAGTTTGAGGCCGAACTCGTCGCCGTACTTCACCCACGAGGACTGGATGTGCTCGATATTGTCGAGGAAGAGACGCGAGACGGCGATCATCAGTTCGTCCTCTTCTTTGGTGGGTCCACTCTCGACGACCCCCTGTTCGTGGAGGGGCGTCTGCTGGTGGACGAACGAGAGCGGGACGAACTCGGTGATGTTGCCGGTCTCGTCCTGGAGTTCGCGGACGCGCTCTAAGTGCATCACGCGGTGCATCTCGTTCTCGACGTGGCCGTACATGATCGTCGCGGTCATCGGGAGACCGACCTCCGCGGCCGCGCGCATCGCGTCCATCCACTGCCCGGTGTCGATCTTCCCGGGACAGATGACGTCGCGCACCTCGTCGACGAGGATTTCGGCGGCGGTCCCCGGCACCGACGCGAGACCCGCGTCCTCCAGTTCGCGGTAGACGTGTTCGTAGTCCCAGTCGGCGCCGCGCTGGGCGTGGTAGACCTCTTCGGGCGTCATCGAGTGGACGTGGACGCCCGTACTCGCCATCGCCTCGATCTGCTCCTCGTAGGTGCCCGGGTCGGTCTCGTACTTTTCGGGTGGCTTGTAGTTGTGCTCGGGGTCGTCGGGGTCGAGCACCTCGTGGTGTTCTTCGTTCAGCGCGAGTCCCGGGTGGAGTCCCGAGACGGACGTGACCTCGTAGACGCCGCGGTCGACGGCGTCGGCGACGATTTCCTTCGACTCGTCGGGCGTCTTCGTGAACCCCGCGTGATCCTGCTCGTAGTCGGACTCGAACTGGTGGGCGGTGTCCTTGAAGTTACAGAACAGACAGCCAGTGTTGCAGGCCGTCGTGACGTTGTTGTTGACGTTGGCGACGAACGTCACCTCGTCGCCGACGACCTCGGCCCGCCGGCGGTCCGCGGCCTCGAGGACGAGTTCCTTGCGCTCGGGGTCGATACCCTCGACGTCGGTGCCCGTCGTGAGCAACTCGACGCCGTCGTCGACGGTCAGTCGCTCGCCGTTCCGGGCTTTCGCGAGGGCGTTCTCGAACGACTGGTCCGTGACCGGGAGGTAGTCGTAGTCGAACTCCGAGTCCGCGAGGTCGGCGGCGCGCGCTCCGGGGTCCACCATCGGACACACGTTCTTCGCGCGAGGGTAAAAACGAGAGGGTATCCGTCCGAATCGGCCGACGTCCGAGACGAAGGTTCACGTACGAAGCCGGGACCAGACGGGGCGTGCGCTGACGACGGTCCGCTGGTGTCCGCGGTCGTGCGACCCACCGCCAGCGGCGACGGGCCGGGGTCGCCTGCCAGCCAATACAGATATGTGCATACTCTCCGCCTGTTCGACGGAACGATAGGCACGTCGATGGAAACTGCTTAGTGACTTCGCTCCCGACTCCCGGTCATGACGAGCGTCAAGGACCTCCACGTGGACGCGGCGCCGACGAAGGAGTCGCTCGGCGAGGGGCGCTTCAAGTTCACCGACGACTACTCCGTCTTCGACTGGGGCAAGATGCCCGACGAGATTCCCCGGAAGGGCGCGGCCCTCTGTGCGATGGGCGCGGCGACCTTCGAGTTCTTCGAGGAGAACGCCATCCCGACGCACTACGAGGGCGTCGTGGTCGACGGCGAGACTTACGACCTCGCGAACGCGCCCGCCGCCCCCGAGGAGATGCGGATCGAACTCACGCAGGTCCCCGACCTCCCCTTCGACGAGGAGTCCGGGTACGACTACGAGGCCTACCACGCCGCGGCGGCCGAGAACTACCTGATTCCCCTCGAAATCGTCTTCCGGAACGCCGTGCCCGTCGGGTCGAGTCTCCGGACGCGCAAGGAACCCGCCGACGTCGGTCTCGACGCCGACGAGTGGCCCGAGGAGTCGGTCGACCTCCCCGAACCGGTCGTCGAGTTCTCCACGAAGTACGAAGAGCAGGACCGCTACCTCACGAGAGTAGCGGCCGAGGAGATCGCCGGGCGCGCCGACCTCGACCGCCTCGAAGAACTCGCCCTCGCGGTCGACCACCTCGTCACCGAACTCGCCTCGCGGGCCGGTCTCACCCACGAGGACGGGAAGATCGAGTGTCTGTACGTCGACGGGACGATCCAGGTCGCCGACGTGACCGGCACGTTCGACGAGAACCGCTTCTCCTACGGAGGTCAGGAGGTCTCGAAAGAGGTCGTCCGCCAGCACTACAAGGAGATTCAGCCCGAGTGGGTCGACGCCGTGAGCGCGGCGAAGGCCGAGGCCGACGAGCGCGGCGTCGCGGACTGGAAACAGTTCTGCGACGTCGAACCAGTCCACCTCGACGACGACGTGGTTCGGGCGGTCGGCGACATGTACGCGGCCGGCGCGGACGCCTACGCCGGGACCGACTTCTTCGACGCGCCGTCGCTCGACGACGCCGTCGACGCGGTCCGAGAACTGTAGGGCGCGTCAGTCGTCGCTCGGTATCGGCCGGTCGACCGGTTCGTCGAGTTCTGCACCTTCGTCGCCGAGACCGAGTTGGTACTGCTCGGCGTTGCGAATCTCCGTGCGGCCGCGGTGGATGGCGACGTCGTCGTTGAGGTGGAGTTTCACGGCTTCGAGCAGCGCGTCGGCCTCGTAGGGTTGGCCGCGCTCCTTCAGCGAGTCGCGGTCGGCGTCCGGCGGCGCGTCGAACGCCCGCTGAGTGACGATGGGGCCCTGGTCGAGGTCGTTCGTGACGTAGTGCGCGGTCACGCCGGCGATGCGGACGCCCTCCTCGACGGCCTGTCGGTAGGGTTGGGCGCCGGGGAAGGCCGGCAGGAGGCTCGGGTGGATGTTGATGATGCGCCCCTCGTAGCGGAAGACGACGTCCGGGCTGAGGATACGCATGTAGCGAGCGAGCACGACGAGGTCGACGCCGTACTCGTCGAGGACGTCGAGGAGTTCCTCCTCGTCGGGTTTCCCGTCGCCGTTGCCGACGTCGTGGAACGGGACGTCGTGTTCGGCGGCGAGGGGTTCGAGGTCGTCGTGGTTGCCGACGACGACCCGAATCTCGGCGTCGAGGTCCTCGTGGGCCTCCAGGAGGCGTTCGAGACAGTGAGACTCCTTCGTGACGAGCACCGCGATACCGCGGGTGTCGCGCTCGTCGGGGAAGCGTACCTGGACGTCGACGTCGAGGTCGTCACCGAGGTCCGCGAGCGCGTCGCGGAGCGTCTCGCGGGTACAGACCATCTCGGAGGCGTCGACGTGCATCCGCATACGGAAGACGCCGTCGCGGACCGCCTGGTCGAGGTCCTCGATGTTGACTCCCCGTTCGAACAGCAGCGACGTGACTCGCGCGATGAGTCCGGTGCGGTCGTCTCCGATAACCGTGATTTCGGTGAGCGAACTCGTCATCGCTGCCACCTCCGACTCGCGGGGAGTTGAGACATCGCTACGTGCGTAGTGGCTCGGGCGGCTAAAGGCCGTGGTTTCACGCAAGCGCGCGAGTATGCACAGACGTGTAAATCGGACCACTTCCAAAACTGCTTTTACCCACGAATACGCACGTCAACCCGATGACCGCGTACACGGCGACGGTGACCGTGCGACTGAAGCGGGGCGTCCTCGACCCGGAGGCCGAGACCACCCAGCGTGCGCTCGAACGCCTCGGCTTCGACCTCGAGGACCTCCGCTCGGCGGACCGCTTCGAACTCGACCTCACGGCCGACTCCACCGAGGAGGCGTCCGAGCGGGCCGACGAGATGGCCGAACGACTCCTCGCGAACCCGACCATCCACGACTACGACGTCGAGGTCACGGAGCGCGAGTGAGATGTCGGTAGCAATCGTCCGCTTCGGTGGGTCGAACTGCGACCGGGACGCCGCCCGCGCGCTCGACTCGCTCGACGTCGACGCCGACATCGTCTGGCACGAGGACGGACTCCCCGAGGACGTCTCGGGCGTGATGCTCCCCGGTGGGTTCTCCTACGGGGACTACCTCCGCGCCGGCGCGATGGCCGCACGCGCGCCGGTCATGGCGGACGTCCGCGAGGCCATCGACGACGGCGTCCCCGTCCTCGGCGTCTGTAACGGCGCACAGATCGGCTGTGAGGCGGGGCTGACGCCCGGCGCGTTCACGGTGAACGTCTCCGCACGCTTCCAGTGCGAGCACGTCTACCTGCGCGTCGAGAACGCAGACACGCCGTGGACGGCCACCTACGAGGAGGGGGACGTCCTCGAAATCCCCATCGCTCACGGCGAGGGACGCTACGTCGCGGACGAAGAGACTCTGGAGACGCTCGACGCCGAGGACCGCGTGCTCTTTCGCTACTGTGACGCCGACGGGAACGTGACGGCCGAAGCGAACCCGAACGGCTCGGCGGACAACGTCGCCGGACTCGTCAGTCGCGACGGACAGGTCGCCGTCATGATGCCACACCCGGAGCGAGCGTCGCTGCCGGACATCGGCGGCACCGACGGCCGCGGCGTGCTCCGTGGGTTCGTCTGAAAAGGCGGAGGGAGGTTCTCCGAGGTACGAGACCCGCGGTTCGGGGCCATCAGGCCTTGACGTCGACGGGGGTGTCGATAGCGAGCCATCGCTCGTCGTCTTCTTCGGAGCGAATCTCTAACCACCCGTCGCGAGCCACCGCTTCGTACTGGTCGTACATGGGTTCTTACCTCGGCACGCGGGGGACAGGGAGAGCGTGCCTATTTTCAACTAATTTATGTATGAAAATAAACCTCACGGCCGGCCGCTCCGAGAGGGTGTGGAGCGTGGAGGGACAGTCGCCCGGCACGCGGAGACCCACGGGCGGTCAAGGGGCGGACCGCCACCTCTTCGCGTGCCAAGTTTCAATACGACCTGGGGCGTAATAAAGTCAACGACCGGAGAGGTCGCTCAGTTCGCGAGGGGGAGGTTGTAGCTCCGCTCGCGCTCACAGACGGCTTCCCAGGTGTGTTCGCAGTCGCAGGAGACCTCACCGAAGACCGAGGGGTCCTGTCGGAGGTCGAAGTCCTTGATGGCCTCCTGGACGAGGTCGTCGCACTCGCCGCAGTTGTGTGGGCCGCGGTCGGAGCCGTGGCCGACGGGGTCGGAGACGACGATGGCCGGCGCGTCGGCGGTCGCTTCGAGCACCTCGGCGACGCTCCAGAGCCACGGCGGGCGGTAGCCCCCGTGGAAGTGGAGTTCGTCGACCATCGTGTAGCGCTGGACGTTACACGGGTTCATCGAGACGGTGTGGGCGTACTCGGCACACTTCTCGATGGACTGCTTCATGTCCTCGACGGCCTCGCCCTCCGAGAGGAAGGGTGGCTTCATCAGGAGGTAGGCCTTGATTCCTGCACCGACCTCGTCGGCGGTCTCGGCGGCGTCGACGAAGTCCTCGAAGTCGAAGTACTTGTTGACGCAGTCGTGGCGGACGCGGTCGTTTGCGGTCTCCAGGCCGATGGCGACGTCCGTCTCCAGACCGACGTCGAGGAAGTCGTTCAGCCGTTCCTCCTGGACGAAGTCGGGGAGGGACTCGACGACGATGCGCTCGCGGTCGGCGAACGTCTCGGCGATGGCCTGCCGCGTCTCGGCGGGCACCTCGCGCTCGTCGAGGAAACTCCCGGAGGTGTAGATCTTGATGAGTCCCGATTTCTCCTCTGCGTCACCGGACTGCGTCCGGTTGCCTGCCGAGCTTTGCTCGGCAATGTTCTCCTGTTCGTGTTCGAGACAGGCGTCGATCTGGTTCATCAGCGCCTCGTGGGTGACGGAACCGCCCTCGACGGACTCGGCGACGTAGCCACACATCGTACAGCCACCGGCGCGCGCCCAGCGACACCCGCCGGTGTTGAGGATGATGGTCAGACTCTGGTACACGCCGTCGGGCGTGTTGTCCTCGTCGAGCCAGACGCGGGTCGGCTCGTGCGGGTCGTAGGTCTCGTCGCGCTCGGCGCGGTGTTCCCGCATCACCTTGTTGTGGGCGTCCATCCCCCGTCCGCTCTCGTAGACGTCGGGGCTCGGCTTGCTCATGTTGCGCTCACGTAGACGGTAGGCGCGTAAAACCTCGTCGTCACACCGGGCGAACCCGCCCGCGCACGGCCCGCCACCCCCGGTACGCCGCGACGCCGACCAGTGCACCGACGGCGTCGGCCAGCAGGTCGAGGACACTCGCCGACCGCCACGGGAGAGCGCCCTGGACGAGTTCGATGGCCCCGCCGAACACGACGACGAGAGCGACGACCGCGGTGAGAGATCGCCACCCCCGCCGGCCGAACGCGGCGGCGACGAGGAAGGACAGGCCGGCGTAGCCGACCGCGTGTAACCACTTGTCCAAGCCGACGAGCCCGAGTGAACCGGACGTCGAACCCGCCCCGCCGACCTGGACGGCCGAGAGGACGAACACGACGACGGCCACCACTATCGTGGGTATCCATCGGCGCACGCCGCGTCGAGTCACACCGCGACACTCGTCGACCGGCCGGGTACCGGTTTCGGTTCGGTCGGTGTAACCGGTATTGGTTACGTCCCCATGGCAAATACTACCGCGGTCGAGGACCAAAGTAATAGGTGACAGTTACCATGACAGACCTCGGTGGATTCCAAGATCACGTCGCACGCATCGACTTGAGTGAGGGGGAAGTGAACTACGAGGGCGTCGACGACGAGGACGCGCGCAAGTACCTCGGCGCGCGCGGACTCGGCGTCAAACACGTCTTCGACCAGGGACCGGACGTCGACCCCCTCGGACCGGACAACCTCCTCGCGTTCATGAACGGCCCGCTCACGGGGACACAGACCCCGATGAGCGGCCGAATCGCCGTCGTGACGAAGTCGCCGCTCACGGGGACCGTCACGGACTCCCACCACGGTGGCTGGTCGGGCGCCCGCCTCAAGTGGGCCGGTTTCGACGGTCTCCTCTTCGAGGGGCAGGCCGAGGACCCCGTCTACGCCTACGTCGAGGACGGTGAAGTGGAACTCCGCGACGCCTCGCACGTCGCCGGGTGGGGCATCCACGACACCATCGACGAACTCGGCGAGGAGTGCGACGGGAACGTCGGCAAGAACCTCTCGGTGATGGCCATCGGTCCCGGCGGCGAGAACCAGGTGCGCTACGCCTGTATCGTCAACGAGGACGACCGCGCCTCCGGCCGCGGCGGCACGGGCGCCGTCATGGGCTCGAAGAACCTGAAGGCCATCGTGGTGAAGTCCGGGACGGAGATGCCCAAACCGGCCGACCGCGAGACGTTCATGGAGGGCCACAAGCAGGCGATGCAGGCCATCCAGGAGTCCGACGTCACCGCGCCCAACGAGGGCGGTCTCTCCCAGTACGGGACGAACGTCCTCATGAACATCACCGAGGAGATGGACGGTCTCCCGACGAAGAACGGGAAGTACACCTCCACCTCGTCGTACAGCGAGTCCGAGGACCCGGACATCGACGCCGAGAACGTCTCCGGCGAGAACGTCCGCGAGAACATCCTCGTCGACGAACCGACGTGTCACTCCTGTCCGGTCGCCTGCAAGAAGGAAGTCGAGGTGCAGGTCAACCACAAGGGCGAGGACATGAACGTCCGGATGGAGTCCTACGAGTACGAGTCGGCGTTCGCGCTCGGTCCCAACTCCGGGAGCGACGACCGCGACATGATCGCGGCGCTCATCGACCGCTGTAACGACCTCGGTCTCGACACCATCGACGCGGGCAACATCATGGCGTTCGCGATGGAGGCGACCGAGAAGGGCTACGTCGAGGGCGACGGTCTCGACTGGGGCGACTCCGAGACGATGATGGACATGCTCGAACGCATCGCCCAGCGCGAAGACGACTTCGCGGACACCCTCGCCGAGGGACAGCGCCGCGCCGCGGAGGAACTCGACGCCCACGACTGCCGCCTCGACGTGAAGGGCCAGTCCATCCCGGCCTACGACCCGCGCTGCATGAAGGGTATGGGCATCGCCTACGCCACCTCCAACCGCGGCGCTTGCCACCTCCGGGGCTACACGCCGGCCGCCGAGATCCTCGGCATCCCCGAGAAGGTCGACCCCTACGAGTGGCGCGGCAAGGGCGAACTCACCGCCACCTTCCAGGACATGCACGCCATCAGCGACTCCTTCGACATCTGCAAGTTCAACGCCTTCGCCGAGGGTGTCGAGGAGTACGTGAACCAGTACAACGGCATGACCGGCCGCGACGTCACCGAGGACGACCTCCTCAAAGCGGGCGAGCGCATCTACAACCTCGAACGCTACTACAACAACCTCGTCGGCTTCGACGGTGACGACGACTCGCTCCCCGAGCGCTTCGTCGAGGGCAGCGAGGACGCCATCGAAGGACAGGGCGCCTCCGAGGGCGAACTCTGCGAACTCGAACAGATGAAAGAGGAGTACTACGACCACCGCGGGTGGGTCGACGGCGTCGTCCCCGACGAGAAACTGGAGGAACTCGACATCGACATCGGCCCCGGCACGGGCGTCTCCTCCGGCGGTGCCGCGACGTCGGCCGACGACTGAACCGACTGCGACGACCCTACTTTTTGCGAACGTTCACGTACGAAGCGGCGACCAGACACCGCGTGACCCGAGAAACGGTCGCGGGGTGGCTACTTCGGTCACGACGGCGCCACACCCCGCGGTCCCGCCGTCGGCGCCGTCTGTCCGCCCCTCCCCTCACCCGACACCGACGAACCGGAGCACGTGGAGCGTGACCATCCCGACGGCGATGGTCGCGAAGATGTCCTCGGTGTACCACGCCGCGACGACGGCGACCGCGCCCGCGACTAACTCGGCGTTCACGAGCGTCGCGCCGAGCGTCGGCCGGACGACGAGCAGCGACGGCACGACCAGCGCGGCGAGCACCGCGGACGGAACGTAGCGGAGCGCCGTCTCGACGCGCGGCGGGACCGTCTCGACGCGCCCGAAGAGCGCGACGAACGAGAAGCGGATCGCGAACGTGGCGATCCCCACGACGAAGACGACCGTCCAGATCTCGAGTGCGGAGTAACTCACAGTCGACCCTCCGCGAGTGTCCCCGCGACGATGCCGGCGACCCCGCCGACGAGCAACCCGATTTTGAGCGGGAGCGCGGTGCCAGCGACGGCGATGCCGCCACCCACGAGGGCCGCAACGAGCGCGGGCTTACTGTCGATGGTCGGGACGAGCACGCCGACGAACACCAGCGGGACGGTGAACTCCAGTCGCCACGCCGACGGGAGGCCCGCGCCGGCGAGTAGGCCGACGACGGTCCCCGCCTGCCAGACGACCCACAGGGTCGCGGCGACGCCGACGTAGTACCAGGGCTTGTTCACCGACCGGTCGCTCGTGTACTGGTTCATCGCGAGCGCGTAGACCTGGTCGGTGAGTCCGTAGGCGAGCACACCCCGGACGCGCAGCGAGAACTCCCGGAAGTACGTGGCGATAGACGCCGAGTACATCAACATCCGGAGGTTGATGACGACCGCGGTGAGGACGACGACGGCGAGCGGTGCACCTTGCTCGACGAGTCCGAGTGCGGCGAGTTGCGACGCGCCGGCGAAGACGACGATGGAGAGCCCCATCGCCTGCAGGAAGGTGAGACCGGCTTCGACGGCCGCGACCCCGCTGACGAGGGCGAACGGGACGATGCCCAACAACAGCGGGAGCGTGTCGCGGACCCCACGACGGAGGTCCGCGGGGAGGTCCGTATCAGCGTCCATACTGCCGGTACGCTCGGTCCGGAGAAGAGACACTCGGTTCGGCTACGACCGCCCGACGACGACGACCTCGCGGAGGTCGAGTGCCGCTTCGAACTCCGTCTCTCGGTCCTCGCGTCGACCGGCGTACAGGAGGTGTTCGGCGTGTGCACGGCGGACGGCGTCCGTCTCCCGCTCGGTGAAGCCGAGTTCCGCCCCGAGTGACGCCCAGTGACCCGCCTCGACGAGGAAGCACGCGCTGTCCTCGGAGTCGAGGACACACTCGTAGCGCGACCGGTACGTGTCTCGACGCTCGCGGAGTGTCGACTGCGCGCGTTCGAGGAGCGGCGGCAACCGTTCGAGCGGGACACTCGCCTTCGCGCCGGCTAACAGGAGCGCCGGACCGGCGATAGGGTGTGTCTGGTCGGTCCCCACCTCACCCTCCGGCCCGCATCGCCTTCTGTGAAAACTGCTCGACCAGTCGGTCCAGCACGTCGGGGTCGCCCTCGAAGACGACGGTCACCTCGGTCAGTCTGAGTGACGGCCCGACCTCGGCCTTCTCCGCGGAGAGCGATGCGGTCCAGTCGTCGGCTTCGACCCGGTCGTCGGCGACGGCCTCGCCGCCGAGGTTCTCTAGGTAGTTGCGCGCGAGTCTGATCGAGATGCCCCGAAACGACTTCTCGCGGGTCGTCCACTCCGCACACTCGCCGCTCCCGCCGGCGACGGGCGGGAAGATGCTCAACGTGTCGCCGTCGCTCACGTCGGTCCCGACGCCCTCCATGTGGAGGACCTCTCGGCCGTTCAACAGGACGTTGATCTGCGGGCGGAGTTCGCCGCCCTCGACGAGTTGCCCGTCGAGGCCCTCGTAGTCGTCTTCGAGTGTCCGGAGCACGTCGCCGACCGTCGCGTCGTCGGGGAACGTCCGTTCGATCGTCTTCTGCCCGACCGCCTGCCGGAACGTCGCGAAGAACCGGAGTTCGACGTTCATCCCTGGAACCGGATCCCGTCCTCGACGAGACGCTGGTTGCGTTCGCGGTCGAGCGCGTCGGCGAGCCACTCGTGTTCGTACAGTTGGCCGACGAGGTCGGCGTAGAGGTTGCGCCACGCGATGGCGTAGATGGGCGACTGCCCCCACGCGCGGAGTTCGGGGACGAACTCGTCGAAGCGCTCGCGTCGCGACTCCATGCGCTCGATGGCGTCGACGACGTACTCGGCCGCCTCGCTCTCGGAGTCGGCGTCCTCGATCGCATTGTTCAGTCGTCGTTCCCACCCGGCGACGGCTTGGCGCATGTCCTCGGCGGCGTCGTCGCCGTCGGCCGGAAGTGCGTCCAGAATCGGGCGCGGTACCGCGAGTGACAACTCGTCCATGGTGTGAGTGAACGCGATTCCGACGCATAAAGTGTTTCCCGGTGTCCGCCTCAGAGTTGGGGCGGTTCTTCCCCTTCCTGCTCGCGGCGCCGGTAGAACCAGAGGAGCAGTGCCAGCAACCCGAGGACGAGGAGGCCGCCGAGCCACGGCGCGAACCGGATCGCACCGACGCGTTGTACGCCGGCCTCCGTCGTCGTAGTCGTGGTCGTCGTCGCTGTCGTCGTCCCCTCCGTCGTAGTCGCGGTGGTGGTCGTAGTCGCGGTGGTCGTAGTCGTCGGCTCCGAAGTGGTGGTCGTAGTCGCGGTGGTCGTCGTAGTCGTGGTGGTCGCGGTCGTTGTCGTCGTGGTCGTCGTCTGCTCGGAGACGACGAAACCACCGTCATCGGACGGCTCCTCCGTCTCACGCGTGATGGTGAAGTCCAGTTGGGTGGACTCGGCGGCCGTCCACTCGTGGGTCTTCTCGACGTTCTTCACGACGAATCGGAGTGTCTCCTCGTTCGTCGTGTTGTCCGGGTCCTGAATCTTCAGGTCGTAGTACCCCGTGCTGTCGGTCGTCGCAGACGCGAGCCGTTTCCCGTCGTAGTACACCTCGACGACGACGCCACTCGCGGCACTCCCGTCCTGGTAAGTGACGTTGCCGAAGAACCGGTGTGGCGGCGTCGGCTCGGCGGGTTCCGGTGTCGTGGCCACGGCGGGTGCAGCGACGCCCGCGAAGGTCGCACCGACGACGAGCAGGGCGAACGCGACGGCGAGGGCGGTCGGTCGACGCATCTCAGGCACCCCCCGTCGCCGTCGTGTTCGTGTACGGCGCGACGGTGTACGTCTGCGAGGTCGTGCCGTTCACGTACACCCAGTAGGCGTCACCCGGACTGAACCGGTCGACGTCCGTGTAGGAGAGGCCGCCAGTGTGCGTCCGGATCGACGTGATGTTCTCGACGGAAGAGAGCGACTGTGCGGTCGGTTGGCCTCCCTCCTGCCAGTGACCGACGAGGTTCCAGCCGGGTTCGAGGGTGACCGAATCCTGTTCGCTCGCCGGTGCCGCGTTGTCGAGAGTGAACCGCATCGTTCGTTTCGTGTCCATCTGGAAGATGTATCCCTGCCCACCACGGATCGTGGTGAGGGTGTTCGTCGGTGCGTCGGGGTCGTAGCTCTTCCACGTCCCGTCGTCGTACGTCCAGACGACGTCGACGCCGGTGAGGTCGAGCGACGAGAGCGGGATACTCCCGGACTCGACGGGGAACGAGACGAAGTTGTTCCCCACCTGGAGGTCGCGAACGAGGGCGTAGACAGTTGTCTCGTTCCTTTTGAGCGAGGAGCCGTCACCGGTGGCCTCGACGAGGTCGCGGAGGACGACCGTCGGTGCGTTCTCAGTGTCGAGTTCGCCGGCGACGGTGATGGTGACGGTGTCCCCGACGGATGCGTTCCCGCCGAGCGTGTTGTGCGTCACGTTCGTCACCGTCACGTTCACGCCGTCGAAGGTGACGTCGTCGGCCGTGAAGTTGTTGAAGGAGGTCGGTTCGCTCAGCGTGACCGTGACGTTCGTGTACGTCGAACCGTCGCGGACGCCAGCGTCGCTGATGTTGGCCAGAACGAGCGAGGGCGCGTCCATGTCGACGGCCGTCGTCTGGGCCGGCGGAAGTGTCGCTCCGTTCTCGCCGTAGTCGCGGGCTGTCGTCAGTTCGACGACGTACCGGCCGTCAGCTGGCGCCGTGTACGTCGCCCGGTAGCGGTACTGCCCGTCGGGCGTCGCCGTCACCGTAAGCGCCGACTCGTCGAGCACCGTATCACCCTCGCCGCCGAACACCGACTCGATCCCGACACGGACGTCGTCGAGCGGTTCGTCGGAGGCGAACGTCACCGAGATAGTCCGATTTTTCGTGGAGACACTGTAGTCGGTGACGGTCGGTGCGCGGGTGTCCTCGACGGTGACTGTCTGTGCGCCGACCGACTGATTGGCGCTGTTGAACACGTCGTTCTCGCCGATATGGATCGTGTCGTTCCCGAGGTCGCTCACGGCGATCGACTGATTCAGCGTCAGCGTTGCGTTGGTAGATCCGGGTTCGTGCGAGACGTTCACGATGCGGTCTGCGCCGACGCCGTTCGCGTCGGTGTACGTGAAGTTCGCCGCTGTCAGACCGCCACCGTCGCCCGAGAAGACAGGGCCGTTGAAGGAGACCGTCATCGTGGTTGATCGAACCTCGGCATCGATGGAGTGGATACCGGTCGCTCCCTCCCGGAGCACGACCGCCGACCCGTCCCGCGGTGCGCTGTTGCCGGCGGGGTCGGTGACGTCCTCGTCGAGGCCGATAGTGACCGTGGAGTTCCTGATCTGTGACTGCTCGATCTCCTGGTCGAAGGTAACGATCAGGAGATCGTTTCCGCGGAGCGTGACCGACTGGACGGACTGGGACAGCGACTCCTCGATGTGCGCGGCGGTGTAGTTCACACCGGTTACGACCGGCTCAGACACCGCGAGGTACACTTCACGCGACCCGACGGCCGTGTGTGCCGAGGTGGCGTTCGGTCGGTTCGTGTCTTTTGTGACTTTCTTCACCTGTGTCCACCCGCCCGGATTGATGTTGTCCGCGGGGTCGACGACTTTCGTCGCAATTTCGACCTCGCCGTCGGGGACGGTGCTCGCGTCGAGCGTGAGCGTCACGTTGTTCGCAGATTCGTTCATGCGCTTCGTCGCGGTCACGTTCGATCCCTCGTTCGAGAGGCGAACCGAGACGTTCACCGGTTGTCCATAGTCGGGGAGATCGACCGTGACGGGATACCCCCCAACGTTCGAGAGGTTGATGGTGCTCGCAGTGACCTGGGTGGCCGCTGCGGGTGCGACGGTGTCGAGGACGAGCGACGTCGAGGTGTTGTCGACCGAGTTCCCCGCCACGTCGGTCGCGCTCACCGTGATGCGCTGGACTTCGGTGATGTTCGTCGAGACGTTCACCGCGAAGGTGGCCTCGTAGTAGTCACCGGTCGTGCGCGTAAGTGTCACGTTCTCGCTCGCGCCGAACGGGGTCGCGTCGGCGGTGACGGTCACGTCGTGTGCGTCCGTGACGGTCGCGTTGACGGTTACCTGATCGCCGTCCGTCACGTAGCCGTTGCCGTCCGTGGCGTCGACGAGTCGGACGTCGGAGACGGTCGGTGCGACTGTGTCGACGGCGAGCGCGCCGGTCGTCGCGTTCGCGACGTTGCCGACGACGTCCTCGGCCTCGACGGTCACCGTGGCGGTGCCGTTCGTGACGTTGGGGCCGACAGTCACGGTCGTGTTGTAGACGTCCGTGCCGGAGACACGCGTGAGGGTCACGTTCTGCCCCGCGTCGAGTTCCGAGGCGTTCGCCGTCACGGTGACGCCGTGTGCGTCGGTGACGGTCGCGGTAATCGTGACGTTGTCGCCGGCGTTCACGACGCCGTCGCCGTCGGTCGCGTCGATGAGCGTCGGGTCACTGATAGTTGGTGCCGTCGCGTCGACGTCGAACGACCACGTCGTCGTGTTCGTGTTACCGTCGACGTCCGCCGCCTCGACGGTCGACGTCACGTTTCCGTCGACGAGCGTGACACCCGCAGCCGAGAGGTTCGCCGTCAGCGTCCCGTTCGAGAAGGTGACGCCGTCGCCCGTTCCGGCGACCGTGTCGTCGAGCGCGACGCCGGTCTGTGCGTCGTCGACACGAATCGAGACGTTCGCCACGTCGAGGGCGTTGTCGAGGTTCGACACGTTCACGCTGAGCGTCGGTTGGTTCGTCCCAACGAGAGTCGTCGGCACGGGGTCGGCGAACGTCGGTTCGTCGGTGTCGAGCGTCAGGTTGCCGGTCGCCGAGGTGTTCAGGTTGCCCGTCGTGTCGACCGCTTCGACCGTGAGTGAGTGGTTCCCGTCCGGGCCGGCGTGAGCGGCGTCCACCGCGAACACCGCGGTGTACCGGCCGTCACCGTCCGAGTCGGTGAGGGTCACGGTCCCCGCACCGAACACGGTCGGGTCGGCCGTCACGGTGACGTTGTTCGCGTCCGCGACGTCCGCGGCGACGCGGACCTCGCTACCGTTCCCGACGATGCCGTTGTCGTTGGTCACGTCGGTCAGGGTCGCGTTCCGAACGGTCGGGTCCGTCGTGTCGACGGTGAGCGTGCGGTTCGTCCGGACGGAGTTGCTCACCGTGTCGACGGCGACGACCGTGACGTTGTGCTCGCCGTCCGCGGCGAGACCGGACGACTCCACGGTGAACGTCCCTTCGTACTGACCGTCACCGTTGGCGTCGGTGAGGTTCACCGTCCCGACACCGAACGCGGAGGCGTTCGCGTACACCTGGAACGAACTCGCGTCCGAGGCGTTCGCGGTGACCGTCACGGTGTCGCCCGCGTTCACGACGCGGTCGCCGTCGGCGTCGACGACGGTGACGTTCGAGACGGTCGGCGGCGTGGTGTCGACCGCGAACCGGAAGGTCCCGGTGTTCGCGTTCCCGTCCACGTCCGAGGCGTCGACACTGACCGTGACGTCCCCGTCGTCGAGCATGAAGTTCGTCGCGGAGACGTTCACGGTGAGCGTTCCGTTGGTCGTCGTGTTCGACCAGGTGTCGAAGGTGACGCCGTCGTTCGTGCCCTCGACCCTGACAGTGTGCGTCGAGTTCGCGTCGGTGAACGTCGCGGAGACGTTCGTGTAGTCGAGGTCGTTGCGCTGGTTGGTCACGTTCACGGTGAACGTCGGCGTCGCCGTGCCCACGACCGTCCCGCCCGCGGGCGCGGCGTCACTGAACTGCGGCGCGGTGAGGTCGACCGTGAGGTTCGACGTCGACGTCTCCTCGAAGTTGCCGGCGCGATCCGTCGCGTTCAGGAGGACGTCGTAGGCCGACCCGTCGTCACCGGACTGGAGCGTCGTCCGGAACGTCCAGGCGTACGGTTCGGTCTGACCGGAGAGGTTCTTCGGCCCGGCACCGAAGGGCGTCGCGTTCGCCCACACGCTGTCGGGGTACTGCTCGTCGAGCGTGAACGTGACGTTCACCAGATTTCCGTCGGCGACGTACCCGTTCTGGTTGTTCACGTCGGTGATAGTCACGTTCTCGAACGCCGGGAGTTGCGTGTCGACGACGAAGGAGACGTTCGCCGTCCTGACGTTGCCGTCGACGTCGGTCGCGGTGAACGTCCCGGTGACGTTGCCGTCCGCGAGCGTCTCGGGTTCGACCTCGACGTGCCACCCGGTGGAGGCGTTCCCGGAGAGCGTGACGTTCTGGCTCGTCCGATTAGTCGGCGAGACGGTCTGGTTCACCAGCGTCGTCGTCTGGTTCTCGACGAGGACGTGGACCGACCCGAGGTGCGTCTCGTTCAGCGTCGCCGAGAGGTTCGTCTGGTCGTCGTTAGTGAACAGGACGTCGGGTCCGGTGTCCGTCACGCGCGGGGCGAGTGTGTCGAGCGTGATGCTCCCCACCTCCGTCGTGTTCGTGTTGTTCGCCTTGTCCTCGGCGGAGACGTCGAAGGTGAACTGCTTGGCGTCGACCTGCTCGTTCTCGCCCGTCGCGTTCACCGTGAACGTCGCGGAGAAGTTGTCCGTCCCGTCGACGCGCTCCAGTTGGAGCGACTCGGGACCGAGCGGGGTCACGTTGGCCGTCACCGACCCGTTCAGCAGGTGGGCGTCGGTGACGGTCGCGAAGACCGTGACGTTCTGCCCGTCGGCGACGACGCCGTCACCGTCCACCGCCTCGACGCTCGTGTTGGAGATGGTCGGCTTCGTCGTGTCGACGACGAACGTCCACTCGGTGGAGTTCGTGTGGTTCTCGGGGTCGCTCGCGGTGACGTCGACGGAGATAGGACCGTCGGAGAAGTTCCCGCCAGCGGCCACGGCCGACGTGTTCACGACGAGCGTCTCGTCGTCCGTGAGAGTGACGCCGTCCGCGTTCGCGAAGGTCCCGTTGACGATCTCGCTGGTCGCGTTCGCGACGACGACGCGACCGGTGAGGTCGTTGGCCTCGTCGATGTCGACCGTGACGTTCCGGGTGCTGTCGTTGACGAACGCACCGGCGGCGGGCGTCTGGTTCGAGAACGTGGGCTTCGTCGTGTCGAGCGTCAGGTTCCCCGCGAACGTCCGGTTGTAGTTCGGCCCGGCGTCGTCGGCCCAGACGTAGAGGGGGTACTCGCCGTCGGCCGAGGCGTTCTGCTCGTCGACGACGAAGGTCCCGCGGTAGAGAGTCTCCGTACCGGGGACCGGGTCGGGTTCCGGCGTCGACTCGTTGTAGTCGAGCGAGACGTTCCCGGCGCCGAACGCCGACGCGTTCACCCAGACGTTCCGGAGGAACTCGTCGGTGACGTTGGCCGTGACGGTGACCTTGTCGGAGTTATTGACGATGCCGTTCCCGTTGGTCGCGTCGTAGGAGGAGCCGTTCCAGACTTCGGGTTTCTCGGTGTCGACGATGACCCAGTCGCTCTCATTCGATGCGTCGTTACCCTGCAAATCTTCGGCAGTCACGAGCGTCACTGAGTAGTTGCCGTCGGTATTGGCTGTGTAGGTCCCGACATACATATAGGGACTGACGTAAGGGTCACTACTCACCTCGGAGAAGTCTCCCTCTGTCAACGAAGCGTTCTCTGGTCCAGTGATACTCACAAAGATTTTGGAGAGAGACTCGTTTGAGGTAAAGGAAATATTGAGGTCTTGCGCAGATGGGTTGGTCGCAGCGTAGTCCGTGATATTCGGGGGTGTCGTATCGACTTCGAGAGTGGTGCTTCCATTGAATTTCGAGGTGTCGACTGGGTATGTGAAGTTCTGATGTTCGTCCTCTGCGTACACTCCGTACATGCCACTCTCGTTGATGCCGATATCTTTCGGTGCAAATTCCAGGGACGCATATCCAGAACTGTCCGACAGTTTCGTCCCAATTATCTCGTCTTTCTGGATAACTCCGTCTTGGTCAACGTCAACTGAAAAGGTAATATTCCTGTTCCCGTGACCCCACGCCTCAGCAGTTGTATTTTCTGTCGTGTTTACCGTATACTTAGTGAGATTTACTCTATCAACATGGGCGCTCGCCGTCCCACTAAACGCCACCACTCCCACGAAACTGGCGCTCACCACCAGGAGCGCCATCGCGACGGCGTGTACGCCCCTCCTCATACTCCACTCACCATCTTACGGACAGTTCGGGCGCTCATTGTATGTGTATTCTGGCTCCAACACGAATAAATTCTCCCACTCATAGACTCGAATAAATCTGTGGCGGCTGTTCGGCGGCGGTCCCCGGCCGTGCCCCACGTCCCACCATGCTCTTCATGGGTCACTCTCGTAATCGGAAATGAAGCTTTCGGCCGACATGTTCCCGTTCCAACGTCCCTCGTTGGCCGGAAAACCGTACGAGGGCGTCGGGGGTGGTTCATCGACCTACCGTTCTTCGGAGTGGCGGACTTGCACGACTTCCCCCCGGGTGCTCTCGGTCATCTCGGCGCCGTGGGTGAGCGCCCGGCCGACGGCGAAGGCGCTCGGGCCTTCGACGACGACCTCGTCGCCGGGGCGGATGGAGTCGTCGGCGTCGACGACGCCCGGCGCGAGGACCGACCCACGCGGGACGAAGTCGTCGATCTCGACGGTCTTGGTCGGGACGTCGCTCTCGACCCAGCGCCTCCCGCCGGCGAGGGTGAACGAGAGGAGACCGTAGTTCGGGACGAGCGCGGCGAGTTGCTCGCCCTCGGCGTCGAGTGCCTGAATCTTGGGGTAGCGACCCTGAATCTGGAGGTCGTCGAAGAGGTCGTCGCCCGCGCCGGCGCCGAACTGGTAGTCCGCGACGGCCTTGAGGGTGGCCCGCTCTTTCTCGCTGACGCGAATCTGCGTCTCGCCCTGGAGGGCGTCCGAGAGGTTCGCGAGCGAGGCGTCGGTCGTCGGGTGGTCTTCGACGGTGAACTCGACCGGGACGTCGCGACCCTCGGTGGCGCGGCGGACGATCTCCTGGTAGCCCTCGTCGGGGACGTGGGCGACGATACGGGAGTAGTTCGTGTTGTCGAGGTAGCGCGCGAGCACGCGCGAGACGAAGTCGAGTTCCGTCTCGGACCACTCGCCGGTCACCACGGAGTCGTAGTGCTGGGCGGGGTAGGTGAGTTCGAGTTCCTGCGGGACGACGCCGATGGGCGAGGTCATCGAGACGAGGTGTGCGCGGTACTGCGCGGCGTCCTGGAACTGGCCGTGGCTCTGGGACTCGCTGTAGGGTTTACGCGCCGAACACGGCACGAGGAGGAGCGGAACGTCGTCGAGGCGCTTCTGGAAGCGGGAGGTGACGCGGTCGGCGAAGCGCTGGATCTCGACGCGCTTGAGCGAGTCCTCGGTGGCCGAGAGGAGCATCGAGTCGCGCTGGACGGGCGTGCGCTCCTCGATGTAGCCCCACTGCTGGTCGAGTTCGCGGAAGGAAGCGGTACACCACGCCTCGTGGCGGGCCTGCCCCTCGATATAGTCGCGGAGGCGGCCCTCGCGGATGCGGCCGCGGACGCGGGCGAGTTCGGCTTCGAGGACGTTCACGTTGTGGTCGACGCAGTCTTCACGGGTGAACTCCGAGATCGGCTTCCGGCAAGCCTCACACGCGCAGGGGAGTTCCTCGAGGTCTTCGAGGAACTGTTCGCCGTCGGTCGTGAGGTACTTGCCCTGGGTGCCGCGGACGACGGCCCGGTCGGCGTCCACGAGGTCGACGCCCGCGTAGACGAGCGTGGCGACGTTCTCGGGGGTGGCGACGCCGGAGAGGTAGAGCGCGCTGTCGCCCGGAATCGACTCGCGGGCCTGAATCACGGCGTCGACGAACGCGCTCGCGTGGCCGACGTAGCCCGGTGCACCCGAGAGGATGTAGACGTCGCTGCCGTAGTCGGCGGCGGTGTCGGGGGAGACGACGGCGGCGCTCGGGAAGTCGACGTCGGGGTAGTCGACGGCGAACGACTCCTCGACCTCTTCGGCGGTCCCGGTCGGGAAGCCGCGGTACGGGAGGACGGTGACGGCGGAGTCGTCGCCCTCCGGTGGCTCCTGGGGTTCGAACCACTCGCTGGCGCTGACGCCGTCGCCGGCCTCCTCGACGACGTCGTCCGCGAGCGAGGGCGTGACGTGAGAGTCCGCGAGGCGGAGCTCGCCCAGGCGGGCGGCCCCGTCGCGCTCGTGGACCTCGAAGTAGTCGGTCATAGGGGGGAGAAGGGTGCCAGTATGGAACTATCTTCTTGTTTCGGGGTAGTCGTGGTAGCCTCTCTCGCACAAGTGGTTTAAGTGAACGGTCCCTCAGTATTGATATGGCGAAAGGTACCGTTGATTTCTTCAACGACACTGGCGGCTACGGTTTCATCGAGACTGAGGATGCGGACGAGGACGTTTTCTTCCACATGGAAGACGTCGGCGGCCCGGACCTCGAAGAAGGGCAGGAAGTCGAATTCGACATCGAGCAGGCCGACAAGGGCCCGCGCGCGACGAACGTCACGCGCCTCTAAGTCGGACCGTCGACTCCACCCCGAGTAACTACCCAACTTCTCTCCGTTTTTCACACACCCCAGAGCGACGGCGTCGTCGGTCGGGCGCGATTCACTCCCCGTAGCGGCGCCGCTCTTCGTACACCGACGCCGAGTACCCGAGTGACGGACAAGACCTTTCGTTCTCCGAGTGACACGTTCGAGCGATGCCCTCCACCCCCGATGCGTCCGTGAGTCGGCGCGAGGCGCTCGCCGCCGTCGGCGGCCTCGCCGTCGGTGCCGCCGGCGGATACGTCGTCGGCGCGCGACCCGACCGCACGGAGACGTCCCCCGAACCACTCGTCTACGGTCCGACCGAGTGGCCGATGACCGACTACGACGCCGCCCACACGCGCCACGTTCCCGCTACGAGCCGGCCAGACGGCAATCTCCGCGAAGACTGGCGAGTCGAGTACACCGCCGAGGCCGACTACGACTCCGTCGTCGGGAACGGGGCCGTCTACACGCTCGTCTCGGACGAACCGGACACCGGCGTAGTTCGAGCGGTCCGACTCGCCGACGGACGGGAAGTGTGGCGGACCACACCGACCGACGACGCGCACAACCGCGGCGGACTCGCGGCCCTCGGCGACTCCGTCTTCCTCGGGACCACCGGCGAACGGACGTAGTTCGCGCTCGCCGCCGCGAACGGGGCCGTGCAGTGGAGCGCCGACGTCGAGTCGGCCGAGACGCCGCTCCTCGGCGGCGGCCGCGCGTACGTAACCGAGTACGGCGGACGCGTCACGGCGCTCGACCCCCGGACCGGCGGGACACTGTGGTCGAAGGGTGTGGCGCCCCGACTCCGTGGCCAGCGAACCTACGACGCGGCGAACGACCGCGTCCTCCTCGTCTCGGAGGGGGACCTCCTCGGCGTCGACGCTGCGACCGGCGAGAGCCAGTGGACGACGCGGGTCGCCACAGACGAGCAGGGAAACGGCGTCCACGGCGCCGTCCGCCTCGCCGACGGAACCGCGTACGCGACGTCCTACCGCAACCGCCTCGTCGCGGTGGACGTCGCGGACGGGTCGCTCCAGTGGGACCGACGCTTCGAACCGGCCACCGTCGACTGCCGTACCAGCGGCGAGAAACGACAGTGCGCCCGCTGGTTCACGGTCGACGCCGTCGCCGGCGGAACGCTCGTCGCGGCCGTCCGCCGCTACGACGACGAACCCGACTCTCTCCTCACACTCGACGCCCGTGACGGGTCCGTCCAGTGGCGCGACACCCTCGCCGACGCGGGAATGTCCCTCACGAAACCGGTCGTCGCCGGACAGGTGCTCTACGTCGGCGTCGACCGAGAAGAGGGGGCGGCGAGCGAACTCCGGCGCTACGACCTCCGCGACGGAACACGGGTCTCGACGACGCCTCTCTCGGGGTCCCTGGCGGGCGATCCGGTCGTCGCCGAGGAGCGAATCCTCCTCCCGCTCCGGACCGCACTCGTCTGCCTCGCCTGACGCGCCCTACTCCTCGCTACTTCCGCCATCGCTTTCGTCGGCGGACTCGCTCTCCACGTCCTCGACGCTCTCGCTCTGCAGTGTCAGGTCCACGACGTCGACGCGCGGCGGGACGTAGTCCAGGGCGCTCGCGGGCCACCCCTTGTGCGCGAGTGTGAACTCGGTGTCGGGGTTGAGCGCGGCGAGGCGGGCGACGCCCTTCGCGGCGGCCTCGTAGCCGTCGCGGTCCATCCGGTCGGGCGTCTCCGCGGTGAGCGGGTACGTCTGCGAGAGTTCGCGCGGGTAGGGACCGAACGGCGGCTTCACCCGCCAGCTCGCGTCGTACTCCTCGCGGCGACTCCCCTCGGAGAGGAGGACGTTCCCCTCGGGGTTCAGGCGAGCGAGGCGCTCGCGGTGGCGCTGGACTTCGGGGCGCTGGGCGCTCTCCGTCGACGTGTAGAAGAACGCGTCCTTGCTCGCGGGGTCCGTCTCCTCGAGTTGGTCGGCGTGGTCGAGGAGGGCGCGGTAGCCGTCGAGCATCGCGGGGTGCGAGCGGGCGCGTTCCTCGACGAGTTCGAGCAGGTCGCCGCGCTCGATGGCCTGCTTGATGCGGCGGATCTCCGCGAAGGAGACGTGGAGGTTGTGCTCGGCGAGGAGTTCCTCGCGGGCGGCGTCGCCGAGTTGGCGCACCTCCTCGGGGTCGTGTTCGGTGCAGATGGGACACGAACACGGGAAGTACGCCATCTCGTCGAGGTGCTCGGTGCCGCGGACGGTCATGTAGCGGTCGTCGCGGGCGTAGAGCGCGTAGGCGGCGGAGTCGAAGAGGTCACACCCCATCGCGGCGGCGAGCGCGAACATCATCGGGTGGCCCGCGCCGAAGAGGTGGACCGGCGCGTCGGCGCCCAGTCCCCGCTTCGCGCCCGCGACGACGTCCACCATGTCGCCGTAGCGGTACTCGTTCATCAGCGGGACGACGGCACCCACCGGGAACACGTCGAGGTTCGTCGCGTAGGCGTGCTCGGCGGCCGACTCGCGGAGGTCGGGGTAGGTCGACCCCTGGACGGGCGCGTTGACGAGCATCTCGCCCGTCTCGACGCCCTCGGCGGCGGCGAGGCGTTTCTGCGTCTCCTCGAGTTCCGACTCGGCGCGCTCGCGCTCGACGTCCGGCGGCGTGGGGATGTCCACGGGAGTGCCGACGTCGGAGCCGATGCGGTACTGGAAGTCGAGGATCTCCTCGGTCGTGACGTTGATCTCGCCGTACTCGGCGAGCTGGAACGACCCCGAGTCGGTGACGATGGCGCCGTCGAAGCCGAGCATCTCGTGGAGACCCTCGTCGAGTGCCTGCTCGCGGAGGTCGTCGTCGTTGCGGATGATGTAGGAGTTGGTGATGAGGACTTCGGCGCCGAACTCGGGGAATCGCGCCGGGTCGACCGTGATGAGGTTCGGGTTGACGACGGGCATGAGCGCCGGTGTCTCCACCGTCACGTCGGCCCGCGGGACGCGGAGTTCGCCGATACGACCGGCGGCGTCCTGGGCCTGAATCTCGAAGTGCTCTCTCATTACCCGGTGGTTCGAACGGCCGGCGGTAAGGGGTTGTGTTTCGCCGGGGACGCGAGCCACGATACGCATTTGACCCCGCGTGTACATCTCTCGCGTATGCCCTCCCCGCTCGACCGACGCGCGTTCCTCCGGCGGGCCGGCGTCGCCCTCCCGTTCGTCGGTGCGCCGGCGACGGTCTCGTCGGCATCGACGGCGTCGACTCCGTCTCCCACCACCTCGTCGACGCCGGCGTCCGCACCCGACCCGCGCTGGTCGTTCGTCGCCGACTCGCAGTACGTCTACCTCCCGGTCGTCGCGGACGGCGTCGTCGCGGCCGGGACGCGAGAGACCCTGTACGGCTTCGACGCGGCCACCGGGAAGCGCCGCTGGCGCACCGACGGGTGGACTGGGGTCGCCCCGGCGTTCGGCGACGGCGCGACGGTCGTCGTCCGCCCCTCGGGGCAGGTCCGCGCCGTCGACCTCGCGGACGGGGCCACCCGCTGGCAGGCCGACCCGCGGGTCGAGCGGGACTACCTCCGGTCGTCTCGCGTCCACGACGGCCGCGCGGTCGTCGTCCTCGGCAACCACACGTTCGTCTTCGACTTGGCGACTGGCGAGGAGGTGTGGTCCGCGTACGGGTACCTCGGCGGCGACGTCGCACCGGACAGCGACCTCGTCTACGTCTCGGCGGCGAGCGAAGTCGTCGCACGGGACCTGCGGACCGGCGAGCGGGCGTGGTCGATTCTGCCGCCGACCGACTCGGCGCGCGTCCTCGCCGAGACTGGTTCGACGCTCTTTCTCGCGACAGGCGACGGCAGTCTCGTCGCCTACGACCGGACTGGAGGCACGGAGCGCTGGCGCTACGCCGGCGAGAGAAGACTCACCGACGCGGCGTTCGTCGATGGCCGAGTGCTCGTCGCGGTCCGTGGGGAGACCGGAACTACGGTCGTCTCGCTGGACGCCGCCGACGGGACGCGACAGTGGACCGCCGACCCGGAACCCACCGCGGGCGACGGCGGGTACGGGTACGTCGGTGACCTCGTCGTCGGGTCGGGAGCCGTCTACTTCCTCGCGAGTGACCGAGGCCCCCTCGTGGCGGCGGCGCTCGACACGGGGGAGGGACGGTGGACCGCCGCGTTCGAACCGTCGACCAGTCTCCACACGTACCACGAGGGCGTCGTCTACGTACCGACGCGGAGCGGTGTGAGCGCGTTCGACGCCGCCGACGGGACGCGACGCTGGCACTACCAGACGCCGGATCGCGCGCTCTACGCACGCGTCCGCGACGAGACGCTCTTCGTCGGGGCGGAGGGCGGCCACTTCTACGTCTTCGACACGCCGACCGGGACGGTCGAGTTCGCCCTCGACGCCGTCCGCGAGCACCCGCTGTCCGCCGTCGGAATCGGCGTCGGCGCACTCGTCGCAGGCGCGGGTGGCGTCGCGGCCTACCGGTGCCGCGAGCGGAGCGAGACCGACGACGCGACGCCGTCGGCCACCGTCCTCGAAGAGACCGACCGACGAACTGTGACGCGCGTCGACCGCGCCGGATCAGCGGTCCGGCGGACGGCGTACACCACACCCGTCTCAGCGGCCGCGCGAGCGGCGTTCGTCGACGCGATAGAGACGTGGGAGTCACTCGACGGCCGGGCGATTCTCCCGGTGCGCGACTGGGGAATCGGAACCGAAACCGCAACCGGATCCGACGCTGACGTCCACACCGACGACGGCTCCGGCCCGTGGTTCGAGACACCGGCCGTCGACGGGACGCTCGACGAGGCGGAGGATTGGGAGTCGGCCGCGCACGCGCTCGTCCGTGTCTGTACTGCGCTCCACGAGGCCGACGCGCCACACGGCAGCCTCCGGCCCGCAGACGTGTTCCTCTCCGATCTCGGCGACGGGACCGAGGCGGCAGTCGGCGGGTGGGGACTCGGGGCGTTCCGGCGTGTCGCGTGGGGCGAGACTCCCGCGGACTCGGCGTTCGCCCCACCGGAGGAAGGAGCGGGTGGGAGTGGCGAAGACACGGGGAGGGACGTGACGGCCGCTGCGCAGGTCTACCGCGTCGGTGCGGTCGGCGAGGCAGTCCTCGACGCGGTCGCCGTCCCCGACGAGGTACACGAGGTGCTCGCCACCGCGACGGCGGACGACCCGGCCGAGCGCTACGACTCGCTCGCGGACCTCCGCGTCGACCTCCGGTGGGCGGCGTTCGCGCGCTACCCGAACAGTTCGTAGTAGGTGACGGCGAGGGCCGTCCGGGCGTCGGGGACGTCGCCGTCGCGGATACCGGCCTTCAACTCGGCGAGCGTCGTGGTGTCGACCTGGATGCTCTCGTTGAAGTCGAGTTCCTGCTCGCCCGTCGGTTCGCAACCGCGTGCGACGAAGTAGTGGTGGACGGCGTCGGTGACGCCGTTCGCGGCCTCGAACGCCCCGAGTTCTTCGACCTCGTCGGCGACGTACCCGGTCTCCTCTTCGAGTTCGCGGTGGGCCGTCGCGGCCACGTCCGCGTCTGCCTGCTCGACGCCGCCCGCCGGGAGTCCGCGGTTCACTCGTTCGACGGCCTGGCGCCACTCTTCGACGACGACGACGTCGCCGTCGGGCGTGAACGGCAGGACGACGACGGCGGGTTCGTCGTGGAGGTAGTCGAAGTCCGTCTCGGTCCCGTCGGGGAGGCGGACGTCCTGGTGGACGATTTCGAAGCCAGGACAGGCGTAGGCGACCTCCTCGTCGAGCGTCTCCCAGGCGAGGTCCTCGTGCGTGTCGGCGTCTTCGTCGGTCACGTCCGGCGCGACGGGCGGGCACTCGAAAAGTCACCCGGTCCGTGTCGGTCCGACTCGGCGGGACGGTCAGCCCAACTCCGTATGTTCCAAACGGAACGTAATAGACGTGTCAGGAACCCATGACTAAAGTCGTGGGCTTGTCAGTGGACTCCCGGTCGACCCACTCTTCGTGGTCGGTGAAAACTCACCGTTCCCGTTCACGGTCCCTGACTTCAGCGCAACCTGACAGTTTGCGCGTCCAGCACCAGACTTGAGCCAGTGCTGGACAAGACGCCACCCAACGTTCCGGGCGGCATTATAGTCGCTGTGCAGTTCTTTCCCACACTTCAAACACTCGAACTCGTCACCATCACGGTTGTCCTCATGTGTGAACCCGCATTCCGAGTGACTGCACCGCTGACTCGTATATTGGGGTTTCACATCATCGACGAGAATCCCGTGGTCCTCGGCCTTGTATGCGACGAATTCCTGCAGTTTCTTGAACGCCCACTGCTGAAACTTCGAGGCGTTCGAGATACGCTCACGGATCTGCTTCAAGTTCTCGACCGCAATCGCATCACAGTCGTGCCGTCGGGCCTCACAAACGATCGCGAGTGCGACCCGATGCAAGTAGTCCTCACTCCAATTCCCGAATCGATCACCCATCGACTGGATCGTGAGGTGTGCGGACCGCGTCCCTGTTTCCTGTAGATTGCCGCGCTTGCGCTCGTACACGTCCCGCTTGTGATTGAGGAAGTCCGCATTCCCGAGGAACGCGCCCGTGCTGGTGACTGCCAGATAGCCGTCGACGTTGAAGTCGACGCCGAGAACCGTTCCGTTCTCGACTGTCGACGTGTCCGTCTCTGGCTCTTTCTGGAGGTTCACGTGCAGGTAGTACGTTCCCTCGCGCTTGTGCAGTGTCGCGCTCGATTTATCCCACTCAGGGTCTTCCCAGTACGTCTCGAAGGGCGTGTCACTCGTGTCTTCAGGGAAGACGTATTCCGCAGTGATGCGACCGTCAGTGGTGGAGAGAGTGCAGTGGTCGTCGTTGAACGTGATGGTTCGGCTATCGTAGACGACCACGGTGCCACGGAATGTGGGATTACTAATCGCTTGGTCTTCCTCGAAGTAGAGTTCCGTGCAGGAATCGAGAGCCTCTGCCGCAAGTGATCGGGCGGCTTGGACGTGATTGGCGACGAGATCGGTTTGCTCGCGGACCTCCTCGTACGTGGCGTCGTGGAGTTCCGATTTACTGTCGATAATGTTCGCTGGATTGTCGCTCCAACCGTAGTCAGCCACGTATTGTGCTGCCTCTCGGAACTGCTCGAACGTCTCATCGAGGAGTGCGTCCCCATCATTGAGTACGTCGAGTTTCACCTCGCAGTTCCGATTCAGCATGTAGTTCAAATGTAGACGCGTTATTATTTAGTAGTAATGATTCACGTTGGGGAGTCGGCCTGTCGGTATTCGTGGCTTGTGTCCTGACGGGTCGGCTTCCTCCCACGACTCAAGTCGTGGGTTTCCGCCTTGAACTTCTATGAGAAGTACGCCGACGGTTCGACGACATCCACCCGGGCGGCGCGGACTCCTCGCGCTCGTCGGTGGGGCGGGTGTCGGCGTGTTCGTCTACCTCCTGCAGTACGGTGTCGCCCGCGCGCTCGGTCTCTTCCAGGGCGTCGGGGCGATGGGTCGACTCACGGGCGCGGCCGACCTCTACGGCGGCATCATGACCGTCTTCCCACTCGCGCTGTTCGCCGTCGGGGCGGCCGCCACCCTCGCGGCCTGGCGCGGCCGGGGTCTCGCCGCCTTCGCGACGGGCGCCGGCGCCGCCGCACTCGTCCTCGGGGAGTCAGTGGCCGGTCTCGTCGCACTCGGTACCGGCGGCGTGTTGCTCCTCTGTTCGGTCGGGTGGGCGCGACTCCTCGGGTAGGGCGGTCGGACTCGCTCGCGGGACGAAAGCGCCTAAGAGACCGGGGGAACGATGTCTCCGTGATGGAGACAGACCACCGGGTCGTCGTCGGGGACGCGCGGCGACTTGACCGTGTCGCGGACGACGCCGTCGACCTGGTCGTCACCTCGCCGCCGTACCCGATGATCGAGATGTGGGACGACCTCTTCGCCTCGCTCAACCCCGCAGTCGGTGAGCACCTCGACGCCGGGGACGGACGCGCCGCCTTCGAAGCGATGCACGAGCAGTTGGGCGAGGTGTGGGCGGAGGTCGAACGCGTCCTCGTCGACGGCGGGATCGCCTGCGTCAACGTCGGCGACGCCACCCGCAAGGTCGACGGGAGTTTCCGAGTGTACCAGAACCACTCCCGCGTCGTCGACGCCTTCGAGGACCTCGGCTTCGAGCCGCTGCCGGAACTCCTCTGGCGCAAGCCGGTCAACTCGGCGGCGAAGTTCATGGGTTCGGGGATGGTGCCGCCCAACGCCTACGTCACCCTCGAACACGAGTACGTCCTCGTCTTCCGCAACGGGAAGCGCTCCCGGCAGTTCGAACCGCGTGCCCAGCACCGCTACGAGTCGGCCTACTTCTGGGAGGAGCGCAACCGCTGGTTCTCGGACGTCTGGGAGGACGTCCAGGGCGAGTTGCAGGACCTCGGCCACGACGCCCTCCGGAGTCGCTCGGCGGCCTACCCCTTCGAGGTGCCCTACCGCCTAATCAACATGTACTCGGTGTACGGCGACACCGTCCTCGACCCGTTCTGGGGCACCGGCACGACGTCGCTCGCCGCGATGGCCGCCGGCCGCAACTCCATCGGCTACGAACTCGACGCCGAGTTCGCGGAGGTGTTCGACGACCGCGTCGACGACGTCGCGGCCCTCTCCCACAACGTCGCCCGCCAGCGCCTCGACGCCCACCGCGACTTCGTCGCGCGCGAACGCGAGAAGGGCGAGGCGTTCGGCTACGACGCCGAACACTACGACTTCCCGGTCACGACGAAACAGGAGAGACGCATCCGGTTCTATGCCGTCACGAACGTCGAGGAAACCGACGAGGGATACCGGGCCGAACACGAACCTGTCTGAGGTCGCCGTTCGGTGGTGACAGAACTCAGAGGTCGAGGTCGTCGAATCGGTCTTTTACGCACTGGAGCAGGGTCGGCTCCCAGTCGTCCTAGTTGCCGTCGGCGATCCACCTATACTCGACACGCCGATCCGGACCGACGAGAAACACCGAGCGTCGCGGGACCTTCCGCACACTGTCCCTCTCGTCGTCGGCGACGCATGCGTCGCAGACGTGCTTCGCGCAATCGGCGAGGAGGGGAAACGAGATGTCCCGTTCCTCGCTGAACCGTCAGTGAGAGTACGGGCCGTCACCGCCGATTCCGACCACGTTGAGGTCGTCCTGTGGCACGAACTTCGTTAGCTCTCTCGATCGAGCCAAAACCGAATTTAGCCAGCGAGAGCGACGAAACAATTCGCTAGGGACGCGAGCACAGCCGAATCAGATTCATAATCGGTGTGAACTCCCGGAAGGTAGTGGTGTGCGTCTCCGAATTGGCCGATTTAGGTGACGTCGTCAATCGATGGTTCGATACACGGAAATTGTCGAGAGCAGCCAGTTCAGAGCCGAACAGCGTCGAACAGAGGGATATCTCACCACACGTTCACCGTCAACCTCGACCCGGTGCCGAGGCTGAAAATCTTCATAATCGGTCGCAGTCGTGCGGTTTTTGTCGTCATAGTCGAGATTTCCCACTGGACAGCAGTCGACTCCGTATCCGATTTCGTCGTATCCAGGCCTGAAGACCCTGTAGACGGCCGATTCAGAGATCGGGTCTGGGGCATTGCTCGACGTCGCGATCCGGTTCATACTCGCAGGTCACGACCCCCACACACCACTTCTTCCGGGGGTTTGATCCGATTATGAACATCATCCACGGGCAGGGGCGGGACGAGACTCCCTCTGGGCCGCGCTCACCCCGCAAAACTGAGTATGACTTTACAGCGACTTGCGGCGAATGCCCGGGCATGAATCCACCGCAGAACTCGCAGATAGGTCTCTCGTCGTCGCTGTAGTCCGGCACTCGGAAGACCACAGAGCGGCCGCTACTTATCAGGAAATGCGGGGAAAGGGGTATACGTGTAGTGGGCCGGCGCGAATTCGAATCGCGGTTACGGCCACCCGAAGGCCGAAGGATACCAAGCTACCCCACCGGCCCGCAGTGGAAACAACGAGATGTTCGCCTTTAACGCTTCCGAATCACGCAGACTCACGGGCCGTGGTACCCGTTCACGAAGTCTCGGCTTCGACGTACTCGACGGCCGCGTCGGGGCTCTCGACCGACTCGACGTGGGGCACCGCGAAGGTGCCGAGCCCCGCGACGGGCCGCTCGTAGACGGCGGCGAAGCCGAGTTCCGAGAGGGTGCCGCCCCCGCCGTCGACCGCGACGACCGCGTCGCCGTTCAGCACGACCAGCGCGTTCCGTGCGTGGCCGATACCCGTGCAGATGGTGACGTCGACGTACTCGTTCGCGTCCGCCGCGTCCTCGCCCGGGAGGATGCCGATGGTGTGGCCGTCCGCGCGCTTCGCGCCGCGGCAGGCCGCCTCCATCACGCCGCCGCGGCCGCCACAGACGAGGGTGTGACCGCGCTCGGCGAGGTGCTCGCCCACGCGTTCGGCGCGCTCGCGGTCGCGTTCGGTGGCGTCGCCCCCGCCGACGACTGAGACGCGCATGGCTGGTCAGTAGTCGGTGAAGCCCTCGGTGTCGAGGTAGTTGTGCGCGACGGTGATGGAGTGGTCGGCGTGGAGGACCTTCGGGCCGAGGCGGACGCGCTCCTCGGCGGCGTCGGCGAGGGTGGCGGTCTCGTCCTCGGTGAAGTCGTGGTGGTCCGAGAGGACGAACACCGGGTCCGCAGGCGGTTCGACGTCGACGACGGGGTCGCCGTCCTCGTGGAGTTCGACGACGGTGCCGTCGATCCCGTCCATCGTGGCCTCGAAGCCCTTCTTCGAGACGTAGATGCCGGGCGTGCTCTCGGCCTCGCGGTGGCCGATGGCCTGGTCCTTGGCTTCGAGGGCCTTCCGGACGAGCGAGGCGATGTTCCGTTCGTCGGGGGACATGTAGCGGAGGGCCGACCCGTCGATGCGGACGGTCACCTCGTCGGCGAGCACGAGGTGGACCTCGACGTCCTCGCGGATGTCGTGCGAGAGGAACAGTGCGGAGTTGACACACCGGCAGAGGACGTCGAGGCGGCCCGCACCGCCGGCGAGGTCGTCGAGCGAGAAGTCGGGGTCGGTCGGCACGTCGTGGCCGACGACGACGAACTGGCGCATACCGGGAGAACGGACGGGTGGGTCAAACCTCCACCGGAAGCCCACGGGGTCGTGTCGAGTCGAATCGAGTCGACCCCCTCACTCCCGGACGGCCGCCCGGCGCTCGGGAATCAGGTCGAGGTCGGGGTCGGTGTCGCCGAGGACGAACAGTCCGTAGTACCGGAGGAACGCCTGGACCGGGACCTGGGCGAACGCGCCGACGACGACCATCACGAGGAGGAACACGACGACACCGACGGCGAGGAGGACGAACGCGACCGTCCCCTGTAGGAGGACGAACGGGACACCGAAGACGACGCTGACCGGAATCGCGACGACGATGGCGGCCACACCGAGGACGAGACCGACGAGGACGCCGATGGCGAGCGTGAGCACGAAGCCGACGACGGCGAACGCGGCGTACTCCTTCCACTCGGCGCGGACGGTGGGCCAGAGGCGCCGCCACCCGGCGACGACGCCACACTCCTCGCGGTACATCACCGGGACGACGAAGAACGTCGTGAAAGCGTTCCCGACGCCGACGACGAGACCGATGACGACGAGCAGCGGGAACGCGACCAGTAGCCCGAGGAGTCCCAACAACGGCGTGCCTGCGAGGAACCCGCCGACGGCGAAGAGGACGAACACGCCCGCGACGGCCAGTGAGACCAGCCCGAGGACGAGACGGAACCCGAACAGTCTGAGACCCGGTTTCCAGAAGCGCCGGAGGCTGTCGCGGACGGCCACCTCGTCGTCGACGAGTGCGCGGAGGAAGCCGAACTCGAAGATGCACCCGACGACCCCGAACGCGAGTGCGAGGAGGACGACCGTGGCGACGAGAGCCGCGACGACTAGCCAGGCGTTCGGCCCGAGGTCGTGGAGGACGTCGGTCGGGAGGGGTCGAGGGCCGGCCACGTCGGGCACCCGACCGAAGTCACCGGAGAACTGCATCGGCGGCGACGTCCCACCCGTCCCGCCGAGGAAGAACGCCATGACGGCGAGCCGGAGCCAGCGCCGACGGTCGAAGGGGAAGAGGAACTCGCGTGTCGCGTCGAACGCGTCGCTGAGGTCGTCGACTGCGTGGAGGGCCATACCGATAGGTGTCACGCACACCATATATTCGTTCGCCTCGTGCCGACGCAGACACCGAAGGATACGTGCCGCTCCACGCGAAACTCACCCCCATGACTATCCTCGAAGACGCACGGGCCGTCATCGACGAGGGGCCCGTCTGCGACGCCTGCCTCGGCCGGTGTTTCGCCGACCGGAGTTTCGGGTTGACGAACGCCGAGCGCGGGAAGGGACTGCGGACCGCCGCCGCACTCGACGACGACGAACCCTACGAGTCGGTCGACCCGGAGACCTGCTGGGTCTGCGAGGGGCGCTGTGCCGAGTTCGACGAGTGGGCCGAACGCGCCGCCGACGCCGTCGAGGACGTCGAGTTCGACACCTACCAGGTCGGCACGCGCGCGCCGCCGCTCGTCGAGGAGAACGAGGAACTCCTGCGCGAGAGCGCGGGTCTCGACGCCGACGCCGGCGAGCGCTTCAAGTCCGAGTTCAACCGCGAGGTCGGCAAGCGCTTCGGGGAACTCACCGGGACCGAGGTCGACTTCGAGCGCCCCGACGTCCTCGCGCTCCTCGACCTCGGCGAGGACGAGGTCGACGTCCAGGTGAACGCCGCCTTCGTCTACGGGCGCTACCGTAAACTCGAACGCGACATCCCGCAGACCGAGTGGCCGTGTCGCGAGTGCAACGGCACCGGTCGCAAGAACCACGAACCCTGCGACCACTGCGACGGGACCGGCTACATGTACATGGAGAGCGTCGAGGAACTCGTCGCGCCCTACATCCGCGACGCCATGGACGGCGAGTCCGCGAAGTTCCACGGCGCCGGCCGCGAAGACGTCGACGCCCGGATGCTCGGCACGGGCCGCCCGTTCGTCGTCGAGGTGAAGGAACCGCGGGTCCGCCACATCGACGTCGAGGCGGTCGAGGAGGAGATAAACGAGGCCAACGAGGACCGCGTCGAGGTCGAGGGCCTCCGTCTCGCCACCTACGACATGGTCGAACGCGTGAAGGAACTCGACGCCTCGAAGGAGTACCGCGCCGAGGTGGAGTTCGACGAACCGGTCACCGAGATGGCCTTCCACGAGGCCCTCGACGACCTCCGGGGCACGACCGTCGAACAGCGCACCCCCGAGCGCGTCTCCCACCGCCGTGCCGCCAAGACGCGCACCCGCGAGGTGTACGACGTCTCCGGCGAACTCCACGACGAACTCCACGCCACCGTCGACGTCCACGGCGAGGGCGGACTCTACATCAAGGAACTCGTCAGCAGCGACGAGGGCCGGACCGAACCCTCCCTCGCGGGACTCCTCGGCGTCGACGCCGTCGTGACGGCCCTCGACGTCATCACGGTCGAAGGCGAAGAGGAATCCTTTGAGGACGAGGACTACTTCCGCGACACCGAGGAACGCGGCGACACCGGCGAGCAGTCCGAGACCGAGGAATGAGACGATGAGACGCTTCGGCGTCGACGAGGCCGGGAAGGGACCGGTCCTCGGGTCGATGTTCGCGGCGGCCGTCGTCGCCCCGCCCGAGGCGCTCCCCGACGGTGTCGCCGACTCGAAGACGCTCGCACCCGCCCGCCGCGAGGAACTCGCCGCCGACCTCCGCGAACACCCGGCCGTCGACGTCGGTGTCGCCGAGATTTCGGTCGAACGCATCGACGACCCCGAGACGGACATGAACACGCTGACCGTCGAAGCCCACGCCGAGGCGCTCGACGCCGTCTCGGAGGCGGTCGACGGACTCGGCGGGACGGTCGACGCGGGTGACGTCGACGCCGAACGCTTCGGCCGCCGCGTCGCTGAGTGGGTCGACGCCGACGTCGAGGTCGAGGCCCGTCACGAGGCCGACGCCGACGACCCGCACGTCGCGGCCGCGAGCGTCGTCGCGAAGGTCGAACGCGACGCCCACGTCGCGGCGTTGGCCGAGGAGTACGGCGAAGTGGGTAGCGGCTACCCGAGCGACCCGACGACCCGCGAGTTCCTCCGGACGTACGTCGCCGAGCACGGCGACCTCCCGGACTGTGCACGCGAGTCGTGGAGTACCTGTGCAGACGTGCTGGCGGCGGCAGAGCAGTCCGCCCTCGACCAGTTCTGAGTCGACAGTGCCGACCGGTCAGCGCCAGAGTCCGGCGAGTCGCCACACCGCGAGGAGTGCGAGCGACGCGCTGAGGACCCCGACGGCGACACTCCCCAGCGTTACCGTCGACGCGGAGAACGAGTAGATCGCCATCTGGAGGCCGAAGAGGACCACGAGCACGAGGACACCAGTCGCGACGAACAGCAGGGCAGTGTCACGAACGGCGTCACGGGTCGCACGGTAGACGACGTCGTAGTGGTCGAGGGGGTCGACGGCCATACGTGACTGGTTCGCAGTCTAACAGAATAACTGTTCCCCCGAGGAATCACCGAAACGGCGGCAGTCGCCACGTCCGGAGGAGGCCGCCGACGCCGACGCCGACGGCGAAGAGACCGAACGGGAGTCCGAAGGCGCGGGCAGTCGGCCCGACGCGGGTGCTGACCGAGAGCACGACCACGCCGACGAGGACGAGGGCGGCCCACAGTAACGAGAGGAGGACCAGGACGACGACCTCCTTCACACTCGTCCAGACGATGTCTCGGACGTCGACACGCGAGAGGGAGAGACGCGAACGGGGACCGTCGGAGGGCATGATGCACTATAGATATATTCGATAGTGGACAATAAATGCGGAGGTGGACGGTCAGTTCGTCTCTTCATACTCACGGACATAAGTACGTAAAGACATCTGGTACGTTGATATCGTCCAGTGCACAGAGAGCAGCATCACGAAGTTCGTCAAGCGTTTCGAATAGGCGGTTGCCGAGTGATTGATCGAGTTGTCGCCAGCACTCTTCCGCGGGGTTCAGCTCTGGTGAACCCCGCGGAAGGTAACACAGTTCGATCGGAGTATCTTCAACGAACTCTTGGACTCTGTTCGCCGTGAAATACGAGGCGTTATCGAGGACAACGCAGATTTTCTCGCCGAACTCTGTCTGGAGTGCATCCAGAAGACGAATCGTCGTGTCGCTGTTGAAGTTTTCCTCGCAGGGGAGAAAGAACGTCTCATCAGTATCGCTGACTGCACCGAGAAGTTTGATGCTGTCCCACGCGCCCGTCACCGGGAGTGACGGGCGCTCACCCTGGGAAACCATGCGTGAATCAGTGTCGAGAGAACCTGTCGCGTCTGATCAATGGCTAAGATCGTGTATTCGTCGTCCAGGTTGTCGCGCTTTTTTTGAACCCGTCTTGCCATGCTTCCTGTGCTCTCTCATCGGATTTGTGAAACTCCGGCCGGGCTGTCTTCCAGGACAGCCGGCCTCGGTCATCAATCGTCGAACGTGACGCTCACAGTACTCAACGTCGAATTCCTCGGCGAGATAGTGACGAGCTAGTGGAACAGACCACGCAGGCGCGTCAAGTCCAACTTCCTCTGGAGACTTGTGAAGCGCTTCAACGAACTGTTCATGCTCTTTGTCGGAGAGTTTTGAGGGCCTTCCTGAACGGTGTTCGTCGTAGACGACCTCCTCGAACGGCTCGTCGGCGAGCCGTTCGAGTCGATCAAGCCACCGCGAGAGCCAGCCAGCAGTGTATCCATAGCGTTCAGCGACCTCTTGTAGCGTCGCACCGTCTTCTTCAAGGTAATTGATCGCCGCCATGAGCCGTTGTGACGGCTTTTTTCCCTCGACCTCCGCCAAGACCTGGCGGAGGTCTTCGGTAGAGACGTTGTCGAGAGAGGTCATATCGGAGTAACGTACTCTTCTTTGAAGTATTTTTGGCTGACAGTATCACCCTCCCGGACTGCTGGAGTCGACTCACCGATAGCTGTCGGACGTTGGGAGGGCCGACAGGCCACGAGGACAAGTTCGGAGTAGAAGAAGGTCGCTCGAACCGTACGGAGAGTGTGAGACGGCCGCCCCGTCTACCGCTCCTCGGTGAGCAGCGAGCGGAGGATGTCCCCGTAGGCGGGACGGGTGACGAGCACACCGATGAGCACGCCGAGGATGGTGACGATGGCGAACCCACGGAGGTCTCCCAGCGAGAGGACCGCGAGCGGACTCATCGCGATGATGGTCGTCGCGGCCGCGCCGCCGATGATCCACAGCGCCTTCTTGAAGCGACTCTGGAAGACCCGCCTCGAACTCACCTGCTCGGCCATCACCTCGTCGGCGATGATGATGAGGTCGTCCACCCCCGTTCCGATGACGGCGATGAAGCCGGCGATGTGCGAGAGGTCGAGCGCGAGTCCGGCGGCCGCCGCGAATCCGAGGAGGATGACCACCTCGGAGAGGGCAGTGACGACCATCGGGGCGGCGACCTTCGGTTCACGGTAGCGCAGGAAGACGACTCCCGCGACGGCGAGCGTCGCGATGAGGCCCGTGAGTAGCGAGAGGGGCTTGAAGCGCTCGGCCCGACTCGGCGCGATGTAGTAGACGTCACCGTTCTCGATGTCGAGCGCGGCGGGGAGCGCACCGGCCTGGAGGTTGATCTGGAGTTCGCGCGCCGCGCTCATGTTGGTCGCGGTGATGCGGAAGGCGGGGTTCTCCTGGAAGTCGCCGCTCTCGATGGAGTTCGCGAGACCGGGGGCGACACCCGCGGAGTACACCACCTCGCCGTCGAGGACGGTCAGCAGACAGTGCTGGCTCTGTGAAGTCTCGTTCCAGTTCTGGAGACAGTCGTTGGTCCCCTCTTCGGTGGTGAAGCCGTACTGCTGGAGTTTGTTGGCGAAGCGCTCGGCGGCGGGGTCGGTCAGCGTCACCGGGACGTACGGCGTCCCCTCCCGGGTCGTCGTCGGGGAGCCGATGCGGGCGAAGTCACCCTGCGTCAGGATGGTGTCGCGGGCCTGGGTCCCGTTCCCGGTCGGGTAGTAGGCCTGCATCTTCACGACACCGCGTTCGCTGACGAGTTCGCGAACGCGCGAGGTGTTCGCGCCGGGGACCTCGATGACGATGTAGTGACCGCCGGTCGCCGGCGCGACCTGCTGGACCGAGGCGCCGCTGAAGCCGGTCTGGTCGATCTTCTGCGAGATGGTCTGGACGATGGTCTCGCGGGTCGGAGCGGTCACGCCCGGGCGAATCGTCGAGGGGTCGAGGTTGGCCGCCGCGAGCGCGTCGCGGAACGCCGACTCGTTGGTCTCGACCTGCACCTCGACGGTGTTCAGGCTTGGACGCGCCTCGACGTCGAGGAGTTCGAGTTGCATCTCGGAGGCGATCGTCCGCTCGATCTCGAGTTGGTTGTCCTGCGTGACGTTCACGCCTTCGGCGGTCATCCCCTCGACGGGGGCGCGGATGCGGGTCCCGCCGTCGAGTTGGAGTCCGTACTTCAGGTTGGTCGGGCCGGAGTCGGCCGAGGGCGCGCCCGTGGCGCCGGCACCCATCCCCGGGGCGAACAGGGAGATCGCGCTGAGGACCAGTAGGACGACGAGCGCGGCGACGCGCCAGTTCTGTCGGAGGGTACCGAGGCGGCTCATCGAGCCACCCCCTCGTACTTGTACCAGCGGAGGAGCGAGAGGTTGAGCATGTACGTGTTCACGAGGTCGGTCACGAGACCGAAGACGAGGACGAGACCGATGGAGGCCAGCAGGTCGACGCCGAACAGCGTCGCGACGATGGCCATGACGGTCATCGCGGAGATGGAGGTGACCGTCATCGTCACACCGGTCCGCATCGCGCGTTCGACGCTCTCGTAGAAACTGCCGGAGCGCCGGAGGACGTGGTTCGTCAGGAGGATGTCCGAGTCGACGCTGTAACCGATGAGCATCAGCAACGCGGCGACGGTCCCGAGCGTGAGCGGGATGTCGAAGACGTTCATCAGCGCGACGGGGACGACGATGTCACCGAACGCGGAGACGACGACTGCGAGACTCGGGACGAACGTCCGGAAGAGCCCGAAGACGACGAGGCTCATCCCGAGGAACGCGATGCCGAGACCGACGAGCGCCGTCTGCTGGGCGCCCGCACCGAACGTCGCGGACGTACTCTGGACGGAGACGATCTCGAAACCGGCCTGCTGGGCCTGGTTGACGAGCGCCTGCTGGTTCGTCGACTGGAAGGTGACGATGTACGTGTCCGCCTGCGTCCGGATGGGCTGGACGCTGGCGACCGGGGCCTGGAAGGCCTGGCGTATCGTTTCTTGTGAGGCGCTCGCCCGGACGACGAGCTCGGTACCGCCGGTGAACGCAATCCCGAGGTCGACCGGCGTCCCGTACAGTACGTACCAGACGCCGAGCACCGACAGCGCGAGCGCGAGGAGGGCGAGCGGCGGCCCCACGAGCTGTCGGTTCGAGTATTCGGAGAAGTCGACCTCCGGGATCTCGAACGAGGGCATATACGTTCGGGTTGCGAGGGCGCGCCGAATAAGGCTTAGTATTCACGTTTCCGCGGCCACGCCGTCGGTCTCGACGTATCCGCTGGGGTACACTTTTGTCGCGGGCCGACACAGAGACGGTGTGTCTCTCGCCCGCACCCTCCTCTTCGGTCGGGACCGCGAGCGGTCGCTACGAGCGGTCGCCGTCGGTCTCGCCGGACTCGTCGTCATGGTCTTCTTCTGGAACGCGGGCCGACTCGCCGAGGACGCGTCCGACCTGCTCCCCGTCGACGTCGTCGGGACGATCGCCGTCCTCCTCCTCGCCGTCGCGTGCGTCCACGCCTACACCAACGACGGCCTGGTCGTCAACTGGGGCGTCGTCGCGCTGGTCGTCTTCGGCGGAACCGTGAACGGAGTCGGCGCCGGACTCCAGCCACTGTCGTCGGTCGAACGGACGGCGTTCGGTCTCGTCGCCGCGCTCGCTGCCGGCGTCGCCGTCGGGACGGTCGGATTCGTCCTCGGTGCGGGTGCGCGCCGACTCGTCGACCCGTGGTGACCGGGCGGCCGCTCCGCGCCACTGGCCGAACGGCCCGTCGGCTCCTCGACGAAACGATCGAACAGTTGTACAATCGTTCGACTGTTCAGTGGAGGTCCGCGACGAACCGCTCGGGGACCCACTGGAGAACCGGGTCCGGGAGGCGGGCGACGAGGGCCTCCGCGAGGTGGACCATCCGTTTGCGGACGAGGACGTAGCCCGCGGAGACGACGACGACGGCGACGACGGCCTGCTGGAGGAGGCCCTCGGCGAAGTACCACGCCGGCCCGGCCGCGACGAGGGCGAGTGCGAGGTCCTCGGGCGCGCCGTCGTAGCGAATCCAGCGGCGGGGTCGAATCCAGCGGCGGTGGAAGTGGCTGTACACCGCGCGCTCGGAGGTCCCCTCCCACGGTCGGAGTTCGAGACCGCCGCCGAGGGCGTCCATCGCGGAGTGGACTGCGGCCGCGAGCAGGAAGAACGCGAGCGCGGCGAGCCACGGACCGGGGACGGCCGCGAGTGGGAGTGCGAGCGCGACGAACGCGGCGACGGCCGCGACGCCGTAGTACACCGGGAAGTGCAGCGTCTTCCGGTGGCCCGCGTAGAGGTCGAGGTCCGGGAACGCGCCCCCGAGGAACCCACCCCACAGCGCCAGCGGCGAGACGTCGCCGGAGACGACGCTCACGGCGGCGAGTGCGAGTCCCACGAGCGCGTGCGTGGTCGCCATCATGTTGGTGTCGTGTACGTGAGGTCAAAATAAAACGTTGTCGCGCCCGAGGGTTGAACCTCCCCCGCGTCGTACCGGGTGGTGTGCGCCGTAGCCGCCTCGCCCGGGCCGTCAGCCGCGTCCTCCAGACGGTCGTCGCCGGAATCTTCGGCTACGGGGTCGTGACGCGGAACCCGAGTCTCGTCGTCAACGGGTTCATGGGCCTCGCCGTGACGTTCCTCCCGGGCGTCCTGGAGCGCGACCTTCGGGTGCCCCTCGGCCCGTTGTTGACTCTCTGGATCACGGTCGCGGTCTTCCTCCATTCCATCGGGATGCTCGGACTCTACGAGGTGATCTGGTGGTACGACCACCTCACGCACGCCGTCTCCGCCGCCCTCGCCGCGGGGTCGGGGTACGCGACCGTGCGGGCCATCGACCTCCACTACGACGAGGTGTACCTCCCGCCGAAGTTCCTCTTCGTGTTCGTTCTGCTGTTCACGCTCGCGTTCGGCGTCCTCTGGGAGGTCGGCGAGTTCGCCGCGCGCCTGTGGGCCACCGCGACCGGCCGGACGGCCGTCCTCGTCATCTACGGTATCGAGGACACGATGCTCGACCTCGTCTTCGACGCCGTCGGCGCGCTCTTGGTGGCGCTGTTCGGGACGCCGTGGTTCGAGGGCGTCGTCCAGGGTCTCTCCCGGCGTCTCGGCGGTTCGGACGGGGCCAGCGGGGAGTAAGTCTTTGTCCCGGGCGCGCGTACGAGCGAGTATGAGCACCGCGACGCGAGTCGTCGTCTCGTACCCGGCCGACCTCAGCGGGTGGGGGCGCCAGCAACTCGACACGACGCACTTCCGCGGCTACCTCCGCCGCGTCCACGACGACGTCGAAGTCGGCGACGTCTGGGAGGAGTTCCTCGACGTGGGTTGTTGTGGGAACTCGCTGGACGTGCCGCTACGCGTCGAAGAGGTGGACGGCGACGTACTCGGCGAGGAGACGGACGTCGACTACGTCGAACGCGAGGCGTGCGGCCTGGAAGGAGGGTGGCAAGTGCAGAGTGAAGCCGGACCTACGGCAAGTAGCGGACGCTGACGAAGCCGTCCTCGACGCTGGAGCGGACCTCGACGCGGTCGATGCCGATACGGGCGGCGCGTTCGAGCGTCGCTTGGTCGTCGAGGACGTCCGCGACGGCCGCCTCCACGTTCTCGGAGGGGACGGCGAGGACGTGGACCTCGCCGACGCCGGCGCGTTCGGTGGTCGCGAGTTCGCCCTCGGAGAGCGCCTCGGCCATCTCGAAGGCCTGTGGCGTGGGGCGCTCGTCGGCCGCTTCGACGGGGATGGTCTTGCGTTCGACGACGTCCGTGACCGACCACGTGACCTCCATCGGTGGGTCGGCCGTGACGGTGCCTTCGAGCACCTCGTCGACGTCGAGACCGGGGTTCGAGGAGAGCGTGTGGACCTGTCCCCCGTGGACGTCCGAGACGACGGCGGACTCGTCTTCGGCGTGCGTGACGAGGAACGTACTTTCCTTCTCAGTCATTGGAGGTGAGTAGTCGACTGGGCCTTTTCCGGGTTTCGCCTCCTGTGAGTGGTTGTCAGTCGGGAACGGGGGGACCGAGGACTGTCGGTCCTTCGAACCCCTTCACTCCGCGTCGCGTCGGCCGGGACGACTCCCCCACAAGTGGACGAGACCGATGAGCGCGGCGGCGACGACGATGGGAACGAGTCCGACGAGCGGCGGGAGGGCGTAGAGCGCGTCGATCACGGGGTTGGTCGCCGGCGCGCGGTACTCCGGCGGTGCGGAGACGACGAGCGCGAGGTAGACGCCGACGACGAAACCGAACCCCGTGAGCGCGAGGAGCGCGTCGTAGAAGCGCGACACCCGTTGGTTCCGCCGGTGGCGCCGGGCGACGAGTAAGATAGGGGCGAGCAGCGGGAGCACGACGGCGAGACCGACGAGGACGAAGAATGTCCGCGAGAGCGTCACCAACCCACCGGGGAGGGCGGCCGTCTCGACGAGGAGTTTCAGGAGCGAGAGCCCGAACCCGATGGTGACGACGAGCGCGAGGAAGGCCCCGACGACCGCGTAGAGGCGGAACAGCCACGAGTCGGAGACCCGGACGGCGTAGGGGACGGCGGTCAGGACGCCCGAGTAACTCCGGGACTCGGTCGACTCCTCGCCGCGTTCGCGGTCGCCGTCGGTCGATTCGCTCTCCCGCGTGTCCATGGTCGAGCGTGGGCGTTCCGGGGTGTTAAGGAATCCGACACCGGTTTGACGCTCCCCACAGAAGGCCCGGACATGCGTGTCGACATCGGCAACGCCCTCGACGAGGTCGCGAGTCCTGGCGTCCCCCGCGACGCCCTCGAACGCCTCGACGAACGGGTCGCCGACGCCCACGAGCGAATCGCACGGGGGAGGGCCGACGACGAGTTCGGCTACGCGGCGCTGAACCTCCCCGAGACGGCCGACCCGGACGCCGTCCGCGCGGCCGTCGAACCCTTCGACGACGTGGAGACCGTCCTCACCGTCGGTATCGGCGGGAGCGCCCTCGGCGCGGCCACGCTCTCCAGCGCGCTCGCCGACGCCGACGCACCCGACGCCTACTACCTCGACAACGTCGACCCGGACCACGTCCGGACGCTCCTCGACGGACTCGACCTCTCGCGGACCGTCGTCGACGTCGTCTCTCGCTCCGGGACGACGGCGGAGACGCTCGCGAACTTCCTCGTCGTCCGCGAGGCGATGGCGGAAGAAGGAGTCGACTGGACCGAGCGCACGCTCGTCACCACCGGCGAGTCGGGGAACCTCCGTGACCTCGCCGAGAAGCACGACCTCCCCTCGGTGCGCGTCCCCGAGGGCGTTCCGGGTCGTTTCTCCGTGCTCTCGACGGTCGGTCTCGCACCCGCCGCGCTCCAGGGAATCGACATCGACGCACTCCTCGCGGGCGCGGCCGAGGCCGCCGACGGCCTCTCGGGGTCGCTGTTCGAGACGCCGGCGTACGCCTACGGCGCGACGGCCTACGCGCTCGACATCCGTGGCGCCGGCGTCAACGCGATGATGCCCTACGCCGAGGGACTCGAAACGTTCGCCGAGTGGTTCGCCCAACTGTGGGCCGAGAGTCTGGGGAAGGACGGTCTCGGACAGACGCCCGTCCGCGCGCTCGGCGCGACCGACCAGCACTCTCAACTGCAACTCTACCGCGCCGGCCCGCGCGACAAACTCGTCACCTTCGTCGACGTCGACGACCGACCGGACGTCCCCATCCCCGAGACCGACCTCGAAGGACTCGACTACCTCGCCGACACGGATCTCGGCGAACTCCTCGACGCGGAGTTCCGCGCGACCGAGGCGAGTCTGGCCGAGTCGGGTCGCCCGAGCGTCCGCGTCGAACTCGACGCCCTCGACGCCCACTCCCTCGGCGGCCTCCTCTACGGGATGGAGGCGGCCTGCGTCCTCGCGGGCGAACTCTACGAGGTGGAGACCTTCACCCAACCCGCCGTCGAGTGGGGGAAGGAGGCGGCCCGCGACATCCTCCGCGGCGAACGCGACCGCTCGGAGAAGGCGACGCTCCGTGTCGAGTGAGATGGCGGCGAACGGAGGAGTCGACGGCGGGACTGGCGACGGAGACACGGACCGGTTCGCCGCCGCCGCGGGCACACTCGCGGCACTCGGCGTCTTCGGCGCGTCGCTGCTTCCGTGGACCGAGGCGACGCGCGTCGGCGCCATCGAGAACCCGTTCGGCGTCGTTCTCGGCGTCGTCCTCGTCGGCGTGTTCGGCGCACGGAGCCTCGGCTACCTGAACCGGCGTGCCGGACTCTGCGGGACCGTCGGGGGCGCCGTAGCGGTCGTCCTCGCGCTCGTCGCGCTCGTCTTCCCGGTTCTCGGACCACGGACCGGCACCGTGACACCCGGACTCGGCGTGTCGCTCGGCGCGGGTGCCGGCGCGTTCGCGCTTGGGTTCGGACTCGCCGATTGGTTCGGACTCGGCCGACGAGCGGTCGTCGAGCGCCTCGGCGCGGCCGCGTCTGCCGGGTTCGTCGGAGCCGTCGCGCTCTTCGTCGGCGCGCTCGCCGCGACGGTGGTCCAGTCGGTCGGACGCGGTCTCCCCACTCTCCTGCTGTCGGGGCTGGCGAACGCGGCCTTCGCCGTCGTTCTCGGGTTCGTCGGGATGGGCGTGGTCGTCCTCCGCCGCGACGACGTCCGGTTCTTCGACGTTCGCGTCCCCTCGCGCCGGGAGTGGGGGTACGCCGTCGGTGGACTGGCCGCGATGCTGGGGTTGCTCCTCCTCCTGAACGAAGTGATCGGCGTGCTGGGTCTGCCGAGCGCCGAACACAGCGTCATCACGCAGGCGCGAGAGAACCCCCAACTCCTGTTCGTCCTGTTCGTCCTCTCGTGGGTCGCCATCGGGCCCGGCGAGGAGTTACTCAACCGGAACGTCGTCCAGAAGTACCTCTACTACGACTTCTCGCGCGCGTCGGCCATCGTCGTCGGCTGTATCGTCTTCACCGCGATGCACGGGTTCGCCTACGCCGGCAGCGGGACGGTCCCGCTGGTCGTCTCGCTGGTGAACCTCTTTTGCATCTCGCTGGTCCTCGGCGTCGTCTACGAACGGACCGACAACGTCGTCGTCCCCATCTTCGCGCACGCGGCGTACGACGCGGTCCAGTTCGCCGCGGCGTACGTGATGATCACGACCGACCTCTTGTAGGCTGTCAGGCGGCGCTCGACACCCGACCGCGGGACGGCGCGCCGCACTCTCCGAGTGGACGTCCCGCGGCGTCGTCACGGGTCACGCACCGTCTGGCGTCGTTCCGGTACCTAAACCTTCGCTGCCGCGGCGGCGTCGGGGTGGGGTGGCGTCGGGATGGCGGCGAAGCAGTACGGCGCGCGGCGCCGGCGCGACGGTACCCGTCGAATCGAGTGGGTTCGGCCAAAAGCATTGAAGGGCGTCAGACACGCCCCTGACGAGGTTTTACAGGGCATCAGTCCATAGTTTACAGTGCATGTCGTCCCGCAAGCTATCGGCCGTCTACGACGAGCAGACCGTACGGGAGGTGGAGTCCCTCGCGTCCGAGTACGACATCCCTCCACAGGAGGTACTCCGGCAGCTCGTCGACGCGGGACTCGAAGAGGCACAGTCGCCCCTCTAGTTGGGGTTCTTGCGAGTCAGGTCGCTCCCGCATACCGGGCACCGCTCCTTCTTCGCGTCGAAGACGCGACCACAGCCCTGGCACTGGTACTGCCACTCACGTTGTTCTTCGATGCCTTCGCGAGCGATGACCTCGACGTCGAGGTCGAGTTCGTCGGCCACGTTCTGCATCGCGTAGTCGTCGGTGACGAGCGTCCCGTCGAGTTCGAGGGCGGCGGCGACGACCCGGACGTCGGTGTCCGAGAGGGCGTCCGCGTCGCCGGTCTTGCGCGCGGCCTGTCGGACCTGGTCGATGGAGTCCTCGCCGGGGACGACGACGTGCATCCCCGACCCCTCCATCGCCTCGAAGCGGTAGGCGGAACTCCCTTCGAGTTCCTCGCGGACGGCGGGGACCGACGCGACCTGCTCGTCAGTGCTGTACTCGTGGATGAACGCCGACGCGTCGAGAATCTGCATTTAACGCTGGACGACGATGTAGTCCTTGACCGCCTGGACGCGGCCGACGGGGACGTGGTAACGACCGTTCTCGTCGCTCGGGAAATCCAGCGTGATGTTGTCCTCCTCGTTCGGTTCGACCAGCAGGTCGACGAGTTTGCCGGTCTTGAGGTTCATCGTGATGTTGTAGAGCATTCCGAGTTCGGTTCCGTCGGATCCCATCACGGCTTTGCCGGAGAGGTTCTCGGCGAGGATGTCGGACATACCTCCCAGTTGCACCGCGTACCCACATAAAGCCCGCGCCGCTCGGCGGGCGAGAGAACTCGACACGCGTCGGCCACACGGCGGCCGCCTACCAGCTAAAGACGGCCGCCGAAGGCCGGGAACTGCCATCGCGTCAGTGCGCGCGCCACAGGACGGACGCCGTCGGAAGCGGCGAAACCCCGGGCGGAGGGTTGTGGGAGTGTCGCCTGCACCCGGTTTGGCCGGGCGCAGGCAATTTTTCATACAATTCCGATAGGTAAAAAATATTGTCCTCACACCGACTCGTCCGAACCGCAGGAGGGCGATGTGGTCGGCGGCAGGACGTCCGTCGACCCGCTCGTCCAGCGACGACGATGGATTGAAACCGGACAAGCCACTCTCTTCACGTAACAACCGTTCTACGGGGGTCTACTCCATGTCACAGAAAGACGACACCACAGACACGATTCAGACCGACGCCGGGCTGCGGACGCCCATCGTCGCGGTTCTCGGGCACGTCGACCACGGCAAGACGAGTCTCCTCGACAAGGTACGCGGCTCGGCCGTCATCGAGGGCGAGGCGGGCGCCATCACCCAGCACATCGGGGCGACGGCCGTCCCGCTCGACGTCGTCTCCCAGGTCGCCGGGAGTCTCGTCGACCCCGAAGAGTTCGACCTGCCGGGCCTGCTGTTCATCGACACGCCGGGCCACCACTCGTTCACGACGCTCCGCTCGCGGGGCGGGGCACTCGCCGACATCGCCATCCTCGTCGTCGACGTGAACGACGGCTTCCAGCCGCAGACTGAGGAGGCCATCCGCATCCTCCAGGACAGTCAGACGCCGTTCGTCGTCGCCGCGAACAAGGTCGACACCGTCCCTGGCTGGCAGGTCGACGAGGACGCGCCCATCAAGCAGACCTACGAGGCACAGTCCGACCGCGTGCGCCAGCAACTCGATGAGTCGCTGTACAGCATCATCGGCGAACTCTCCGACGCCGGGTTCTCCTCGGACCTCTACTGGCGCCTCCAGAACTTCCAGAACAACATCGGCGTCATCCCCGTCTCCGCGAAGACCGGCGAGGGGATTCCGGACCTCCTGGCCGTCCTGATGGGTCTCGCCCAGCGCTACATGAAAGAGGAGATGGAGATCGACGTCACCGGCCCCGGCGCCGGCACCATCCTCGAAGTCAAAGAGGAGCAGGGCTTCGGGAAGACCCTCGACGTCATCCTCTACGACGGGACGGTCCGCGCGAGCGACACCATCGTCGTCGGCGGGCAGAACGGGCCCATCGTCACGGACGTGCGCGCACTGCTCAAACCCCGCCCACTCGCCGAGATCCGCACCGAGAAGCGCTTCGAGAAGGTGGACGAACTCGCCGCCGCGGCCGGGATGAAGATCGCCGCCCCGGACCTCGAAGACGCGATGGCCGGCGCGCCCGTCCGCGTCGTCCGGGACCGCGACCTCGACGACGTCGTCGAGGAGGTACAGGCCGAACTCGCCGAGGTCGCTGTCGACACCGGCGAGGAGGGTATCGTCGTGAAGGCCGACACCCTCGGCAGTCTGGAGGCGATGGCCAACGCACTCGACGAGGCCGAGATTCCCATCATGCGCGCGGAAGTCGGCGACATCGCCCCGCGCGACGTCTCGATGGCCACGACCGTCGACGAGGAGAAACACCGCGTCATCCTCGGCTTCAACGTCGACGTGCTCGGCGACGCCGCGGACAAGGCCGAACAACAGGACGTCCGCATCTTCGAGAGCGACGTCATCTACCAACTCGTCGAGGGGTACGAGGAGTTCGTCGAGGAGATGGAACGCGAGCAGAAGGAGGCCGTCTTCGAGAACGTCGTCCGCCCCGCCCGCTTCCGCATCCTCGAAGACCACGTCTTCCGGCAGAACGACCCCGCCGTCGTCGGCGTCGAGGTCCTCTCGGGCACCCTCAAGCGCAACGTCCCCGTAGGCGTCTTCGAGGGCAACGAACTGACCCGCGTCGGTTCGCTCAAGGGCATCCAGGACCAGGGCGAGGACGTCGACGAGGTCCGCAACGGCGCCCGCGTCAGCGTCTCCATCGACGGGCCGACCGTCGGACGCGACATCGACGAGGGCGACGAACTGTGGGTCGACGTCCCCGAGAAGCACGCGAAGGTGCTCGAACAGGAACTCCGCGAGGAACTCCCCGCCGACGAGCGAGAGGCCCTCCAGATGTTCCTCGAGAAACACCGGCAGCGAGACCCCTTCTGGGGGAAGTAGGGTTACTCCTCGCCGACGCTCGGACTGGCCAGAATCGAACGGAACCCGAGCGACCCGCGTGCCGCAGCGAGCGCCCCCGAACGACCGTTTTCGAGACGCAGTGAACGACGACGAGCACCGGCGGCGCAACCACGAGCGACGAGACTCGTCCTATCTCCGTGACGTCGGGATAAGTTTTAGTTGGGTTCCGACGTTACGTTCACGTGTAGGTGGTATCGATGCGCGTGTCACAGGACGTTCGCAGTGACGAGGGACCGCTCACCGACCGACTGCTGGAGTTGACGGCCGCGGTGACCCGATACGACCTCGTTCTCGCCGCCATCCCGCTCGCGTTCGTCTTCGGCGCCGTCGCCGGTGCGACCGTCGAGGCGACGAAGTTGGGGTTGCAGGCAGGGAGCGTGGGCGCGCTCGCCGCGGTCGCCTACGCGCTCTTCGGTGACCCCCCGACCGGCGACGGGCCGAACTCCGGTCGAGCGGTCTGAGAACTCGACGCCCGCTTATTTTCTTCGGCCGAGGTGGCCGCCAAATTAAATACTGCTGCGACCCTCAGTCCGTAGTGAGCCATGAGCGAACGTGCTCCCGACAGTGACGACGCTCGAATCGGCGAAAAAGTGACCACGCTGGCACGCACGTTCGCGTCCTCGCTCGCGGACGGGCCGCCGGCGTCGGAGTCCGGCCGCGGACCGAAGCGCTCCGTGTGACGTCGTCGGGTCGCGAGACAGTGCCCTCTTCTCGTCTGCGAGCGGCGAAGTCGTGAGAAACAGCGTTACTTCGCAGTCGGCGTGACGTCGCCGTCACCGACGGCACCCTTCACCTGGAGCGCGGCGCTGGCGGCCAGGCCACGGGCCACCTCGTCGCGTTCCGCGTCGGGGATGAGGTCGTCGTCGTCCTCGCCGTCGAAGTTGGGTTCGAACCCAGCGGAGACCGGGTTGCCGACCGGCGGACGGACGGCGACGGTCACGCGCGGTCCCTCCGACCCCGTGGACACCTCGGAACCGACGACGTACTCGTCGGGGAGGAAGTCGCGGGTTCGGGCCGCGATGGCACCGATGCTCGCCTGGAGTGCCTTGCGTTGTGCGGTGGTGATCTCGGGAGCGTCGTCCCCACCCGTGTCGACCCCCGAAACGCCGGCATACGGCGTGTTTCCGTTCATCGGCCCCACGTAGTAGGTCACGGTGTATAAACCCTCGTCACCACCCGGATTGTTACCACTACTCTCGACTACTCGCCCCGAAGCCGGCTCAGACGATGGGGTCGCTCTCGCCGTAGCAGGCGACGACGACCGCGGCGGCGTGCTCGCCGGGTTCGGCGTCGACGCGGGTGGAGACGACCTCCACGCCGTCGGCACGCCAGTCGCGGTCGGGGAGTTCCTGGCCGGCGCGGAGTCCCTCGCGGACGCGCTCTTCGACGTCCTCGCGGTCGGTCCGGCCTGCGCACTCGTAGAAGAGTCCGGGGTCGCCCTCGCGGCCGGTCGTCCACCCGAGCGCGGCGGAGACGTGTCGGGGACCCGCGGCCTCGGCTTCGGCCTGGACGACCGTCAGACGGTTTCCGGCGGGACCGAGGTCCGGCGCCGTCCCGACGGTCTCGACCGTCGTGTCCGCGGGGATGACCGAGGAGACCGCGACCAGGTTGTAGTTGTGGACGTTGGCGTCGGCGAGCGCGGCGTCGTAGGCCGACATCGACGTGGGGCCGGTGCCGGTCCCCCACGCGACGCGGATCGTGCTCATACCCGAACGAGGGCGTCTGCGGGGTAAGGAGCTTCGATTCGCCACGAGAGAGACCGGGAGAGCCGTCACTACGCGTCGGCGAAAACGCGGAGAAAAGCCCGATGGCCGGGTCCGGCGGAGGCCTCGATCGGCCGCGTCAGTGGACGTAGCTCGCGTAGGAGGGCATCGAGCCATCCTCGGAACTCTCGACGATCTTCGTGTAGGCGTCGTCGAAGTCCTGCATCTTCACCTCGTCGCGGCCGTCGCGGATGGCGAACATGCCGGCTTCGGTGGTGAGACTCTCCAGTTCCGCACCGGAGAAGCCCTCGGTCTTCGACGCGAGCGTCTCGTAGTCGACGGCTTCCGCGAGGTTCATGCCCTCGGTGTGGATCTCGAGGATGCGCTCGCGGGCCTCCTGGTCGGGGTTGGGGACCTCGATGAGACGGTCGAAGCGACCGGGACGGAGGATGGCCGAGTCGAGCATGTCGAAGCGGTTGGTCGCCGCGATGATGCGGACGTCGCCGCGCTCGTCGAAGCCGTCCATCTCGGAGAGGAGTTGCATCATCGTGCGCTGGACCTCGGCGTCGCCGGAGGTCTTCGAGTCCGTCCGTTCGGCGGCGACGGCGTCGATCTCGTCGATGAAGATGATGGCGGGCTCTTCCTTCTCGGCGAGTTCGAAGAGGTCGCGGACGAGCCGCGAGCCCTCGCCGATGAACTTCTGGACGAGTTCGGAGCCGGCCATCTTGATGAAGGTGGCGTCGGTCTCGTTGGCGACGGCCTTCGCCATCATCGTCTTCCCCGTCCCCGGCGGCCCGTAGAGGAGCACGCCGCTCGGCGGTTCGACGCCAACCTTCTCGAACTGTTCGGGGTTGACGAGGGGGTCCTCGACGGCCTCGCGGACCTCGCGGAGTTTCTCCTCGAGGCCACCGATGTCGTCGTACTCGACGGAGGGCGACTGGTCGACCTCCATCGCCTGGGCGCGGGCGTCCGTCTCGTCGTCGAGGACGCGCTGGATGGAGAACGAGTCGTTGATGGCGACTCGGTCACCGATCTCGACGCGCTCGCGGAGGCGGTCGCCGACCTCGGTGAGGACCTCTTGGTTGTTACCGTGTTGTTTGATGACGGCCCCGTCCTCGTTGAGGTCCTCGACGGTGGCGATGTAGAGGGAGGCAGTCTTCAGCGTCTCGTTCTCGCGTTGGAGTTCGTCCACCTGTTCGCGAAGGTCTTCACGCTTCTCGCGAACGGACTCGAGTTGCTCCTCGAGCTCCTCGTGGACGTCCTGCAGTTCCTCGAAGTGTTCTTTCAGCGCGGAGAGGCGTTCCTCGGGGGTCGATTCGGGGTCGACCTCCAGGGTCGGCCGGTCCGGCAAACTCGGGCTACGGGACATCTGCTCGCTCACAGGTAGGTCCCGGAGAAAGAAGTTCCTTTGGGTCACGGTCACTTCGCCGGCGGGTTTCGGTGACCGGCCTGTACCACGGGGAGACGGTGTCTCGCCGCCGTCAGAGGAGGGCGTTCATCTCGTCGAGGTAGTCGTCGTACACCTCGATGGCGCGCTCGACCGGTTCGGGCGAGCGCATGTCGACGCCGGCACTCCGGAGGAGCTCGAGCGGGTAGTCGGTCGCCCCCGACTGCAGGAAGTCGACGTAGCGCTCGGCCGCCGGTTCGCCCTCGTCGAGGATGTCCTGGACGAGCGCGACGGCGGCGGAGATGCCGGTCGCGTACTGGTACACGTAGAAATTGTAGTAGAAGTGGGGGATACGCATCCACTCGCGGGCGATGGTGTCGTCGACGTTCGCCGGTTCGTAGTAGAGTTCCTTGCGGTCGCGGTAGGTCTCGTCGAAGACGTCGGGCGTGAGCGCCTCGCCCTCTTCGGCGAGTTCGTGGACGCGGTGTTCGAAGTCCGCGAAGAGGGTCTGGCGGAACAGCGTCGAGCGGAACCGTTCGAGGTACTCGTTGAGGACGTGGCGGCGGAACGTCTCGTCCTCGACCGTCTCCAGGAGGTGGTGGGTGAGGAGCGTCTCGTTCACCGTCGAGGCGACCTCGGCCACGAAGATCTCGTAGTTCGAGTAGACGTACGGCTGGTGCTCGCTGGTGAGTTGTGAGTGCAGCGAGTGGCCGAGTTCGTGGGCCAGGGTGAACATCGACTCGATGTCCTCCTGGTAGTTCATCAGGATGAACGGCTGGGTGTCGTAGGCGCCGCCGGAGTACGCTCCCGAACGCTTCCCGCGACTCTCGTAGACGTCGACCCAGCGGTCCTCCAACCCCTGCGCGACGCGCTGCTGGTAGTCCTCGCCGAGGGGGGCGACCGCCTCGACGATGTGGTCTTTGGCCTCCTCGTAGTCGACTTCGGGCTTCTCGTCGCCGACGAGCGGCATGTAGAGGTCCCACATCTCCAGCGTGTCGACGTCGAGCGCCTCGCGCTTCAGGTCGGCGTGGCGGTGGAGGACGTCGACGTTGGCCTCGACGGTGTCGACGAGGTTGTCGTACACCTCGACGGGGATGTTCGGGCCGTCGAGGGCGGCCTCGCGGGCCGAGTCGTAGTCGCGGGCGCGGGCGAGTTTCACGTCGGTCTTCACACTGTGCTTCAGGGTGGTGCCGACGGTGTTCCGGACGTCCGAGAGCGTCCCGTAGTAGGCGTCGTACACCTCCTCGCGGAACTCGCGGTCCTCGTGTTTGAGGAGTTTCGTGAAGTTCGACTGGGTGATCTCGACCGCCTCGCCGTCGGGTCTCTCGACGGTCGGGAAGGTGAGGTCGGCGTTCGTCAGTTTCCCGTAGGTGTCGGAGGGCGCGCCCAGGACCTCGCCGAGGTCCGAGAGGAGCGCCTCGACCTCCGCCGAGCGGGTGTGGTCCTTCATCCGGATGACGTCGTCGAGGTAGTGGTCGTACACCTCCAGCCCGTCGGTCTCCTCGATCGTCTCCTCCAGTTCGTCGCGGGAGAGCGACTGGACGGCGGGGTCGATGAAACTCGCCGCACTCGACGCCTCCGACACGAGCGAACTCGCCCGCGCGGAGAGCGCCTGGTAGTGCTGGTCGCGGAGGTCCTCGTCCGAACGCATACTCGCGTAGGAGGACACCTTCGAGACGAGGCGCATCACCTCGTCGCGGAGTTCGAGCACTTCGAGGAGGGTCTCGCCGTCGGAGAGGTCCGCGTCCTCGTAGCGGGCCAGTTCCTCGACCTTCGACTCGGCACGCTCGTAGGCGTGCTCCCAGTCCTCGTCCGTCGCGTAGACGCTCTCGAGGTCCCACCGGTACTCCTCGGGGATCTCCTCGCGTTCGGGGACACTGCTCATGGGTGTACGGAACGGACAATCGTGGTTAAGTGTTCGCGAATAGGCACACGGGTAGCCGACGTATCAATATTCAGTGGTACCAATCGCCACACCAGTCGTATCGACTCAGTTGAGTGTCTAAGCGTGTTGAACGAACGCCTACGAAATCCTGACAATCTCTCTTGGCGTCGACGGGCGAACTGCCGACGATGGCGAACAGGAACGGACGCCGTTCGACGTTCGCGAGCGTCGAGGGGACCTGCGAATGCCTCCTGCGTTCGTGGGCGACGACGGTCCTCTGTGTCTTCCTCCTGAGTTGGTTCTTCCTGGTCGAGATGCCGGTGTACGCCGCCGCGCCGACGCCGCAGTACCAACGGCTGTTCTACCTTACGTCCGAGTGGTTGACCCTCTGGTCGCCGTTCGCCTCGGTCTCCCACCGGACGACCGCACACCTCCTCGAGAACCTCGCGATCCTCGGACTGTTCGGGTGGCAGGTCGAGCGACACGAGCCACGTCACCGCTACGTCCTCTTCTTCCTGCTCGTCGCCTACGTCGCGCTCTGCGTCGAGTCCTTCGTGACGTCTCGGCTACTGAAGGCGCGCGTCCTCACCATCGGGTCGAGCGGTGGCGTCCTCGCCGTCGCGACGTACGCGACCGTCACGGCAGTCCCGGCCCGCCGGTTCTTCAGGGACTGGTACCCCTCGTCGTTCCGCGAGGGCGTCGTCTCCCTCGCCCACAACCCCTCCGTCGTGCTGCTGGTCGTGGGCACGGTCGCCATCCCCGCGACGCTGCTCGGCGACTTCCTCTACCCGACCGGCGACGTCGGTCGCTACGCCCACCTGACCGGTGTCCTCGTCGGCGGGGCGTACGGTCTCTACGCGCTCTGGCGGGACTACTGAATCGGACAGTACTTTTCACGCCGCCGGACGACGGCCCGACATGGACCTCTCGGACGACCTCCGACGCGCGCTCGGGCGAGCCTGGGCCGACGACTTCCCCTGGACCTTCCTGACCGAGTTGACCGAACTCGGGAGCCGAATGGCCGGCCACCCCGGCGAACTCCGGTCGGCCGAACTCGTCGCCGACGCCCTCCGCGACGCGGGCGCTCGCGACGTGACGCTCGACTCGTTCCCGATACAGGTGTGGACACGCGGCGACACGCGACTGGCCGTCACCGACCCCGTCGAGCGCTCCTTCGAGGCCATCGCCCTCCCGTACTGCCCGCAGGGCGACGTAACCGCCGAACTCGTCGACGTGGGCCACGGGACACCCGCGGAGATAGACGACGCCGAGGTCGCCGGGAAGGTCGCGCTCGCGACGACCGAGTCGCCGCGCTCGCTCGACCGGTTCCTCCACCGGATGGAGAAGTTCGGGCACGCCGCCGCTGCGGGCGCGGAGGCGTTCGTCTTCGCCAACCACAAAGAGGGCCAACACCCGCCGACGGGGTCGCTCCGCTTCGACCAGGAGGCCGCCATCCCCGGCGTCGGCGTCTCTCACGAGACCGGCGAGTGGCTCCGGGAGTACGCCGAGCGCGGCGGTCGTGTCGCCATCGAGGTCGACGCCCGGACCGAACGGGGCGAGAGTCACAACGCCCACGGCGTCTTCGGTCCCGACGGCGACAGCACCGACGAAGAGATCGTCCTCGTCGCCCACCACGACGCCCACGACATCGCGGAGGGCGCGCTGGACAACGGTTGTGGCATCACGACTGCCGTGGCCGCCGCCCGCCTCCTCGCCGACGTCGAAGACGAACTCGACTGTCGCGTCCGCGTGGCGGGTGTCGGCTCGGAGGAAGTCGGGCTGTTGGGGTCGGACGCGCTCGCGGAGAAACTCGACCTCCGGAACGTGAAGGCCGTCGTCAACGCCGACGGGGCCGGACGCTACCGGACGCTACGGGCGTTCACACACGGCAACGACGCCTTCGAGGAACCGCTCGACGCCGTCTCGGAGGCGACGAACCGACCGGTCGCGGTCGAGTCGAACCTCCACCCGTTCAGCGACCACTGGCCCTTCCTCCGGCGGGGGGTCCCCGCGGTACAACTCCACAGCGTCACCCCCGAACGTGGACGTGGCTGGGGACACACGCACGCCGACACCAGGGACAAGGCCGACGGCCGAAACCTCCGAGAACACGCGATGTTGACCGCCCTGCTCGTGCTCGAACTCTCGCGGCGTGAGGTGCCACGAGTGGACGAACACGACTTGCGGGCGGGACTGGAGGGCCGAGGGTTCGAACCGGGGATGCAGGCCGCGGACATCTGGCCCGAGACCTGGGACTGACGGCGACGCGAGCGAGAGAGTGGCTGTGCCTCGGTGCTCGCGAGAGGCGTCGCGCCTGCCGGCGAGAGTACCGACGACCCACCTATCGAAGTAGCTACCTCCTAGTGGGTTAGGTATCGGTCCGCGACACGACTTCGTCGGCGACCCTGCTTCGGGTTCGCCACTCGACGTGTTTCTCCTCGAATATCTCTCGCGTCGACGCGACCGCCTGGGCGTCGGGTTCGAAGTCGACGTCGTAGTCGGCGTCGGCGAGGACGAGCGGGTGTGCCGGCGCGGGCGGGACGCCCTCGGGTCCCGAGACCGGTTCGGGGCCGAGGACGCGGTCGACCTTGTCGACGGGCGAGGTTCCGGCACCGACGGCGTCGACGAGCGAGACGATTCGTCGGACGAGTTCCCGACAGAAGCCGCCCGCCCGGAGTGTCAGGACGACGTAGTCGCCGTCGCGTTCGACGTCGACGGCGAGGTCACGGACGGTGTTGCGCTCGTCCGGCGTGAGGTTGTGGAAGTCGTGACGTCCGCGGAGGCGGTCACACGCGTCGTGGACGCGGTCGTCGTCGAGGTCGGGACCGTAGAGGTGGTAGACGTACGTGCGCGAGCGGGCGTGGTGCGTCGCGTGGAAGTCCGCCGGGACGTCGGCGCTCGCCCACACCCGGACGTGTGCGGGGAGTTGTGAGTTGAACGCTCGTGGGGAGAGCCAGTCGGGTGCTTCGAAGGCGACCGTCTGGCGGACCGCCGACACGCCGGCGTCGGTCCGGCCGGCGGCGGCGTACCCCGGCGGTTTCTCGTCGTCGGCCGCGAGGACGTCGAGGGCGCGGAGCGCGTCGAAGAGCACGCCCTCGACCGTCGGAACCGAGGGCTGTCGCTGGAAACCGTAGTACGGCCGGCCGTCGTAGGCGACGCGGAACGCGCGCATTCGCCGACAGGTTCGGGGCGATGGGCGTTAACTCCGCGGTTCCGGCCACACCAGTGCCACGCTATCTCTCCCCAATCGAAACGCTTTCCCACACCCCCGGAAACAACGCAGACGATGCGAAAGAGCGGCCCGCCGAAAGGTCTCGTCTCCTACCTCGTTCTCGAACTCCTCGCGGAGAAGCCCCGGTACGGCTACGAGATACTCAAGGAGATCGAGGAGTTGAGCGGCGGTCACTGGGAACCCTCCTACGGGTCGGTCTACCCCATCCTCTACAAGTTCGAAGACGAGGGGTACGCCCGCCGTATCGAGCGAGCGGACGAACCCGACCGCAAGTACTTCGAACTCACCGACGCCGGCCACGACGAACTCGACGCGAAGCGCGGCGAAGTCGGTGGGACGGCCCGCGAGTTCGCCGACGTCATCCTCGGTTTCTACCACGTGTACGTCACGCTCGCCATCGACGGCCGCTTCGCGGTGGAGAACCCGGAGGAAGGGTGGCAGTTCGACGAGGAGTTCTCGACGTGGATCGTCGAACAACTCGTCAGACACCACGAACGGGACTTCGGTGAGTTCGAACGGATCGACGAGACCCCCGAGGCGTTCTACGAACGGTTGGGTCTCGACGTCAGTTGAGGAGTTCCGGTCCGAACACCATCAACAGGAGGCTGACGAGCATCAACAGGCCGACGCTGGTGGTGACCGTCCGGACCGCCTGTCGCCGGTCCTCGATGGGGAGTCGCGAGACGACACCCTCCGCCGACATCCGGAGGAGGTGGCCGCCGTCGAGCGGGAAGGCGGGGATGCAGTTGAAGAAACCGAGGTTGAGGTTGACCCACCCCGTCCAGAACAGGAGGTTCGCGAGGATGAAGACGAACCCGCCGAGCGGCGCGAGCGGCCCCTCGACGACGAAGAAGTTGGTCCACGGCGCGACGAAGCCGGCGAAGTTGAACGGGAGGCCGGCGACGACGCCGATGAACGGCAACACGAGCACCTGGAAGACGTTCTGCGCGAAGTTCCCGCCACCGTCGCCGCCGAGCATGTCGAGGAACGTCTCGGCGGGGTAGAACTCGACGCCGAAGTCGGTGACGCTCATCCCGCTGAGTCCGGGGTACGCCTGGACGCCGAGGAACCCGCCCTGGTCGCCGGAGCGGTCGCCGAGCGAGACGGAGAACGTCCGACGCTCACCGTCGACGTAGCCGACGAGCGAGACCTGCTGGCCGGGTTCGGTCCCGTCGAGTGCCGCGGTGACGTCCTCCGGACCGAGCACGCGCTCCCCGTTCACCCGCGTGAGGACGAGGTGCGTGTTCGCGCCGAGGTCGGTCTGCGTCGCGAACGGCGAGTCGGGGACGGTGACGACGAGCGCACCCATCGGTGCGGTCACGGTCTGGCCGTCGGCGGTCCGGAGCGTGGCGACCGGTCGGTCGCGGACGGCGTCGCGGAGCGCGGGTTCGGTGTGGACTTCCGTCCCGTTCACCGCGACGATGGTGGTCGGGTCGGACTGGTTCACCGGAATCGCGGCCAGCGGCGACGTCTTCTGGACGACGCCAGTGACCAGCAGTGACCGGGTGACGGTCGTCGTCCGCCCGCTGGCGAGTTCGACCGAGACGGTCCGGTCGGAGACGTTCAGGAGCGTGTCGCGGAGGTCTTCGTTGCTCTGGATGTCGTGGCCGGCGACGGCGACGAGACGGTCGCCCTTCTCGATTCCGGCGTCGGCGGCCGGGGACCCGGGGAGGGTGCTCCCGACGTGTGCACCGGGAGCGACGGCGATCGAACCGGTGACGGGACCGAACAGGAGCGCGAGTGCGAGCGCCGTGATCAGGAAGTTGTTGGTGACGCCCGCGGCGAACATCCGGGAGCGACTCCCGCGGTCGGCCGCCTGCTGGCTCTCCTCGTCGGGTTCGACGAACGCGCCGACGGGGAGCACCGCGAGGAGGACGACACCCATCGACTCGACGTCGATGTCCTCGACACGGCAGAGGATGCCGTGGCCCCCCTCGTGGACGACGAGTCCGACGAGGAGGCCGAACAGGATCTCGGGGGCGACCGCCAACGGGAGGAACTGGTTGACGCCGGGGATGACGAGGACGTTCCGGGGTTGGGTGATCGCACTCGGCGCCGGCGGGTTGACGAGCACGTTCACCGCCTGGACGACGAGCAGGAGGAACGCTCCCACGAGGACGACCATCGCCCCGCCGAGTCCGAAGTTGGCGTAGGCACGCCACGCTCGCTTCGGCCGGGCGAGCCAGTCGAGGAAGTCCTTCCCGCGCTGGGTGTGGAGCGTCACCAGCGGTCCCATCGTCCCCACCGACGAGGGGAGGACGCCCGACTGCCGGAGGAACACGAGTAGCAACCAGTAGAGCCCGATACCGAGCAGGACCCACGTCCAGGTATCCATCGTCCGCATCGTCGGGCGTCGCTCAGAAAGCGGTTTCGTTCGTGGGACTCGCAGGTATCGTCTGGAAAAGCGGTTCCGATGGGCCGCCGGAACAGCGGACAGCGAGCACTCCCCCCAGAGTGGCGTCGACGACTGCTCGGCGGTGTTCGAACGAAAGGGCGGAGCGCGGGTGGGCGTGGTGGCTACGTGTATCGGTACTCCAGAGACCGGGGGCTACGTGTGTAGCCCCGCGCGGTCGTCACCCCTCGCGGCGGAGGCGTCGAACGACGAACTCGTCGTCGAGTTTCGCGAGGAAGGGACCGAGTTTCGGTCCCTGGTCCTCGTCGAAGAAGAGGCGGTAGCCCGCGCCGAAGAAGTCGCCGACGTCGACGTCGTGGCGCTTGGCGATCTCGTAAATCTCGCCCTGGATCGCCTCGGGGTCGTCGTGGGTCTCGACGAAGTCCGCGAGTTCGTCGAGGGCCGCCCGGGTGTCCTCGTCGAAGTCCACGTCGGGCATCTCCGTGCGCTTCAGGTCGTAGTTGTAGGCGTTCTCCGTGCGGCGCGCCCAGTTGCGCGCGAGTTCGACGCGGTCGAGCGCCTGCTCGACGGCCCACTCGGGGGCGTCTTCGGGGATGTGCCCCTCGCGGCGGGCGATCTCCTCGCGGAGGTCGGGGTCGTCGGTCATGCCCAGCACCGCGGCGAACGTGTAGGGGAGGCGGATGCGCTCCTCGCGCACCTCGTCGACGAGGAACGGGTAGACGCGCTCGGCGAACGCGGTCTCCTGTTCGCTCGCGTCGACCTCGCCGAAGTAGACGCGTTCGAGGCGGTCGAACTCGTCGACGAGTTGGTCGAGGTTCTGGACGCTGAAGTCGCGGGCCTTGCTCGGGTCCTTCGCGAAGAAGTAGCGCAGGACCGGGAGTTCGACCAGGTCGAGGACGTCGCCGACGAGGACGACGTTCCCCTTCGAGGACGAGAACGGCTTCCCGTCGAGGGTGAACCACTCGTACACCATCGGGACGGGCGGTTCCTCGTCGAGGACGTTCAGCGAGATGTCGACGCCGGAGGGCCACGACCCCTCGGCGTGGTCCTTGCCGAACGGCTCGAAGTCCACGCCGAGGACCGTCCACTGCGCGGGCCACTCGAAGCGCCACGGCAGTTTGCCCTCGCGGAGCGAGACCGTCCCTTCGTGGCCACAGCCCTCGATGGTCTGGTCACCGGCCTCCATGTCGGTGCAGACGTAGTCGACCGTGCCCGCCTCGGCGTCGTAGTCCGTGACCGTCTCGGTCACCTTCCCGCACTCCTCGCAGATGGGGCGGAACGGGACGTAGTCCTCGTCGACCTTCTCCTGGTACTTCGAGAGGACGTCCCGGGCCTGCTCGACGTGGTCGAGGAGGTACGCCGTCACGTCCTCCAGGTCGCCGTCCTCGTAGAGTTCGGTGTTGGAGACCGTCTCGACCGGCACGCCGAGGAGGTCGGCGCTCCGCTCGATGAGGTTGGTGAAGTGTGCGCCGTAGGAGTCACAGCAGTCGAACGGGTCGGGGATGTCCGTGTACGGCTTCCCGAGGTTGCGTCCGAGGGCACCGGCGTTCACGTCCCCGAGGTCGACGATCTCGCCGTCGAGGTCGGCGAGTTTGCGGGGGAGACCGCGCAGGGGGTCGCGGTCGTCGGCGGTGAAGATCTGGCGGACGTCGTAGCCGCGCTCGCGGAGGACTTCGGCGACGAAGTAGCCCCGCATCAACTCGTTCATGTTGCCGAGGTGAGGGACTCCGGACGGGGAGATGCCGCCCTTGATGACGATGGGTTCCTCGGGGTCGCGGTCGAGGACGCGGTCGGCGATGCGGTCGGCCCAGAAGGCGTACTCGCCTTCACCCTCACTCAGCAGGTACGGGTCGTACTCGTCGAGTTCCTCGGCGTCGCTCATTGCTGGACCCAGTAGCTCATCTCGCCGTCCTCGCCCTCGGGGAGGATGTCCGTCCCGTCGTGTTCGCCGTGGAGGACCGCGTCGACGATGTTCTGCGGTTCGGTGCCGTCGAGGACGATGGTCCGGACCTCGGAGCGCTCGATGAGTTTCGCGGCCAGCAGGTCGACCGGCGCGGACGACCCCGCGGCCATCTCGATGTCCGCGATGACGTCGACGAGTTCCGAGGCGGTCATCTGGTCGAAGCGCTCGGCCTCGGCGGTCTCGTTCGGGTCGGCGCTGAACACGCCGGGGACGCTCGTGGCGTAGACGAGCAGGTCGGCGTCGGTGTACTCGGCGAGCGCGGCGCTGACGGCGTCGGTGGTCTGGCCGGCCGTGACGCCTCCCATGACCGCGACGTCGCCGCGGCGCATCGCCTCGCCGGCCTCCTCGTAGTCCTCCGCGGGACTCGGGGCGGCGGGAGCGCCCAGCGCCGCGATGAGCAGGCGGGCGTTCAGCCGTGTCACGTCGATCCCGATGTCGTCGAGTTGAATCTCGTTCGCGCCCAACGAGCGCGCGGTCTCGATGTACTCGCGGGCGACGCCGCCACCCCCAACGACGGCCCCGACGTCGCACCCTTCCTCGACCAGGTGCTCGATAGCGGCCGCGTGCTGTTCGACCCGTTCGTGTCGGAGGTCCGGCGCCAGCACGCTCCCCCCGATGGAAACCACAACGCGCATTCTTGGGCCGGATTAGCCGTGTTGCACTCTTAAGGGTTGCCAACTCCGCCCCCGGCGTCGCTCTGGCGTGGCCCACGGATTTATTTTCTTGTAGAATATATTTGGAAATAAGATGCTCGAAGCGTTCCTTGGCGTCCTCGTCCTGGTCGGCGCGCTCGCGGTCGCGGGACAGCCATCGTTCGGGCGTGGAGACCTCCAACTGGCTCGATTCGGTGGTGGCGTCGCCCTCCTCACGGCCGCCATCGCTGGCGGGCGCGCGGCCGGCGACGGCCTCACGTCGCTCGGTGGCGGGGTCCAGCACGTCCTCCTCCTCGCCGCCATCCTGGGTGTTCTCGGTGGACTCGGACTCGTCCTCGACGCGATGGAGGCGACGGCCCGGTAGAGGCGAAACTGCCAAACCCGGCGCTTTCCTCCTTCCGGGCATGTACGTGCTCGGTATCTCGACTGGAACCGACGTCGCCGTCGACCCGCTCGTCGACCGACTCGCCGACCGGTTCGCCGACGAGGGGTCGGTCGCCGTCGTCCGGGCCGGCGACGTCTCGACACCGGACCGAACGACCTACACCGTCGACGGGACCACCTGGACCGCCAGCGGAACCGGCCACGGCCTCGACGACGTCCTCGACGAACTCGCGCCGGACCACGACTACGCCCTCGTCGTCGGGTTCGAGGAGGCCCGCGTTCCCCACGTCGCTGTCGGGCAAGACGTCGACGTCGAGGAACCACTCCGCGCCGCCCTGGAACCGGCGGCACTCGACGTGGAGGCGCTCGTCGACGCACTCCACGACACCGAACCGCGCGAGACGCTGGCGTCGCTCGTCGCCGAGGCGAAACGCTCCCCGGAGGCGGAGTACGCCGGGGCCATCGCGACGTTCACCGGCCGGGTCCGCGCCAAGGACGAACCGGACGACGCCCGGACGACCGCGCTCTCCTTCGAGAAGTACGAGGGCGTCGCCGACGAGCGGATGACCGCCATCGAACGGGAGTTGACGGAGCGCGACGGCGTCCACGAAGTCGTCATGCATCACCGGACGGGAGTCGTCGAGTACGGCGAGGACATCGTCTTCGTCGTCGTCCTCGCGGGCCACCGCGGCGAGGCGTTCGAGACGGTCGAGGACGGCATCAACCGCCTGAAGGACGAGGTACCGCTGTTCAAGAAGGAGGTCACCGTCGAGGACGAATTCTGGGTCCACGACCGGTCCGAGTGACCGGCGACCGCCACCCGTCCGCGAGACGAATCGAATCGATCTAAGGAGTCGATAAAACGTCTAAACGTTTCTCGAAGGTTCGTGAAACGTCCCGACGCGACCGTGAAACGAATCCGTCGTCCGAAGAGACGCAAAACATCCCTAACGTTCCTGCCTTTATAACACCCCTCGGGCCATACGGACGAGTGAGGCGACAAACCCATGAGCGCCACCCTAGACCCCTCCACCGAGCCCGAGCGCGAGTCCAAGGAACGCCGCCTGCTCGACTACCTCCGCGAGAAGGCCGACGACGGCGAACTCTACTTCAAGAGTAAGTTCATCGCCGACGAGGTCGGTCTCTCCGCGAAGGAGATCGGCGCCCTGATGGTGAAGCTCCGCGACTCGGCGACCGACCTCGAGATCGAGAAGTGGTCGTACACCAGCGCGACCACGTGGCGCGTCTCGGCGAACTGACCCCGCGTTCGCCGTCGCCACCCCGACCGCCGCCCTCGGTCCCCTCCGTATCGCCCGACGACCGACTCGCCCGCCCCGCTTTCTCGCGTCTCTCGACCGCCGACCGTGGGTTTTAGCCGCTCCGTCACCTATCGAGGAGTAATGTCGGCCGACATCCCCGACGACGCGCCCGCGCCGCGGTCGTTCGCGTCGGTGTTCGACGTCTACGAGGTCCGCCGAGAGGACGAGGAGGTACTCTACTTCGGCGACCCACGTGCCGGTCAGGAGCGCCTCGTTCGGACGGTGTGGCCCCTCTTCCGCGAACGGGGGTACGAGGTCTCACTCGACCGCCGGATGGGCGAACTCGTCCTCGTCGCCGAACCCCTCGACCTCGGCGTCGACGGGGTCCCGTGGACGAACGTCCTCCTCTTCGGGTTGACCGTCCTCTCGACGCTGTTCGCGGGCGCGGGGTGGTACTACGTGCAGGACCTCACCTCGCCGGCCATCGTTCAGGCGCTCCCGTTCACGCTGGCCGTCCTCGGAGTGCTCGGCGTCCACGAGATGGGCCACTACGTCGCGAGTCGCTACTACGGGGTCCGGGCGAGTCTCCCCTACTTCATCCCCGTGCCGACGCTCATCGGGACGATGGGCGCCATCATCAAGATGCGCGGGCAGATGCCCGACCGGAAGGCGCTCTTCGACATCGGCGTCGCCGGCCCGCTCGCCGGGTTGGCGGCCACGCTCGTCGTCACCGTCGTCGGCCTGAAACTCCCGCCCGTGACGGTTCCCGAGTGGGTGTTGAACGCCCCGCCCGAGCAGACGATGGAGATCGTCTTCCATTACCCGATCCTGCTGAAGGGCATCGCGTGGCTCCTCGGCGAACCGCTGCGCTACCCCAACGACCCCTCGCTCGTCGTCAACCCCGTCGTCATCGGGGCGTGGGTCGGGATGTTCGTGACGTTCCTCAACCTCATCCCCGTGGGACAACTCGACGGCGGCCACATGCTCCGCGCGATGGTCGGCGAGACCCACGAACGGTTCGCCCCCGTCGTCCCCGGACTGCTGTTCGCACTCGCGGGCTACGTCTACTACGTCCTCGACGCCGGGAACGCGGCGACGCTGTGGGTCGTCTGGGGACTCATCGCGGTGTTCCTCGTGAACGCCGGGTCCGTCCGACCGGTCGACGACTCGCCGCTCGACCGGAAGCGGGTGGCCGTCGGCGTGTTCACCTTCCTGCTGGGAGTGCTGGCGTTCGTCCCGGTCCCCATCGAGATTATCGTCTGACGGCGAGAGTCAGTGGGTGTACCCGACGTCGGGGAGCGGTTCCCCGTCGAGGGTGACCCGCTCTCTGTCCGCAATCACCGTTCCGACGACGTGGAGCGAGACGTCCAGTTCGTCCCGGACGGTCTCGACGACGTCCTCGGGGAGCGTACAGACGAGTTCGAAGTCCTCGCCGGTGGTGAGCGCGCGGTCGAACGCCTCGGTCTCGTCGGCGGTCTCGCGGAGTTCCGGGGCGACCGGCACCGCCTCGCCGTCGAGGACGAATCCGCACTCACTCGCCTCGGCGAGTTGGTGGACCGACCGGGCGAGGCCGTCGCTGGAGTCCATCATCGCGGTCGCGTGCTCGCGTAGGGCGACGCCCGCGGCCACGCGCGGGGTGAAACGAAAGAGGGCGTTGGCGCGTTCGAGGTCGCCGGCCGCGAAGTAGTCGAGTGCGGCGGCCGTGCGCCCGAGGGTCCCGGTCACGCAGAGGACGTCACCCGGACGGGCACCGTCGCGAGTGACTGCTTCGTCCGTCTCGCCGACGGCGGCCGTCGCGACGGTGAACTCCTCCGTGTCGTCGAGGTCGCCTCCGACGTACGTGGCGTCGACGTGGTCGCAGACCTCACTCGCGCCCGCGACGAACTGTTCGAGGTCGTCGGGGTCGAACGCGGGCGCACCGTAGACTCCGACCGCGGCCGTCGCCTCGGCGCCCATCGCGGCGACGTCGGAGAGAGAGGCCCCGACGGCCCGCCACCCCGCCGTGTACCGGGTGGTGCCGGTAGGGAAGTCGGTCCGCTCGTGGAGCATGTCGATGGTGAGGACCGTCCCGTCGACGACGGCCGCGTCGTCGCCCGCCGCGTCGACGAGACCACCCACCAATCGGAGTGCCGCCCGCTCGTCCATAGTCGAGTGTTTCGACCGGCCCGAATAAAGCATCGGGGATTGGCGGTGAGTGGCGACCCGTTCGGCGTCGGTCGGAGGCTTTAGGCCGCCGGGTCCCGTCCCGGCGACTGAATGGAGTTCGACTCGCGTGGCGTCGCCCTCGGATTTCTCGGAGCGGCGGCCGTCTTGGGTGCCCTGCTCTGGTTCGTCGGGTTCGCACAGATACGGCAGGCGCTCGCGCTCCTCAGCGCGCAATCACTGCTCCTCATCGTCGGTGCGGGCCTCTGCTGGCTGGGGTCGTGGGGACTGACGCTCCGCCAGGTCCTCGACTCGCTCGACGTGCGGACGAGCGTCCCGAAGGCGATCCTCCTCTACGCGAGCGCGGCGTTCGCCAACAACATCACGCCGTTCGGTCAGGCCGGCGGCGAACCGTTCAGCGCGCTGCTCATCTCCCGGGCGACCGACTCGAAGTACGAGACCGGACTCGCGGCCATCGCGAGCGTCGACACGCTCAACTTCATCCCCTCCATCGCCCTCGCGACCATCGGGATGGCCTACTACGTGACGATGTTCGCCGTCGGCGACAGCATCCTCCTCGTCGCGGGCATCGTCGGGACGCTCGCCGTGGGCATCCCGATTCTCGGCTACCTCCTCTGGACGAACCGCGAGGCGGTCAAACACGGCATCGCTCGCGTTCTCGCGCCGACGTTCGCCACGCTCGGCGGCGTCGTTCCGGGCGTCCCCTCGCCCACGCGGAAGGCGATTCGCGGCCGCGTCGGGGCCTTCTTCGGCGCCGTCGAACGGGTCGGCCAGAAGCGCGAGGACCTCGCGACGGCCGTCCTCTGCTCCGCCCTCGGGTGGCTGTTCATGTGTCTCGCCCTCTACTTCTCGCTGCGGGCACTCGTCCCGGGGAACGGTATTCCGGTGTTCATCGTCTTCATCGTCGTCCCGGTCGCGACCATCGCGAGCATCCTCCCGCTGCCGGGAGGGGCGGGCGGCGTCGAGACGGCCATCGTCCTCCTGTTGGTCCCGACGACGGGCATCACCGCCGCCACCGCGACCTCGGCGGCCATCGTCTACCGCGGGGGGACCTACTGGCTCTCGACGCTCCTCGGCGGCATCGCCGCCGCCGTCCTCGAAGGGCCGGACGTGCCGTGGCGGACGTCCGAGGAGTGAGAGACGGCCCCATACGCGGGAAGAGCTAACGACGCGTTTATACAGCGGGGACGTGAAAACGCGCCCATGGCAACCCTCTACGACGCACCCACGGACGAGCTCCTCGACGAGCTCGCCGACGTGCTCGCGGACCGTGTCGAGGAACCCGACTGGGCCCAATTCGCGAAGACCGGTCAGGACAAGGAACTCCCGCCCGAGCAGGACGACTTCTGGTACAAGCGTGCCGCCAGTCTCCTCCGCAAGGTCGCCGTCGACGGTCCCGTCGGCGTCGAGAGCCTCTCCACGGAGTACGGCAACACGAAGCGCGGTTCCAACCGCTACAAGGTCTCCCCCGACAAGAAGGTCGACGGTTCCAAGAACGTCATCCGGACCATCCTCCAGCAGCTCGAGGAGGAAGGGCTCGTCGAGGAGAAGGGCAGCGAAGGTCGCGTCGCCTCCGCCGAGGGCCGCAGTCTCCTCGACGACACCGCCGGTGACGTCCTCCAGCAGCTCGACCGCCCCGAACTCGAGCGCTACGCGTAACTCCACCCGACGCGCCTCGCGCGCCGGTACCGTACACCCACTTTTGTCGACCGTTTTCCGCCGAACAGCGACCCGTCTCCACGGCCGAGAGACCGTCGACGCCGAACCGCGAGACGTCGTCGAGTAAAGCTTTTTCTGCCAGGGCGAGTACAATACACCAACATGAGCGAGAACCCCGACGAGGACCGCCTCGACGAGATTCGACAGAAGAAGATGGAACAGCTCAAAGAACAGCAGGGCCAGGGCCAGGGACAGGGCGAGGCACAGCGCCAGGCCCAAGAGCAGGCCCAGCAGCAGGCCGAACAGCAGAAGCAGGCGATGCTCCGTCAGCACCTCTCCGACGGGGCCCGCAAGCGACTCAACTCCGTCCGGATGAGCAAGCCCGACTTCGCCGAGCGCGTCGAACAGCAGGTCCTCGCGCTCGCCCAGAGCGGCCGCATCCAGGACCAGATCGACGAAGAGCAGATGAAGAAGCTCCTGAAGGAGCTGAAACCCGAGTCCAAGAGCTTCGACATCCAGCGGCGCTGAACGTCGGATGGACCTGGGGTTACTCTACAGCGGTGGGAAGGACTCCACACTCGCCGCACTCGTCCTCGAACGCTTCTACGACGTCACGCTCGTCACCGCCCAGTTCGGCGTGACCGACGACTGGGAACACGCCCGCGAGACCGCCGCCGACGTCGGATTCGCCTTCGAGCGAGTAGACCTCGACCGGGACGTCGCGGAGGCGGCCGTCGAGCGTATGCTCGACGACGGCTACCCGCGAAACGGCATCCAGCACGTCCACGAACACGCGCTCGAAGCCGTCGCGGAAGCGGGCTTCGACGCCGTCGCCGACGGGACGCGCCGGGACGACCGCGTCCCCACGGTGTCCCGCGCGCAGGCGCAGAGTCTGGAGGACCGCCACGACGTCGACTACCTCTCGCCGCTGACCGGGTTCGGCCGCGGCGCCATCGACCGACTCGTCGAGGAGACCCTCCACGTCGAGTCCGGTCCGAGCGAGGAGATTCCGAAGGCCGACTACGAGACCGAACTCCGCGCGCTCATCCGCGAGGAACACGGCGACGAACAGGTCCGCGCGGTCTTCCCGGACCACACGCAGACGCGCGTGACCGGCCTGCAGTAGGCCGACACCCGAGACGAAACCGGACACTTCTTCTCCGCCCTCGGTGACCGTTCGAGCGTGCTCGCCGACGGAATCAGCTACGCCCTCCTCGCCGCCCTCGTCTGGGGATGTTACCTCTTCGGCCTGAAACGCTTCTTCGGCGCCGTCCCCGGCGCGGTCCTGACGCTCGTCGTGAACACCTGCGCCGTCGCGTGGTACCTCCCCATCGCCCTCTACGTCGGGTCGCCGGTCGCCGCGGCGGGCGAACTGGCCACGGCCCCGCCCGCCGCGCTCGGGTCCGTCGCGCTCACCATCGTCTCGGGTGCCGCCGCCTTCCTGCTCTTCTTGCGCGCGCTCGGTGCCGGCGAGGTGTCGTACGTCGCGCCCATCAGCAAGGTCGTCCCGGCGTTCGTCCTCCCGCTCGAACTCCTCCTGTTCCAGACGGCACTCCGTCCGGTCGAGATTCTCGGTATCCTCGTCGTCACGGTGGCGGTCTACCTGGCGAACTACGAGGGTGGCGGCCTGCTGGTGCCGTTCCAACGCGTCACCACCTCGCGCGCGGCGCAGTTCGCGCTGTTGAGCGCGGCCGGCTACGCGGTGTCGGACCTCGGCAAGCGGGTCGCGCTCCAGTCGGTGGGCATCCCGCCGACGCTGTGGGTCCCGCTGTTCCTCACCGGGATCGGTGTCCTCGTCGCGCCCCTCGCGTTCCGGGCGTGGCCGGAGGAGGGTCTCGACGACCCGTGGAAGTTCGTCGTCGCGGGCGCGGGAGTCGCGCTCGGCGAGCACGTCACGACGCTGGCGTTCTCGCTGACCTCGGCGAGCGTCGCCGCCGCCGTCGTCAACGGACAGGCCGTCGTCGCCGTCCTCCTCGGCGCCGTCTTCCTGCGCGAAGAGCGCCCCGGAATCCGACTCGCCGCCGCCGTCCTCACCGTCTGTGGGGTCGGACTCATCGCGCTCTAGGCGTAGGCGACCGTTCGTTCGAACGTACGAACGAACAGATTGAAGCGCGACGTGGCCGAATCCCGGACTATGTACGAACGCCTGAAGGGGTTCCGCGACTTCTACCCCGGCGAGATGCGGGCCCGGCGCGAGACCATCGACACGCTGGAGTCCGCCGCACAGCGCTACGGCTTCCGCGAGGTGGGCACGCCCGCCCTCGAACGCACCGAGATGTACGTCGACAAGAGCGGCGAGGAGATCGTCGACGAACTCTACGCGTTCACCGACCAGGGCGGCCGCGACGTGGCGATGACGCCCGAGCTCACGCCGACGGTCGCACGGATGGTCGTCGCCAAGCAACAGGAACTCTCCAAGCCCATCAAGTGGTACTCGACGCGGCCGTTCTGGCGCTACGAGGAACCCCAGAGCGGGCGCTTCCGCGAGTTCTACCAGACGAACGTCGACATCTTCGGTTCCTCGGAACCGGAGGCCGACGCCGAGGTGCTCGCCGTCGTGGGCGACGCGCTCACCGACATGGGTCTCTCGGGAGAGGACTTCGAGTTCCGCGTCTCTCACCGCGACATCCTCAGTTCGCTGCTCGGTTCCTTCGACGCCGACGTGGACACGAAACAGGCCATCCGCGCCGTCGATAAGAGTCAAAAAGTCTCCGAGGCCGAGTACCACGACCTGCTCCACGACGCGGGCCTCTCCTACGACCAGGCCGCCCAGTTCGACGACCTCCTCCAGTCGAGCGAGGACGACCTCGACGAACTCGTCGAGTTCGGCGGCGAGGACGTCGAGGCCGCCGTCACCAATCTCCGCGACGTCCTCGCGGCCACGGAGGACTTCGGCGTCCGCGAGTTCTGTACGGTCTCGCTGACGACCGCCCGCGGACTCGACTACTACACGGGCGTCGTCTTCGAGTGCTTCGACTCCACTGGTGAGGTGGGTCGCTCCGTCTTCGGCGGCGGCCGCTACGACGACCTCATCGAGTCCTTCGGCGGGCAGCCGACGCCCGCCGTAGGCGTCGCACCCGGTCACTCGACGCTCCCGCTACTCCTCCAGCGCGCGGGCGTCTGGCCCGAAGAGGAACTCCGCACCGACTACTACGTGCTCACCGTCGGTGACACCCGCGACGTCGCCGCCGACATCGCCCGTGAACTCCGTGCCGAGGGACACACCGTCGAGTCCGACGTGGCCGGCCGCTCGTTCGGCGGCCAACTCGACTACGCCGACTCCATCAACGCCGAGACGGTGGTCATCGTCGGTGAACGCGACCTCGAAGAGGGTAACGTGACGGTCAAGGACATGGACACTGGCGACCAGGTCCAGGTCCCCGTCGAGGAGTTCCCGGGTGCCCACGACGAACCCCGCTACACCGACTTCGAGTAGTCCGCATCGCCCCGCCCGACTTATTTTCACATCTATTTGGTCGTAACTTATTTTATTACACGGTTCATTGTATGAAATGAGATGGCTCGCAAGGCCCTGCAGAACGCGGTCGCACAGCACCCGAAAGCCGTCGGCGCGCTCTTCACGAGCGCTGTCGCGCTCTCCCAGGTCCAGTCCACGCTGGCCGTCTGGGGTTGTGGCTCGCTCGGTCCCTGAGTTCCCGGACTGACACTCACGGCAGACCCCTCTGACACTCTCACGACGCCGACGCGGCCCTCCTCCCCCACGCCGGCCGTGTCGAACCCCCGTCGTCCCGCTCCCCCGGTTCGACGGGCGCCGAGCCTGACACTCCCGTCCGACGTCGCCGCCTCCCCACTCCGCTGCGCCGTCGGACACGCGGACGCTCCGTCTGCACTCTTCCTCGGCGGTCGAGTCCACGCTCGACCGTCGGTACGTCCTTCGTGTCACTAGCCGCACGATTCGACGAGGACCCACGACGTCGAATCGCGCTCTGCTTCGCGGCGGTCCTCCTGGTGCTCGCCGGGTGGCTCACCGGGTTGCTCGCCGGCGTCGGTTCGACGTGACCGGTCTCGGCGCGAACCGGAAAGACACTTCACACCGTCTCTCCAACCCCCACACAACATGGTCGAAGCCCCACAGACCGCCGAGGGTTGGTACGTTCTCCACGACTTCCGGAGCGTCGACTGGGACGCGTGGCGCGACTCCCCCGAACACGAGCGGGCACACGCGCTCGAAGCAGGCGAGAGTTTCCTCCAGCACCGCGAGGCCGTCGCGGACGCCGACGAAGGCGACTCCGCCGTCTTCTCCATCCTCGGCCACGAGGCCGACCTCCTGTTCCTCCACCTCCGACCGACGCTCGACGACCTGAATCGCATCGAGCGCTCCTTCGAGGGGACCGCGTTCGCCGAGTTCACCGAGCAGACGAACTCCTACGTCTCCGTCACCGAGGTCTCGGGGTACGTCTCCGACGAGTACTTCGAGAACCCCGAGGAGGTCGACGAGGGCCTCCGTCGCTACATCGAGGGGAAACTCGAACCCTCGCTCCCCGACGACGCCTACGTCTCCTTCTACCCGATGTCGAAGCGCCGCGACCCCGAGTACAACTGGTACACCCTCCCCTTCGAGGAGCGCGCCGAGTTGATGGCCGAACACGGCGACACCGGCCGGCAGTACGGCGGGAAGGTCCAGCAGATCATCTCCTCGTCGCTCGGCCTCGACAACTGGGAGTGGGGGGTCACCCTCTTCAGCGAGGACCCGGTCCACCTGAAGGACATCGTCTACGAGATGCGCTTCGACGAGGGGTCCTCGAAGTACGGCGAGTTCGGCGAGTTCCTCGTCGGCCGTCGCTTCCCGCCGTCGGACCTCGACGCCTTCCTCACCGGCGAGGAAGTCCCCACACCGGAGAGCGAGGAACGCGAGGACGGTCACCCCCACGGACACGGCGAGAGCGAGAGCGGGTCGGGCGGCCACCACCACGGCCACGGCGAGAGCGGAGGCGAAGACCAGGAATCCGAGGACGGCGAGGAGAGTCTCCGCGAGGAACTCGCGGACCTCGACGTCTACGCCGGCCAACCCCACGGCGAGGACGTCTTCGCCGTCGGTCTCTACTCCGAGGCCGACGTCGACGAACTCGAGACCGAGGTCGAAGGACTCACCGAGAGCTTCGACCACTACGACACACACGTCGAAACCGCCGTCTACGAACCCGTCGCCGGCGAGGGACCGGCCGCCGTCGTCTCGCTGTGGGAGACCGAGAGCGCCGCCGACACGGCCGCGGGCTTCCTCGCCGACCTCCCCGGCGTGACCGGACGCGCCGGTGAGGCGGAGGAAGGCTGGGGGACGATGGGCATGTTCTACACCGTCGAGCCCGAGTACCGCGAGGAGTTCGTCGAGAAGTTCGTCGAGGTCACCGACGCCCTCGAAGGAATGGAGGGCCACCGCGAGACCCGCCTGCTCGCCCGCCGCGACGACGAGAACGAACTGTTCATCGACAGCCGTTGGGAGTCGAAGGAGGACGCGATGGACTTCTTCCGCTCCGACGCCTTCCGCGACACCGTCTCGTGGGGCCGCGACGTGCTCGCGGACCGACCGCGCCACGTCTTCCTCGCGTAGGTCGGCACTCGCCCCCGGACAGTTGAACACTTGTACAACTGTTCAACTGATTCGACACCTGTCTCGGGCGCTGTCGCGTCGATATACACGCGAAACGAACTCTCTTCGAGTACTCGACTGGGTCGGTCGCGGAGACCGGAGTGAAAGTGGTGAAAGTGGAGCGTAATCGCACGATTGCGTCGACGTTCGACCGGAAGAGAGGGGGTTTGAGTGCGTCGAGCGACATCGGTCCGGACCCGTGTTTCGGCGGGTCGGTCGACCGGAACCCGGCCCTGCCTGCAGGGACGGAAACCCATATGGGGCGGCGGGTGAAAGGAATCCCAATGACGAAGAAACGTGTCTCGCTGCCCGACGAGGCGGAGACGACACTCCGCGCGTTCGTCGACGAGGTCGACGAGCGACTCTCGGGCGACGAGGACACCTACGAGGTCGTCGAGGACGTCCTCGTCGACCTCAACGGCGACCGCGACGCCTACGAGTCGTGGAAGAACGGTGCGAGCGTCTCGGCCGCCGAGGAGGCACGACTGCGAAACTACGACCCGCACAACGTCACCCTGGAGAGCGAGTACTACGCCGAGAAAGACGAGGAGGCGTTCGAGGAGTCGAAGCCCCTCCAGTGGCTCTGGCGACAGTTCGACAACACGCCGCTCGCGGACAACGTCGAGTTCGCCCTACGCTTCCGCGAGATGCTCGCGAACCACCTCTTCGCCGAGGCAGGTGAGGGACTCCGCATCTTCAAGGGCGTCTCGATGACGTACGGCCACAACATCGAACTGGGGGACAACGTCGTCGTCCACGACGACGTCCACCTCGACGACCGCGGGAAACTGGAACTCGGCGACCGCGTCAGCATCGCCGACAACGCCCACCTCTACACCCACGACCACGACGTCGTCGACCAGACCAAGGTGTCGAACTACCGGACGGTACTCGAAGACGACGTGCGCGTCGGCCAGGACGCGATGATCCGTGCGGGCGTCCGCGTCGGCGAGAACGCCTTCGCCGGCGCGAAGTCCATCGTCCAGGGCGACATCCCCGCCCACCACGTCGCGGTCGGGACGCCCGCGAAGAGCGTCCGCGTCAAGCCCGGGTGGGAGTCCGTCGCCGAACCGCTCGACCAGGGCGGGAAAGACCGCCGCGAACAGCGCCGGATCGAGTTCGACCTCGACCTCGACGAGTCCGAGGAGTTCGACGAGTTCGACCGCGAGCGGACGCCACCGAACTGAACCCGTCGGCTTTTCTCCGCCGCCCGCGAATCCGGACGCGTGCCACGTGCCGTCGCCGTCAACGTCGGAGCCAACACGAATCAACCCGGTTTCCGGGGACCGGTGTTCCCGGACGGGTCGTTCGCCTACGTCCCCATCCCCGAGAGTGAACCCATCCGCGACCCCGCAGCGGCGCCGACGTACGGCGACCTCGCCCCACGGCTCCCGCTCGCGATACCGGACGACCTGCGGGAGACACCGGTCCACCTCGACCCCTCGTTCGCCGACTATCCCCGTTGTTCGTCGTACACCTACGGCGACCCGCACGGCGTGAAGGCCCGACCGCTCGCCGACCTCGACGCCGGCGACTACGTGTTCTTCTACGCGACGCTCTCGTGTGCGCGACGGGAGGACGGGAGCGACGCCGACGCGTCGTTCGCGGAGTGGCTCACGCCCGAGTGGGGCGCCTACCTGATCGGCCACTTCCGCCTCGCGAGCGACCCGCTGGTGGACCCGGTCCGCGAGGACGTCCCCGAGCACCTCCACGAGAACGCCCACTACCGGCGCGAGTCCTTCGACGCGGCGGTCCTCCTCGACGGCGACCCCGACGCCTCTAGGCTCTACGACCGGGCCGTCCCACTCTCCGGGGAGCGCGGCGTCGACGCCAACCACGTCGTCACCGAGTGGTCGGCCGACTTGGGGAAGGGACCGTGGTGGCGTCGGCCGCTCCGCTTCGACCGCGACGCGACCGCGTCGCTCCGTGAGTGGGTCGACCGGGACGACTTCCCCGCGGTCCGCTGAGTGCGAGGTCACCGGAGCGAGACGTCGAGTGCGTCCTCACCGGACGGCCCGCGTGCGTACTCGTTGCCCGCGGTGACGCGGAAGACGTCGAACCGAACGACGAGTCGGCCGTCGGGGAGCGTCGCCCGGAGGACTGGTCCCCGACTCGTCACGACGACGTATGGTGGTCCGGCGACCGGCGTCGCCTGGAGTTCGCGACCGGCGGCGTCGACGGCCCCTGCGAGCGCTCGCGGGAACGCGTCGAGCGCGCCGGCCCGGTCGAGACACGCGCGAAGCGGCGCGCTCACACGCGACCCGTCCGCGACGGTCGCCCCGTCCCACGAGTCGGCGACGGCGTCCGCACACGCGTCGACCGCGGCGAGGAGGTCCCCGTGGTCCGTTCGGAGGTAGTCACGCGCGGCCGTCGTCGGGTCGTCGCTCACGGTCGCAGATACGTCGGTGACGCGAAAAGCGTAGCGGCTCAGCGCCACACGAGCAGGTGTCGGCCACCGACCGAACCCACGAGGACGATTCCCGCGAGAGCCACCGTCCCGAGGAGTCCGAGGACGGCCCCCTCACCGCCACGCGCGAGGACACCGAAGGCAGCGCGGAGCCACACCAGCGTTCCGAGGGCCACGAGGAAGACGGTCGCAGCGACCATCTCGACGGCGTGGGCGCTCCCGACGACGAGCAGTCGTGGCGTCAGTTCCGCCTCGCTCCAGAGCGAGCGCGTGACCGACGTGACCCCTCGACCGACCACGAGGGCGGCGAGCGCGACGACGGCAGCGAACAGGAGGAACACGACCGGTTGGAGCGCGTCGACGCCGGCGACGAAGAGTCCGGCGAGTGGGGTGAGCGTCAGGACGACGGCGACGAGCAGTGCCTCCGCGGCGTCGACGGAAAGTCGCCGAAGTGGACGCATGGGTCGTGGTTCGCCGGTCCGCCGGATGTAGCTTCGGGCCACCGAAACGCTACGTTCAAGTGTCGGAACCGATTAGGCAGAGGTGCACGAACGCAGTGCACCGGTGGTCTAGTGGTAGGACATGAGCTTCCCAAGCTCATAGCCCGGGTTCAACTCCCGGCCGGTGCATCTCCACTTTCCTCCCGACCTATCGACGCCGAGGCGAACGGTGTGAGCGACGCGAGCGCCGGTGCCGAGCCGAGCGGAGCGAGGCGAGGGTCGATGGACGAACGGAGTGAGTCCATCGGACGTCTAGTGGTAGGACACGAGCTTCCCAAGCACGTAGCCCGGGTTCGACCCCCGGCGGTGCATCTCCACGTTCCTCTCGAACTATCGACGTCGAAGTGGTCGGTGTATCTGCATTCTCTTCGAGTTACTTCCCGTCGCCGCGAGTAGAAGACGAACGCTCCCGAGAGGGGTCGTGCCGCCGAAGTCGAGTGGTCGAATGCGGTACTACCTCGCTGGAGTGGAGACGTCGGTTGACTGTGACACCACCTCGCTCGTATCGTGGTAAGGTAACACGTGACAATAAACGTTGCGGCGACAGTGCCCGGTCCGTAGCTTCAAGGTGGTCGCCTCGTCACACCGAGGTATGATTCGGAGTTTCGAGGGCGTCGAGCCCGACATCCACGAGACGGCGTACGTCGACCCCGAAGCCACGGTCATCGGCGACGTGACCATCGGGCCGAAGGCGAACGTCTGGCCGAACGTCACGCTCCGCGGCGACGACGGTCCCATCGTCGTCGAGCGCGACGCGAACGTCCAGGACAACGCCGTCTGCCACGAGGGGACGACGATCCGCGAGGGGGCGACCATCGGGCACTCGGCCATCGTCCACGCGGCGGAGGTGAAACGACGGGCGATGGTCGGGATGAACGCGGTCGTCCTCGACGACGCCGTCGTCGGCGAGGAGAGTCTCGTCGGCGCGGGGTCGGTCGTCACCGAGGGAACCGAGATTCCCGACTCGACGCTCGCCGCCGGAACGCCCGCCGAGGTCCGCAAGGAGGTCGAAGACTCCGAGTGGGCGAACGCCGGCGCGGTGTACGTCGACCTCGCGAAGCGCCACGCCGCACACGACGAGGTCCTCTCCGAAGACGGCCACGTCCCCGACGTCGAGTAGTCCTCCGTCCGGGCGGGAGGATTTTTGAGCGATGCCGGCGAACCGCCGACCATGGACCAACCCGAGACGCAGGCGGAGATCTCTCCGATCGACCTCCGGTTCTCCGAGGAGGAACTCGAAGCCGAACGGGAGCACGTACAGGCGTTCGTCCGCCAACAGGTGGAGACCGCCGGCGTCGACCGCGTCGTACTGGGACTCTCCGGCGGGATCGACAGCACGCTCGTCGCCCACCTCGCCGTCGGGGAACTCGGCCCCGACGCCGTCCACGGTCTCGTCCTGCCGGGTGAGGTCAGCGACTCCGAGAACATGAGCGACGCCGAGCGCGTCGCCGAGGAACTACAGATCGAGTACGACGTCCTCGAGATCAACCCCATCGTCGACCGACTCCTCGACGCCTACCCCGAAGCCGAGGACGACCGGATGGCCGTCGGAAACGCACGTGCACGGACCCGTGCGGTCCTCAACTACCTCGTCGCCAACCACGAGAACGGCCTCGTCCTCGGGACGGGCAACCGCACCGAAGCCGCCACGGGCTACTTCACGAAGTACGGCGACGGCGCGGTCGACTGCCACCCCATCGGCAACCTCTACAAACAGCAGGTCCGCCAACTCGCCGCGCACCTCGGCGTCGCCGAGGAACTCGTCTCCAAGACCCCGACCGCGGGGCTGTGGGCCGGCCAGACCGACGAAGAAGAGATCGGCGTCGACTACGACACGCTCGACGCCATCGTCGCCCTGCGGATCGACGGCCACCTCTCGACCACCGCGACCGCGCGCATCTGCGAGACCAGCGTCGAGACCGTCGAACGCGTCGTCGAACTGAACGCGAAGAGCGAACACAAACGCCACACGCCGCCCGCGCCCGAACCGCTGTTCTGATCAGTCGTTTCGTGCGTCGACGAGGTCGGCGAAGGCGTCGGCCTCGCGGCGTTCCTGCTCGGCCCGCGACCCGTCCTCGCGCACGAGTCGCTTGAGCCGGGGGAGCGCGCCCGCGTCGTTCGCCGCGACGGCCTCGGCGACGCTCGTGGGATCCTCGACGACCTGCGAGACGAGTCCCACCTCGCGGGCCTCGGCGGCGTCGACGACCCGTCCGGTGAGCGAGAGATCGAGCGCGACGGTCTCGCCGACGGCGCGGGGCAGGCGGCGGGTGCCGCCCCACGCACCGAACAGGCCGAGTGAGACACCGGTCTCCGCGAACGTCGCGTCGGGTGTGGCGACCCGGACGTCACAGGCCAGGGCGAGTTCGACGCCACCGCCGCGCGCGGCCCCGTCGACACCCGCGACGACCACGGCGTCGGCGTCCTCGATGGCGTTCATCGTCCGCTGCCCCCGGCGGGCGAACCTGCGGGCCGACTCGCGGTCGAGGTCGTCGACGACGCCGAAGTCCGCGCCGGCGCAGAAGGCGCTCCCCGCACCGCGGAGGAGGACGACCGGCGTGGGTGCGTCCGCGACGGCGGCGGCGAGGTCGTCGAGCAACTCGGGGGTGAGTGCGTTCCGGCGTTCGGGTCGGTCGAGGGTGAGGACGCGGACGCGCTCGCGGTCGTCGACGGTGAGCATACGTCGGTGTGTGCGCGAGCGGTATCTGTAGGTTGCGCTCGCCGGGTGAGGGAGTGGGGTTTTCCAAAGGTCTTTGCCGTCCCCACCGCTACTTCCGGGTAATGGAAGAGGCCGAACAGGCCAGGGTCGCCGCCCGCGACGCCGTCGCCGACGTCACCCCGTCAGCCCTCCACGAGACGATCGACGAGCGACTCGTCGCGTCGTCGATGGTCCCCGGGGCACTCACCGTCCACGCCGCCGACGCCGTCCCCGGAGACGTCGACGACGACGCAGTCGTCCGCCGCGCCGCCGGTGTCCAACTCATCTACGAGGGGTTGACGCTGACGCGGACGCTCGTCGGCGAAGAACCGTGGGCCGACGTCGACCTCGACGCAGTGGGCGACCTCGACGCCGACCTCGACGTGCTCGCCGCCGACGTGTTCGTCGCCCGCGGGTTCCGACTGCTCGCTCGAACGGAGGCGGCGACCGGGGCCGTCGAAGTCGTCCGCGAGTTCGGCCGCGAACAGACCGAGAACGGAGACGGGACCGAGAGCGAGGGAGCCGGTGCCCGAGACCTCGAAACCGCCGTGTTCGAACTCGCCGCCGTCGCGGGTGCGACCGCGACCGGGTCGCAGACGCCGCCGGCGCTCACGCGCTACGTCGTCGGACTCGCTGCCGACGTCGACCGGCCGCTCCCCCCCGCCGACGAGGTGCTCCCGGAGACCCTCTCGGAGGTCATGGCTCGGGCCGCTCGCCCCCCCGCCGACGACCGCGCCCGCCCGCACTCTGCTAGCGATTCGTAAGGCCGTACCGAATCGAAACCCCTAAAGACAACTGCCCATTACTGAGTAATGCGTGCCTGGGTAGCTTAGCGGTAAAGCGCGTCCTTGGTAAGGACGAGACCCCGGATTCAAATTCCGGCCTAGGCTTCATTCCTCACTGTCGTTACACCGACCAGCGACAGCGTAGTCGCTGGTCTCCGTTCACGTCTCTCTCGACAGCACTCGCGCCGTAGAATGTCGTCTCGAAGGGGAAAACGCCGCGTCGGTGCGGCGCATGGAGCGTGTGTGGGGGAGCGTCGGATGGGAGACGCTCGGACCCGATTAAGCGCTCACGTTGGAACTACGTAAACCTTCGTCAGACGGCGGTACGACCCGTGTGTCCCCGAACGACGCGCGTCAGACGGGCGGCAGTTCGGCCGGACGGCTTTAGGTGGGAGGCGGACGTGGCCGCCAGTATGAACGGACTCGGCGTACCCCTCGTGACCCCCTTCGACGAGGACGGAGACGTGGACGAAGACGCCCTCGCGGACCTCGTCGCGTGGGTGACTGACGGCGAGCGGCGACGCGAGGTGACCGCGGGCGGATCGCACCCCAGCGGCGTCGACTTCGTCGTCCCCTGCGCGTCGCACGGCGAGGCGGAACTCCTCACCGTCGCGGAGCGCGACCGCGTCACCGAAGTCGTCGTCGAGGCGACGCCACCGGACGTCGACGTGCTGGCGGGCACGGGTCACCCCGGCTACCGCGAGACGCGCGAACAGACCCGCCGGGCGGCCGACGCGGGAGTCGACGGCGCGCTCGTCGTCGCCCCGTGTCCCGTCCGACACGACGAGTCGACGGTCGCCGCCTACTACCGCGATTTGGCCGACGAGAGCGAGGTCCCGCTCTACCTCTCCGACACCCCGCAGTTCACCGGGACGGCCCTCTCCGTGGAGACCGCGGCGGCGCTGGCGACACACGAGAACGTCCACGGGATGGTGGACACCGCGGGCGACTTCGACGCCTTCCAACGACTCCGCGAACGGACTCGGGAGGAGGCGTTCGAGTTGTTCGTCGGCGACGGGAGCCTGCTCGCGCCCGCACTCGACGCGGGTGCGGACGGCGGCGTCTGTGCGCTCGCGAACGTCGTCCCCGGTCGACTGAAGGAAGTGTGCGAACTCCACCTCGGCGGCGAGGACGACGCGGCCCGACAGCTCGACCGACGGCTGCTCGAACTCGACCACGCGGTCACCGACGAGTACGGGGTGCCGGGACTGAAGGCCGCGACCGACTACCGGGGCGCACCGGCGGGAGCGCCACGTCGGCCACACCGACCGGTCGACGACGACGCTCGCACGGAGATCGAGACACTGGTCGACGACGCGCTCCCCTGACGATCACTCCGAGCGAGGGGTGGCCCGCGTCGCGGTCGCCTTGAACGAGGCGACGACCTGCCGGCCCGCTTCGAGTGTGAGTCGGTCTCTACTCTCGTCGGTCACGAGCGCGTACAGCGGCGCGTCCGTCCCGACGTCGACCCGTACCCGGGAGACGGCCTCGCCGCGCTCGACGTCGACGACTTCCCCCACGAAGCGATTGCGGGCGCTCGTCGCGCTCTCGGCCGGCGTCTCGTCGGGGTCGTGGAGTGTCACGGCGTCGGCGCGGAGGCTCACCTGTACCGTGTCGACGCCGGGCGGGACGAGCGCGCGGACGCGGCCCGCCCCCGTCTCGACCGTCCCGAGTTCACCGTCTCGCGAGACGACGCGCCCGTCCAGCACTGCCTCCGTCGTCTCGGCGACGGACGTGTAACCCGCACGGAGGCGGTCGAAGCGGGCGAGGAGGTCGCGGGCCGTGTCGGTGAGCGAACTCCCGCCGCCGCCCGACCCGCCGCGCTGTCGCTCGACGAGCGTGCCGAACGCGTCCTCCAGGTCCGTCAACCGGTCGTGCGCCCGGGAGTACGACCGCCCCAGTTCGTCGGCCGCTCGGTTCAGCGACCCCACCTCGTCGACCGCGCGGAGGAGCGCCGCGTCCTCGGCGCCGAACGAGACGTCGTCCGCTCGGAGTCGTGCGTCGAATCCCGCGTCCATATCTCCATTGAGGGTGCCGGAAGCAAAACCGTTATGCCGCTGGTCGGATAACGGCGTTGTATCCATGTCGGAACAACGATCGCGACGCGCGTTCCTGGGGAGTGTCGGTACGGCAGCAGCACTCGGTCTCGCCGGGTGTACGGGCACCGGCGGGAACAGCGGAGACGGGAGTGGCGAGGGGACCACGACGGACTCGGTGCCCGGCGACGGCAACACGATGATCTTCCACGCCGGGAGCCTCGCGCCGCCGTTCTCCGCGGCCGAACCGAAGTTCGAGGAGAAGACCGGCATTCAGGTGACTCGCGAGGCGAAGGGCTCCGTAGCGTCGACGAAGAAGATCACCCAGCAAGGTCGGAAGGCCGACGTGCTCGGCGTCTCCGACTTCCGACTCATCCGCAACCGCGTCCTCCCCGAGTACGGCGACTGGTACAGTATCTTCGCGACGAACGCGATGTCCATCCAGTACCGTGAGGACTCGCCCGGTGCCGACGACATCTCGAAGGACAACTGGTGGGAAGTCCTCTCCCGCGACGACGTCACCATCGGCCACTCGGACCCCGCCGTCGACCCCGGTGGCTACCGCGCGGTCATGAGCCAGCAACTCGGCGCGATCGAGTTCGACGGGAAGAAACTCTACGACGACGCGACCTACCAGAAACTCCGCGAGAACTCCGTCGTCCCCACGGGGACGGAGACGAACCTCGAAGGACAGCTCAAGTCCGGGAAACTCGACTACGTCATCTACTACCAGTCCATCAGCGCCTCCGCGGACATGCCGTGGATCGACCTCCAGCCCGAAGTCGACCTCTCGAAGGCGACCAGCGAGTACGCCAAACACTACGCGAAGGCCAAAGTCGAGACCGACTCCGGGACGTTCACGGGCGCACCGATCGCCTACGGGCTCACCGTCCCCTCGGTCGCGGAATCGCCGTCCCTCGGCGCCCGCTGGGTCGAGTACTTCGCTACCGAACCCGGGATGCAGGTGCTGAAGGACAAGGGCCTCCAGCCCGTCTCCCCCATCGTCGTCCCCGAGTCCGGGAAGGACGCCGTCCCCGAGCGAGTCATGAAGCACGCGAAGGCCCAGCAGAAGCTCGGTCCGATGGAACTCTGAGTCGGCGCGCACAAGTAGTCCACTCACCACCACCTCTACATGTCGCTCACGAGTCGAACTGGGTACGAACGAGTGGCGCTCTTGCTGGCGGCCGTGACCGTTCAGGTCGTCGCGTTCTCGCTGGCCTTCACGGCCGACCGGCCGACACTGTACGCGGTGTTCATGGTTCTCTCGGCGGCCGCGCTGGCTTACGGTGCCGAGGGCGGACTACCCGGGATGGCCGCGGCGATGCTCGGCTCCGTCCTCCTCGTCGCCCTGACGTTCCCGTTGTTGCTGTTCACCGCCCGGCAAGACCCCTCACTCGTGATGGAGAAGCTCTTCAGCCCCGAAGTACACAAGATGCTCTACCTCTCGATCTACGCCCCACTACTCGCGGCCCTCTTCGCGCTCCTCACCGGCGTCCCACTCGCGTACCTGCTCTCGCGGGGCTTCCCCGGAAGCGAGTTCGTCCAGAGTCTGGTCGACCTGCCGCTGGTCGTGCCCCACTCCGTCGCGGGAATCGTCATCCTCTTCGGCTTCGGACAGGGCGGGGCGTTCCCCCAACTCTCGATTCTCGGAACGATGGTCGGCGCGGTTCTCGCGATGACCTTCGTCTCCGCACCGTTCGCGGTCAACAGCACCCGCGAGGCGTTCGAGTCACTCGACCGCCGCGTCGAGTACGCCGCACGCGTTCACGGGGCGAGTTCGCTGAGTGCGTTCCGCCGTATCTCGTTGCCACTCGCCGCGCGAGGCATCCTCACCGGCGGTGTACTGGCGTGGGCACGCGCCGTCTCCGAGTTCGGCGCCGTCGCCATCGTCGCCTACACCATCCAGTTCTTCTACCCGCCTGCGGGGCAGAAAGTGTACGGCGCGCACGCACCCGTGTTCATCTACAAGACCTATCTGACCGGTTCGCTCGCCGAGAGCGGTGCCGTCGCGTTCATCCTGCTCGCCGTGAGTATCGTCATCTTCGTCGTCATCAGGAGTCTGGCACAGGACGGAGGGACGGTCCTATGATGCTGAGCGCCGCCGTCCGGAAGCAGTTCACCGCAGAGGGAGCCGAACCCTTCGACGTCGACGCCGGAATCGAGGTGGCCGACGGGGAGACACTCGTCATCCTCGGTCCGAGCGGAAGCGGCAAGACCCTCCTGCTGGAGTCTATCGCCGGCTTCCACGACCACGAGGGCCACGTCCAACTCGGCGACCGGGACATCACCGACGCTCCGCCCGAGGAACGGGAGTTCGGCTTCGTCTTCCAGGACTACGGTCTCTTCCCGCACATGACCGTCCGCGAGAACGTCGCCTTCGGCGAGCGCTACTACGACGACACCCGCGACCCCGACGAACTCCTCGAATCGCTGGGTGTCGCACACCTCACGGAACGTTCGCCGCCGACGCTCTCCGGTGGCGAGAGCCAGCGAGTCGCCCTCGCGCGCTCGCTGGCTGTCCGACCGGACGCACTCCTCCTCGACGAGCCACTGTCCGCGCTGGACGTCCCGACCCGCCAGTCGCTCCGGGACGACCTCGCGGACGCGCTCGCGGGCGTGACGAGCGTCTACGTCACACACAACCGGACGACCGCGCGGGCGCTCGCCGACCGCATCGCCGTCATGCGCGACGGCGAAGTCGTCCAGACGGGCGACCCCGAGACCATCTTCGGGTCGCCGGCCACGCCCTACGTCGCGCGGTTCGTCGGCGCGAACGTCCTCCCGGCCGAGCGCTTCGACCGCGGGGCGGACGTCGCGAGGGTCGCCATCCGCCCGGAGCACGTCGTCCTCGACCCGACCGACCCGGACGGGCGCGCCACCGTCGAGCGCGCCACCCGCGAAGACGCCGCCTTCCGGGTCGTCCTCGACTGGGACGGCGAGCACGTCGAGACGTTCGCGGACGACCCGCCCGCCGTCGGCGCGTCGGTCGGCGTCGGGTTCCCCGCGGAGTCCCTCGCCGACTTGCGCCGCGAGTAGTCACGGACCGAGTCGAGCGACGAGCCTTTTCCGCCCCGGCGCCAACGGTCCACCATGAATCGACGCGACTTCCTCGGCGGACTCGGCGCGGTCGGCCTCGCCTCGTTCGCCGGTTGTGCCGACTCGGTCTCGGGTGCGACCGGCCCACCGAACGTCCCCGAACAGCGACTCCACGAGGGCGGGTGGGAGCGGTTCGCGGCGGACACCCAGCAGTTGTTCGAACAGTCCATCGGCCCGGTGACGGTGACCGGGACGGCGAACACCGTCCAGTACGAGGACGCGGCGCTCCGAGAGCGCCTCGAGGCGGACACCCTCGGGAGCGTCTCGAGTACCGTCGCGCTCTTCTCCGCGACCCGGGTCGTCACGGACCCGAGTCTCGGCAGTCTCCCCGGCGGCGTCGGCGTCTCGCAACTCCTCGACGTCGTCGAAGACCGGGCGAAGTCGCAGTTCCGCAACGAGATGGAGAACCAGGGACTGAAGAACCCGAAGGCGGTCGGCGAGTTCGAACTCGAAGTCGAGACCGGCGAGACCGCCCGCGGCACCGAGTTCGAGGCGGAGTTCCCCGTGCCGCCCATGTCGTTCGACCTGCCGAACGGCGAGCAACTCACCATCGAGGGCGCCGAACTCGAGATCGAGGGGCAACTCGCCGTCTGGGAGCACGCAAACTCGGTGCTCGTCGCGGGCGGCGCCTACCCCGGCGAGAACTACACGCGCGCCCTCCAGCGCAACGTCACCGACGCGGTCACGGTCGGCGTCGACGTCGACCTCGAACTCGAACCGAAGTCCTACGCCCAGGAGGTCCGCTCGCTCGTCACGAGGGTCGAGTGAGATGGGCTGGAGCGACCTCTTCGAGCGCGCCGAGGCGTACGACGTGACCGTCGAAGACGTCCGCGAGGCACTGGACGAGCACCGAGCGAGGAGGAGAGACAGTGACTGACGAACCCGACCCGACCCGACTCGTCGCCGACGCGGACGTGCTCGCGGCCGACCTGCTCGTCGGCGGCGCCGCCCGCGACGTCCTCGACGCCGTCCGCGCACACTCCTGGCTGACGCTCGTCGTGAGTGACCCACTGCTCGACGACGCGGAGGCCGTCGTCGCCGACCTCGCGAACGCCGAGTTGGCGGCCGACTGGCGCGACGCGGTCGACGCGCTGGGCGAGTCGGTCGACCACCCCGCGGGCGACCACCCGGCGCTAGCCTGCGCCTACCGCGGCGAGGCCGCCCACGTCCTCACCTACGAGGAGGACCTCCTGACGACGAAGGCGAACGCGACGCTCAAGCAGTTCGTCACGACGAGTTTCAAGACGCCCGACGCGTTCGCGACGGTGTTCGACCCCGAGCAACTCTACCCCGCACTCTTCGACGAACCGTATCCGGGACCCGACGCCGACCCGCGGGACTGAGTGAGGCCGATCCCGCGCTTTTCCTGCTATCCGCCCCCGAACCGGCGGTACTCGTTCTCGTACTCGTCGCCGTCGGCGTCGTCAGCGGACTCGTCGGCGCGCCCCGGCCGCCGGTAGCTCCTCACTCCTCCCGTTCGGCGAGCCAATCGGCGAGTTTCGCGAGCGCGCGGCCGCGGTGCGAGAGGGCGTTCTTCTTCTCGGTGCTCATCTCGGCGAAGGTCGTCCCGTCGTGCTCGAAGATGGGGTCGAAGCCGAAGCCGCCCGTCCCGCGCGGGGCGACGATGCGACCCTGGACCGCGCCGTCGAACGTCTCGGTCGTCTCGCCGTCGGTGTAGGCGACCGTACACCGGAAGGCGGCCCGGCGGTCGTCGAGTTCCTGTGCGAGCGTCCAGACGCCCTGGATGCCGATGGTGTCCTCGACGTAGGAGGAGTACGGACCGGGGAAGCCGTCCAGTTCGCCGACGAAGAGACCAGCGTCGTCGACGATGACGGGGTCCTCGCCGCCGGCCGCCTCGAAGGCTTCCTCGGCACCGCGGGCCGCGATGTCGGCGAGTGAGTCGCTCTGGACCTCGGTGTAGTCGTAGTCGAACTGTTCGACGTCGACGAGTTCCGCGAGGTAGTCGCGCGCCTCTCGAACCTTCCCCTCGTTGGTGGTGACGAACCGGAGAGTCATACCCGACGCGACGCGCGCGGACGAAAAGATTGGTTCGGTCTCGACTCAGTCGACGACGACTTCGACGGCCTCCTCCGCGGCCTCGTCGAAGTCTTCGTTCCCGGACTGCTGCTGGTGCCAGTAGAGACCCGCGGCGACGGCGAGGACGACCCACGACCGCCAGTTCGCGAGGTTGAGCGTGTAGCCGATGCCGAAGGGCTTCTCGACGAGCATACCCTCGCCAGGCTGCCAGTAGGAGGAGAGGAGGTTGCTGATACTCGGCTTCTCGAAGTTGTAGGGGATTCCGAACAGTTCCCCCTCTGCCGGCTTGTCTGCCATACGTCGGTGTTGTAGCGGGCCCGACTAATCAGTTTGGGGTCGACGGACGAAGGTTCACGTACGAAGCCGACACCACACCCTGTGCGTGCGGTGAGGAATACCCGTCGGCGTCCGCGGTCGTGCGGTCCAGCGCCGGCGGTGAGGGAATGGGGGACCGCCTGTTCGCCAACTGCGTCACTGGTAGCGACCGCGTCCCTCGATCTCGCGGAGTTGGTCGAGGACCGCCGGGTCGCCGTGCTCGCGGTACTCCGCCTCCATCGCCGCGAGCAGCAGGTCGGGGTCGGCCGCGGTCCCGCGGAGACTCTGTGTGAGGATGTGGAGGTCCATCGCGTAGTCCTCGGCGTCGTCGGTGTAGTAGCCGAGGCCGAAGTCGATGAGGAACGTCCGGTCGGGCCCGACGCGGACGTTTCTCGTGGTGGGGTCGCCGTGGACGAACCCCTCTTCGTGGATGGTCGCGAGGTGGCGCGCGACGTCTCGCACCCGCGACTCGGTCAGGTCGTCGCGGAGGTCCGCGTCCCCGACGTGCTGGAGTTCGAGCGTCCGCTCCCGGACGTCGACGTCGAAGACGACCGGCGTCGGGACGCCGTAGCGGCGCGCCTCGCTCGTGAGTCGCGCTTCGAGGACCGTACGGTCTCGACGGAGTCTCTCGTCGAGGTCGGGGTGGCGGTACTCCTTGGGCACCCGGCGCTTGGTCACGCGCTCGGGGCCGATGGAGACGGCCGCCTCCGCGCCGCGGATGGTCGCCCCCGCCTCCACTTCGCTTCGGGCGAGCGAGTTGGTCTCCTCGCGCCAGGTCACCGCGACCTCGTCCGGTCGGTAGTTCGAGTCGACGGCCGACTCCTCGATAGCGAGGGTGTCGCCGGCGTCGTACATCTTCGCGCCGAGTACCGCGATCATCCCCGCGTTGTCACGGAGGAAGCGTGGCTCGGGCGCGTAGAAGTCGGCGCCGCGTGCCTCGCACATCTCGCGCAACATCTCGCGGAGGCGGGCGTTCTGCCCGACCCCGCCACCCAGGACGAGTTCGTCGCGGTCGGTGAGCGCGAGCGCGCGTTCGGCGACCTCCGTGAGCATCGCGAAGACGTTCTCCTGCAGAGCGAAACAGACGTCCTCGACGGGCGTCCCCGCGTCGTACGCCTGCTTCGCGGCGCTCATGATGCCCGAGAACGAGAAGTCCATCCCCTTCACGACGTAGGGGAGGTCGACGTACTCGCCGTCTTTCGCGTGTTCCTCGACCTTCGGACCGCCGGGGTGAGACCACCCGACGTGTCGGGTGAACTTGTCGAGGGCGTTGCCGACGCCGGTGTCCATCGTCTCGCCGAGCACGCGGTAACGCCCGTTGTGATAGGCGAGGACGTGCGCGTTCGCGCCGCTCGCGTTCAGGCAGACCGGCTCCTCGAACCCCGAGCGGTGACGGCCGATCTCGAGGTGCGCCACCATGTGGTTGACGCCGACGAGTGGCACGTCGAGTCGCTGGGCGAGTGCGCGCGCCGCCGTCCCGACGATGCGGAGACAGGGTCCGAGCCCCGGTCCGCGGGAGAAGGCCACCGCGTCGATCGGGCCGTCGGCGTGGTCGAGCGCGCGCCCGACCACCTCGGGGACGGCCTCGCGCATGTGCTCGGCCGCCTCGCGCGGGTGGATACCGCCGCTCTCGGGGGCGTACGCCTCGGACTCGATGGTGACGGTCTCGTCGTCAGTTCGGACCGACGGGTCCTCGGTCTCGTAGACGGCGGCGCTGGCACACCACGCAGTTCCCTCGATACCGATGACGCGCATCAAAAAGTGTTAGCGGTTCGCCTGGTCGAGCGGGATTACTCCCACTCGGTGTAGTGGCACTTGCCGCAGTACTGGCGGTCGCCGTGGTCGGCGAGGAAGGTGTCGCCACAGCGCGGGCACTGCTCCTTCTGGACGTTACCCTCGTCGTCGTAGTACTCGTTACGTGCCATTATTCCTCAGCCTCCGCTTCCTCGGCCTCGGCCTCCGCCTCGGCGGTGATCTTGTTGCGCTCGAGCATGTACTCCTGCTCGACGTCGATGGCGGCCTCGGGGGACTCGTAGACCTTCGCGTAGCCGACGGTCTTGCGCATCCCGAACTTCGTGTCGAGTTCGTGGACGACGACTTCCTCGGCGTCCTTGTCGAGTTTGGCCGCGAGGCTGTCGCGAACGGAGAGACGCGACGGCGTCTCCTCTTCGTGGGTCACCTCGAACTTGACCTCCGTACGGTGGAGAAGGGGGTTCTCCTCTTCTCCGAGGATTGCGATTTCCATGGTCAGTTGTTCGTATATGGCGGCGATTCGAGTAAAAGGGTTGTGATTGGCCTCGCTTCGACGCCCGATTTCCGTCAGTCGACGAGCGTCCAGAACTCGTCGGTCGTCTCGAGTTCGCCGGCGAGGTCGCGCATCCGTTCTTTGGCGCCCGACGTCACCGCGACGCGGACCATCCCCTCGCCGGGCTGGCCGTAGACGACGGTCGCGCCGACGGGCGCGAGCAGGACGGCGGGGACCGTCGCGAGGTCCTCTTCGCCGTCGACGCTGATGCGCGTGGACGTATCGGCCGGCGCGTCGATGGCGGCGGCGAGTGCTTCGAGGAGTTCGGCGGAGACGGTCCCGGGCGAACTCTCGACGTCGACCTCGCGGTCGGCGTCGGGGATGTCTACGAGGACCTCCTCGGCGACCGTCTCCCGTTCGGTCCGGCCGTCGACGACGAAGACGTGCGGGACGACGCCCGCGCGGCCGAGGTGCGCGGAGACGACGTCACCCACGGCGACGATGGGGCTGTCGCCCGCGTCCGCGAGCAGGCGCTCGGCGTCGGTGTAGACCGGGCCGAACGGCTCCTTGAACGAGGCGCGCGCTTCGGGCGGGAGAGTGGCGACGGCGTGGGGCACGGCGTCGTCAGCGGACCTTCAGCGCGTACTCGCCGGCCTCGGTGACCTCCATTTTCTCGGCGACCTCCGACTCCTCCGGGTGGGTGATGACGACGTAGCCCGCCCAGTCCTCGGTGAGACTGTTGGACCCGCAGTAGGGACAGACCTCCTCGTCGGGGTCGACGATGCGGTGACAGTCGTGACAGGCGAGACGATTCGTCGCCATCTAGTCGTCACCCACGGACGTCTCCTGCTCGCGTTCGGCCTGGAGCCACCCGTGCTTCCCGAGGCCGGGTTGCTTGGCGGTCAGCCCGATCTTCGACTCGCGGGGGTTCCGCTCGTCGATACTCTTCGTGACGATGCGGACGCGGACGGAGTCGCCCACCGTGAGGATCTGGTTCGACTCGCGGGAGGCGAGTTGCTGGTTCTCCTCGTCGTAGGCCAGGTACTCGTCCGAGATCTGGGAGACGTGGAGCAGTCCGTCGACGGGACCGATGCCGACGAAGGCACCGAAGTTGACGACCTCGACGACCTCGCCGTCGACGACCTCCTGCATCTCGGGGTCGAAGACGAGCGCGTCGAACTCCGCCTCGTAGTAGACGCCGGGTCGGTTCGGGAGCACCGCGCCCTCGCCGACGTCGACGACCTCCGTCACCGTGACGACGCTACCCAGGTCCTCGTCCATTCGCCCCTCGAGTTTGTCCTGCAGCAGCCGCTTCACCAGGTCCGGCGAAACGTCTGCCAGGTGCTCGGGGGGTACCTCGACCGTATCTTTGAGCCTCGCTCGCTTGTACATCTATGGTTGAGTGCGTGTGAGTTGATTCCGCCCCCTTAAATGAATTACCGGAACGCCCACGTCGAGTACGCGCTCCTTGAGGGGACGGTCGTTCGTGACGACGGCGTCGACACGCCCTTCGCGGGCGAGTTCGACGAGCGCGTCGTCGGCGTACGATTCCGTGGTCTCGACCGTCGCACCGCGGGACGCCAGGTCGCGCCCGACGCTCGCGGCCGTCGCCTCCTCGCCGCTCCCCGCGGCGAGTTTCTCCAACTCGGCGCGGACGGCTTCGGGGACGACGGCCTCGAAGTCACCGACCACCCGTTCGAGTTCCTCGAAGGGGCGGACGCCGACTTCGACGGGCATCATGAGCGCGCTGGTGTCCATGGCGACGGTCGTGGTCATCGACGGCTATCCGGAGAGGGTCCCGATACCGATGAGTCGCCAGCGGGCGCCGACGCGGCGGTTGATGGCGATCTTCGCCCCCTCGCGGGCGCAGACGGGTCGTTTGAGCTGAACCTCACACTCGCCGGTCCGGGCGCTGGTGACCGCGCCGACGGTCGTCGCGGTCCCGACGGTGAGCATCAGGGGTTCGCCGGTCGATATCTCCTCGACTTCCTCGCCCTCCTCGGCGCCGACGAGGCGGTCGAGCAGGTCGACTTCCATCGTGAAGTCGTTCCACACGGGCGGGAGGGTCCCGGGGTGACCCGCGACCTGCCCGGCGAGCGCGTCGCCCTTCGTCAGCGACGGGTCGAGTCCCGTCCCGACGCCGAGCAGTCCACCGGGGGAGACGGAGTCGACCATCTCGCCGCCGGCCTGCAGGGAGCGGACCGACGTCTCGACGGGACGCCACTCGGTCTCGCCTTCCTCTTCGACTTCCCGACCCGGACGGATTTCGAGGTCGTCGCCGGCCTCGAGTTCGCCCTCGACGAGCGACCCGCCGACGACACCACCCTTCAACCCGTCCCACTTGGTACCGGGCTTGTTGATGTCGAACGAGCGCGCGACGAACATCTCGGGGTCCGCCTCGGGGTCGCGCTCGGGCGTGGGGATGGTCTCCTCCAGCGCGTCGATGATCAGGTCGATGTTGATCTCCTGCTCGGCGCTGACGGGCACGATGGGCGCGCCCTCCGCGACGGTGCCCTCGACGAACTCCTGGATCTGCTCGTAGTTCTCGCGGGCCGTCTCGGCGTCGACGAGGTCGACTTTGTTCTGCGCGATGACGACGTTCTCGATGCCGATGATGTCCAGCGCCATCAGGTGCTCCTCGGTCTGCGGTTGGGGCACCGATTCGTTGGCACTGACGACGAGCACCGCGCCGTCCATGAGGGAGGCGCCGGCGAGCATCGTCGCCATCAGGGTCTCGTGACCGGGGGCGTCCACGAACGAGACGGTGCGGAGCACGTCGGTCTCGACGTCGTGCTCGTCGCAGGTCTCGTCGACCGTGAAGGCCTCGGGTTCCTCGCACTCGGGGCACTTGCGGAGCGTCGCGTCGGCGTACCCGAGTCGAATGGAGATGCCTCGTTTCATCTCCTCGGAGTGCTGGTCGGTCCACTCGCCAGACAGCGCGCGAACGAGCGTCGTCTTACCGTGGTCGACGTGTCCGACGAGGCCGATGTTCACCTCCGGTTGTCGATGGTTGTGAGCCATTGAGTAATCTTGTGTTCATTTCGGCCCACGAGTCTGATAAACCCACCGTTACGAACCGGGGCGGACGGGCACCACGCCTATGCGGCGGGCCCGCGAACCCCTGGGCGTGAACGGAGGCGTCGACACGCGCACCGTCGGAATCGGCTTCGTCGGAGCGGTCGTCGTGACCGGGCTCCTCCTCTGGGTCGTCGGCGTCGGCGCGGTCCTCGACGCACTCGCCCGCGCCGACCCGAGTCGACTCCTCGTGGTGGGCGTGGTCGCGACGGTCTGGTTGACCGCCTGGGGACTCTCGCTGCGCACCGTCCTCGGGGTCCTCGGCCAGGACATCGGCGTGCTGCGCGCCGTCGCGGTCTACTCGTCGGCCGTGTTCGCGAACAACGTCACCCCCTTCGGGCAGGCGGGCGGCGAACCGTTCAGCGCCTACCTCATCTCCTCGGAGACAGAGGTGGAGTACGAGACCGGCTTCGCCGCCATCTCCAGCGTCGACGCGCTCCACTTCGTCCCCTCGCTCACGCTCGGCGTCCTCGGACTCGCCTACCTCGGGACGAGCGTCACCCTCGGCCGCCAACTCACGCTCGTCGCGGGAGTCGTCGCCGCGCTCGCGGTCGGTATCCCGCTCCTCGGCTACTACGTCTACCGCAACCGCGAGCGCGTCGAACACGCGGTCGGTCGCGTCCTGACGCCGGTCGTCCGCCGCGTCGGCAGCGTCGTCCCCGGCGTCGAGCCACTGACCGAAGCCGAAATCGAGTCGCGCATCGAGGCGTTCTTCCTCGACATCGACCGGGTCGCCACCGACCGCCGTGGACTCGCGCTCGCGCTCGGGTACTCCGCGCTCGGGTGGCTAGCGCTCGCCGCGTCGCTGTGGTGTTCGCTGTGGGCGCTCGGCTACGCGATTCCCGTCGCCGTCGCCATCGTCGCCATCCCCGTGGGCGACCTCGCGGCCGCGATGCCCCTCCCGGGCGGTCTCGGCGGTCTCGAAGCCCTCCTGGTGCTCGTCCTCGTCACGTTGACGTCGGTCTCCGCACCCGTCGCGATGGCCGCCGCCCTCGTCCACCGCGTCGCGACCTACTTCCTGCCGATGGTGCTGGGCGGGGGCGTCGCGGCGGTCATCGCGACCGACTGACCGGGACGAGAGGCTTTTCGCTCCGCGGCCCCTCACCTCCCCTGTGCGCGAGTTCGCCTTCGAACTCCGACTCTGCGCCCACCTCGAAGCCGCGAGCGACAGCGTCGTCGCCCGGCAACTCGGCACCGCCGTCCACGACCCCGGCGGGCGCATCGTGGACGTCGTCCACGTGAAACCGGGGCCGGCCTTCGACGCGCGGACCGACCTGACGCCCGACGAGATTCCGGTCGCAGTATTGGAGGCGGACGTGGGCGTGGGCCGGTGGCGCCGCGTCACCGACGCCTTCGACGGCCCGGCCGAACGCGCCCGCCGCCTCGCCGACGCGGGCGTCGAGGCTGGCTTCCTCGAACGCACCCGGAGAGGCGGCCACGACGTCGTCCGGCAGGCAACGCGCTATCCCGAGGGGTGGTTCGACTCGCTGGTCGGTATCGAGAACAAACCCGACCTCGGCGAACCCGGCGCCCTCGAAGCCCAACTCCGCCACGACGTCTCGCTGGGCGTCCTCGACGAAGTCGTGCTCGCCACCGAGTCCTACGTGACCGGCGCGCACCTGAACCGCATCCCCGAGGAGGTGGGTGTGTGGTCGGTCGACTTCGACCGCGAGGACCCGGTCGAGGTGGTCCGCGAGGCGACGCCGCTCGACGCGGCGGGACCGGGCGTCGAAGTGCTCGACTCCCACCCGCTCCGGACGGACGTGCGCGTCGCGAGCGCCGAGTCGAAGGCCCGCCAGCGCCGTCGCGTGGCCGAACGAGCCTACGGGAAGGGCTGGCGGACGTACGACCTGCCCGCGTGTGAGCGGGCGGAAACGGACTCCGAGTCGGGGACCGACGGCCTGCCCCACTGCGCGTGGAAGGGTCGGTTGGTCGACGCCGCCGCCGAGTGCGGTCCCGACTGTCCGGGCTACGCGGAGAGCGACGCACCCGACGTGGACCTCGACGCAGAGCGCGCCCGGCGGACGGCGTGGAACCCCGACCCGGGCGGCGCCGCTCGACGGCAGGCCGGTCTCGACGACTTCTGAGCGGCCGGCCACCGCTCCGTTTCCGAGATATGGGACGGTGTTCCCGAGATACGGCCCGGATAGCTGAGTTGTTCGGCTCGTTTCGGAGATATCGGCCGGATAACTCAGTTATCGCCGACGTACGCGAGATATAGCGGGGTGTTGCCGAGATACGGGGCGGCGGTCGGCGTCGCGCAGGCGGTAGCGGGTCGTCGCTACAGGTCGAACGTCTCGCCGTCGACGGCCAGCGGTTCCTCGAACGCCTGCTCGGGCGGGTAGCGGTGGGCGACGTGGACGACGCGGCGCTGGCGCGCGTCGAGTTCGTCCGCGAGGTCGAGTGCGCCTTCGAGGGTCATGTGTTTCGTGCCGAACGTCCGGGGGACGCCCTCCTCGTTCTCGTGGCGGCCGCCGAGCGGGTGGTACTCGCAGAGGGAGGCCGGGACGATGCCGTCGGCGAGCAGGAGGTCGGCGTCGCGCAGGCGCTCGCGGCTCTCCTCCGGAATCTGGTAGTTCGTGTCGCCCGTGAGCGCGAGTTTCGCACCGGTCTCGGGGTGTTCGACGACGACGCCGTAGGTGAGCAGCGGTGGGTGGACGACCGGGACGAGCGTCACGTCGAACCCGCAGACCCGGAAGGACTGGAGGGGTTCGCGTGGCTGGACGGAGACGGTGTCGAGGTAGTCGTACTTCCGGTCGATGCTCTCGGCGACGCTCTCCTCGGTGACGGGGTCGGTCTCGTCCGCCGCGTACACCGGGAGGTGGTCGAGCAGGCGGTAGACGTTGCCCAGTCCGTCGAGGTGGTCGAAGTGGATGTGGGTGACGACGGCGGCGTCGGGGAGCGCGACGTCCTCGCGGAGGAACTGCTGGCGGAAGTCCGGACTCGTGTCGATCAGGAGCACCTCGCCGGTCTCCTCGTTGACGACGTGGACCGACGAGCGGGTACGCTCGACGTCGCGTTCGCGGGCCGCGAGGCAGGTGTCGCAGTCACACCCCGGTCGGGGCGTGCCAGCGGTGTCGCCGGTTCCGAGGAGCGTGACGCGCATGGCTCAGTGGTCGTGGTCGCCGTGGTCGTGTCCGCTGTCGTCGCCGGCGGCGCTGGCGCTCCCGCCGCCCCCGCCGGGTTCGAGTGCCTCTTCGAGCGTGTCGAGGTTGCGGAGGTGGTCGCGCTCCTCGAACTGGCCGACGGCGTCGACGAGGTCGTCCTGCGAGAGCGTCTGACGGTCCTCCATCAGCGCGTCGAGGACGGCCTCGCGGAGGACGAGTCGGAGGTCGCTCCCCGTGAGTCCATCGGTCTCTTCGGCGAGTTCATCGGGGTCGAAGTCGTCGATGTCCATGTCGCGGGTGATGACGCGGAGGATGTCCGCGCGCATCTGGACGTCCGGGCGCGGGAACGAGAGAATCTCGTCGAAGCGCCGCCACACCGCCTGGTCGAGGTCGTCGGGGTGGTTGGTCGCACCGATGAGGAGCACGTCGTCCCGGACGAGACTCATCTCGTCGATGCTCTTCAGGAGGGTGTTGACCGCGCGCTTGATGGCGGCGTGCTCGTCGGAGGTGCGGGTCTTCGCGACGAAGTCGAACTCGTCGATGAAGAGGATACACGGCGAGAGGCGCTTGGCCACCTCGAACACCTTCTCGACGTTCTTGGCGGTCTCGCCGAGGTACTGGCTCGTGATCATCGAGAGTTTTACCTCGACGAACGGGAGGTCGAGTTGGTGGGCGAGACCCTTCGCGGTCGACGTCTTCCCCGTGCCGGGCGGGCCGACGAACAGGAGTTTCCCGATCTCGTGGAGACCGATGTTCGCGAGGTACTCGCGGTGTTCGATGGCCTTCCCGACCTTCGTCACCTCGGCCTCCTGCTCCTGGGTGAGCACGAGGTCGTCGAGGGTCGTGTCGATCTCCGCTGGTGCGCGGACGTCGACGAGGTCGAGCATCTCCTCGTCTTCCTCGTCGAAGTACTCCTGGAGCAGCGAGTCGATCCACTGCGGGTCGGCCTGGACGGGCCGATTCGTCTCGCGAGCGGTCTCGTAGTCGACGCCGTCGAACGACTCCTCGAAGGCGTGGGCGAGCGTCGGGTTCGCGGCGACGCGGTCGGCCTCGGCGTTCTCGACGAACCACTCCTCGGCCATCCCGTCGTCGACGAGTTTCAGCCGTCCGGAGAAGGTGTCGCGGTCGGTGAACATCAACCCGGAGATGGCGTCCCACGGGTCGGAGATGCCGGTCGCGGCGCGTGCGGTGTCCTCGGTGGTCGGCGTCGGTCGCTCCACCCCGTCCTCGCCCCACAGCGCGCGGCGGGTCCGCGGCGGGAGGTCGTTCTCGTCGAGGTCTTTCTCTCGGTCGTAGACGCTCGCGGTGAGGAGGAACTCGACGACGTCGAGGGCCCTATCGGTCATTCCCGGTAAACTTGCCGACGTAGGGGTTTAAGGCCGTCGTCCCTGGCCGTCGACGGAGGCCGACGCCACCGGGGAAGGTCGGTGCTCGACCTGCACCGACTCGTTCACGAGCGTGGTCGACGCGCGCGGGGCGTCCTCGGAGACGAAGAAGACGAGCGGCCGTCCCCAGAGGTAGCCCTGGTGGGTGACTCGGCTGTAGCCGTCGAGGTTCCGCTCGATTTCGGGAGCGTCCCGTTCGAGGGCGACGACCACCGGGGGCGCGCCGTCTTCGAGTTCCGAGACGGCCTTCGCGCTGGAGACGTTCGCGCCGTACTGGTCGAAGTACCACGGCAACGGGAGGCGGGCGAACCACCCCGGCGACGCCGGGCCGTACGATTTGGCGGTGTCGTTGGGGGCGTAGAACTCCGACCCGTAGAAGAGCACGTCGACGCCGTCGTTGGCCGTCGAGATTCGCTCGATTTCGTGGAGCGTCGGCTTCATCTCGCCCGAGGGCTGGGCGTACTGGACGATGGGGTTGTCCGGGGACTGCTCGGCCTGGAAGTTCGCCCAGACCGCGACGCCGCCCGTCGTGGCCGCGACGAGGAGGAGGACGACGGCCGCGGCGCTCGCACCGACCCGGTCGCCGGACTCGTGGGCCGCCCGGCCACGGCGGTAGAGGTAGGCGACGCCGACGCCCGCGGGGAGTGCGAGCGGGACGAGGACGTGGACGGCCGTCCACCCGGCCATGATGTCCGTGCTGATGGCGTAGCCGACGATGCTCGCGAATCCCCAGTAGCTGAAGAAGCCGACGATGGCGCGGGGGTCGTCGCCGTAGCGGTCGACGAGGAAGCCGAACGCGGCGAAGACGACGAGGGGGGCGCCGCCGACCGCGAGGATTTCGAGGAACTTCCCGAGGAACGCGACGACGGAGTGGTCGTGCATCCCCGAGACGAGCCAGGTGTTCGCGAACTCGTGCCAGACGCCGACCGTGGCGGCCGAGAGGACGCCCGGGAGTTTCGTGGGGTCGGCGAGCGCGTGGTAGAGGTCGGGTTTCGGGGCGTAGAAGGCGACGAAGACCACGAAGAACTCGACGAAGAGTGCGACCGCGAGCAGGCCGCCGCGGCCGACCGTCCGGGCGTCCGCGCGGGCCAGCGCCCCGACGAGTCGACGGGGGAGTGGCGACTCGCGGGCGAGCAGTCGGCGGTCGGCGACCAGCGCGAGCGACCCGGCCCACGCGACGGGGTAGAGCAGCGCGTTCTCCTTCGTCGTGAACGCGAGGGCGAAGAAGAACGTCGCGAGCGCGAGGTAGTGCGGGCGGCGCTCCGGACGGTCGATGGCCCGCAGGGCGAACCCGACGGTCACGAGGACGAACGCGGCGAGCGGGAGGTCGTTGCGCATGAACCGCGAGTAGTAGATGAGGATCGGGTTCGCGGCGAGGAACAGGCCCATCGCGACGACCTCGGTGTCGCGCAGGTGGTCGCGGAAGAGGAGGGCAGCCAGCGGCAGGAGGGCGCCGACGACCGCGACGACGAGGCGGGCGGTGAAGTCCGAGGGACCGAGAACGGAGAAGACGGTCCCGTTGACGTGCGGGAGGAACGGCCCGTGGATGATGGGTCGGTAGTCCCACTGCCCGGTGGCCACGTAGTGGAGGATCCAGTCACCGACGCGCCCCTCGTCCTGGTGGGCGACGCGCTCGCCGAGGCGGAACAGGCGGACGAGCAACGCGCCCACCGAGACGAGGAGGAGCGCGGGGAGGGGGCGGGTCAGACGTCGGGGACCGCTCATGCCCTCCCGTTGTGGGGGTCAGAATAAACGGTTTTTCGTCTCACGTCGCGAGCCGGGCGGCGTCACGCACCGGCACTAGCTGAACCGGACGCGCTGGCGCTCGCGCCGAGACCGAAGGTGGACTGGAGCCACCCGTCGACGGAAGCGCGGACGTCCTCGACGGCGCCGCCGACGTTCACGTCGACACCGAAGAGACCGCCGTCGTCAGCCGCACCGCCGGCTTTCGCGTCGCCGCTGGCTTCGGCACCGAGACCGATGTCGATGCCGAAGAGACCACCGTCACCGGAGGCGTTCGCCTCGGCACCGGCGTCGGCGGCCGCGTTCGCGTCGGCGGAGGCACCCGCGTCGACGTCCGCGGAGACGTTCGCGTCGGCCTCGACGCCGACCGTGGCGTCACCGGCGGAGTCGGAGTCGTTCGAGGTGCTCGACGCGTCGGCGTCACCGCTCGCCGTAGCGTCGGCCGTCACTACGCTCTCGGAGACGACCGTGAGGGAGACACCCGAGTCGAGGATACCGTCGTCGACGCCGACCTGCACGACCTGGGTCACGCGGGCGCCCGAGTCGGTGGTCGCGGTGAGCGAGAGCGTCCGATCACTGTCGGGTTTCGCGAGCGTGACCGTCTCGCTCCCGTTCACCGTGTAGGTGCCCGAACCGGCGTACGCGGCGTCACCCGTCGGGCGGACGGCGAGAGTGGCGTTCCCGTCCACGTGCTCTTCGACGTGGACGACGACGTTCCCGTTCTCGTACTCGGTACTCACACTGAGCGATCCGTCTGCGGTACTCGTCGTGTTGGCGCCGGCGGCCGCCGCGGGGGAAGCCGCGACGAGTAGGCCGACGACCGCCACTGCGAAGAGTCGTTTCGCGTTCATTGCATCGGGAGCCACGGCCCGGACGTGCATATAAAGTCGAGACCGTCGGCCCCGGATTTGCGACCCTTAACGCGGATTCAACCCGGTTTCGACCGTGTCGAGAGGACAGAATATCCGGGGGCCAGTCGGGGCGGACACGCCCGAACGGTGCGCCTCGTTCACGTGTTCGGGGTTTGTTGCTAACAACTATTCTCCACTCGCGTGTTTCATCAACAACTGCTAAGTTCGTGCAGCGACGAGGAGTGGACGAACATGTCATCCGACACCACGCCGGTCATCGCGGCCGCAGTCCGGACCCCGCAGGGCAGAGAGGGAGGCGTCTACGAGGACACCCGGAGCGAGGACCTCGTCGTCCCGCTCGTGAACCACATCCTCGCGGAGAACGACCTCGACGGCGAGGCCATCGACGACCTGATGCTCGGGTGTGCCCAGCAGCGCGGCGAGCAGGACAACAACGTCGCCCGCGTCGTCGCACTCCTCTCGGACCTCGGCGAGTCTGTCCCCGCGACGACCATCAACCGATGGTGTGCCTCTTCGATGCAGTCCATCATGAGCGCCAGCGACGCCATCCGCGCGGGCCAGCGACAGGCCATCATCGCGGGCGGCGTTGAGAACATGTCCCGCGTCCCGATGGAACACGGCTACGAGAGTGTCCACCCGGGCCTCGGCGACGAGTACGACCTCCCCGACCTCACGATGGGGATGACCGCCGAGAAGGTCGCCGAGGAGTACGACGTCACCCGCGAGGAGATGGACCGCTACTCGGTCCGGAGCCACGAGCGTGCCGCCGAAGCGACCGAGTCGGGCCGCTTCGACGACGAGATCGTCCCCATCGAGACCGACGACGGACTCGTCACCGAGGACGAGGGCATCCGCCCGGGCACCGACTTCGAGACGCTCCAGTCGCTCGACCCCGTGTTCAAGAGCGACGGCGCGGTCACGGCGGGGAACGCCTCCCAGATCTCCGACGGCGCGGCCGCGACGCTCGTCACGAGCGAGGCCTACGCCGAGGAACACGACCTCGACATCATGGCCTACGTCGGCGACAACAACGTCGCGGGCGTCGACCCCACGGTCATGGGCATCGGCCCGGTCCCGGCGACGAAGGGCCTCCTCGAACGCACGGGCGAGTCCATCGACGAGTTCGACCTCGTGGAACTCAACGAGGCGTTCGCCTCCCAGACGCTCTACAGCCAGCGCGAACTCGGCATCCCCGACGACAAGTTCAACGTCAACGGCGGCGCCATCGCCATCGGCCACCCGCTCGGTACCTCCGGCGCTCGCCTCCCCGTGACGCTCATCCACGAGATGGAGAAGCGTGACGCCGAGAAAGGCCTCGCGACGCTCTGTGTCGGCTTCGGGCAGGGCGGCGCCATCACGTTCGAGCGGAAGTAGGTCGCCTCCTTCCCACGGGATATTCGCCCGTGAGCGAACGTCGTGAGCGAACGGACCGACGAGCGACTACGCACGGCCTTCGGCCGTGCACTGGAGCGAGACGGGTTTTCGCGTATCTTTTGCCAGCGAGGGAGCGAAGTGACCGAGCGCAGCAAAAGGTACTGGAGGAGCGCGACGCCGAGAAAGGCCTCGCGACGCTCTGTGTCGGCTTCGGGCAGGGTGGCGCCATCACGTTCGAGCGGAAGTAGAACTCCTCGGAACTCTCGGTTTTTTGTGGACGGCCGACCACCGGCGAATATGCCCTCCCTCCGCGAGTTGGCCGTGTTGTGGACCTTCGAACTCGCGCTCATCGTCTTCGTCGCCGTCGGTTTCTTCGACGTCTTCGTCCTCGGTGGCCCGCTCGAAGGACTGTTCCGTCCGGTGTTCGAGTTCACCGACGCGCACTCGGGCGCGTGGTTCGCTGCGAGCGTCGTCGTGGTCTTCCCCGGTGGACTCGCGCTCCTGGGGAACGTCCAATTGCTACTGCGAGAGTCGGACTGACTACTCGTACATCCGATCGATTCGTCGCGGCTCTTCCTCGGACTCGGCCGTCCCTGGGACGACGTCCTCGGAGACGGCGTCGAGTTCCTCGGCGGCGGCCCGTGCGACCGGGACGCCCGCGCGGACGACGCCCTTCACCGTCTCGTTGTACTCCCGAAGTCCGAACCCCGCGTCGAAGGGGTAGAGTCGGTCCTGAACCGCGTAGCCGTCCCAGCGCTGGCCTTCGCCGTCGCCGGCGGTCAGCCGACGGATCGAGGCGTCGGTGTCGTGGACGGCCTCGGCGGCGGCCTCGTGTGCACGGTCGAGGGTCTCCTCGTCGAGTGCCTCGACGCCCCCGTCGAGGTGGTCGCTGACGCGGAAGACGTACTCGACGAGGAAGGAGCGGTCACCCCGGAATCCGGTGAGGCGGACGCGGTTGTCGTTGCGGTCGACCCGGAGACCCGCGACCTCGGTCCCCTCGACGTCGTACTGGAAGGTTCGGACGTCGTCGCCGAGTTCGAGGGCGTAGCCGGTCACCGTGCCGAGCGCGTCGTAGAACTCGCCAGCCATGTTCGGGGACGGGAGCGTCGCGAAGAAAGACGTTGTGGGGCGGAGAGGGACAGGTGGGGAGCGCTCAGGGGTTCTCCCGCGGGTGACACATGTCGATGGCCTCGCGGACCGCCTCCTTCCGACCGAGGAAGGTGAGGTGGTCGCCGAGTTGGAGGGTGAAGTCCTGCTCGGGGACCTGGTTCTCCTCGTCGCGGCCGACGAGCGCGATGATACAGCCGTTCGGCAACTCTTCGTCGAGTTCGCCGATGGTCTTCCCGACGAGACTCTCGGAGGTGACCTCGATCTCCTGGACGTCGCCGGAGCGACCGATCTCGGTCATCCAGTTGGCGAGCGCGGGGCGCTCGATGAGGTTGTCGATCCCCCAGGCCGTCGCCATCGTCGAGGAGACGGTGCGGACACCGAGGTCCTCGAAGGCGTCGACGTTGTCCGGGTTGTTCGCGCGGGCGATGATGGTCTCGACGTCGAACTTCGAGTCCGCGAGTTGCGAGACCAGCAGGTTCACGTCGTCGTCTCCGGTCGCGGCGACGACGATTTTCGCGTTCTCGACGCCCGCCCGGCGGAGGACGTCGGTGTCGGTCCCGTCCCCGATGTGGACGGTGAACCCTTCTTCACGTGCTCGTTCGACTGCCGATTCGTCCTGTTCGATGATGACGACGTTCTCACCGCGGTCTTCCAGACGCGTTGCGAGCGCCCGGCCCACGGTGCCGCCGCCGACGATGACTACGCGCATGGGTATTACGTCGAGGAAGCTAGCTATCTGTCTGGCGGGTCCACCCTCGAAGACGACGGTGAAGAGGATGACGAGGAAGACGATGCCGACGAGGACGCGTGCGGCCTCGTGCATCCCTTCGGCCTGCAGTTGGACGGCGAAGAGGGTCGCGACGGACGCGGGGATGATCCCCCGCGGGCCGACGAAACTCATGAAGGCCCGCTCGCCGCCGGTGAATCGGTCTCCGACCGTCGAGAGCATGACGCCGACGGGGCGGATGACCCCCGCGACGAGGACCGCGACGAGGAGTCCCCGCCACCCGAGGTAGAGGAGGTCCTCGAAGGAGAGGAGGGCGGCGAGCGTGATGAAGACGAACGAGAGGACGATGAGGGTGATGTCGCCCTTGAACGACTCGATCTCCTCCTCGTAGGGGAGGTCGGCGTTGCCCAGGAGGACGCCCGCCGTCGCGACGGCCGCGATGCCGGCCTCGCCCTTCAGGTAGTCCGCGGCGGCGAAGGAGACGAGCGCGCCCGCGAGGACGATGAACCGGGCGTTCTGGACGGGGTTGCCGGCCGAGAGGTCGACGTGGTTGAGCAGGTAGTAGACGAGCGCCGCCACGATGGCACCGATGGCGATCCCGATGCCGAGTCGGACGGTGAACGCCTCGATCATGGCCTTCTGGGACGTCGAACCGACGACGACCGCCTCGAAGGTGACGATGGCGAGGATGGCCGCCGTCACGTCGTTGACGACGCCCTCGGTCTCCAGCGCGGCGGCGACGCGGTCGCGCACGGGGACGACTTCGAGGATGGGCGTGATGACCGTCGGCCCGGTGGCGACCAGCAGCGACCCGACGAGGAACGCGAGGTCCCACGGCGTCCCGAGGAGGAAGCGGACCGCGATCGCGGTCCCGAGGAGCGCGACGAGCGCCCCGACGGTCACCAACCGGAGCGTGTCTCGGGGCGCCTCCCGGAGTTTGTCGATCTTGATGTGGAAGGCCCCCTCGAAGACGATGATGGCGACCGAGATACCCACGATAGTCGGCAGCGCGTCGCCGAACGCCGCCGGGTTGATAACGTGGAGCACCTCCGGTCCGAGGACGACGCCACCGAGCATGAGAAAGAGCACGCTCGGCACCTGGAAGCGGTCGGCGAGCACCTGGGCGGCGACGCCGAACGCGATGATAGCCACGACGAGCGAGAGGAGTGCAGAAGCCGACACCTGTTTAGAGACCTCCGTGTAGTACGCGGGTTCGAGGGGCGTAAGTATAAATTAGGTGGTGTCGGCGGCGTTCCCTCACTCCCGTCGCTGCAGGTAGCGCAACACACCTCGGACGTTCATCCGCGCCTCGGCACGGGCGCGCTCCGGGTACCAGACGTCGTCGAGGTCCGACTCGTCGGCGAAGTACTCCTGGACGGCAGTCTCGTCGCCGAGTTCCGCGTACTTCTCGGCGATTCGGTCGACCCACTCGGTCAGGACGTCGGCGTAGTCGGCGAGCACGGTGTCGGGGTCGGCGGGGCACTCGCCGAAGTGCCCGAAGAGCAGCGACTCGGGGTCGAGGTCGCGGAGCATCTCGACGTCGTCGAGACACTGTTCGAGGTCGAAGTTCGGCGGCGGGGAGGTGGGGTGAACCTCTTCGAGCGGCGGGACCCAGATGCCCGCCGCGTCCGCGGTGAAGAGCGCGTCGTCGCGCCGGTCGTGGAAGACGACCTGGTGGGGCGCGTGACCGGGGGCGTGGTGGACGTCGAAGACGCGGTCACCGAGGTCTATCTCGTCGCCGTCGGTGAGTTCGACGATCCGGACCTCGGGGACGGGGTTCGGTTCGGCGTAGTGCTGCCACTGGTCGCCGACGGCCTGTTTCGTCCCCTCGACGAGGCGACTGGGGTCGACGAGGTGCGGAGCACCGACTTCGTGGACGTAGACGTCGGCGTTGGGACACGCCTCCGCGAGGTAGCCCGCGCCGCCGGCGTGGTCGAGGTGGACGTGGGTCGGCGCGATGACCTCGACGTCCGCGGGGTCGATGTCGAGGTCGTCGAGGGCGTCGAGGAGGTACTCGTAGTTGGTGCCGATGCCCGTGTCGACGAACGCCGGCCGCTCCGCGTCGACGACGTAGGCCGCCCCGTACTCGGAGGTGTCGTACATTCCGGTGTCGACGTAGTGGACGCCGTCGCACGCGGTCGCTTCGTAGCGGTCGCCTGCCGTCATACCGAGTAGGGTGACGGGGAGCGAGAAAAGCGTTGGCCTCGGTCGCAACGTCGTCGGCGGGGCGAATCTTTTTGCCACGTACCACGAAGACTAGACGACGAATGGACGACGCCAGGTTCCCCCAACTGCGCTCGCCCGCCGCGGACGAGGAGCGACTGCCACCACCCGCGTCGTTCGTCGAGCAGGCGAACGTCACCGACGAGTCGATCCGGCGGGAGTTCGAGCAGAACTGGCCCGCGTGCTGGAAGCGGGCCGCCACACTCCTCGACTGGTCGACGCCGTACGACCGGGTGCTCGACACCGATGACGGGTACACCTGGTTCGACGGGGGGTCGCTGAACGCCGCCTACAACTGCGTCGACCGGCACCTCGAAGCGGGCCGGAAGAACCAGGCCGCCATCAAGTGGGAGGGGAAACTCGGCGAGACGCGCACCTACACCTACCAGGACCTGTCCCGGGAGGTGAACGCCCTCGCCGCCGCGCTCCGGGACCTCGGCGTCGAAGCGGACGACGTCGTGACCGTCTACATGCCGATGATTCCCGAACTCCCCATCACGATGCTCGCGTGCGCGCGCATCGGCGCGGTCCACTCCGTCGTCTTCGCCGGGTTCTCGGGCGACGCCCTCGCCACCCGGATGGAGAACTCGAACTCCGAGTACCTCCTCACCTGCGACGGCTACTACCGCCGGGGGACCGCCTACGACCTGAAGAGCAAGGCCGACAACGCCTGTCTCGCGGTCCCGCAGTCGGTCGAACAGGTGGTCGTCGACCGACTCGGCGACGACCGCTCGCTCGGTGACGACTACCACGACTACGGCGACCTCGTCGCCGACCACGAGGGGGCCGACGTCGACCCCGTCGCCCGCGACGCCGACGACGACCTCTTCCTCATCTACACCTCGGGGACGACCGGCCAACCGAAGGCCGTCCGCCACACGACCGGCGGGTACCTCTCTCACGTCGCGTGGACGAGTCACGCTGTCCTCGACCTCGAACCGGACGACACGCACTGGTGTTCGGCCGACGTCGGGTGGATCACGGGCCACTCCTACATCGTCTACGGACCGCTCGCCCTGGGCGCGACGACCGTGATGTACGAGGGGACGCCCGACCACCCCGAACGCGACCGCCTCTGGGAGATCGTCGAGCGGAACGCCGTCGACGTCTTCTACACGGCGCCGACGGCGATTCGGGCGTTCATGAAGTGGGGGTCGGAACACCCCGACTCACACGACCTGTCGAGTCTCCGCCTCCTCGGGACCGTCGGCGAACCCATCGACGAGACGGCGTGGCGGTGGTACTACGAACACATCGGTGACGAGGAGTGCCCCATCGTCGACACGTGGTGGCAGACCGAGACCGGCGGCGTCCTCCTCTCGACGCTCCCCGGCGTGGACCCGATGCGACCCGGTGCCGCCGGGCCGGCCCTCCCCGGCGTCGAGGCGGACGTCGTCGACGCGACCGGTAAGTCGGTCGACCCCGGCGAGTCGGGGTCGCTCGTCGTCACCCGTCCGTGGCCGGGGATGGCGGCCTCGCTCTGTGAGGGCGCGGACCCCGGTGCCGACTCGCCCGTGACGCACGGGACCGGTGGGTGGACCTACCGGACCGGCGACAGCGCGCGCGTCGACCGGGACGGCTACATCCACCTCCTAGGCCGGGAGGGCGACGTCATCAACGTCGCGGGCCACCGCCTCGGCACGACGGAACTCGAGTCGGCCATCGTGGGCGTCGACGGCGTCGCCGAGGCCGCAGTCGTCGGCGGCGACCACGACCTCAAGGGGACCGAAGTCTACGCCTACGTCAGTCCGCGGAAGAACGTCAGCGCGACCGAACCGCTCCGCGAGCGCGTCCGGGAGGCCGTCGCGGACGCCATCGGCCCGTTCGCGACCCCCGACACCGTCGTCTTCACCCCCGACCTCCCGAAGACGCGCTCCGGGAAGGTGATGCGGCGGTACCTCGAACGCATCACGAACGGCGAGGAACTCTCGGACACGAGCGCGCTGCGGAACCCCGAGATCGTCGGGGAACTCGAATCCATCGTCGAGGACATTTCGGACTAGCTCGAAATCGCGAAACAGGCCTCACCGTAGGTCGCGGTGTATTCAGTGAACTGTCTGTGTTCCCTGTTCTCAGTACCCAACACTTATTCGGGATACCGTAGAAGACGAAACAGTATGGCCGACGGGGGGCGAGACGGACTGACGTCGACGGAGTACGAGCGGGTGTGCCGGGCGACGGAGACGTACCGCGAGGAACTCGTCGTCGAACTGTGCGGGCGAGTCGGTCTCCGTCCGAGCGAGATCGCCCGACTCCGCCCGTCAGCCCTCACACGACGGGAGTTCGACGGAGCCGAACACTACTTCCTCGACGTCCCGGACGGAGACGGGGGGACCCGGAGGGCGTACGTCCCGGTGGACGTCGCGGACGCCTTCCAGAAGTACGTCGAGGTGAACGACACCGGCGACGACGAGCGCGTCTTCGGAGTGACGCCGCGCCGTCTCCAGATGCTCGTCTCGGACGTCTCCGACCGCGCGGACGACGGGGACGCCCGACTCGCGGACGTCTCCGCACGGGACCTCCGCCAGTACTTCGCCAGATGGCACCTCGTCGAAGAGGACGTCGACCCGCGGGTCGTCCAGGTGGCTGGTGGGTGGTCACGGCTCGACAGCCTCGAACCCTACCTCGACCCACCGACGGACCGCGAACTCGCCGCCGCACTCGGTGACGAGGAGGCGGTCGACGGTGACGACGACGACGCGAACACCCGCGCCGTCGGGAACGCGTTCACCGAGGGGACGCTGGCGCTCGGGTCGGCGCTGGAGAGCGTCTCCACCCGCGAGGAGGTCGAACGCGCCACCTGCGAGACGCTCGGCGACCTCGTCCGTGCCGCCTGGGTCTGCGACGAGCGTGGTGACCTCCGCGAGTGGGCCGGGACGGACGAGACGCGGGCGCGCGAGACGGTCGAGGACACGGTCCGCGACACCGCGCTCTTCGACGAGCGTGGCGTCCGCGGAGACGTGCAGTTCGTCGAGTGCGCGCTCGACGCCGACCGGTGGGATCGTGGGTGTACGTTGGCGGTGAGCGTGGCCCGGTCGAACGAGACCGCCCACGGACTGCTCTGCGTCGTCGGCCCGGACACACCCAGTACCGGCCTCAAGCAGTTCCTCGTCGACGCCGGCCGTCGCGTCGGTTGGACCCTCGACGCGGTCGAGCGCAAGCGGTTGCTCCTCGCCGACACCGGCGTCGAACTCTCCTTCGAGGTCACCGAGGGGTCGTTCTTCGTCGAGGCGTCGTCGGCACTCGACTGCCGATTCGACCTGGAGGGACTCGTCCCCGTCGAGGACCAGTCGTTGCTCTACTTCGTCACCGCGGAGGGCGCGTCCGTCGAGGACCTCCTCGACGAGGCCGCGGCGTCCGAGTCCATCGCCGACGTCCGTCTTATCCGGGACTACGGGGAGCGCGCCCAACTGGAGTTCGTCGTCTCTGGGCCGACGCCGACGACGGCGCTGGTCGAGCGAGGCGGGGCCATCGAGTCGGCCACTGCCGAGGACGGCGTCGCGACGATCACCGGCGTCTTCTCGAAGAAGGTCGACGTCCGCGGCGTCGTCGAGGACCTCACGGCGGCGTTCCCCGGTGTCGACCTCCGGGCGAAACGCGAAGTCGAGCGGAGCGCACCGAGCACCGACCTCCGGCAGACACTCGAAGAGGGGTTGACCGAGAAGCAACGCTCGGCGCTCCGCGCGGCGTACTTCGCGGGTTACTTCGAGTGGCCGCGGGGCAGCACCGCCGAGGAACTCGCCGACGCGATGGACGTCTCCTCGCCGACGCTCCACAACCACCTCCGGAAGGCCCAGCAGAAACTCCTCACCGCGGTGTTCGAGGAGTGAACCAGGAACGTCGGGGCTAACTGCCTAGCGCCGTCGGCCCCCGCGAACACGGTCGAACTCCCGTCTCCGAACGCCGTCGGGGCGGATCTGACCGGAGCGGCGCGCTCGGTCACCTTCACTGATTATTACGATAGTTAGCTGGAGGGCTTTTTATCCCATTTGTCCAGTGTTACATCGGACCATGGCTGACGAAGACCCCGACGTCGAACTGGAAGCACGGCTCGAAGAGCAGGAGGAGTTCGAGCCGCCGGAGGCGTTCGTCGAGCAGGCGAACGTCTCGGACCCGGAGATTTACGAGGAGTTCGAGGAGACGTGGCCGAACTGTTGGCGGGCGGCCGCGGAACTGCTCGACTGGGAGGACGACTACGACCAAGTACTGGACGACTCGAACCCACCGTTCTACGAGTGGTTCACGGGCGGGTCGCTGAATGCGTCGACGAACTGTCTGGACCGCCACCTCGAAGAGCGCGGCGACGAGGCCGCCATCGAGTGGGTCGGCGAACCGACCGACGAGGCGAATCGTACCTACACCTACGAGGAACTCCACCGCGAGGTCAACGAGTTCGCGGCCGCACTCCGCGACATCGGCGTCGAGGAAGACGACGTCGTCACGATGTACATGCCGATGATTCCCGAACTCCCCATCGCCATGCTCGCGTGCGCCCGCATCGGCGCACCCCACTCCGTCGTCTTCGCGGGCTTCTCCGCCGACGCTCTCGCGACCCGCATGAACTCCGCCGATTCGGAGTACCTCGTCACCTGCGACGGCTACTACCGCCGCGGCGACGCTCTCGACCACCTCGACAAGGCCAACGAAGGACTCGCCGACGTCGAGCACGACGTCGAGTCCGTGGTGGTCGACCGCCTCGGCGACGAACTCGAACACTCCCTGGCTCCGAACCAGCACGACTACGAGGAACTCGTCACCGAGCACGCCGGTGCCACCGTCGAACCCGTCGACCGCGACGCCGAGGACATGCTCTTCCTCATGTACACTTCGGGCACCACCGGTCAACCGAAAGGTGTCAAACACACCACCGGGGGGTACCTCTCCTGGGCCGCCTGGACGAGCCAAGCGGTACTGGACATCAAACCCGAGGACACCTACTTCTGCTCGGCCGACATCGGCTGGATCACCGGCCACACCTACATCGTCTACGGACCGCTCGCGCTGGGGACGACGACGATGATGTACGAGGGGACGCCCGACCACCCCGAGCGCGACCGCCTCTGGGAGATTATCGAGGAGTACGAGGCGACCCAACTCTACACGGCGCCGACGGCGATTCGGGCGTTCATGAAGTGGGGTTCGGAGTACCCCGACGCCCACGACCTGTCGAGTCTTCGCCTCCTCGGGACCGTCGGCGAACCCATCAACCCCCGCGCGTGGAAGTGGTACTACAAGTACATCGGCGGGGAAGAGTGTCCCATCGTCGACACGTGGTGGCAGACCGAGACTGGCGGGATGATGATCACGACGCTACCGGGTGTGAAGAACATGAAGCCCGGGAGTGCGGGACCGCCGCTCCCCGGTCTCGACGTCGAAATCGTCGACACGAACGGCGACCAGGTCGAACCCGGCCGCGCCGGCTACTTGACGGTCAACAAACCGTGGCCCGGGATGCTCCGGACGCTCTACCAGAACGACGAGCGCTACATCGAGGAGTACTGGGAGGAGTACTCCGATACGGACTCGGACGACCCCGAGGACTGGGTCTACTTCCCCGAGGACGGCGCGAAAATCGACGAGGACGGCTACATCACCGTCCTCGGCCGCGTCGACGACGTCCTCAACGTCTCCGGCCACCGCCTCGGCACCATGGAGATCGAGAGCGCCATCGTCGGCGTCGAGGGCGTCGCGGAGGCCGCGGTCGTCGGCGGCGAACACGAGATCAAGGGCGAGGCGGTCTACGCCTACGTCATCACCGAGGACGGCTACGAGGGCGACGACGCCCTCCGCCAGCGCATCATCGAGGGCGTCGAGGACGCCATCGGCCCCATCGCCCGCCCCGAGCAGGTCGTCTTCACGCCCGAACTACCCAAGACGCGTTCTGGCAAGATCATGCGCCGCCTCCTCGAAGACATCGCCAACGAGGCCGAACTCGGCGACACCTCCACCCTCCGCAACCCCGACGTCGTCGAAGAGATTCGCACGAAAGTACAGGACTGAAACCACACAGACTCCCAACCAATGACTGACAACGACAGAGCCGAGTCGTCCGACGACTCACGAGCTGTACCGGACGGTGGCGTCGCGAGTGCGTCACAGCGCCACCAGGACACCGACTACCTGCAAGAAGAGGTGAACCTCCTCAAACCGAGCACCCCGTTCATGCGGGACCACCTCCGAATCATCTGGACTGGTTTCGCCATCTGGGCGGTCATCGTCTTCGGGCCAGTGACGCTGACGAAACTCGCCCCCGGCGTCATGACGACGCCGATTCCGGTCCTCGAGTTCCCGCTGCACTACTTCCTCATGGCCATCGTCGCGCCGACCGGCGGACTGCTCCTCTCGCTCTGGTACGTCCGCAAGCGCGACGCGCTCGACGAGAAGTACGGCATCGCCCACGGGGGTGAGAGCGAGTGAGCGCACTCGTCCCGCTCCAGAGCAGCGCACTCCTCCCGGAGGGCCTGAACGTCTCGTTCAAGCTCCTCCCGGCACTCCTCGTCCTCGGCATGCTGGGGCTGTTCCTCGCCATCGGCTTCGCCTTCCGCGTCGCCGACACGGAGGGGATGTGGGTCGCCGGCCGGTCCATCGGCAACCTGGAGAACGGGGCCGCCATCGGTGCCAACTGGATGTCCGCCGCGTCCTACCTCGGCATGGCGGCGCTCATCGCCATCTCCGGTGTGTACGGGCTGGCGTTCGTCGTCGGCTGGACGACGGCGTTCTTCCTCGTCCTCATCTTCATGGCCGCCCAGATGCGCCGGTTCGGCAAGTACACGGCGCCGGACTTCGTTGGAGACCGATTCAACTCCGACGCCGCCCGCGCCATCGCGGCCGTCACGACGTTCCTCATCGGCTTCGTCTACGCCATCGGACAGGCCCGCGGGATGGCGCTCGTCGGCCTCTACGTGTTCGGTGACATCAGCCTGCTCGGCCTGACCGGCTACCAGTCGATGGTCATCTTCATGATGGCTATCACGGTCGCCTACCTCACCCTCTCCGGCATGATGGGGGCGACGAAGAACCAGGCCGTCCAGTACACCATCCTCATCGTCGCGTTCCTCGCCGGTCTCTACGCCGTCGGGTGGTCGCAGGGCTACTCGACGATCATCCCGCACCTCGAGTACGGCCAACTCATCAGCGAACTCGGCCGTGAGTTCTCCGCACCCTTCACGTCCGGGAGCTACTACCTGTGGATCGCGACGTGTTTCTCGCTCATCGTCGGGACCGCGGGTCTCCCCCACGTCCTCGTGCGCTACTACACGGTCGAGTCCGAGCGGACCGCCCGCTGGTCGACCGTCTGGGGGCTGTTCTTCATCTGCCTCCTCTACTGGAGCGCGCCCGCCTACGCCGCGTTCGGGACCGACCTCTACGCACAGCAGATCGGCCCCGTCTACGGCGACCCCGGGATGACGAGCGCCGCCGCCGACGTCATCGTCGTGCTGGCGACCCAACTCGCGGGTCTCCCGCAGTGGTTCGTCGGCCTCGTCGCGGCGGGCGGCATCGCCGCCGCCATCGCGACCGTCGCCGGCCTCTTCATCGCCGGTTCCTCGGCGATCTCGCACGACATCTACACGAACATCATCAACCCCGACGCGACCCAGCGCCAGCAGGTGCTCGTCGGCCGCCTGGCCATCATCCTGCTCGGCGTCATCACGACGCTGGCGGCGCTCGACCCCGCGGCACCCATCGCCGCGCTCGTCTCCTACGCGTTCTCGCTGGCTGGCTCCGTGCTGTTCCCGATGTTCTTCCTCGGACTCTGGTGGGAGAACACGAACCGTGAGGGAGCCATCACCGGGATGCTCACCGGGCTGACGCTCTGGTCCATCCCGATGATCAACGAGGTCGTCCCGACCTACGTGGGCGGGATGGAAGGTCCGCTCGTGCCGCTGTTGGCGCAGTGGATGCCGGCCATCGGCTCGGCGCTCATCACCACGCCCATCGTCTTCGCGGTCACCATCGGGGTCTCCCTCGTCACCGAGGAACCCGACCTCGAGACGAAGCGGCTGGTCCGGCAGTGTCACAGCCCCGAACCGATGTCCCAGATGCAGTCCGCAGAAGAGGTCGCCACGACCGACGGCGGTGAAACCCCGGCCGACGACTAACCATGTACGAACGAATCCTCGTCCCGACGGACGGAAGCGACGTCGCGGAGGTCGCCATCGACCACGCGGTCGACCTCGCGGAGAAGTACGACGCCGAGATCCACGCCCTGTACGTCGTCGACGTCGACGCGGTCAGTTTCGGTCTCGGCGCCGAACAGGTCGACCGCATCCGCCAGGGACACTTCGGCGAGATGGACGAACTCGAAGAACGAGCGAACGACGCGACCGGCGCGGTGGCCGAGGCGGCCGCCGAGCACGGCATCTCGGCCGTCGAGGAAGTCCGGGTCGGCCGGCCACACGCGGTCATCGCCGACTATGCCGAGGACGAAGACGTCGACCTCGTCGTGATGGGCAGTCACGGCCGCGCCGGCGTCTCCCGGGCCATCCTCGGGAGCGTCACCGAGCGGGTACTCCGCTCGACGCACCGCCCCGTCCTCGTGGTCGACTACGAGCGCGAGGACTAAGGTGACTCGGCACCCTCTCGTCACCATGGTCGACGCGACCGCGCCGCGACGAGAGGTGACCGGGCGATGAACCCCATCGAGACGGTCCGCGAACACGTCGGCGAGCACCGCTCCGGCCTCCTCGCCGACCTCGTGTTCGCCCTCGCGTGGGTGACGTTCGTGAACGTCTTCTTCGACGTCGTAAGCGGCCCACAGTGGGCGTACTACCTGTTCATGGCCGCGGGGGTCGTCGCCTACTTCGGCTTCTTCGCCTCGCTGAAGGCGGCGCGAGCGGCGAAGTAGTCGGAGTCGAACGGGAGCCTCTCGCCACACCGTTCTTCGAGACACCGCCACACAGGTCCGATACGGTTTTGCGTCGTGGCCGAGAATTCCCGGCAAATGCTGAGCAGACAGTACGTCCGCGAGAACCCCGCGGAGGTACGCGCCGCACTCGAGAAGAAGGGCGTCGAGGACGTCGACCTCGACCGCATCCTCGAGATCGACGAAGAGTGGCGCGACCTCAAGTCCCGTGGCGACGACCTCCGACGACAGCGCAACGAGGTCTCCCAGGAGATCGGGACGCTCAAACAGGAGGGCAAAGAGGAGGAAGCCCAGGAGGCCATCGAGCGCTCCCAGGAACTCAAAGACGAGATCCAGGCCGTCGAGGAGCGCGCGGACGAACTGGAGTCCGAACTCGAAGACCTCCTCATGCGCCTCCCGCAGATCCCCCACGAGGACGTACCCGTCGGCGAGGACGAGAGCGAGAACGTCGAGCGCCGCCGCGAACTGTTCGACGACCTCCGCGACCTCCCCGACGACGTGACACCCCACTACGACCTCGGCGAGGAACTCGACATCCTCGACTTCGAGCGCGGCGCGAAGGTCTCGGGCGGTGGGTTCTACTTCACGAAGGGCGACGGCGCCCGTCTCGAACACGCACTCGTCCAGTTCATGCTCGACGTCCACCGCGAGCAGGGGTACGTCGACGTCTTCCCGCCCATCCCGGTCAACTCGAAGTCGATGGAGGGGACCGGCCAGTTCCCGAAGTTCACCGAGGACGCCTACCGCGTCGAGGGCGAGAGCCACGAGGACTACGACGACGACGACCTCTGGTTGCTCCCCACCGCGGAGGTGCCGGTCACGAACATGTACCGCGACGACATCCTCCTCAAGGACGACCTGCCCCTGAAACACCAGGCGTACTCGCCGAACTTCCGGCGGGAGGCCGGTGAACACGGGACCGAGACGCGGGGCATCGTCCGCGTCCACCAGTTCAACAAGGTGGAGATGGTCAACTTCGTCGAACCCGACGAGTCCTACGAGCGCTTCGAGGGTCTCGTCGGCGAGGCCGAAGAGGTGCTCCAGCGTCTCGGTCTGCCCTACCGCATCCTGGAGATGTGTACGGGCGACCTCGGCTTCACGCAGGCGAAGAAGTACGACCTGGAGGTGTGGGCGCCCGCCGACGACATGCCCGAGGGTCCCGAGGAGGGCGGCCGCTGGCTCGAAGTCTCCTCGGTGTCGAACTTCGAGGACTTCCAGGCGCGGCGCGCGGGTATCCGCTACCGCCCCGAGCGCCACGAGTCCGCGGAGTACCTCCACACGCTCAACGGGTCGGGTCTCGCCATCCCGCGCGTGATGGTCGCCATCCTCGAGTACTACCAGAACGAGGACGGCACCGTCGACGTCCCGGAGGCCCTCCAGCCCTACATGGGCGGTACGGAGGTCATCGAGGGCCACGAGAAGGTCGGCGAGGCGGCGCTCGGCGCCGGCGAGAAAGAGTAACGCGGGAAACACTTTTCTCGGAGGGCGACCTCTCTCACACCTGGTGTCCGCGGCGACACCGGAGCAATCGTGGAGTTCTACCAGGCGAAACCCGGCGTCGAAGTCGGGCACGAAACGTACGGTCGGGGCGTCGTCCGAGCGGTCCGTCCGCAGACCGACGAGCGAGTGGCGGAGGCCGACGTGTACTTCTACGAGCACGACGCGGCGACGAACGTCCCCCTCCTCGCGCTCGAACCGGCCGCGGCGGTGACGCGGACGGACGTCACCGACACCGACCACGGACTCACGGTGACGGTCGACGACGGTCTCTACACGGTCGCGCTCCGGCCGGACGGCGAGGGCGGTGGCTTCGAGGTGACCCTCTCGCTCGGGAACGCGACGCTCGACAGCGCCCACCTCTCGACGGATGAGTGAACGACCGTCCGGGGGAGCGCGGTCCTTTTCTCTCTCGGGCGGCTACGTCGCGTAACCGTGGAACTGCACGTCCGCTACGAGGGCGACGACGACCCGAAGAAGTGCACGGCGCGAAAGCTCGCGCGCTTCGACGAGTGCGAACTCCACCGCTCGCACCGCGCGACGCCCTACGGCGTCGTCCTCAACCCACACGCCGAGCAAGCGCTCTCGCCGGCCGACGCCGACCACGCGAAGTTGGTCGCGCTCGACTGCTCGTGGGAGACCGCCGAGGAGGCGATGTTCGAGATGGCCGGCGAACACCGCGCGCTCCCCTTCCTCGTCGCCGCGAACCCCGTGAGCTACGGCCAGCCGTTCCGGCTGAACACCGTCGAGGCGTTCGCGGGCGCGCTCTGTATCTTCGGCGAGCGCGAGCACGCCGAGGACCTCCTCTCGAAGTTCCGCTGGGGCCACACCTTCCTCGAACTGAACGAGGAACCCCTCCGGCGGTACAGCGAGTGCGAGACGTCCGCCGAAGTCGTCGAGATACAGCAGGAGTACTTAGACGCCGGCGAGACGGAGTGAGGCCCGTAAGGCTCGCGGACCTGGTGGACTCTGCAACACCGTGAGACGCGTCGCGTCTCACGAGCCTGCGTTCACTTCGTTCACGCAACGGGCGACGAGCGAACGGAGTGAGGAGGGCTTGCTACGGTGTCGCGTCCAGCCGAGAAGACGAGGCGCGTTCCTAAACGCTTAAACGCGACGCCGCCGAAGCCACGTCCATGAGCCAGAGCATCGAGGAGCGTCTCCTTGAAAAGCAGATCTGCATGCGCTGCAACGCACGGAACCCGAAAGACGCCGACCAGTGCCGCAAGTGCGGCTACAAGAACCTCCGCCCGAAGGCGAAGGAAGCGCGCGCGGCCTGACGTTCGGAGTCGGAACACCCCACACCCACTTTCTCGCGACGCCACCCACCGGAGAGCCGTAGCACCGCTGGCCGAGTGAGGCTACCCGCTCGACTCCTCTCGGATTCGCCACTCGCGGTCGAGGACCGCGAAGAGGTCGACGTCGACGTAGTCGCCGTCCCTGAACGCCGCCTCCTCGAAGGTCGCCTCGTGGCGGAAGCCGAGTTTCTCGAAGACGCGCTTCGAGCGCTCGTTGCCGGCGAAGACGCGGGCGACGACGCGGTGTTTGCGGAGTTCGTCGAACGCGTAGGTGGTGAGGAGTTCGGCCGCCTCCGTCCCGTAACCCTCACCCCAGAAGTCCTCGGCCAGGGCGACGTGGAGTTCGCCCCTCCCGTCGGGGTGGTCGATGGGGTCGAGCGAGACGGTGCCGACGCGCTCGCCGTCGACGCAGACGAGGAGGTTCACGGAGTCGTTCGACGAGACGACCTGCTCGTACCACTCCTGCTCCTGTCGGGCGTTCTTCGGCGTCCGAACCGTGAGGTGACTGCGGACCGCCGGCGAGTTGATGGTCCGCTGCAGGAAGCCGAGGTCGGCCTCCTCGATGGTGTGCAGGGCGACGCGCTCGCCTTCGAGGAAGATTGCGCCGGGCATGGTCGTGGGGTCGCCCGGGAGCGGGGTAAGCGTTCGGGCGCCGTCCGCGTCCCCTACTCGTCGGGATACTTCGGTTCGCGCTCCTCCGCGCGTTCGAGTGCCGTCTCGACGACGTCACGGACGTCGCCGTGGAAGACGCCGCCGTGGCCCGCGTACATGTGTTCGACGCCCTCGGGCATCCGGTCGAGGATGCGCCGGATGCTCTCGATGAGTTCCTCGCGGGACTGTCCCGGCCGGTCGGTACGTCCGAAACTCCCGTAGTCGAACGCGCTGTCGTCGTGGACGACGACGTCGCCGCTGAACAGCGTCGTCTCGGAGACGAAGGCGAGGTGGTCGTCGGCGTGCCCGGGCGAGTGGACCGCCTCGAACGACTCGGTGCCGACGGTCACCTCGTCGCCGTCGTCGAGTTCGTGAGTGCGGAGGGGGTGGTCGGCGTACGCGTACACGTCGGGGTCGAAGGCGTCGACCACGGCGTCGAGTTCCGCGACGTGGTCGCGGTGCTGGTGGGTGAGGACGACCCGGTCGAGTTCGTCGACGTGGTCGGCGACGACGTCCTCGACGCCGGGCATCGCACCGACGTCGACGAGAGTGGTCGTCCCCTCGGCGACCAGGAAGGCGTTACAAGTGAACGTCTCCGCCTCGCGTGTGACCTCGATCACGTCCATACAGTCGTCTCGAAGCGCCACGAATAAATAGGCGGTTCATTTTAGTGGCCGTAACCCGTATATACGAGTGACCATGGGCTTTGGCAGCTACGACGAGTCCGAGCAGGAGCGTCAGGAGCTGGACTCCGGGGACGTCGACGACGATTCGAGCGTCAAATCGGAGGAACACGCCCACGAGGGCGAAATCGACTTCGAGATCGGTGCCTCGAACGACGAACTACTCGACCGACTGAAGGACATCAAGCAGGACTGACCCGTGAAACGGGGGACGCGGGCGCTCGGGGTGGCCGAATCGTTCGGCCCCGACGCCGAGCGGAGCACCCTCTGCGGTGCCGTCGTCCGCGCCGACCGCGTCGTCGACGGATTCGCGTACGAGACCTGTCGCGTCGGTGGGACTGACGCGACGGAAGCGATTCGTTCTCTCTTTCGTGAACTGGGCCGCGAAGACGTCCGTCACCTCCTGGTGGCGGGTGTCGCACCCGCGTGGTACAACCTCGTCGACCTCCACACACTCCACGAAGTCGTCGGGATTCCGGTCCTCTCCGTCTCCTTCGAGGAGAGCGAGGGACTCGAAGACGCACTCGCCCGGGAGTTCGACGGGGAAGCACTCGCCCGGCGACTCGACACCTACCGCGCACAGCCACCGCGCCGTCCCGTCGACGTCGGCGACGACCGCGTGTTCGTCCGGGCGGTCGGTTGCGACGACGAGACCGCCGCCCGCGTCGTCAGCGCGCACACGCCCGAGGGGAGCGGTCGACCCGAACCCCTCCGGGTCGCACGCCTGGCCGCCCGGGCGGCCGACGACCTGCGCCGGACCCACGACGCTTAACCCGCCGCTGGTCGTCGCCTCCAGTATGAGCGCAGACGACGACCTCGAACACATGGAGGGTCTGGAGGTCTCCGGCTGTTCGCGCTGTCCGGACCTCGTCGAGTCGCGACGCCGTATCGTCAACGGCACTGGTCCCGAGGACCCGGACGTCCTGTTCGTCGGGGAGGCCCCGGGCGAACAGGAAGACGAGGAGGGGACTCCGTTCGTCGGGCGTTCGGGCGACGTCCTCGACGACGTGCTCGGCGAGTACGGACTCCCGCGTTCGGACGTCCGCATCACCAACTGCGTGCGCTGTCGGCCACCGGAGAACCGCGACCCTACCGACGAGGAACTCGCCAACTGTCGACCCCACCTCGAACACGAGATCGACCTCGTCGACCCCGAAGTGATCGTGACTCTCGGGAAGGTGCCGAGCCAGCACCTCCTCGGCCGCGACGTCGCGGTCACGAAGGAAGCGGGGACGGTCGAGACGGTCGAGATCGCCGGCGAGCGCCACGACGTCCTCGTCTGCGTCCACCCGGCCGCGACGCTGTACGACCGGAGTCAGCGGGAGACGTTCGAGAAGACCATCGAGAAGGCGGCCACCATCGCCGGCGCGGAGGGTGGCCAGTCGACGTTCGGCGACTTCTGAACGAGTCGTCGAGAACGAGAGCGGGAACGGAGCGGGAGTGGGAGCGGGAGAAGGGACGGGAAAGGAACGGGAAAGGAGCGAGAACGGAGCGAGCGTCGAGCGGCGTTACTTCGAACCGCCGCCACCGCTGCCGGCCCACTTGTCGGCGTCGAACAGTGACTTGATGGCGTCGACGATGCCGCGGCCACCCTCCTCGTTCTCGCTCGGGCGGAGTCGCGAGCGGAGTCGCGAGGAGACGAGTTCGACGGAGAGCACGATGGCGATGACCATGATGATGCCCGCCGCGGCCTCCTGGAACTGGAGGAGACCGATGTTCGACTGGATGTAGCGACCGATCCCGCCGGCGCCGACGACACCGAGCGAGATGGCGATGCGGACGTTGATCTCGAGGATGTAGAGGGTCCACGCGATGAACGAGGTGAACACCTGACTGAGCATCCCGAAGACGACGGTCTGCGGTTCGGACGCGCCGGTCGAGCGGATGGCCTCGATGGGCCCCTCGTCGATCTCTTCGAGTTCGTCGGTGAACAGCCGGCCGAGGTTCCCGACGGTGTCCGTCGCGACCGCGAGGACGGCGGAGACGGGCGTGATACCCGCGAGCGGGACGTAGATGAGGATCCAGACGAGTGCGGGGACGGCCCGGATGGTGGACATCGTCCCGCGGAAGAGGAAGTTGAAGGGGAACGGCGTCACGCGCTCGGAGCCGAGGACGCCGAAGAGGAGCGCGAGCGGGAAGCCGATGACGGTCCCGGTGAAACCGACGATGATGGTGACGATGCTGGCCTGCGCGATGCGTGGCAGGTCACCGAACGCCGGGTGGGTGAAGCCGTACAGCGAGTCGATGAACGCGTTGCGCTGTCGCCAGAGTTCGGCGATGGTGAAGCCGATGTGGGTCAGTCCCCACACCGTCACGGCGAGGACGACGAAGACGGCGAGGATCGTCAGGGCGCGACGGACGCGCTGGTGTCGTTCGATACGGTCGAGTGCCGACTTGATGCGTGATTCCGTGCTCATGTCTCGATTCGCTTCGTCTCCGAGTCTTCTTCGTAGTAGATGCGGTCGACGTCCTCCATGGTGAGTTCCTCCTTGCTGCCCTCGAAGACGACTTCACCGTCGCGGATACCGACGAAGTAGTCGCCGAACTCGCGGGCGATGTTCACCTGGTGGAGGCTGGCGATGGTGGTTAGCCCGCGGTCCTTGGCCGCATCGCGCATGTAGCCCATCACTTCGGCCGCCGCCTTCGGGTCGAGGCTGGCGACGGGTTCGTCGGCGATGAGGAGCGACGGTTGCTGGACCAGCGCGCGGGCGATACCGACACGCTGCTGTTGGCCGCCGGACATCGACCCAGTGCGCTGTTCGGCCTCTTCGAGGAGGCCGACGGTGTCGAGCGCTTCGAGTGCGGCCTCCTTGTCCGACTCGTCGTTCCAGGCGAGGAGACTCTCGAGGAGTCCCGCCCGCGAGAGACCGCCGGTGAGCGCGTTGCGGTAGGCGCTCATGCTCTCGATGACGTGGTGCTGCTGGAACACCATCGCGATGTCGCTGCGTGCCCCCGTAATCTCCTCGTCCCCGATGTAGACGGACCCCTCGGTGGGGTCGGCGAGACCGTTGAGAATACGCAGGAGTGTCGACTTCCCGGCACCCGACGGGCCGAGGACGGCGACGAAGTCACCCTCGTCGACCTCGAACGAGACGTCGTCGAGTGCGACGGTGTCCCCGTAGACCTTCGTGAGGTTCTCCACTGATACGGCCGGCATTCGTTCAGGAAAACGGAGTGAATCGGTTTGAGGGTTCCGGAGTCGAGAGACGCCCGAGACGTGAGGGCGTGTCTCAGGCCGAACTGAGGAGGTCGGTGCTGATACCGAGGTCGTTCGCCACGTCGATGACTGGCTGATAGGTCTTCAGATCGGCAGGTCGCATCTTGCTGAACCAGAGGTCGTCGTTGGTCCCCTCCTTCCCGTCGGCCCCGTAGTACATCGAGTTCGGCGCACCGTCGAGGATGCTCACGAGTTTCTCCTTCTTCTCCGTGGAGAGCGTCGGACTCGTGACGACGGGGGCACGCGGGATGCCCTTGTACCGGGAGACCTCCTGGACGAAGTCCTTGTAGTCGCGTTCGCCGTCGCCGTTCTCGTCGGCGTCCTTGACCGTGATGAATCGACCGACGCCACAGGCGTCCGCCTGGCCGTTCTTCATCGCCTGGAACGCCTGGGCGTGACTCGACCAGGTCGCCGAGAAGTCGGCGCCCTCGTCGCTCCGGGGAGCCTTCCCGACGTCGAGACCGGCCTGTTTCAGCTGGTAGAGCGGGTAGAGCGAGCCGCTGGCGCTGGTCATGTCCGCGAAGGCGATCTTCTTGCCCTTCAGGTCCGACAACGTCTCGATTCCGGAGTCCTTCCGCGTGACGATGACGCTGGAGTAGTCCCACGAGCCGTAGGCGTAGCGCTGGAGCGCGATGTTCGCCTTCTCGGCCTTGACGCCGAGTGCCGCGGCGAACGGACCGGTCTCGGCGATCTCGGCGTTCCCGCTCCCGAGCGCCTGCAGCACCGCGGTGTAGTCGGCCGCGTACTGGAGTTTGACGTCGACGTTCGAGGCCGTCTTCTCCGCGAGGAACTGCTTGACCGGCTTGTACTGTTTCATCATGTACTCCTGTGGCTCGGACGGAGACATGACGAAGGTGACCGTACCGTCGCCGTACGGTTGCGAACCGAAGTTCCCGATACACCCTGCGGAGAGGCCGATGGCGCCCACCGCACCCGCCGATTTGAGGAAGTCACGTCGTTGGACCATGTGGTCACCTACGAATACGTGAGGATGTGAATAAGATTTTTCCTTCCGGGGTGAGCACGTTCGAGGACACCCGCGCGAACGGAAAGCGACTTGCCCCCGCTCGTCCTACCCACGGGTATGAGTACGCGGCAGACCGCACCCGAGGAGACCGACGCCTCGGTCGTCGTGGTCGACTACGGACTGGGGAACCTCCGCAGCGTCTCCCGTGGTCTCGAACGGGCCGGCGCGAGCGTGACCATCAGCGACGACCCCGAGGCCCTCGACGACGCCGACGGCATCGTCCTCCCGGGCGTCGGCGCGTTCAGCGAGGGGATGGAGAACGCCGGGCCGTTCCGCGACGCACTCGCGGAGGCCGCCGACGCGGGCAAGCCGGTGTTCGGCATCTGTCTCGGGATGCAGATGCTCCTCGACAGTAGCGAGGAGTCCACCCGCGCCGGCCAGGGCGAGGCACACGGTCTCGGCCTCATCCCCGGGACGAACGTCCGCTTCGACGCCGACCTCGACGTGAAGGTCCCGCACATGGGGTGGAACGAACTCGACGTCCAGCGCGACCACCCGCTCGTCGACGGGGTGGACGGACAGTACGCCTACTTCGTCCACTCCTACTACGCCGAACCCGACGACGAGCACGCGGTCGTCGCGACCACCGACTACGGCGTCCACTTCCCCAGTATCGTCGCCAACGAGGCGGGCAACGTCTTCGGCACCCAGTTCCACCCCGAGAAGTCCGGCGAGACCGGCCTCCGAATCCTCCGGAACTTCGTCGACATCTGCGTCGAGTCGGACGCGTAGCGAAACGAGCGACGCGGCCACTCCGTTTCTCAGTTATCGCCGCCGTTTCCGAGATGTACGCCGAGTTGGGCCGATATTCGGCCCGTTTCTCAGATATGGCCGGCGTTGTCGAGATATGGGGCCGGATAACTGAGTTGTGTCCCGGTGCTCGATCACGTCGGGGTCAGTCCACCAACCGAACGTCGTCCACCCACCGCGTCACTTCCGTCTCCCAGACGACCGAGATTCCCACCGCGACGACGCCCAGGCCGTCGCCGTCGACGGGGTACTCGAAGGTCTTCCACCCGCCGTGGTCCTCGACGGCCCGTGAGGTGTCGAACTCGCTCTCGCGGAGGACGCGGTCCGGACCGGCGAAGGCCGCGACCTTCGTGATGGTGTTGAACGACTCCTGTGGGCTGTAGACGTCGACGGCGAGCGTCGACCCGTGCCCGAGGTCGACGGGCTGTTGGACCCACACCATCCCGTCGTCCTGGCGACCGTCGATGGACAGTTCCAGCGCGCGCTCGCCGCTCGACGCACGCTCGCCCGTGACGCGGACGTCGGTCTCGACCGGCCCACCAGTGTTCGGGTCCGTCGGGAGGTCCGTCCCGACCGACCACGAGCGGAGACCCGCCTCGAAACTCCCGTTGTCGAGGCGTCGACGCGGTGACTTCGTGGGTGCGCTACAGCCAGCGAGGCCGCCGAAGGCGGCCCCGGCGGTGGCGAGGAAGCGACGTCGTTCCATGCCCGACGACGCGCACCCGAGGGAGAAAACGGTACGGGCCGGGTTAGAGGAAGTCGCGGACCTCGGAGTACCACATGTCGTGGTAGTCGACCTCGCCGACGCGCTCGGCGATGTCGGCGGCGAGGGCGTGCCAGCAGCGTTCTTCGGGGTCCGCGGGGTCGAGGTTGTACTGGCTGTCCTCGCAGGTACAGCCACCGTCCTCGACGACGTACTCGTCCGAGTGGCCGACGACGACGGTGAAGTCCCGGTACTCCTTCACGCGCCCCTCCGAGACCGCCTCGATGGCCCGCTGGCCGCGGTCGCCGTGGACGTCGAGAATACGTTCGACTATCGGCGGCGTGAGTTCGCCGGTCTCCGAGAGCGCCGCGCGCCAGTCGTCGACGGCCGTCACGCCTCTCGATTCGCCGCGAACGAGTAAAACGGGTTCGGTCCACCGTCCACCGAACCAGTCCTTAATGATAGTTAATGAGTGTAGCACACTGGAAACACAATCTAACATTAACTTTAATTAAGAATAGGCGGTCTTCCCGGATGCGATGTCCGTACCCGTACACCCCAAACACGCCGCGACGGACGCATCGACCGACGACTTCCACAGACGACCCCGAACCCCACCAACATGACCCGACACTACACCGACGCCGAGAACACCGGACTGCCCGCGATTCCCAACCTGAACGACGACGAGCCGACGACCGACGCCCGCCAGCGTCGCGAGACGATGGAGGAGGACGTCTGGAGCCACCGCCTCACGGAGGACGGACGATGAGCGGCGACGAGGACTACCCCGACTACACCGCCCGCGACATCGACAACCCCGCGGGTCGGGAGTTCCGCGAACTGCTCGACGAGCAGGACTACACCTTCGCGCCCGGCATCTTCCACGCGCTCGACGCCCGCCTCGCCGAGCGCGCCGGGCTCGACGCCGCCTACATGAGCGGCTACTCCACGGTCCTCGGCCAGTTCGGCTTCCCGGACCTGGAGATGGTCACGATGACCGAGATGGTCGAGAACGCGAAGCGCATCGTCGACTCGACCGACCTCCCGGTCGTCGCGGACTGCGACACCGGCTACGGCGGCATCCACAACGTCCGGCGGGCCGTCCGCGAGTACGAGAAGGCCGGCGTCGCCGCCGTCCACATCGAGGACCAGACGACGCCCAAGCGCTGTGGCCACATCGCGGGCAAGAAGATCGTCTCCCGCGAGGACGCCAAGGCCCGCTTCGAGGCCGCCGTCGACGCCAAGCAGTCCGAAGACACGGTCGTCATCGCCCGGACCGACGCCTACGGCTCGGCGAACGGCGACTGGGAAGAGCACCTCGAACGCGGCCGGATGTACGCCGACGCCGGCGTCGACCTCGTCTGGCCCGAGATGCCCGACCCGAGTCGGGAGGACGCCGTCGAGTACGCCGAGACCATCCACGAGACGCACCCGGACCTCTCGCTGGCGTTCAACTACTCCTCGTCGTTCGCGTGGTCCGAGGAGGAGGACCCGCTCACCTTCCAGGAACTGGGCGACCTCGGATACGACTACATCTTCATCACGCTCTACGCGCTGCACTCCGGCGCCCACGCGGTCTACGAGGACATGAAGAACATCGGGGAGAACGCCGAGCAGGCGCAGTTCGACCTCGAAGACCGCTACCTCGGCCACGAGACGGAGTCCCACCACGACCTCTCGCTGGTCAGTCGCTACCAGGGAATCGAGAAGCGCTTCGACCCCGAGGCCCGCGAGCGCATCGAGGGCTCGGAGGGGTACAGCGACGACCAGGCCGACCCCATCACCTCGCAGGACCGCGAGGAGGAGGAACCAGGAACGGCCGACGACTGACTCCCCGACCACGTCGACCGACGTCGTTTTCGCGGCCGGGGCCACTCATCCCCGGCCACTTGCGGTTCCTTTTTTCGTCACAACACCCACGGTCCGGTATGGACGTATCCGAGGGAGCCGTCTCCATCGAGGTCCCCGAAGCCTCCGGCGGCGGCGAGGGTGCCGCGTCGGGCGTCTTCTTCAACCCCGACCAGGAACTGAACCGGGACATCACCGTCGCCGTCCTCCGCGCGTTCGGCGACCGCGAGGAGCGTGCCGAACGATACTTCGACGCCACCGCGGCCAGCGGCATCCGCGGAGTCCGGGCCGCCGCCGAGGGGTGGGACGTGACGATGGCCGACGTCGACGCCGACGCCGTCTCGCTCGCGCGCGACAACCTCGACCGCAACGACCTGGAGGGCGAGGTTCTCCTCCAGGACGCCAACGCGGTCCTCCACGACGTCGACCGGGTGTTCGACGTCGTCGACGTCGACCCGTTCGGTTCGCCCGTCCCGTTCGCGGACGCGGCGTTCGCCAACACCCGGGACCTCGTCTGTGTGACCGCCACCGACACCGCCCCGCTGTGTGGCGCCCACTTCGAGAGCGGCGTCCGCCGCTACAGCGCGGTCCCCCGCAACACCGAGGACCACGCCGAGATGGGCCTTCGGGTCCTCCTCTCGACGCTCGCGCGCACGGCCGCCCGCTACGACGTCGGCGTCCGACCGGTCCTCTCGCACGTCACCGACCACTACGTCCGGACCTACCTCGAACTCGACCACCGGGCGACCGACGCTGACGCCGCCCTCGACGAACTCGGCAACGTCCACCACTGCCCGGAGTGTCTCTACCGGGAGTGGGAGTACGGTCTCCTCGAGGGCGAACGCCAGGGCTGTCCCCACTGCGGCGGCGACAACGTCGTCACGGCCGGCCCGGTGTGGCTCGGCCCCGCCCACGACGCCGACTTCGTCCGCGACGTCCGCGAACACCTCTCCGAGGAGATGGGTCGCTTCGACCGCGCGCGAGACACGCTCGAGACGATCGCCGACGAACTGCACGTCCCGTTCCACTACAACCAACACAAACTGTACAAGCGCTGGGGCGAGTCGGCCATCGCGATGGACGACTTCCTGGCGGTGCTCCGCGACGCCGGCCACGAGGCCTCTCGAACCCACTTCGGGGGCACGCGTTTCAAGACCGAGGCCGACGTCGGCGAGATTCGCGAGGCCGTCCTCGCGGCGAACTAAACAGGTTATTAGTGGGGCGGTAGCGAACGAGTTGGCGTGAGTCGTCTCGCCGCCGCCACCGGGCTCGTCCGCGCCGTCGCCGCAGACGCGAAGGATAACCGTATCACCTTCCTCGCGGCGGCCGTCGCGTACTACGCGTTCGTCTCGTTCATCCCCCTCCTGTTGCTCGTCGTCGCCGTCGGGTCGTACGTCGGGGCGGGGTTCGCAGACGCCGTCGCCAACGCCACGGCCGGCGTCCTCGCGGAGAGTGGCCAACGGCTCCTCGAAAACGCACTCCAGAACCCGGACGGCCGACAGGGCGCGACGGTCGTCTCCGTCGCGCTGTTGCTCTGGTCCGGCCTCAAACTCTTCCGCGGCCTCGACACCGCCTTCTCCACCGTCTACGGCGTCACCGAGGTCGAGGGCATCCTCGACCAACTCCGAGACGCGCTGGTCGTCCTCGTTTCTATCGCCGTGGCCGCCGGGGCCGCCGTCGCGGTCGGCATCCTCGTGCCCGTCCTCGACGTCGTCCCCTACGCGGGCGTCGTCGGCGTCGTGGTGCTCGTCGTGATGCTCTTCGTCGTCTTCCTCCCGATGTTCTACGTCTTCCCGGACGCCGAACTCGAACTCGCCGAAGTGTGGCCGGGCACGCTCTTCGCCGCCGTCGGGTGGACGGTGCTGACCCACGCGTTCCGACTCTACGCCGGTTACGCCGACGAGTACGAGATATACGGACTGCTCGGCGCCGTCATCCTCTTCGTCACCTGGCTGTACGTGAGCGGCATCGTTATCATGCTCGGGGCGGAACTCAACGCCGTGCTCGCGGGACGCACCGAAGACGAAGCCGACGCCGACGTCGAGGTCGAACGCCCCGAGTCGGCGCCGGACGTCACTGAGATGGCCAAGGAACTGCGGGAGGTCCGCGAACGTCTCGACCGGAAGACGGTCTCGAGAGACGACCTCGAAGCGGACCTCCACGAGTACGTCGAGCAACGCGTCCGCCGGAACCACGCCCGCGGGTGGGGACCGTACCTCGTCCTCCTGTACGGGACGGCGATGACGCTGGGCGCCTTCTACCTGCTCTCGGGCGGGTGGGCCATCCTCGCGATGGTCGTAATCTGGCTCTCGACGCTCGGACTCTACACCCTGATGGTGCTCGTCGGCGCCGGGTTCAGCGCCGCCGACGTACCCGGAAAAGCGATGAGCTGGTTCCGTTCGAAACGCTAAACGATGCGTAACGTTGGCCTCACCGAGTTCCTGTCGGGGCTCGTCCCCGAGATGCTCGTCCCGCTCCTCTTCGCGTTCACCCAACTCGGCGACCCCTGGTTCCTGATGGTGACCGCGACGCTCGCCTACTGGGTCGGCCCGCGCTACCGACTGCTGGCGACTCGCGACGGAGCACGGGTCCTCGCCGTCGCCGTCGGCGTCCTCGCGTTCGTCGAGGGCGCGAAGGCGTTCTTCGGCCTCCCGCGTCCGCCGGCGGCGGTCACGCTCGTCCCGAAGGAGAGTTTCGCCTTCCCGAGCGGCCACGCGACCGGGAGCGCCGCCATCTACGGGTCGCTGGGAGCGCTCCTCGGCCGGTGGTCCGAGCGAGCGCGCTACGCCGTGGCCGCCGGAATCGCCGTCTTCGTCTCGTTCACGCGGCTCTTCCTCGGCGTCCACTACCTCCTCGACGTCGTCGTCGGACTCCTGCTCGGCGCCGCGTTCGCGTGGACCGTCGTCCGCCTCACTCGCGAGCGCGTCGTGTTCGGGTACGTGTTCGCGGTCGCCGTCGGCGTCGCCGCGCTCGTCCTGACCGGCGCGAACCGAGACAGCGTCGTCGGGACGGGGTTCGCACTCGGCGCGCTCGTGGCGTGGCTCGCGGTACGCGAGGACCTCCCGGAAAATGGGGCGAGTACGGTGGCGACGGGCGTCGGACTCGTCGTCGTGGGCGCGATCAGCGTCGCCGCGCTCCGGGTCGCGATGCCGTCGTGGGCCGTAGTGCTGTGTAGTCTGTTCGGCGGCGCGGGGCTGGTGGGCGTCCCCGCGGTTCAGAACTTCTCGAGGTAGCGGTCTTCCTCCCAGCCGGAGACGTAGGTCTTGTACTCCGCGAACTCCTGGCGTTTGGCCTCGGCGAACTTCTCGGAGACGTGCTCGCCGAGTCCCTCCTGGACGACTTCGTCCTCCTCGAGGGCGGCGACGGCCTCGCCGAGGTTCCCGGGGAGGGTCGTGATGCCGTACTCTTCGCGTTTCTCCTCGTCGAACTCGTAGATGTCCTCGCGAACTGGCTCGCCGGGGTCCGCGTCGTTCTCGATGCCTTCGAGGCCGGACTTGATGACCGCGGCCAGCGCGAGGTAGGGGTTACACGAGGGGTCGGGCGAGCGAATCTCGAAGCGCGCGGAGACGCCCGCGGCGTCGGGGACGCGGATGAGCGCCGAGCGGTTGACGCCGGACCAGGCGACGTACACCGGGGCCTCGTACCCGGGGACGAGACGTTTGTAGGAGTTGACCGTCGGGTTCGTGACGGCCGTGAACGCCTGGGCGTGGTTCAGGATACCGCCCATGAACTGGTAGGCCGTCTCGCTCAGGTTGAACTCGTCGTCGTCGTTCGCGAACGCGTTGCCGTCCTCGTCGAACAGCGAGATGTGGCTGTGCATCCCCGAGCCGTTGATCTCGCCGATGGGCTTGGGCATGAACGTCGCGTGGACGTCGTGTTGCTCGGCGACGGCGCGGACGACCGAACGGAACGTCGCGATGTTGTCCGCGGCGGTGAGCGCGTCGTCGTACTTGAAGTTGATTTCGTGTTGGCCCTCGGCGACCTCGTGGTGGGAGGCCTCGATCTCGAAGCCCATCTCTTCGAGGGCGTAGATGATCTCGCGACGGATGTCCGAGGCGAGGTCTTTGGGCGCGAGGTCGAAGTAGCCGCCGTTGTCGTGCGGTTCGGTCGTCGCGTTTCCTTCCTCGTCCTTCTCGAAGAGGAAGAACTCGGGTTCGGGGCCGATGGAGACCGTGTAGCCCATCTCCTCGGCCTCGTCGAGGACGGACTTCAGGACCTGCCGCGGGCCGCCCTCGAAGGGTTCACCCTCGGTCGTGACGACGTCGCAGATGAGACGAGCGCTCGCGCCGCCCTCCGCCTCCTTGCGCCACGGGAGAATCGCGAACGTGTCCGGGTCCGGAATCAGGCGCATGTCCGACTCCTGGATGCGGACGAACCCCTCGATGGACGACCCGTCGAAGTAGATTCCCTCCTCGAACGCCTTCTCGGCCTGTTCTGCGGGAACGGAGACGTTCTTCACCGTCCCGAGGATGTCCGTGAACTGCAGCCGCAGGAAGTCGACGTTCTCCTCTTCGATGCGGTCGAGGACGTTCTGTGCCTCCGCGGTGAGGCCACCGTCTGCAACGACATTTCCGTTCGTCATTAGTTAGGTCACTTAGTCTGTGCTGTTGGACTACTAAAGCGGTACCGGTGCTCGCAAATCTTGGACGGCAAAATGTAGAACTGGACATTCGTTAAGTTCTAAACCCCCGAGGGAGTACGGGGGTGTATGACCTACGAAAACCTCGACGCGAAACTCGTCAACGCGCTCCTCGACAACGGTCGGGCGAGTCTCCGGAGCCTCGGCGAGGAACTCGACGTGTCGGTCACGACCGTCTCGAACCACCTCAAAGACCTGGAAGCGGACGGCGTCATCGAGGGGTACACGCCGATCGTCAACTACGACAAACTGGGCTACGACGTCACCGCCATCCTCCAGATGAAGATCGAGGGGGACGCGCTCCCCGAGGTGACCGAGCGACTCAAAGACGAGAAGCAGATGATCTCGGTCTACGAAGTCACCGGCGAATTCGACGTCATCGCCGTCGGGAAGTTCACCAACACCGACGACATGAACGCACTCATCAAGCGCCTCCTCGCCGACGCGGACATCAAGGAGTCGAGTACGAGCGTCGTCCTGAACTCGCCCGCCGAGAACGAGCAGTTCGAACTCGACGTCGACGAAGAGTAGCCACCGAGCACCTCCGTTCTCCCTGCCGGTTTCCGCGTCGTTCGCCGCGTCGACGGGATAGCGCAGCGTCTCTGCGAGAAGTCGCGATACCCGTCGGTGGTGGGCGTGGCGTCGAAAGAAAGCGAACAGTCAGAGAGCGGTGCGTGACGGTGCAGTGGGTGACGTGGCTGTTACGAGGAGCCCTCAGTGGGCCGTTGTGAAACTCTCCGGGAGTTTCACATCATGCCGCCCATGCCGCCACCCATGCCGCCGCCCATACCGCCGGGACCGCCGGCGCCGCCCTCTTCACCCTTGTCGGTGGAGAGGTCGCCGGCGGAGATGATGTCGTCGATCTTGAGGACGAGGTTCGCGGCCTCGGTGGCGCTGGTGAGCGCCTGCTCCTTGGCGTGAGCGGGTTCGACGACGCCGGCCTCGAAGGTGTCCTCGAGTTCGCCGGAGAGGACGTTCAGGCCGGTGCGCTCCTCGCCGGACTCGTGGGCCGTACGGAGGTCGACGAGGATGTCGATCGGGTCGAGACCCGCGTTCTCGGCGAGCACGCGCGGGATGAGTTCGATGGAGTCCGCGAACGCCTCGACGGCGAGTTGCTCGCGACCGGAGACGGAGTCCGCGAACGTGCGGAGACGGTCGGCGACCTCGACCTCGATGGCGCCGCCACCGGGGAGGACGCGGCCGTCCGTGAGGGTCTGGGCCGCGACGTCGAGCGCGTCGGTGAGACCGCGCTCGAGTTCCTCGACGACGTGGTCGGTGGAGCCACGGAGGAGGATGGTGACACCGTGGGACTCTTCGCTGAGCCCTTCGACGTAGAAGAGTTCGTCCTCCTCGTCACGGGAGACGTCGCCGTGGCCGAGGTCGTCGGCGGTGACGGAGTCGAGGTCCGAGACGATGGACCCACCCAGGACGTTGTGGAGGAACTGGATGTCGGACTTCTTGACGCGACGGACTGCCAGGATGCCCTCCTTCGCGAGGTAGTGCTGGGCCATGTCGTCGATGCCCTTCTGACAGAAGACGACGTCCGCACCGGCCTCCTCGATCTGGTCGACCTTCTGGCGGAGCTGCTTCTCCTCCTGGTCGAGGAACTTCTGGAGCTGGTCGGGGCTGTCGATGGAGACGTTCGTGTCGGCCTCGGCCTCCTCGACCTCGATGGCCTCGTTGAGGAGGAGCGTGTTCGCGTCCTCGACCTCGACGGGCATCGAGTCGAGGACCGGGTCCTTGTCGATGGCGGCGCCGTTCAGGAGTTCGGACTCGCCGACGGCGCGGCCGGTCTGCGTCTCGATGTTGATGTTCGCGACGTCGACGACGGTCGAACCGTCCTCGGCCTCGACGGCGACGTTCTTGAGCGCGCGGTAGAGGATGTCGCTGAGGAGTTCCTTGTCAAGTTCGGCGCCCTTCCCGGTCATGGACGTCTCGGCGACCGAGCGGATGAGCCCCTCGTCGTCGGGGTCGACGTCGACGGCGATGTTGTCGACCTCTTCGCGGGCCTTCTCGCTCGCGAGGTTGTACCCCTTGATGACCGCCGTCGGGTGGATGTCCTGCTCGAGGAGGTCCTCGGCGTTCTTGAGGAGTTCACCCGCGATGGCGACGGCCGTCGTCGTGCCGTCGCCGGCCTCGTCCTCCTGGGTCTCGGCGACCTCGACGATCATCTCGGCCGTCGGGTTGTCGATGTCCATCTCCTGGAGGATGGTGACGCCGTCGTTCGTGATGGTGACGTCACCCATCGAGTCGACGAGCATCTTGTCCATCCCCTTCGGGCCGAGCGTCGACCGAACGGCGTCCGCGACGGCACGGGCGGCGGAGATGTTGTGTTCCTGAGCGTCCTTGTCCTTCACTCGCTGGGCGTCCTCACCCATGATGATCATGGGCTGGCCCTGCATCCGCTGCTCTGCCATAGTCACACGCTGATTGAATGTGCTTCTATATAAATCTTCGCTGACGGCCAGTGCCGTGGTACTAACTACCAAACAGTCGAGCGTCGCGACTACCGGACGGACAGCCACTGTCGACGACGAGTCGTGTGCCGTCGATTTCGGGCCGCCGACGCCCGTTCGAACCGCCATTTAAGTACAGGTAAGAGCTAACGGAGCGGCGGGCCATCCCCCGTCCATGGAGTTCGACGTCGTCCAGGGAGACGTCGCGGCACAGTCGGCCGACGCGCTCCGCTGTACGTCGGTCGTCCTCCCGGCCATCGGCTGTGGCGTCGCGGGGTTCGCACTCGAAGACGGCGCCGCGATCATCTGTGAGGAAGTCGACGCCTTCCGACCGCGGAGCCTCGACGACGTGCGACTGATCGCCTACGCCGACGACGAGTACGAGACGATGCGCGACGTGGCAGAACGGGTTCGGCGGCGCTCGTCGGTGTGAGTTCGGAGAGAGAAGACGCCGGGACTGGGATTTGAACCCAGAACCCCTAACGGGGACACGCTTTCCAGGCGTGCGCTTTGCCATTCGGCCATCCCGGCTTACTCGCATCCAATCGTAGTGGAGTGTCGCGTTTAAACCCTTCTTTTCGCGGCGGCGTGTGCCACACCCGTCACGATCCCGCCGACGGCGAGCGCCACGGCGAGGACGGCAGGCCACGGGACGAGACGGCCGCCGAACAGTCGGTACCCCAACGCGAGCACGAGGAACGCGAAGACGCCGACGAGACCCCACGCCAGCGCGTCGCGGGTGCGGGCGTCCACGTCCCTACTTCTGGGCGGCGATAGCCTCGATTTCGACGCCGACTCCCTTCGGGAGTGCGCCGGCCTGCACCGCCGAGCGGGCGGGCGGGTTGTCCTGGAAGTACTCGCTGTAGGCGTCGTTCATCGCCTCGAAGTCGTCGATGTCCGCGAGGAACACCGTCACCTTCAGCACGTCCTGCATGTTCAGCCCCTCCTCTTCGAGGATGGCCTTCACGTTCTCGAGGGACTGGCGGGTCTGGGTGGCGATGGGTTCGTCGTCGAGGAGGTCGCCGTCGGGCGTCATGGGTATCTGGCCGGCGGTGAACACGACGTCGCCGTTCGTCGTCGCCTGGCTGTAGGCGCCGACCGCCTCGGGTGCGTCCGGTGTCGAGATGGTTCGCTTCATACCGGGATACACGCGTGCCCGCGACTTAACTGTGGGTCACCCAGTCCCGGTCCCAGGCCCGGTCCCGGTCCCAGGCCCGGGCCGTCGCGTTCAACACCCGGCGGCACGAAACACGTGTATGCGCGACCGGTCCTGGCTCGGCGTTCTCACCTCCTTCGTCCTCCTCGCACTCGCCGTCGCACTCCGGAGCGTGCTCCGTGCGCGAGCACGAGTGCCGGACGCCCCGTTCAGTCCACTCACCGCCCGCTGGCGGGTCGGGCCGGACTGGCCGGAGCGCCGCGGCGTCACGACCGGCGACCGACCGGCCGGCGAGATGGACGACCTGGCCGCCTACGCACGGGACGACTTCGACCCGGACGACGTCCACCCCGCCGTCCGGCGGTTCTACGAGCGAACCGGCGACTACGCGATGGTCTTCGACGTACACTGGCACCGCCCCTTCCGTCTCGGCGCGGCGCTGGCCGCACCCGTGACGTCCCTGCTCGAACAACTGAACCTCCCCGGTCCCCGTTCGGAGGACGACGGGCCGTGGACGCTGGAGAGTGAGTTCCTCGACGTCGACTCGGCCGCCGACCCGCGCGAGGGAGCGCGGGCCTGGGTTCGGACCGCCGCCGAGACCGGCGCGGCCGTGTTCGTCGCCGTCTACGGGTCGCACGTCTCCGACGACGAGCGATACGTGAACATCGCCGCACCCCTACCCCACTCGAACCTGAGTACGGTGCTCCACCTCTCGCACTTCGACGGGACGGCCGAGGGGACCGGTCTCGAACTCACCACCGCCGCGGCGGGAGACCCCGGACTCTACCTCGTCACGCCGCTCGGCACGTTCGAACTCCCGGTGGACCAGACGTTTCGGGTGTGGCCACCGGACGCACCGAACGCACCCGACGCCCCCGACACACCCGACGCACGGACGGACTCCGACGAGGAATCCGAAGAGGACACCCTCGTCGCGACACACGAGATGTGGCTCTCGGGCCGGCAGTTCCTCACCGTGACCTACCGCGTTCAGACGAGCAACTCGACGTCGTAGCCGGCGCCTTCGAGGCGGTCGAGGAGGTCCGCGACGTGCTCCTCTCCGCGGGTCTCCAAGTCGAGTTCGACCTCCGCGGCGTTCATCGCGACGTCGCGGTTCGTCCGGTCGTGCTGGATGGCGTAGATGTTCGCGCGTTCCTCGGCGAGAATGTCGAGGAGGGCCTGGAGGGACCCGGGACGGTCCTTGAGGACGGTCCGGAGTTTGACGTAGCGTCCCTGGTCGACCAGCCCTCGCATGACGACGGTCGTGAGGAGGTTCAAGTCGATGTTCCCGCCGCTGAGGACCGGGACGACGACCTCGTCCTCCTCGTAGACGAACTTCCCTTCGAGGAGCGCGGCGAGGCCGACCGCGCCGCCCGCCTCGACGAGCGTCTTCCCGCGTTCGAGCAGGTAGACGACGGCCGTCGCGATCTCGTCGTCGCTGACCGTCACCACGTCGTCGACCCGTTCGCGGATGACCGGGAAGGTGTGCTCGCCGACCTTCCGGACGGCGATACCGTCGGCGATAGTGTCGACGGCGTCGAGCGCCTGCGGGTTCCCCTTCTGCAGGGAGTCCGCGACCGACGACGCACCCTCCGCCTGGACGCCGATGACGCGCGTGTCGGGACTCCGCTCCTTCACGGCCGTCGCGACGCCCGAAATGAGTCCGCCACCGCCGATAGGGACGACCACCGTGTCGACCTCGGGGAGGGCGTCGACGACCTCGAGACCGAGCGTCCCCTGCCCGGCCATCACGTCCTCGTCGTCGAAGGCGTGGACGTACGTCCGTCCCTCGGCCTCCTCGATTTCGTGGGCGCGCGCCTGTGCCTCGTCGTAGTCGACGCCGTGGAGGACAACGTTCGCCCCGTAACTCCGCGTCGCCTTCACCTTCGAGATAGGGGCCGTCTCGGGCATGACGACCGTCGCGTCGACGTCGCTCCGCGAGGCGGCGAGCGCGACCCCCTGGGCGTGGTTGCCCGCGCTCGCGGTGACGACGCCCGCCTCGCGGTCCGCCTCCGAGAGCGTCCGAATGCGGTTCGCCGCACCCCGAATCTTGAACGAACCCGTCCGCTGGAACATCTCCATCTTCGTGTGGACCTCCGCACCCGTCATCGCCGAGAACGTGTGCGAGTAGTCCAGCGGCGTCCGCCGGGCCACGTCGGCGATCCGGTCCTCCGCGGCGAGTACGTCGTCGAGTTCGAGCATACCTGAAGGTACACGGAGCGACTCAAAAGGATACTGACCAGACAGCGAGAACGTCGGGTGTACGGTCCGTCATCGGCCGCTACGGTAGGAAGGGGAACCTGACCGACGCGGCGTCTCCCGACGATACGACCCAGCGTGTGACACTCCGAGACTGACTGCACTCGACGGTACAGCCCCGGCCAACTTAAAGACGAGGGGAGCGCAGTGAAAGTGAAACTAAACGACTCGGACGTCCTCCTCGTCGACGTAGCGTTCGACGCGTTCGCGGAGCGGGCCGGTTCCCGGCCACGCAACCCCGTCGACGCCGAGCATCACGGGGTCGCCGACGTACACCTGCACGTCGCCGTCGCCCTCGCGGTCGAGTGGAACGCTCACGCGGCGGTAGAGCCCACGGGCGACGCCCTCGTACTCGTCGAGTGACTCAACCTCGGCGGTGTGGAGGAGTCGGCCCTCGGTGCGTCCGCCGGGAACGAGCGTCGGGTGCTCGCCCGACTCGTCGACGGCCATCCCCACCAGCGTCGCCGCACCGGCGTACTCGAACTCGGTGAGGACTGCGTCCGCCGTCGCGGGGTCGGTGAGCGTCCCGTAGGCGAAGAAGGTCTCCTGCATCGACTGTTCCTGCGGGCGGCGCACTCTTCGGGTTTCTGGTCCCCGTCACCGGGTCGCTCGCAAAAACCCGGAGGGAAAACGGCGGTCGGGTTACCGCTCGTCGAGCGGCGTGAACTCCTGGTCCTTCGGCCCGACGTAGCGGGCGCGCGGCCGGATGAGGCGGTTGTCCTCGTACTGTTCGAGGACGTGGGCGATCCACCCACCGGCGCGGGCCATCGCGAAGATGGGGGTGTAGATGTCGACGGGAATGCCCATCTGGTAGTAGGTCGTCGCGGAGTAGAAGTCGACGTTCGGGGCGAGACCCTTCTCCTCTTTCATGTACTCCTCGATGGCGACGGACGTCTCGTACCACTTCGTGTCCCCGGCGGCCTCGCCGAGTTCCTCGGACTTCTCGCCGAGGATCTTCGCGCGGGGGTCCTTGACGTTGTAGACGCGGTGGCCGAAGCCAGCGACGCGCTCGCCGTTGTCGAGGGCGTCTTTCACCCACCGGACGGGTTCCTTGCCGCTCTCGTCGACCTCCTGGAGCATCTCCATGACGTTCTGGTTGGCGCCGCCGTGGAGCGGTCCGGCGAGGGTGCCGACCGCGGAGGTGAGAGCGCTGTGGAGGTCCGAGAGGGTCGAGGCCGTGACCATCGAGGAGAACGTCGAGGCGTTCAGCCCGTGGTCGGCGTGGAGGACGAGGGCCATGTCGAACGTCTCGGCGAGGACGTCGTCCGGTTCCTCGTCGTTGAGCATGTAGAGGAAGTTCGCGGCGTGGTCGAGGTCCTCGCGGGGTTCGACCGGATCGTCGCCGTCGCGGAGTCGCGTGAACGCCGCGATGATGGTCGGAATCTTCGCGGTGATGCGTTTGCCCTTCGCGAGGTTGACCTCGGTGTCCTGCGGGTCGGCGTCGGCATCGGGGTCGTGGGCGGAGAGCGCGGAGACGGCCGTGCGGAGCGCCGCCATCGGTTCCTCGTCGGCGGCGGCGAGGTCTTCGACGAGCGCGAGGACGTCGTCGTCGACCGTCCGGTTCGAGGCCATGTCGGCCTCGAACTCGTCGAGTTCGTCAGCTGTCGGAAGTTCGCCGTGCCAGAGGAGGTAGAGGACCTCCTCGTAGGAGGCGTCGCGGGCGAGATCCTCGATGTCGTACCCGCGGTAGACGAGGCGGCCAGCGTCGCCGTCGATGTAACTGAGCTCCGACTCGGCGACGAGCACACCTTCGAGACCCTTCTTCAGTTCGTCGGACATACCCGACGATTCTTCATGCCCTTAGAAAAGGATTTTCCATTAGCAATCGTCGGTGAAACCGCAGGATGGCGTCGCGTTTTTCGACGAATGACGGAGGGTATTTTCGACCTAAATCGGACCACGCTCCCCCACGTGTCTTTTTAGGGCGGCGCGACCAACCCCGGAACATGGCCGGCCACGTCGAGTACGAACCCGCGAGCGTCAAGGATCTCCTCGCGGAGATGAAAGACACCGCCGAACTCCTCATCGACCTCTCCTACTCGGCGGTACTCCACGGGAGCGACGAGATCGCCGCCGAGGTGCTCGCGCTCGAAGAACGCATGGACGTCCTCCAACTTCGCGCGCGCATGAGTATTATGCTCGCCGCTCGCAACCCGGACGAGGCGGAGACGCTCGCGCCCGTCCTCGGCATCATCGGCGCCGCCGAGAAGATCAGCGACGCGGCCGGCGACATCGCGAAGGTCGTCCGCGAGGACATCGGCGTCCCGAACGCCATCCGGACCGCGCTCCCCGAAGCCGTCGAGACGCTCGTTCGCGCGGAACTCGACGCCGGGAGCGACTACACGGGCCGGACGCTCGGCGACGTCAACATGGAGACCGAGACCGGCGTGCGCGTCATCGCCATCCGCCGAGAGGACGGCGACTGGATCCTCAACCCCGACCGGGAGACGACGCTCCGCGGCGGCGACGTCCTCCTCCTCCGCGGTCCCGAGGGGGGTGTCGAGACCGTCTACGAGACGGCGACCGGGACCGCCTACGAACCGCCCGAGTACGCCGAGGCCGAGGTCGAGGACCTCGAACGTGCCGTCGACTCGCTCGTCCTGATGAAGAACATGAGCGAACTCGCGGTCGACCTCGCCTACGGGTCGGTCCTCTTCGACTCGGAGGATATCGCCGCCGAAGTCGTCGAACTCGAAGCCGAGGTCGACGCCCTCAAGTCCCGCTTCGAGGCGTGGGTCCTCCGAGCGGCGAAGGACATGGACGACCCGGTGAACCTCCGCGGACTCGTCCATCTCGCGACCTCGACGGAGGTCATCAGCGACGCCGCCCTCGAGATCAGCGAGGGAGTCCTCCGCGGACTCGACACCCACGTCGTCGTCCAGGAGGCCGTCGAGGAGTCCGACGAGGTCATCGTCCGCGTCGAGGTCGCCGAGGGAAGCGACCTCGCGGGGACGACGCTCGGCGAGGCCGAGGTGAAGACCGAGACCGGGATGCGGGTCATCGCCATCCGTCGCCCCGAGTCGCACCTCGGCGAGGAGAAGACCTACACCACGTCCGTCCACCCCTCCGACGAGTGGGTCGTCCAGCCTGGACCCGAGACGAAGGTCCGCGCCGGCGACGTCCTCATCGCCAAGGGGACGCGTGCGGGTTCCGACCGGCTCGCCGACCTCGCCGGGCAGGTGGAGTAGCGCGAATCGCGCGGCTCAGTCGAGTCGGCGGACGAGCCGGTACGTCCGAACGAGGACCAGGACGGTCGTGAAGAAGAGACCGAGGGCCACCGCGAGGACGAACCCGAGGACGAGGTAGCGAAGCGGGTTCGCCGCCCCCTTCAGCACGACGAAGACGAAGTAGACGGCTACCGCGACCATCGCGCCGCCCGCGAACCCCTGTACTGCGAGGCCGCGCACCCGGAGGGCGTCGAGGAGGTTGGCGACGCCCGGCCGCGCGCCCGGCTCTGCGTCCGTCGCTGGCTCCACGTCCCGGTCGCTCATGGCCGAGACGTGCGTAGAGAGGGGTAAAGCCGGTTCGGTTCCGGTACGATACCGAACGGCTCAATATCCTCGCCCGGTGTCAACGAAGTAATGACCACTCTCGGCTCCGCGAGCGCCGACCCCGGCGAACTCGACACGGGGCGCCTCGAAGTCGGTGAGACGCGCGACGGGACCCCCATCGGTCTCCCGGTCGCCGTCGTGAACGGCGCCGAATCCGGCGAGACACTCTACATCCAGGCCGCCAGCGACGGCGACGAACTCAACGGCGTCGGCGTCGTCAACCGCGTCGTCCCGCAACTCGACCCACAGGAACTCTCCGGACAGGTGCTCGTCACCGGCGTCACCAACTGGCACGCCTACCAGGTCGCCGAACACCGCAACCCCATCGACGACACGAAACTGAACCGGGCGTTCCCCGGCAACCCGGACGGTTCCTCCTCCGAGCGCATCGCCCACGCGGTCTTCGACGCCGCCACCCGTGCCGACTACGTCCTCGACCTCCACCAGGGGTCGACGAGCAGGATGATCAACGAGGTGCGCGTCCGCTGTGGCCGCCACCACCGGATGCACCGCGAGTCGCTCGAACTCGCGAAGGTGTTCGGCTGCGGGCACATCCTCGACCAGAAGGGCCCCGAGGGCCAACTCGCCCGCGCCGCCCCCGACGAGGGCATCCCCACCGTCGACCCCGAACTCGGCGGGTGTGTCGGCTGGGACGAGGAGAGCATCGAGTACGGCGTCGAGGGCGTCTTCAACGTCCTGCGCTACTACGGCTTCCTCGACGGCGATGTCGAGACCGAACCCCAGACCCGTGCGACCGGCTTCGACCGCTACGGCTCCCCGACCGGTGGACTCGTCCGCTTCCAGAAGGACCTCGGCGACGAAGTGTCGCGGGGTGACGTCCTCTTCCGCGTGACGGACGTCTTCGGCCAGTTGAAGGCCGAGGTCACTGCCGACTCCGACGGCGTCTTCTGGCGCTCGCGTCGCCTCCCGCAGGTTGCCTCCGGCGAGTACGTCTGCTCGGTCGGGACCAACGTCTCCACCTACTGATGGCGGCGTTAGCGTGTCGCGACTGCGGACGTACGTACGCGGGCGGCGTCGACGAACCGTGGCGCTGTACGTGCGGCCACGCCCTCGACTTCGCCGAGCGACCGCTCCCCGACCACGGCCCCGACGCCGTCGACCCGAAACGGGGGCTGTGGGCCTTCGAGGAGTTCGTCCCCGTCTCTCCCGAGGTGACGTTCGACGAGGGATGGACACCACTGACCCGCTCGGAGACGTGGGACGCCCAGTTCAAACTCGACTACTGCTTCCCGTCCGGGAGCTACAAGGACCGCGGCGCCACCGCCCTCCTCTCGCGTGCGGCCGAACTCGGCGTCGAACGGGTGCTCGAAGACTCATCGGGGAACGCGGGTGCCGCCGTCGCGCAGTACGCCGCCCGCGCGGGCATCGACGCGCGAATCTTCGTCCCCGCCGACGCCAAGCCCGCGAAACTCCGGGCCATCGAGGCCAGCGGCGCCGACGTCGTCCAGGTCGAAGGAACCAGACAGGACGTGACGGACGCCTGCGTCGACGCGGTCGAGGCGGGCGAGGGCTGGTACGCCAGTCACGCGTGGAACCCGGCGTTCTTCGCGGGCACGAGCACGTTCGCCTTCGAGGTGGCCGCCCAGCGCGACTGGCAGGTGCCGGACGCCGTCGTCCTCCCACTGGGCCACGGGACGCTCTTCCTCGGCGCCTACCGCGGTTTCCGCGCGCTCCACGACGCCGGGTGGGTCGACTCGGTCCCCCGACTGCTCGGCGTGCAGGCGGCCGGTGTGGCACCCATCGCCGCCGAACTGCACGGCACGGGCGCCGCGCTCGGCGACAACGCGGTGGCCGACGGCGTCCAGATCGCCGAACCCGCCCGGAAGGACCAGATCCTCGACGCCATCGACGACACGGACGGGGACGCCATCGCGCTCGACGCCGACCCGACCGCCGACGCGCTGGACGCCCTGCACGAAGCAGGGTTCTACGTCGAACCGACGAGCGCCATCGCCGTCGCCGGTCTCGACACCTACCGCGAGCGCGGCGTCGTCGACGCGGACGACGACGTGGTCGTGGCGCTGACGGGCCACGGGCTCAAGGGCGAATAGAGAGAGAAGTCGCTGGAGGGCTGTTGGGGACGGCTACCGACGCTCTTCGAGGTCGACGAAGGAGTCGCCCTTCGCCGACACCCACTTCGTGACGAGTTCCTCCTCGTCGGCGTCCGACGGGTAGAGCGTACACTCGTCACCATCTTCGTAGGGTACGACTCGACAGCGGACCTCGAACTCGTCGAGGAAGTCGCTGTCCGAGTCGGCGCCGCTGTCGGCGACCGTCACCGGGTCGCGTGCGGGAGCGTCGCTCATTGCAACCCGAAATTGTGCCTACTCCCACTTATATTCGTCCATCCACGAGAGAAAACTATATCGAAACTCTTGATAAGGCCCTCCGAATTCGGCCGTCAGGCTTATCGTGTCGACTGGCATCGGTGAGTGGGAACTCCCCGCAAGCGGTCGGACACGAGCGACGCCGCGAGACTGTGTACGTCAGTGACAGGTCTGCGCCTCGCTGGCGCTCGGCGATGCACCTACCCTTCGGGATGGGTCGGCGCGTCGAACCCACCGCGGACCAGGGGTTTCGCGACGTGCCGTCGCGCACACGGCGGCACCTCGTACCACCCCGGCGCGAGGTCGCGGCGGACCGGCCGGGTCACCTTCCCCGGTGCGGTCGTCCCGCAGTCGCGACACCGGTAGCCCTGGTCGGCACCGGCGCTCTCCATCCGGTTCCCACACTCGGGACACGTCGGCGTCACGCGTTCCGTGGCGGTCAGCGAGTGGACGCAGAACTTCTCCAGTTTGAGTGTCCCGCGCGAGACCTCACCGCAGACGGTGAGGCGGTCGCCGGGCCGGAGCGCCCGCACCCGGTCGCGGAAGCGCTTCGTCGGTTCGAAGGCGGCGCAGTCGAGTGTCGCGTCGCCTTCGTCGGCGGGCGCGTCGAGTTCGACGAAGACGTGGCCACCGCGGCGGGTCTCCGGTTCGGTGGCGACGACGCCCTCGACGCGGTAGCCCCGACCGTCGGCCACGTCGCCGAGGCGGGCGTCGCGGAGGTGGGCGTCGGTCCCCTGGTTGGTGACGAACAGTTGGGCGTCGGAGACGGGTTCGGCGTCAACCCGGTCGGCCACCTCGCGGACCACGTCGGGGTCGTCGCCGCGGATGCCGTAGAGGATGGGACCGGGCGTGTGCGGGACGCAGACGGGTTCGCCCTCGCCGCGGTCGACCGTGTCCCACGCCGCGGGGTAGGCCCAGTCGGCGGCGGCGAACAGCGACTCGGCGTCGACCTCGCGTTCGGTGCCCCAGCGCTCGCGCTCGCGGTAGGTGATGTACTCGTAGGTCCAGTCGTCGAAGGCCGCACTCGCCCCGACGGCGGCGAGGGCACCGATCTTCCCGCGACCGGCCTTCCACCCGCGGGACCGGAAGCCGTGTCGGTCGACGAGTGCCTCGGCATCGCCGAGGGTGTGGTGGTCGCGGACGGCGTCGCGGGCGAACGCGGCGAGGTCGTCGGGCAGATCCGCTCCCCTCGACGGGCGCGACCACCACGCCGGGGTTCGTGTTCGGGTCGGCGGTCTCGGCGAAGCCGTCGACGACCGTCGTGGCCGCGTCGAAGGCCGCCTCAGGGTCGGCGTCGGTGTGGACGGCGAGCGCGGCGTTCCCCCCGAGTCTTGTGCTCGACTGCGGGATTGAGCCGGACGAGGCGGAGCGTCGGCGTCGCGAACCCCTGCTCGCGGAGGCGACGGGCGACCCGGACCGCAGCGTACGTCGTGCACATCCCGCGGTCGCGCGAGTCCGTGTCGTCGAGGCCGATGACGGTCACGGACGGGAGTAGCGCGGCGGTCGGGTAAGCCTTTTCGACGGCGCCCGGGCAGTGACGAACACGTTTTCGGCAGTTACGGACCGCGAAACGGACGAACGCGGCGGCGCCGGCACAACACATATATGTCGAGAATGACTTACCTCAGGGTATGTCACGGTCGGCCCTCATCGAGAACGTCACCGCGATGCTCGCAGACGCGGGGTTCACGGTGAGTGACCAGTGCGAGATTCGACCGAAGAGCTTCGACGTCGCGGCCCGTCGCGGCGAGGAGCTCGTCCTCCTCAAGGTCCTGGGGAACATCGACGCGTTCGACGGCCCGACCGGAGCGGAGATGCGACGACTCGGCGAGTACCTGCGCGCGACGCCGCTCGTCATCGGCCTGCGGACCCGCGACGAGGAACTGAAACCGGGCGTCGTCTACTTCCGTCACGGCGTCCCCGTCCTGAGCCCCGACACGGCGATGGACTTCTTCCTCGAAGGGGTCCCGCCGCTCATCTACGCCGCGCCGGGCGGACTCTACGTCAACATCGACAGCGAGATCCTCGCCGACGAGCGCGAGGACGCCGAGATGAGCCTCGGCCAACTCGCCCAGGAACTCGGCGTCTCGCGGCGGACCGTCTCGAAGTACGAGGACGGCATGAACGCCTCCATCGAGGTAGCCGTCCAACTCGAAGAGTTGTTCGGCGACGGCCTCACCAGCCCAGTCGACGTGCTCGGCGGGGCCGAGGAGGTCCGCGACGCCGACCCGACGCCCGAGGAACCGGACCCCGACCCCGAGGACCAACCCGTCCTGACCGTCCTCACGCGGGCGGGCTTCGACGTCCACCCGACGACCCGCGCACCGTTCAAGGCCGTCGGCGAAGACGACACCGAGCGCCTCCTGACGGGGAACTCGGCGTTCACCGAGGCCGCCGTCAAGCGCGCCCGCATCATGGGGTCGCTCGGACGCGTCATCCACACGCGCTCGGTCTACTTCGTCGACAAGGCCCGCAAGGAGTCCATCGACGGGACGGCCATCATCGAGCGCGAGGAACTCGAGAACATCGACGACCCCGAGGCGTTCCGCGACCTCCTCAAGGAGCGCGCCGACCGGCAGGAAGCGTAGCCGACCCAGTCCGTTCTTTTCGACGTCCGCCCGAGTCGGTCTCGACGACCGGGTCGCGGACCGCCGCCTTGTACGCGAGGCCGTCGAGGTGTGAGACGACTCCGTCGAGCGCACGCCGGACCGTCTCGACACAGTCCGACGCCTCGGCGCGCGTCGCGTACTCGCGAATCAAGTCGTCGTAGCGAGCGAGTCGCAGGAGTCTGACGAGTGCGCCACGGAGTCGGTCGCCGTAGACGGGTCGCTGGACGACGGTGTCGAAGCCCGCCCGGACGGGGTCGAACGCGGGCGGTTCCGACGTGACGAGCGCGACCCGGCAGTCGGGGTCGACCGTCTCCAGCCACGCGGCGGGCGAGGCCGCGTCCGGGAAGAACGACCGGTCGAGGAAGGCGATGCGGGCGTCCGAGAGGAGAGTGCGTGCTTCGCCGAGGGAGGTGGTCGTCTCGACGTCGTAGGCGTCGGGGAGTTGGGCGACGCACTGGTCGAGAGCGTCGCGGTCGGTCAAGGCGACGACGACGCGGTGGTCGGTCATGGTCACCTCGACCTTCGACGGGAGAGACAAAGAAAGGGGGACAGCGTTCAGGGCGGTTTTCCGACCGTTCGAGACCGTTTTTCGACGGGTATGAACGGTCTCTCCCGGTTTCTCAGTTTCCGTACTGTTCGTCGAGGTACGCCACGATGTCGTCCGATTCGGGCATCCCCTCGACGTCGTTGTCGGGGTCGACGAGGACCGGAACGCCGGTCTGTCCGCTGACCGCCTCGACCTCGTCGCGGTCCGCGTGCGACCGCGGGACCTCGTGTTCCTCGTAGTCGAGACCGAGTTCGTCGAGTTTCGTCTCGACTTTCGCGCAGTACGGGCAACCGGGCAGGACGTAGAGTTCGAGGTTCGACATGGCGAACTAGAGGTCCCGGCCCGTGAAGTGCCTCCCGGAAGCGGCGACGAGAGGGGTGGGCCTCAGAGTTGTGCGGCGAGGACGCCGCTGGTTCGGACGAAGAAGTAGAGGACGAAGGCGACGGCGAGGAGCCACTGGCCGACGCTGACCTCGTCGTACTCGCCGACCGCGGTCTTCACGACGGGGTAGGAGACGATGCCGGCGGCGATGCCGTACGCGATGGAGTACGTGAACGGCATGATGAGGATGGTCAGGCCGGCGGGGACCGCGTGAGTGACGTCGTCCCACTGGACCTCGGTGACGTTCGAGAGCATCAACACGGCGACGACGACCAGCGCGATGTGCGAGGCGTAGATCGGGATGGCCGCGGCGAGCGGGACGAAGACGAGCGCAGCGAGGAAGAGGAGACCGACGACGAGGGCTGTCATGCCGGTCCGACCGCCCTCCTCGACGCCGGTCGCGGACTCGATGTAGGTCGTGACCGTCGACGTGCCGAGCATCCCACCGATGGTCGTGCCGATGGCGTCGGCCATCAGCGGCTTGTCCGCGTCGGGGAGGTCACCGTCCTCGTCGAGGAAGCCGGCGACCTGGCCGACGCCGACGAGCGTGCCGGCGGTGTCGAAGAAGTCCACGAAGAAGAACGTGAACACGATGAGCGTGAACGTGAACATCTCGATGCCCTGGAAGCCCTCGACGAACGCGCCGGCGAGCGGTGCGATGTTGTACTGGGCGTCCGGGAGCGACTGGGGCGCGAGGACGCCCGGTTGCGTGACGCCGAGGACCGTCAGCACCCACCCGATGAACGTCGTGAGGAGGATCCCGAGGATGATGGCGCCCGGGATACCCCGGGCGTAGAGGGCGAACGTGAGGAAGAGGCCGACGATGGAGAGGACGGCGACCGGGTTCGTCGCGAGGTTCCCCAGGGTGAGGAGCGTCGCCGGGTCGTCGACGACGATGCCCATCGCCTGCAGACCGATGATGGCGAGGAAGAGTCCGATCCCCGTCCCGACGGCGAACTTCACGGGTTCGGGGAACAGCCTGATGATGTACTCGCGTGCCCCGACAGCGGTGAGCAGGATGAAGACGACCCCCTCCACGACGACGGCGGCGAGGGCTGTCTGCCACGAGACCCCGAGCGTCCCGACGACGGTGAACGCGAAGAAGGCGTTCAGGCCGAGTCCGGGCGCCAGCGCGAACGGCCGGTTCGCGTAGAACGCCATCACGAAGATGGCGACCGCCGACGCGATGATGGTCACGACGGCGAGCATCTGGACCGTCTCGGCGTGTGAGTAGCCCGGAATCAGGACGCCAGGTTTCTTCCCCTCGATGCCCGCCATGATGGACGGGTTGACGACGACGATGTAGGACATCGTCAGGAACGTGGTCAGGCCCGCGAGCGCCTCCGTGCGGAGGTCCGTCTCGTGCTCGTCGAAGCCGAAGAAGTCTGCGAGTGTCTCGGTGAACCCCATGTTGGGTGTTCAAGCGTATCCACCGTGCCCTACTTAAGGATTATCAGTTGTGTTGCGTACCTACGCAACACTTGGCTGAAGAAAGAAGAGAAAGATACACCGACGTGTACAGATCGGCCGTCAGTCGAAGTGTGCGAGGGCGTCGACGGGGGCCTCGACGCGGTCGCGGGCGCGTTCGATGCCCTCCTCGCCGGCCGCGATGAGTGCGAAGACACCCACGACGTCCGCGCCCGCGGCGCCGGCGATGTCGAGGAGGAGTTCCTGGGTCTCGCCCGACCGGATGAGGTCGTCGACGACGAGGACGGACTCGCCGCCGTCGAGTGCGTGTGCGGGCAGGTAGTAGGTGATCTCGATGCCGGACTCCAGACGCTGGCGCGCCTCGAAGAACTCGTCGACGGCAGTCTCCTTCGTCTTCTTCGCGTAGGCACAGCGCGCGTCGTAGTGGGACGCGAGCGCGGCCGCGAGCGTGATGCCGTCGGTCGCCGCGGTGAGGACGACGTCCGGCCGGTCGAAGTCGAGCGACTCGCTGGCGACCGGTGCGACGAGGTCGAGGAACGACTGGTCGAAGACGACGTCGGAGTTGTCGACGTACCCCTCTTCGTCGACGCGGACGCGGGATTCGAGTTCGTCGCGGAGGGTGTCGCGGCCGACGCCGTCGACGACTTCGCGGGCGCGTTCGGCGCTCGGGAGGACGTGCCCGTTGACGTAGCGGTTGAGGTCGCCGGCGGGGAGACCAGTCTCCTCGGCGAGCTCGTCGTAGGTGCGCGTCTCCTTCAGCGTGCGGAGGACCGAGACCGCCTGCAACTGCAGGGCGGCCTTCTCTGCGCGGTTCATAGATGTATTCACGTTTCCACAAGCATGAATATCTCGGATTAATCTGTGTGAAGAATTAGCACCCCTACGCGTATCGGTGGCGCACTCGGCAGTCGTGCGAACGGACCGAGGGAGGTCGACGAGTTACTCGCCCGCGGCGAGCAGTTCTTCGGCCGTCACGAGCGAGTCGAGTTCGTAGCCGTGGGCTTCGAGGTTCTCGGCGCCGCCCTCCTCGCGGTCGACGACGACGAGCACGCGGTTCACGACGGCGCCGGCCTCCTCGATGGCCTGCGCGGCGTCGACGGCGCTCTGCCCGGTCGTCGCGATGTCCTCGATGACGACGACTTCCTCGCCCTCGTCGAGGCGTCCCTCGATTCGGTTGCCCGTCCCGTACTCCTTGGCCTTCTTGCGCGCGATGACGTAGGGCGTGTCCGTCTCGACGCTCGTGACCGCGACGAGGGGGACGCCGCCGAGCGCGACGCCGCCGAGTTTCTCGCCGTCGAGTTTCTCCGCGAACGCCTCCGCGATGAGGCGCAGACAGCGGGGGTCGGTCTCGAAGAGGTACTTGTCGACGTAGTAGTCGCTCGTCCCGCCGTGGGAGAGTTCGAACTCGCCGTACCTGACCGCGTCCGCGTCCACCAGCGCCTCGATGAGGTCGTCGTTCGCCATTGCTGGAGAGAGAGGCACGGACGTGCATAACCGATTCGCTTCTCGTCCGTGGTCGCCGCTCACCACGGTTCGTCCTTCAGCCCCAGCAGGTAGGCGATGCCGTTGGTCACGAGGTGGAGGACGGGCGTCGCGACGAGGACGACGAGGAGGACGGGCAGGGTGAACGTCGCGGCGAACCAGTCGGGCGCGGCGACGGCCGCGAGCGCGAGCGCGACCACCACGAAGTCGAGTTGGTCGAGCAGCGGGAAGGAGGCCCCGCGCTCTCTCCCCGTGCGGCGCTTGACGAACGAGGCGAGGATGTCGCCGAGCATCGCGCCGAGGGCGAGCGCGACCATCGCGGCCGGCGGGAACGTCGGGAGTGAGACACCGAGGGCGGCGGAGATTGGACCGGCGACCAGATTCAACACGACGGCGAGGGCGACGCCGGCGAGGGTGCCGACGGCCGTCCCGCGCCAGGTCTTGCCGTCCCCGAGGATGCGCTTGCCGCCCCACGTCCGACCGCCGTCGATGGGGCGGCCACCGCCGGCGAGCACTGCGGCGTTGTTCGGAACGTAGGCGGGCAACATCGCCCACAGCGCCGTGAGGACGACGGCGAGCCAGTTCATGTTCCGGACTCCACGCGGACCGCCCATAAGCGACCGGGTTCGGCGTCGGTCGACGGGAGAGAACTCGGGGACGGGGACGACTTATAAGGCGTTGCCGGCGGAATCCCCAGTCATGATTCCGCCCATCGCCGACCGCTTCGTCGCGGGTGAGTCCGCCGAGGACGCCGTCCAGCACGCGGAGTCGCTGAACCAGCGCGGGGTCCAGGCCATCCTGATACTGTCAGCCAAAAATACTTCAAAGAAGAGTACGTTACTCCGATATGACCTCTCTCGACAACGTCTCTACCGAAGACCTCCGCCAGGTCTTGGCGGAGGTCGAGGGAAAAAAGCCGTCACAACGGCTCATGGCGGCGATCAATTACCTTGAAGAAGACGGTGCGACGCTACAAGAGGTCGCTGAACGCTATGGATACACTGCTGGCTGGCTCTCGCGGTGGCTTGATCGACTCGAACGGCTCGCCGACGAGCCGTTCGAGGAGGTCGTCTACGACGAACACCGTTCAGGAAGGCCCTCAAAACTCTCCGACAAAGAGCATGAACAGTTCGTTGAAGCGCTTCACAAGTCTCCAGAGGAAGTTGGACTTGACGCGCCTGCGTGGTCTGTTCCACTAGCTCGTCACTATCTCGCCGAGGAATTCGACGTTGAGTACTGTGAGCGTCACGTTCGACGATTGATACTGTCAGCCAAAAATACTTCAAAGAAGAGTACGTTACTCCGATATGACCTCTCTCGACAACGTCTCTACCGAAGACCTCCGCCAGGTCTTGGCGGAGGTCGAGGGAAAAAAGCCGTCACAACGGCTCATGGCGGCGATCAATTACCTTGAAGAAGACGGTGCGACGCTACAAGAGGTCGCTGAACGCTATGGATACACTGCTGGCTGGCTCTCGCGGTGGCTTGATCGACTCGAACGGCTCGCCGACGAGCCGTTCGAGGAGGTCGTCTACGACGAACACCGTTCAGGAAGGCCCTCAAAACTCTCCGACAAAGAGCATGAACAGTTCGTTGAAGCGCTTCACAAGTCTCCAGAGGAAGTTGGACTTGACGCGCCTGCGTGGTCTGTTCCACTGCTCGTCACTATCTCGCCGAGGAATTCGACGTTGAGTACTGTGAGCGTCACGTTCGACGATTGATGACCGAGGCCGGGCTGTCCTGGAAGACAGCCCGGCCGGAGTTTCACAAATCCGATGAGAGAGCACAGGAAGCATGGCAAGACGGGTTCAAAAAAAGCGCGACAACCTGGACGACGAATACACGATCTTAGCCATTGATCAGACGCGACAGGTTCTCTCGACACTGATTCACGCATGGTTTCCCAGGGTGAGCGCCCGTCACTCCCGGTGACGGGCGCGTGGGACAGCATCAAACTTCTCGGTGCAGTCAGCGATACTGATGAGACGTTCTTTCTCCCCTGCGAGGAAAACTTCAACAGCGACACGACGATTCGTCTTCTGGATGCACTCCAGACAGAGTTCGGCGAGAAAATCTGCGTTGTCCTCGATAACGCCTCGTATTTCACGGCGAACAGAGTCCAAGAGTTCGTTGAAGATACTCCGATCGAACTGTGTTACCTTCCGCGGGGTTCACCAGAGCTGAACCCCGCGGAAGAGTGCTGGCGACAACTCGATCAATCACTCGGCAACCGCCTATTCGAAACGCTTGACGAACTTCGTGATGCTGCTCTCTGTGCACTGGACGATATCAACGTACCAGATGTCTTTACGTACTTATGTCCGTGAGTATGAACCTCCTCGGCGAGCACTACGACGAGCGGGCGCCCGCCGAGGCGGACGCCAAATCCTACCGGGCGCTCGTCGACGCCATCCAGGAGGCGAGCGTCGACGCCTGCATCTCGGTGAAACCCTCCCAACTCGGTCTCGGTGTGAGCGAAGCCGTCTTCCGCGAGAACCTCTCGCTGGTCGTCGAGCACGCCCGCGAGGAGAGCGTCTTCGTCTGGATCGACATGGAGGACCACACGACCACCGACGCGACCCTCGACGCCTTCGAGGAGCAGGTGACCGAGTACGACGGCGGCGTGGGCATCTGCGTGCAGGCGAACCTGAAGCGTACGCCCGACGACCTCGAACGACTCGCCGACCTCCCGGGGAAGGTCCGTCTCGTGAAGGGTGCCTACGACGAACCTGCCGACGTCGCCCACCAGGGCCGCGAGCGGGTGAACGAGGCCTACCGGGAGTGTCTCCAGTACGCGTTCCAGGAGTTCGAGGGCGGTATCGCCGTCGGGAGCCACGACCCGGAGATGATCGAGTACGCCGAGGACCTCCACGAGCAGTTCGGGACCGACTTCGAGATCCAGATGCTCATGGGCGTCCGCGAGGACGAGCAGTTCGACCTCGCCGAGGAGTACGACGTCTACCAGTACGTCCCCTACGGCGAGAAGTGGTTCTCCTACTTCTCCCGGCGCGTGATGGAGCGCAAGGAGAACCTCCTGTTCGCGCTCCGGGCGATTCTCGGGTGAGTGGAGTCGGACGGCGAGTCGAACCGGGGGAACACCTAATCTCTCCGGCCGCGAGTACTCGGCCGTGCCACTCGACACCGACCTCGTCTCGACGGTCACCTTCGACTCGTACAGCACGCTCGTCGACGTCGACGCCGCGGTGCGGGCGCTCGCCGGGCGCGTCGACGACCCCGACGCCGTCTCGTCGCTCTGGCGGGCGCGCTCGCTCACCTACGCGACCATGGCGAACTTCCTCGACTTCTACCGCCCCTTCTTCGAGTTGAACCGCGGCGCCCTCCGGTACGCCCTCGACTACCACGACGAGGACCTCTCGGCGGCGGAGCGAGACGAGGTGCTCGCGGTCTACCACGAACTCGACGTCTTCGACGACGTCCGCGAGGGGGTCGAGCGCCTCGTCGACGCGGGCTACGACTGCTACGTCGTCTCGAACGGCGACCCCGAGATGCTCGCGACGCTGGTCGAGCACACCGACGTCGCGGACCTCGTCGCGGACACGGTCAGCGCCGACGAGATTCGGACGTACAAGCCGGCGGCCGACCTCTACCGGCACGCCGCCGGCCGGACGGGCACGCCTATCGACGAGGTCGTCCACGTCTCGGCCGGGTGGTTCGACGTCGCGGGCGCGTGCCACGCCGGGATGCAGGGCGTCTGGGTCGACCGGAAGGACACGCCGCCCGAACCGTTCGGCGGCGACCCCGACCTGACCGTCCGCACGCTCCACGACCTCGCCGACACCCTCGGCGCGTGAACGAGACGGGGGACGTACACGTTCAAGAAGGCTGATAGTCCCTCACTCACTCCCTGTGAGTATGTCCTCCTGGAAGCGGGATGCGGCGTCGGGCCTCATCGTGCTCGTCCCCATCATCGTCACGCTGTACATCGTCTACTGGGTGTTCTCGCAGATCGCGAGCTTCGGCCCCCTCCAGACCGTCGAGTCACCGCTCCTCCGCGTGTTCCTCGCCCTCGCCCTCTTCTTCGGCCTGGTGTTCGCCACGGGCTACCTCATGCGGACGGCCCTCGGGACGTACGTCGAGGAGGTCATCGACGACTGGATGAACCGACTCCCCGGACTGCGAGTCGTCTACAACGCCTCGAAGATGGCCGTCGAGACCGCCCTCTCGGGGACCGAGGAGTTCCAGAAACCGGTGAAAGTCGAGGTGTGGAACGGGATGCGGATGACCGCCTTCCGGACGGGCAAGCGGACGGCCGACGGCCGCGAACTCGTCTTCATCCCCACGTCACCGAACATCACGACCGGGTTCGTCGTCGAGGTCGAACCCGAGGAGATCATCGAGATCGACGAGAGCGCCGAAGACGCACTCACCCGCGTCCTGAGTGCGGGGTTCGGCGACGCGGACAAACGGGACGTCGAGGAGTTACTCGACTAGCTCAGACGTAGGTGAACCACTCCTCGCGCTCGCCGGACTCGACCACGTCGAAGAAGGCCTCCTGAATCTCCTTCGTGACCGGCCCGCGACCGTCCTCTCGGATGACGACGTTGTCGACCTGCCGGATGGGCGTGACCTCGGCGGCGGAACCAGTGAAGAAGAGTTCGTCGGCGGTGTTGAGTTCGCCCCGCGAGATGGAGACGTTGTCGTGGACGGTGTAGCCGAGTTCCTCGGCGAGCGTGATGACGCTCTGCCGGGTGATGCCGTCGAGGATGGACTCCGAGAGTCCGGGCGTGTAGAGTTCGCCGTCGCGGACGAGGAAGATGTTCTCGCCGGGTCCCTCGGCGACGTTGCCCTCCTTGTTCAGGACGATGGCCTCACGGTAGCCGTTGCGGCGGGCCTCCTCGCCGGCGAGCAGGGAGTTGACGTAGAGACCGGTGGTCTTCGCGTTCGTGGGAATCTGACTGGAGGAGTGCTTGCGCCACGAGGAGACCATCGCCTTGATGCCGTTCTCCAGGGCGTCCTCGCCGAGGTAGGTGCCCCACGGCCACGCCGCGATGGCGACGTCGGTCGGGCAGTCGCCCGGCGAGACGCCGAGTTGGTGGTAGCCGTAGTAGGCGATGGGCCGGATGTAACAGGAGGCGAGGTCCTGCCGGTCGAGGAGTTCGAGCGTCGCCTCGGTGAGTTCCTCGCGGGAGTACTCGATGTCCATCTCGTAGGGCTGTGCGGACTGGAACAGCCGGTCGAGGTGGTCTTCCCAGCGGAAGACGGCCGGGCCGTTCTCGGTGTCGTAGCAGCGGACGCCCTCGAAGACACCCGTCCCGTAGTGGAGACCGTGCGAGAGGACGTGGGTCGTCGCGTCCTCCCAGTCGACGAACTCGCCGTTCTGCCAGATGGTGTCGATGTCGCCGGCCTCACGCATCGCTTGAAAACCGCTCATAGTTCTACAGGAAACTTCTCCCAAACAGTCCTTAACCGTTTTCGTCCGGCAGTGCGACTACGCGAGTTCCGCGACCAGGTCGCGGCCCTCGACGTAGGCGAAGCCGTGGCGCTCGGCGTAGGCGCGGGCGTCGTCGACCGACAGCGCCTCGCCGGTCTCGTCGTCGAGCATCTCGCAGACGACGACGGCGGGTTCGCGGCCGGCGGCGTCGGCCAGCGCGATGCCGAGTTCCGTGTGGCCCTCCCGTTCGTCGAGGAGTTCGGGGGCCGCCCGGAGGACGTGGACGTGACCGGGCGCGCGGAACTCGTCGGCGAAGTCGGTGTGCTCGGGGTCGGCGGCCGCGTGACCGAGCGCCGTGATGGTCGTCGAGCGGTCCTCGTCGGTGACGCCGGTGTAGGTGTCGCGGTGGTTGACGGTCAGCGAGAACGACGAGCGCTCGTCGTAGCCGAGGTGGTCGGCCTCCGCGGCGGGGTGGTCGATCTCGTCGGCGAGGAACGGGAGGTCGAAGGTCTCGGCCACCTCGTGGGAGAGGGCGACACAGATCAGTCCCCCGGCGTCGTTGCGCATGCGGGCGACGGCCGCCGGCCCGACGGAGCGGGCCGGGTAGATCAGGTCGACTTCGCCCTCGCGGTCGGCGGCGTCGTGGACGAGCACCGGTTCGCCCGCGGCGAAGGCGTCGGCCGCCCGCTGGACGGCCGACACGGCGAGGTTATCGGTCTTCGACATGGACGGTCACCTCGTCACCGTCGGCGAGGTCGAGGGCCTCGCGGAGTTTGTCGGGGGCGATGAGTTCGAGTTGGGTCTCGTCGTGGTGGGTGCGGTCCGGGACGATGACGTGGACGGTGTCGTACGTCTCGCCGTCGCCGGTCTCGACGCGGGCGGAGTAGCAGGTGGCCGACCCGTAAGTCCGCTCCTCGTCTTCCCACTCGTCGATAGGGACGCCGTCGAGCGTCTCCATCGCGGAGCGTTCGCGACGGCTCTGGTCGCCGAGTTCCACGTTCAGGGTCCCGGGGAAGGGCGTGTACCCGAGGCGCTCCTCGAACTGTTCGGTGTATCCCGACAGGGAGATGTAGTGGCGGCCCTCGCCCATCCCGCTGGTGACGGTCCCGCGGAGCGCGAGGTCCTGACGGTCCTCGAAGATGCGTCGGTAATCCTCGTACTGGCGTTTGAGTGCGCGTTCGCCGTCTTCGGTGACGGCGACCCACTGGCCGTCGCTGACGAGGTCGCGTTCGACGTACCCCGCTTCCTCCAGCGCCTGGAGGCGACGCGAGGCCGTCTGCGTCGAGGCGTCGAGGCGGTCGGCGAGGTTGGTACACGAGACCTTCACCTCGCCGCGGAGCGCACCGTCCAGCGCGAGAAACTTCAGGACGGCGAGTTCGTCGTAGTCCACCGCGACACCGGTCGTACTGGCCATGTCTGTGGCTAACCGATGGCCGTGTATAATACTACCGAATGTGGAAACCTTCTCAGAATTGGAACGGAGTCCTACTCCCAGAACTGGGAGTCGGGGTTCAGTTTCGGGACCCAGGTGTCCTCCTCGCGGGCGAGGAGCGTGACACGGGAGACCTCCTGCTCGCGGAAGACGCCGTGTTCGGGCATGTGTTCTTGGACCTGCTCGGAGAACGACCGGACGTCCTCGTGGGCGGGCATCCGCTCGCGGGCGAGGCGGTCGCGCGAGGACCCGACGTGCATGTACCCCTTCAGTTCGACGAAGTCGGGGTCCGCGCGGCGGTAGAGACCCGCGTACCAGTCGGGGTTGGTCATGTTCTCGCCGTCGACGAGCGTCGTGCGGAGGACCGTCCGCGTCTCGTCCTTCCGGGAGAGGACGTCGAGGGTCTCGACGAGTTTCTCCCAGGCGTCGTCCTCCATCGCGCCCACCACCGAGTCGAAGGTGGCCCGCTCGGGCGCGTCGACGGAGATGTAGAGTTGCGTCGGGTCGCACTCCCGGACGACGTCCGGACGAGTGCCATTCGAGACGAGGAAGGTGGTGAGTCCGCGGTCGTGGAAGGCGTCGATCAGTTCGGGGAGGTAGGGGTAGAGCGTCGGTTCGCCGTCGAGCGAGATGGCGACGTGACGGGGCTCCATCGCTTCCTCGAAGCGCTCGCGGGGAACCTCGTCGTTCCCCCCGAAGCCGGAGAGGAGGCGTTTCTGGAGGCGGATGGAGGCGTCCACCACCGCCTCGGGGTCGTCCCACTCGACGCCGTCGAGTTCGTACGTGTGGCCGGCGTGGTCGCGCCAGCAGAAGACACAGCGCTCGTTGCAGCGGACGACCGGCGTCATCTGGATACAGCGGTGCGAGCGGATGCCGTAGAAGGCGTGCTTGTAGCAGGTCCCCTCGCCGCGGAGGGCGTTGGCGGTCCACCCGCAGGTCTGCGCCGCCGTGTGGTTCTCGTGGTGGTAGTCCGGCGAGTCTACCTGCTTGGGTCCCCCGCTGTCAGACATCGTTCGACCCGACTTCGGTCGGCGCGGTGAAAAGCGTGGCGAGTGGGGGTCGAGCAGGCGAGCGGGACCTTTACCCTTCGAGCGACCCAGGACAGAAGTAATGACCGAGAAGAACGTCGTCACGCTCCTCCCTTCGGCGACCGAGATCGTCTACGCACTCGGCGCCGAACCGGTCGGAGTCTCCCACGAGTGCGTCTACCCGCCCGAGGCGCGGGAGAAACCACGGGTGAACACCTGCGTCGTCGACCCCGACGGGTCGAGCGAGGACATCAACGAGCAACTCGACAGCCACGACGTCATCTACGAGATCGACGAGGAGACGCTGCGAGAGGTGGACCCCGACCTCGTCGTCACGCAGGGCGTCTGTGCCGTCTGTGCCGTCGACAGCGTGGTCGTCGAGGAAGCCGTCGCGAGGATGGACATCGACCCCGAGATCCTCACGACCGACCCCCACTCGCTGGACGACGTCCTCGACGACGTCGAGCGCATCGGTACGGCCATCGGCCACGAGGCGGAGGCCGAGGAACTCGTCGCGGACCTCCACGAGCGCATCGTCGACGTGGAGGAGCGCGCCCTCCGCGCCGTCGCCGAGGAGGGACGTCCCCGCGCGCTCGTCACCGACTGGATGGAACCGCCGATGGTCGCGGGCCACTGGGTGCCCGAGATGGTCGAACTCGCGGGCGGCGAGTACGGCATCACCGAACCCGGCGGCTACTCCGTCCCCGAGGACTTCGGCGACATCGTCGACTTCGACCCCGAGACCCTCCTCGTCTCTCCCTGCGGGTTCTCGCTCGAACACACCCTCCGCGACGTGGACGAACTCCGCGAGCGCGAGGGGTGGGACAACCTCTCCGCCGTGCAGGACGACGCGGTGTACGCGATGGACGGCGACGTGATCAACTGCCCGAGTCCGCGCCTCGTCGACGCCCTCGAAACCATCGGGTACCTCCTCCACCCGGACTACTTCGACGGGCCGACCGAACCGTACGAGCGGGTTCCGGTTCGCAAACCGGCCTGAATCCCGCCTGTCCGAATCGCGAGTCGACGTGGTCAGTCCCGCCGGGCGAGTATCGCGCGTCCGACGAGGACGAGAGCCCCGACGACGACCGCACCAACAGTTAGCTGGACGACGCCGAGAATCCACAGCGGCTCCTGACCCGGGTCGTCCACGGTCGACGTCGTCGGCCGGACGCTCTCAGTCACCGACGCTGTCCCTGCCAGCGCGGCGTCTTCGGGGTTCAACGCGACCAGGACGTCTCCGCGTGGGCCGAACGCCGGGCGGACGTTGGGCACGGTGACGGCGAGGGTCTCCCCCTGCTCGACCTCGACTGACTGAGAGAGGTTCGCGACGAGGACGCCCTGTCGAACGGAGAGAGACGCCGCCTCGACGCGCTCGTCGCCGACGCTGACCGTAACCTCGTCCGCTTCGATTCCGCCGTATCCGACCTGGAAGCGGTAGTAGAGACCGACCTGACGGAGCGTCGTCTGGCGTTCGACGGGGACGTGGAAGCGGTAGTCGCTCGTGTTCCCGGTCACGACCGCGGGTTCGGCCGTCACGTTCCCGACGCCCGAGCGGTTCGGGAAGAGGAACTGCCGGTAGCCGGTCGAGGCGTTCATCGCCGTGTCGGCGGCGTCGAACGCACCGTTCGCGTTCGTGTCGTTGTACGCGGCGACGCGCACACGGCGGAAGCCCGAGACGTTATCCCGAGTGGGGACTTCGAAGCCGTCGACCGCCGACCCGGAGAAGGAGAGGCCGTCCGTATGTCCGAGGACGTCGCCGTCGGCGTCCTCGGCCACGAGGAAGAACGTCCCGTCGCCACCGGCGGAGAAGCCGACTTCGAGAGGTGGAGTCGCGCTCGGGTCGCTGGTAGTGAAGTAGGCGAGACCGTCGACGTGGGGGCCGGAGCCGTCGCCGTGGTCCGCGGCGACGCCGACACCGACCGCGGGCGCGACGCTCGCGGCGACGAGCGAGCAGACGAGGAGGACGAGGAGTGCGCGGCCGGGTGGGAGACGCATAGTCGGTGTGACACGAGGGGTGGGTAAGTGTCTTGGGCCGCTGCGGGAGGCACTTTCAGAATACCTTTTAGCCACGAACCCCCACGAATCCGTATGTTCCTGTCCTTCCGCGAGGAGGTCGAGGAGGCCCTCGAATCGGCCCTCTCGTCGCTCGACCTCCCGACCGAAGACCTCGGCATCGAGGAGCCACCCGAGGACGTCGACGCCGTGCTCGCCTCCTCCGCCGCGTTCCGACTCGCCAGCGAGGTCGGCGCTCCGCCACCGAAGATCGCCGCCGACGTCGCCGACGCCGTCGACGCGTCCGGCTACACCTACATCGGCGAGGCCAGCCCACAGGGTCCCTACGTGAACTTCACGCCGACACCCGACTACTACACCGACACGCTGGCGGCCGCCGACGAGGACTTCGGCCGCCTCCCCGACACCGGTGAGGACCTCGTCGTCGAGCACACCTCCGCGAACCCGACCGGCCCCGTCCACGTCGGCCGCGCGCGAAACCCCATCGTCGGTGACGCCGTCGCGCACGTCCTCTCCTACGCCGGCCACGACGTCGACGTCCACTACTACGTGAACGACGCCGGCCGGCAGATGGCCGTCTTCACGTGGGCCTACGAGACCTTCGACGAGGAGGAGCTGGAGAGCGAACCCGAGCGCGACCGCATCGAGTACGACCTCGTCCGCTACTACCGCAAGGGCAACGAGTTCCTGGAGAACGCGGACCGCGAGGAGGTCGAGGAGGCCGAAGCGGAGATCCAGCGCATCCTCAAGGGCCTCGAAGAAGGCGACGAGGAGACGAAAGAGCGCGTCGAGACCGTCGTCGACCAGGTCCTCGGCGGGATGAAGGAGTGTCTGAAGCGCCTCCCCGCGGAGTTCGACGAGTTCGTCAAGGAGACCCGCTTCATGCCGGAACCGACCCAGACGCTCGTCGAGGAACTGAAGGAACTCGACGAGGCCGTCTACGAAGAGGGGGCGTGGCAACTCGACCTCTCGGAGTACGGCATCGAGAAGAACTTCGTCTTCCTCCGCTCGGACGGGACCTCCCTCTACGCGACCCGCGACCTCGCCCACCACCAGTGGAAGTTCGACAACTACGACCGCGCCGTCACGGTGCTCGGCGAGGACCACAAACTGCAGGCCCGCCAGCTAGAGACGACGCTCGAACTCCTCGGTGAGGACACCTCGCAACTCGACCAGGTGCTCTACTCCTACGTGAACCTCCCCGAGGGGAAGATGAGCACCCGCGCGGGGACCGGCATCGACCTCGACGACCTGCTCGACGAGGCCGTCGAGCGCGCCCGCGAGGAGGTCGAGAAGCGCCTCGACGACCGCATCCGCGGCAACGAACTCGACGAGGACGACGTCGAGCGCATCGCCCATCAGGTCGGCATCGGCGCCGTCCGCTACGACATCGTCTCCAAACAGCCGACGAAGGCCATCACCTTCGACTGGGAAGACGCCCTCGACTTCGAGGGGCAGTCCGCGCCGTACGTCCAGTACGCCCACGCGCGCTGTTACGGCATCCTCGACGAGGTCGAGCAGTTCCCCGGCGACGTCGACGCGAGCGTCCTCGACCACGAGGCCGAGATCGCGCTCGTCCGGAAGGTGGCCCGCTTCCCCGGCGTCGTCGAGGAGGCCGCCGAGGACTTCGAACCCCACCAGGTCGCGACGTACGTCCGCGAACTCGCCGACGCGTTCAATCAGTTCTACCGGAAGTGTCCGGTGCTCAAGGAAGACGTCGACCCGGCCCGCCGGGACGCTCGCCTCGCCGTCGTCGCCGCGACGCGTCACGCCCTGCACAACGGACTGCACGTGCTGGGGATCGACGCGCCCGAATCGATGTAAGAGGGATTCGGAGCGAACGAAGTGAGCGAGAATCCCTGTACGCGAGTGGAGAGGGACGACCCACGAGAAGCGTGGTTCCGTAGGAACCACGTTATCGCGAGCGGTGAAACCGTGAGCAGAGAGATTCGGAGCGAACGAAGCGACACGCAACCGGCGTCTTCCCGAGTTCTGCCCCCGCCGTCGTGGGCCGCTACGACGGCGTCGACCGCACAGGTCAAAGCATACTTACCGCCTCGTCGGCTATTTTCCCGTAATGAGTGAACAGGAGGGCGAACCGTCCGAGGACCGAAAGAAGTACGAGTTCCAGAAGGTCATCGAGGACCTGAAGGAGTACTCCGGTTCTGGGACGCAACTCGTCACCATCTACGTCCCCCCGGACAAGCGGATCTCCGACGTCGTCGCCCACGTCACCCAAGAGCACTCCGAGGCGTCGAACATCAAGTCGAAGCAGACCCGGACCAACGTCCAGGACGCCCTCACGTCCATCAAGGACCGCCTGAAGTACTACGGCGGCGAGCCACCGGAGCGGGGGATGGTCCTCTTCTCCGGCGCCGTCGACACCGGCGGCGGCCGGACGGACATGGTCACCGAGGTGCTGGAGAACCCACCCCAATCGGTCGAGTCCTTCCGCTATCACTGTGACTCGGAGTTCCTCACCGAACCCCTCGAGCACATGCTGGAGGACAAGGGCCTCTACGGCCTCATCGTCCTCGACCGCCGCGAGGCGAACGTCGGGTGGCTCCGCGGCAAGCGCGTCGAACCCGTGAAGTCCGCGACGTCGCTGGTGCCGGGCAAGCAGCGCAAAGGTGGTCAGTCCGCCCAGCGTTTCGCCCGCCTCCGCCTCGAAGCCATCGACAACTTCTACCAGGAGGTCGCGGAGATGGCCGACGACCTGTTCGTCCCCGAGCGCCACAACCTCGACGGCATCCTCGTGGGCGGTCCCTCACCGACGAAAGACGAGTTCCTCGACGGCGACTACCTCCACCACGAACTCCAGGACAAGGTCCTCGGGAAGTTCGACGTCTCCTACACGGACGAGTCCGGTCTCTACGACCTCGTCGACGCCGGCGAAGAGGCGCTCGCCGACGCGGCGCTCATGGAGGACAAAAACGAGATGGAGACCTTCTTCGAGGAACTCCACGGCGGCGAACTCGCCACCTACGGGTTCGACCAGACCCGCAAGAACCTCAACATGGGTGCCGTCGACCGCCTCCTCATCTCCGAAGACCTCCGCGAGGACGTCGTCGTCTACGAGTGCCCGAACGGCCACACCGACCGCGAACTCGTCGACCGGCGTGCCGACACGCCCGACCACGAGTGCTCGACGTGCGGTGAGACGGTCGAGGCCGACGAGGCCGACCGCGAAGACGCCATCGAACACCTCACTCGACTCGCCGACCAGCGCGGGACGGAGACGAAGTTCATCAGTACGGACTTCGAGAAGGGCGAACAACTCCTGAACGCGTTTGGTGGAATCGCGGGCATCCTCCGCTACTCGACCGGCGTCTGAGCACCGCTACTTTTCACGGACACCGACGGCCGTTACTGTTCGCGATAGAGAGAATCGACGGCGTCAGCAGTCGCTACGGGGAACTCGACCGACGCGACGAAAAAGGCGGGATTACGCGTGAGGAATGCGGCGGAGACCGTTCGCCCAGCCGGCGACCGTCTTGGTGAGTTCCTCGCGCGTCTCTTCGTCGAGCTGTGCTCCGAGACCGAACCACTGGGACTTCGCACTCATTACGACTAGTCGTAGGTCGCCGACGCAGAAAAGTATTTCCTTGCTGATAGGTTTGTCAGATACAATCATTATACAGGCCGCTGTACGGCGTTTACAGAGCGTACAGAGAGTTTCGACGTTCGTTATATTCGTCTTCAGACTCGTTTGGCCGGTGCGAGAATCGCGCGACAGTGCCGGGACGTGCTCGTCGGTGACACGACGCACCTCTCCATGGAGTGAGACGACGGCTCAGATGAGCTGTTCGAGTTGTCGTTCGCGCCGTTCGACGTCGAAGTGCGGGTCGACACTCTCGTCGCGGTCGAGGCGGTGGAGGAAGAGGAGGACGTCGACGCCCCGGCCCTCAGCCAGCGTCGCGAGAGCGTCGACCTCGCTGCGGTAGAGTGCGAGGGAGTCGACGACGGCGAGCAGACAGGCGAGGACGGCGGCCGTCTCGCCGTCCGACGGGAACGCCTCGCTGACCGTGGTGAAGTCGGGATAGTCTGCGGGCGGGTCGTCGAGTGGCGTCACGGCGAGACACTGGGTGCAGAGCGTCGCGCCCTCCCGCTCGTCGGGGAGGTGGTCGCGGGCGTCGCTCGGGACGGGAAAGTCGAGTGTCTGAGCGCCGCACTCGGGGCAGGGCACTACGACACACCTCCGGCTCCCCGCCGCTTTTGGTCCAGATTTTGCGAGCGAGGACACGTGGTGGTGGCCGAGCGACGTAAAAGGTGGAAGTCGAGCGTCTGGGCGCCGCACTCGGGGCAGGGCATAGCCACCACTACGCGAGTGGAGCGCAAAAAGGGAGGTGAAAAGATCGGGGTCGCGGGTACCGCTACTGCGAGGCGGCTTCGACCGACTCGGCTTCCTCGCGACGTTCGGCCGCTTCCTGCTCTTCTTTCTTCGCCTTGACCTTCTTCATCCGGAAGATCTCCTCGCGTTCCTGCTCTTCGAGTTTCTGCTCGATGTACTCCTGGGACTCGTAGAGGTCCGGGAGCACGGTGAACTCGAGGGCGTTCACGCGGCGTTTGGTCTGCTCGATCTCTTCGAGCATCTTCTTCATCGCCGTCTCGACCTCGGCGGCGAGGACGATGAGTTCGAGCAGTTCCTCGTAGGCGTCGGCGGCCTCGTCGATGCGGGAACTCGTGCCGATGACGCCGTAGCCACGCTCGTCGAGGCTCTTCTTGACCTTCGTGGACTCGATCTGGGGCACGACGACGCCCATGATGTTCTTCGACTCGAGGGTGATCTCGGGGTGCTCTTTGAGCGCCGCTGCGGCGCCGCGCACCGCGACGTCCCCCTCCATGGCGCGGGCCATGTTGATCTTCTTCTGGGCCTCATCGTACTGGTCCTCGAGGTCCTCGCGGACGTCCTGGGCCTGATCCAGGATGTCCATGAACTCCATGATGAGACCGTCGCGCTTCTGTTCGAGCGTATCGTGACCGCGCTCGGAGAGTTCGATGCGGTCCTCGATCTCCATCAGATTCTTGCGCGTCGGCTTGACGTCTTCGGCCATTGTTGTGGGGAGTTAGTCGGCCCCGACGGGCGAGCTCTCCTCGCCTTCCTCGGAGTCGACGTCGACGTCGGCGTCTTCCTGGTAGTACTTCTCGATGAGGTCCTCGTCGACACGCGAGAGTTCCTCCTTCGGGAGCAGGGAGAGGATCTCCCATCCGATGTCGAGGGTCTCCTCGAGTTCGCGGTTCGTGTCGAAGCCCTGCTGGACGAACTCGGCCTCGAAGGCGTCCGCGAAGTCGAGGTACTTGTTGTCGCGCTCGGAGAGGGCCTCGCGACCGACGATGTTCACGAGGTCGCGGAGGTCCTCACCCTCGGCGTACGCGGCGTACATCTGGTCGGAGACGTCGCCGTGGTCCTCGCGGGTGAGGCCCTCGCCGATCCCGTCGTCCATGAGCCGTGAGAGGCTCGGGAGGACGTTGACCGGGGGCTTGACGCCCTGGCTGTTGAGGTCGCGGTCCATCATGATCTGGCCCTCGGTGATGTAGCCAGTGAGGTCCGGGATCGGGTGGGTGTCGTCGTCGCCCGGCATCGTGAGGATGGGGATCTGGGTGACCGACCCTTCGCGGCCCTCGATACGGCCGGCGCGCTCGTAGAGTTGCGCGAGGTCGGTATACATGTACCCGGGGTAGCCACGGCGGCCGGGGACCTCCTCACGGGCCGCGCCGATTTCGCGGAGCGCCTCACAGTAGTTGGTCATGTCCGTGAGGATGGTGAGGACGTGGTAGTCCTTCTCGAACGCGAGGTACTCGGCGGCGGTGAGCGCCATCCGCGGGGTGATGGTCCGCTCGACGGCCGGGTCGTCGGCGAGGTTCATGAAGACGACCGAGCGTTCGAGTGCGCCCGTGCGCTCGAAGTCCTCCATGAACTCGTTGGCCTCTTCGGCCGTGATACCCATCGCACCGAAGACGACGGCGAACTCGGTGCCCTCGCCCTCTTCGGACTCCTCGTCCTCTTCGGGGACGGTCGCCTGACGGGCGATCTGGAGTGCGAGTTCGTTGTGCGGGAGCCCGGACGCGGAGAAGATCGGGAGCTTCTGTCCGCGGACGAGCGTGTTCATGCCGTCGATGGCGGAGACGCCCGTCTGGATGAACTCCTCGGGGTACTCGCGTGCGTGCGGGTTGATTGCGGCGCCGACGATGTCGCGACGCTCGTCGGGGACGATGTCCGGACCGCCGTCGATGGGGTTGCCGGAGCCGTCCATGACCCGTCCGAGGAGGTCCTCGGTGACGGGAAGTTTGAGCGTCTCGCCGAGGAACCGGACGGACGCGTCCTGACCGATACCCTCCGTGCCCTCGAAGACCTGGATGGCGACGTGGGTCTCGGTGGTCTCGAGGACCTGCCCACGCTTGACCTCGCCATCCGGGGTCTCGATCTCGACGATCTCGTCGTAGCCGATGGGTTCGTCGGTCTCGACGTACACCAGCGGGCCGCTGATCTCGGTGATAGTTTGGTACTCTTTCATTAGTACTTCTCCCGGAGCTGTTCGGTGATCTCTGCTTCGAGTTCGTCGATGTACTCTTCCCAGTCCTCCTGGGTGGCGATCCGGTTGAGCTTCGGCGCGGCGTCGATGGCGGTGATCTCTTCGACCGGGACACCGGCGTCGAGCGCCTCGAACGCCTCGTCGTTGAAGTGGTGGATCGCGGTCAGCATCCGGTAGGTCTTCTCCGGTTCACTGAACGTGTCCACGTCGTGGAACGCGTTCTGCTGGAGGAACGCCTCGCGGAGGTAGCGCGCCACCTCGAGGGTGAGCTGCTGGTCCTCTGGGAGGGCGTCCTTCCCGACGAGCTGGACGATCTCCTGGAGTTCGTCCTCCTCGTCGAGGACGTCGACCGCCCACTGGCGCTCCTCGGGCCAGTCTTCGGCGACGTTGTCGACCCACCACGCGTCGAGTTGGTCCTTGTACAGCGAGTAGGACTCGTTCCAGTTGATCGAGGGGAAGTGCCGACGCTCGGCGAGGTCGGCGTCCAGCGCCCAGAACGTCTTCACGATTCGCAGCGTGTTCTGGGTGACCGGTTCGGAGAAGTCACCGCCCGGCGGCGAAACGGCGCCGACGACGGAGATGGACCCCTCGGAACCGTTGAGGTTCTGGAAGTAGCCCGCACGCTCGTAGAACTGTGCGAGACGGGCGGCGAGGTAGGCGGGGTAGCCCTCCTCGCCGGGCATCTCCTCGAGACGCGAGGAGATCTCGCGCATGGCCTCGGCCCACCGGGAGGTGGAGTCGGCCATCAGCGCGACGTCGTAGCCCATGTCGCGGTAGTACTCGGCGATGGTGATGCCGGTGTAGATACACGACTCGCGGGCCGCGACGGGCATGTTGGACGTGTTCGCGATGAGCGTCGTCCGTGCCATCAGCGGGTTCCCGCGCTGGGGGTCCTCGAGTTCGGGGAAGTCCTCGATGACCTCGGTCATCTCGTTCCCGCGCTCGCCACAGCCGATGTAGACGACGATGTCCGCGTCGGACCACTTGGCGAGTTGCTGCTGGGTGACGGTCTTCCCGGAGCCGAACGGACCCGGGATCGCGGCCGTCCCACCCTTCGCGAGCGGGAAGAGCGCGTCCTGGACGCGCTGGCCGGTGATGAGCGGCTCCGTCGGCGACTCCTTGTCGACGGTGGGTCGGGCCTCGCGGACCGGCCACTCCTGGTGCATCGTCACTTCTTCGCCGTTGTCGAGTTCGACGACCGTCTGCTCGACGTTGTAGTCGCCAGACTTGGCCTCGACGACCTCGCCGCCCTCGAAGTTCGGGGGGACGAGGACCTTGTGCTCGATGCTCACCGTCTCCTCGACGGTCCCGACGATGTCGCCGGGTTCGACCTCGTCACCGACCTCGACGGTGGGTTCGAACTCCCACGTCTTCTCGAGGTCGATGCCGGGTGCGTCGACACCACGGTCGAGGAACGCGCCCATCTCCTCCTCGAGGACGTCGAGGGGACGCTGGACGCCGTCGTAGATGGAGTCCAGCATGCCGGGGCCGAGGTCCACGGTCAGCGGTTCGCCCGTGTTCTCGACGGGTTCCCCGGGTGCGACCGCGGACGTCTCCTCGTACACCTGAATCGTAGTGATCGGTCCTTCGATTTCGATGACCTCGCCCATCAGCCCTTCGTCGCCGACGTAGACGACGTCGTTCATCTGCGCGTCGAGGTCCGTGGCGGTCACAACCGGACCACTCACGCTCTCGATTTCGCCCGTATCCTGGGTCTCGGGTTGTTGTGCCTGACTCATGTCTAAGTTTCGTCTTCTGCCATCAGGTCGATACCGATTGCGCGTTTGATCTGGTCGCGCAGCCCACCGCTACCCGCGGTTCCGCTCCCGAGGGTAACGAACGTGGGTTCCACGCTGGTCTCGACGGTCTCGCGGACCTGCCGGGAGAGGTACTCCAGGTCGTCCGCGTGCATCACGGCGATGCCCACGTCGTCGTCCGCCATGACGCGTTCGACGGCGTCGTCGAGTTCCTCGTTCTTCTCGTCGTCCGGGACGTTCTCGAACGTCCGGACGCCGGCGAGGCGGAACCCAGTCGTGAACTCGGGACTACCGATGACGGCGATTTCCTGACTCATAGTACGACGAGTTCCTCCTCGATGTCTTCCTCGGTGAGACCGACTTCACGGCCACGCGCGATGGCGCGGATGTTGTCGACCTCCCGCTCCTTCGCGAGGACGTAGCCGAGGACGGGACAGACCGACAGCGGGAACACCTTCGAGAGGTGGTCGGAGTAGGAGAGCAACGCCGCGTCGAGGGCGTGCTCGAACTGGATGAGACTGTCGGCGTCCTCGAGTTCTTCGAGCGCCTCCGAGAGTTCGTCCCCGTAGTGACTCGACTCGATGCGTGCGACGAGTTCGTCGAGGTTCCCGACGAGGTTCGAGAGTTCGGAGGCCGAGAAGAGTCGACCACCCTCGATGAAGTACTCCGTCGGGTCGAGGTCCGACCCGCTCCGCGCGAGTCGGAGTGCGTTCCGGACGTTCCGGAAGTCGATCTCCGCCTGGAGGAACTTCACGAACTCCCGGGTGCCGCTCTCCGAGGCGGCGCCGATGCCCGAGAGGAGTTCGTCGTAGAACGTTCGGTCGACGGCGTTCTCGAGCGGGACGAGCGTCCCGGTCTCCTCGAACTCGTCGTACGCGTCCGCCAGCGCCGGCCCGAAGATGGTGTCCTCGAGCAGGTCGACGACGGCTTCGACCTCGCCCGCCTCTTCGAGACGGGTGAGGAACGAGTCGTCGAACTCGCCGGCGCGGATGAAGTCGGTGTCGATCGTTTCGACGTCGCTGTGCGTGTACGCACCGCGAATCGCGGTCTTGACGTTCCAAGCGTCGAACTTTCGCAGGTAGCGCGAGATGAGGTCGTAGAGCCGACCCTGCGACCACTGCAGCAGCGAGTCGAAGTGCTTCGCGAGGTTCTGGTTGAGCGCGTACTCGATGAGGTCGACGCCCGAGTAACGGGACCCGAGTGCGTTGATCTCCTCTTCGTACTCACTCTCTTCCATGAAGCGGGCGATCTCGCCCGGCCCCATCCGCATCAACTTGCGGTAGTCCTCTTCCTCGAAAAGGTCGGCTCGCCGCGACTTCACCCGCGCGTTGACGTACGCGTAGTTCGACGCGTCGCGGCTGATCACGTTCATTCTTCCTCGTCGCCTTCGTCGAACAGCCGATTACTGATCTGCTTCAATTCGTCCTCCCAGACGTCGTCGAGGACGGAGTCGAACGTGTTCTTCACGCGGACACGCGACTCCTCGCTCTCGACGACGACGCCGCCGAGACAGTCGTACTCCCCGGCGACGTGCACGCCGTCGTAGTCCGAAAGGAGGTCCTCGATGAGGTCCTCGTCGCCCGGTGCGTAGTGGACGGCGAGTTCCTCGCCTTCGTCGAACTCGGCGAGGGCGTCCTCGAGGAGTTCGCGGGTGAGCTCGCGGCGTTCGTCGCCGGAGAGGTCCGCGATACGCTCCTCGACCTGCTCACGAGCCTGGGCGATCGCCTCGCGGCGTGCCTCCATCCGCTCGTGTTTGGCCTCCAGTTTGGCGCTCGAGAGCTTCTGCTCTCGCTCCTGGGAGATCTCGCGTTCGACTTCGCGTTCGGCTTCCTGGATGATCTCGTCGGCCTCCTGCTCGGCCTCCTCGACGATCCGGTCGGCCTCCTGCTCGGCCTCCTCGTGGATCTCCTCCGCCTGGGAGCGGGCTTCGTCTCGAATCTCTTCGACGACCGTTTCCAGACTCATCGGTTTAGACGATGAAGATGACGACGAGTGCGAGGATGACGAGCGTCTCCGGGATGACGGTGAAGAGGAGACCGATACCGAAGAACTCCTCGTCCTCGGCGATCGCGCCGACGGCGGCGGCACCGATGCCACCTTCCGCGACGCCCGCTCCGAGTGCGGCGAGACCGACGCCGATAGCGGCGCCCGTGTCCGGGGGGACGGCGACGCCGCCGGTTTGCTGAGCGATCAGTGCGAGAGTGCTGACGAACGCAGTGACGAATTCAATCATGGCTAATTAGTCTTGAGTGGTGTAGGATCGGTCGTGTCCGAACGGTTCGTACTTCTTCCCACCGCCTTCATAAAACTTCCCAAAGAACTCGACGTACTCCAGGCGAATGGCCTGTAGACCGGCGCTGGTGATGCCGAGCGCGAGCACTAAGACGTGTCCGATGACCAGAATGAGGAGGCCGCCGAGGATGGCGGCGACCCCACCGTGGACGAGACCACCGAACATGATGGTCGCTTCGGGATGGTGGTGGAGGACCTGTTCTGCAGTGGTGCCGGTCATGAAGTGGAACTCACCGTGGTAGGTGTAGGCACCGAAGAAGAGCAGGTTGACGACGAACGCCATCCCACCCTTCGCGAGCATGACTGCGGCGAGACGCGTGTAGGAGAGGACGTGCGTGAGCACGTTCAGACTCTCCACCGCGCCGATGAAGCCCTCCCCGGCGACGAGGAGGACGAAACCGACGACCAGCAGTGCGAGGCCCACGTAGCCGACGGCGACCGGGAACCCGTTGAACCCGAGCGCGATGGGGTGGCCGTCGAGGACCTTGAACAGCAGTTCGGGCTTCCCGCCGGCGGCGTGACGACTGAACACCCACATCCAGACGCCGAACATGAGGACGACCCACGAGCCACTCTCGAGGACCGCGTCCTTCACGCCGTGCGAGAGCTGTTTCACGAAGTCGAAGGCGTAACCGGCCGTCAGGTGGACGAGCGCGGCCGCCAGCGAGAGGACCAGCCAGAGCTGGGCCCACTCGACTTCGGCGGGCTGGAGCCCCTTGTGCATGACCGGCGTGTACGGGAGGTGGAAGCCGAACGCTTCGGCGTACAGCAACCCGAACACGATGGTGGTGAGCCCGGCGATGACGCCGACCCCACCGAGACTCGCGATGGCGTCCGACTCGAAGGAGCTGTAGATCCAGTAACCGAGACCGGTGTACAGCAGGCCGTACCCGATGTCCCCGATCATGAAGCCGTAGAAGATCGGGAACGTCAGGAACAGCACGATGGTCGGGTCCAGGTCGTAGTAGCTCGGCCGGTTGATGGTCCGGACGAGCATCTCGAACGGCTTGACCGGACCGGGGTTGTCCTGGACGACCGGCGGGTGGTCGATCTCCTTCTCGTCGGCGTGACCACCGTCCGAGCGGAGCTCCGACGAGGCTCGGGAACCGTCGGCGTCGGTTCCCGCGCCACCGTCCGTGACGACCTCGCCGTCCGTGCTTCCCTGCGTCAGTCCAGGCGAGACCGACTCGCGCTCCTCGAGGTCGTACTCGGCCCGTTCGACCTCTTCGACCTCGATACGGTCGCCGATACGGTTGACGAGCGCCGAGCGGAACTGTTCGTAGTCCTTCGTCGGGATCCAGCCCTCCGCGAAGAAGGCGTGTTCCGTCGTCGCGAAGGAGAGCGGCGCTTCGGCCTTCTGGACCTCGACGTCGAGTTCCTCCTCGACGGCGAGGAGGAAGCCACCGTGTTCGAGACGAAGCGTCTCGAGGTCGTTCTCGACCGCTTCGAGTTTCGACTGGAGCGTCTCCCGCTCCTGTTCGAGTTCCTGGACGTACTCCTCGGGCGACCCCTCGGCGTCCGGAACGTCGAAGCGAGTGAACTCGACGCCGACGAGCGCCTCGTCGAGCGTCCCGTCCGTCTCACCGGAGGGGTAGACGAACACCGCGACGGTGTCGCCGCCCGTGCGGACGTCGAACGCCTCGACGCCCTCGGCACTCTCGAGTGCGTCTTCGATGGCGTCGGCGTCGCCCTGACCGACCGCGACTTCGAGCGCGTCGTAGCCCGACAGCAGGTCGAGGTCGATTCCGAGGTCGACGAACGGTTCGAGCGCGGCGATGCGCTCCTCGATCGACTGGAGTTCGCTCTCGAGTTCGTCGCGGCGGTCGTCGAGTTCGTTGACTTCCTGGCGGACCTCCTCGAACTCGTCTTCGAGTGCCTCCTCGGTGACGATACGCGAGGGACCCGCGTCCTCCTCGGTGACGCCGAGGATGGAGATGAGCGAACGCGCCGTCACGAGTTTGTCGGCGGCCTCCTCGGCACCGCCGAGGGGCGACCCGGTGTCGAACCCCTCGTACTCACCCTGGTAGTCGGTGAGGTGGAGCAGGTTCTGCTCGTGGGCGACGTCGATGACGTCTCGGACGACGGATTTGGTGCCCGCGACGGACACCTTGCTCATCTGCTCAGGTCTGAGCATGTACCGCCTCCTTGAACCGCTCCAACGCGTAGTCGACGGCCTCGTCGACGTTCTCTTCGGCCGTCTCCGTCAACGCGTCTCGTTCGTTCTGGCCCTCCTCGAGGATACGCTCACGCTCTTCGGCGATTTCTTCGCGGGCCTCGGAGAGACGCTCGTCTTTGAGCTGTCGCGCCTCCTCCTCGGCTTCCTGCCGAATCTCGTCTGCACGCTTGCGCGCCTCCGAGAGCCGTTGTTGGTACTCCTCCCGAGCGTCCGCCACGATGTCGTCGGCGTCCTGCTCGGCCTCCTTGATCTGTTCGAGCACCTCTGGCCTCGGCATTAACGTCGGGTCCTTGAACTAGCGGCTATAAGGTAGTTGCGAAAGTTACGGACGGCTCGGGGTCCATCGCGCCCGCTCGGCGGCCGACGACGAAGACGTTTTCACTGACTCCCCACCTACAAACCCGAAAATGGGAGTCCTCGAAGACAAGTCGCGTGCACGCCTCTTCTACAAGTACCTCTCGAAGGTGTACGACCGGGTGAACCCGTTCATCTGGAACGAGGCGATGCGCGACGAGGCCCTGGAGATGCTCGACCTCGACGCCGACGACCGGGTCGTCGACGTGGGCTGTGGGACCGGCTTCGGGACCGAGGGACTGCTCCGCTACACCGACGACGTCGTCGGACTCGACCAGAGTCCCCACCAACTCGAGAAGGCCTTCGACAAACTCGGGAAACACGACCCCGTCTCGTTCACGATGGGCGACGCGGAGCGTCTCCCCTTCCGCGACGACGCCTTCGACGCCGTCTGGTCCTCGGGGTCCATCGAGTACTGGCCGAACCCCGTCGACGCGCTCGAAGAGTTCCGCCGCGTCGTCGAACCCGGCGGGAAGGTCCTCGTCGTCGGCCCGGACTACCCGAAATCCTCGCTCTTCCAGAAGGTCGCCGACGCCATCATGCTGTTCTACGACGAGGAGGAGGCCGACCGGATGTTCCGCGAGGCCGGCTTCGACGACGTCGAACACCGCGTGCTCCAGGCGAGTCCCGGTAGCCCCCGCGCCATCGTCAGCCTCGCACGCGTCCCCGAGTAGCACCCGACGACCGCCCTGACGACCGCCTGACGACCAACCAACGACCGACCCGACCGGCGACGGCCGCTACTGCTCCACGACGGCTTCGAGGACGTACGTCCGCCCCGTTCGCTCGACGACGTGGACGACGACCCGGTCACCGACTGCGACGGACGGGCGGTTCGACCCCGCGATTCGGAAGGTGGCCCGCTCGCCGACCGCCCACGTCGAGTCGGCCGCGACGTTGAACGGGCCCGTCGGTCCGGAGACGAATCCACGCGCCGCGAAGAACGGTACCGGCGGTTGGTGGCGCAGGGCCTCGCCGTCGACCCGAACCCGGATACGGAGGTCGCGAACGTCGAGCGGTGGGCCGGGACCGTGTTCGAGGACGACGGTCCCGTCTCCGGTGACGGTCATCGAGAGCGCGACCGGTGTGGCGGTGCTCGGCGTCGGGGACGCGGCCAGCGCGAACGACCCGACGGTCGCGGCCAGGAGCACCGTCACACCGACGAGGACGACCACTCCGACGGCGGGTGCGAGAGCACGGGAGTCCGTGTCCATCGCCCAGTCTGGGCGCGTCTTCCTACTTCAGGGTTCGGCCGCCGACGTCCGCGCTCCGAGACTCGCCGCGGGGTCGGTGGCCGAGACGGTGGTGTTGACGCGGACGCCGTCGACCTGTGCCGTGACGACGTACGTGCCGGCGGGACTGAGCGTCCAGAGGTGGCCGTCGGCACCCGTCCGACCGACCGTCTCGTTCGCCACCGTAATCTCGGCGTCGAGGGGCGCACCCGTCGCGTTCGTCACGTTGACGTAGAGCGGGCCGCCGGCGTACGTCCGGTCGACGGCGAGCGTGGTGTTGTTCGTCGTGACGGCGAAGTCGCGTTCGACCGGGAGCCGCGACAGTCGGAGCCGTTGTTCCTCGTGGAAGACCCCGCCGGTACTCCCGACGTAGCTCACGGTCCGGCCCTGTCTGTGGTGGATGTCGATCTGGTACGCGTAGGGCGAGAGGAGTTGTGCGTTCGCCCCGAAGTTGTCCGAGTTGTTCATCGCCCAGGGGTAGAGTTGCCGGGCGTAGTCGAGCATCGCGAGTCCGTCCGGGATACCCGGTTGCGACGGCACGAGGAAGGCCGGCCTGCTGGCCGCGCGGACGTACTCGCCGCCCGAGACCGTCGCCAGCGCGGTGCCGGATTCACCGACACCGGCGTAGACGCGCACGTCGGCCGCCCGACCGCGGACCCGCTCGGCGACGGACGACCGGACCGGACCGGTGAGGAGCACCAAGGACGCACGGATGCGGGCGGCCCGCCGTGTCACCGTCGGCTCCTCGGCCTGCCGACTCACGAACGTCGTGAGCGCGAGGAGGTCGGTCGCACGGGAGTGGACGGTGGCCAGTCGCGCCGCGTACTGCGTCGCAGTCAGCTCTCCGCGCCGGAACGCCTGCTTCGCCGTCTCGGCCTCGGCGCGAAGTGTCGCCGACCGGTCGTCGAGGCGGGCCGTGGCGTTCAGGAGGACCTGCTCGCGGACGCTCTCGTTCGGCGCGACCGCGAGTCGGCGTTCGAGCGTCCGGCGAGTGAGTTCACGGGTGACCGAACTCTGTTGCATCCGGAGGGTCCGCGTGACCGAGAGGTTGGGCGACCCGAACCCGGCGCGTTCGGTCTCGACGCCCAGGACGTTCGGCGTCTGGTCGTCGGGCGAGATGAGCGGACCGGGGGCCGAACTCTCGGCGGCGGTCCCGGTCGCCGCCAGCACCGACGGGCCGGCCGCCGCGACCACGAGCGAGAGGGTGAGGAGGGCGACGAGGAGGGGGCGGACACGGGGCATACGCCGACGTTTGCAGTCCCACCACTAAAAGCCTACACGACCGGCGTCCGACACGCGGCAGACACCGCGTTGAGGCGATGGAAAGGGTTTTGCCAGCAGGGACACCACCAAAAACTATCCATGCGGCACGCCCTGTCGGTGCTCGCCCTCGTCGCCCTCCTCGTCCTCTGTCCGGTCGGCACCGTCGTCGGGTCCACTGCGACCGGGAGTGTAACCGACGCCTCCACGTCGGCAGTGACGGCAGTCTCCGTCGAACGACCCGCGTCCCCCACCCTCACGATGTCCGTCCACCTCCGCTCCGACGGCGACGCCCGGTGGGAGGTGGTCGCCCGCTACCCGCTGAACGGCAGTTCCGAACGGAACGCCTTCGAGTCACTCGCGGCCGACTTCGAGGCGGGCCGGCTAGAGGACGGTCTCTCGGCGGACGTGTTCTACGCGGCCGCCGCGACGGCCGACGAACACGTCAACCGGTCGATGGCCATCGAGGACGTCTCCCGGACGGCACGGATCGTCGCGGGCGAGGGAGCGAACGCGACCGGGACCCTCCGCCTCTCGTTCACCTGGACGAACTTCGCGAACGTCTCCAACGGCGAACTCCTGGTCGGTGACGCCTTCGCCGGCGGGTGGTTCGGCGACCTCGGGGAGTCCCAGACGCTCCTCGTCTATCCGCCCGAGGGGTACACCGTCCAGACGGTGAGTCCCTCGACGCGCTTCCAGAACGGCGCCCTCCAGTGGCAAGGACCCCGCGAGTTCGAGACCGGTCCACAGATCACCCTCGCCGTCGGCGGCACCCCGCTCCCGCTAGTCCCGACCGTCGTGGCCGTCCTCGGGGCGCTCCTCCTCGGCGGTCTCGTCGTCTACTTCTGGTACGGACCGCGCCGGGAAAGTGAGGCGGAGGGCGAGGCCGGTGCCGAAGGAGCGGCCGGGACGGAACCGTCCGGTCCACCGGAAGCCACCTCGACGACGACCGAGGCAGAGACCGAAACCGGCACGGGCGAGTCGGAGAAATCGGCCGAGACCGGGGCTGAAACCGGGACTAGTACCGAGACCGAAGCCGAGACCGAGGGCGGTCCGGTCGACGAGGAACTCCTCAGTGACGAAGAGCGCGTCGAGCGACTCCTCGAAGAGCACGGCGGGCGGATGAAGCAGGCGAAGATCGTCGAAGAGACCCGTTGGTCGAACGCCAAGGTCTCCCAACTCCTCTCCTCGATGGCCGACGAGGGTCGCGTCGAGAAACTCCGTATCGGCCGCGAGAACCTCATCTCGCTGCCAGACGAGGGGTCCGAGGAAGAGGAATAGTACGACGGGTTCCGAAAAGGTTTACCAGCGGCGCACTCCACGAAACGATGATGAAGATTCTCGTCACTGTCAAGGAAGTCGCCGAAGTCGAGGACGACTTCGAGATTTCCGGCACGGAGATCGAGGAGACGTACCTCGAGTACGACCTCAACGAGTGGGACGACTACGCCATCGAGGAGGGTGTCTCTTACGCCGAAGAGCACGACGACGTCGAAGTCGTCACCGTCTCCATCGGTCCCGAGCGCTCCGAGGAGACCATCCGGATGGGTCTCGCGAAGGGCGCCGACCGCGCCATCCGCGTGTGGGACGACACGCTCGAGGAGGCCGACCTCCTCGACGTCGAGTCGAAGGCCGACATCCTCGCGGCCGTCGTCGAAGAGGAGGACCCCGACCTCGTCCTCTCGGGCGTCCAGGCCGCCGACGACGCGTTCGGCGGGACCGGCGTCGCGCTCGCCGACCAGGTCGGCTACGAGTGGGCCGCCGTCGTGAACGGACTCGACCTCGACGCCGACGCGGGCGTCGCCTCCGTCCACCGCGAACTCGAAGGCGGCGTCGAGGAACTCACCGACGTCGACCTCCCGGCCGTCCTCACCATCCAGACGGGGATCAACGAGCCACGCTACGCCTCCCTCCGCGGAATTCGGCAGGCGCAGTCGAAGGAACTCGACGTCCAGTCGCTCGACGACCTCGGTCTCGACGCGAGCGTCGCGGACAGCGACCTCGACGTGACGGACATGTACGAACCCGAGACCGAGAGCGAGGCCGAGTACATCGAGGGTGACGCAGGGGACCAGGCCGCCCGCCTTGCGGACGTCCTCCGTGAGAAGGGGGTGGTCGGCGAATGAGCGACGTTCTCGCCGTCGCCGAACACCGCCGCGGCGAACTCCGCGACGTCTCCTACGAACTCGTCACCGCGGGCCGCGAACTCGCCGACGCCACCGGCGGTGACCTCCACGTCGCCGTCGTCAGCGGCGACGTCGACGAGTACGCCGACTCGCTCAACCGCGAGGGCGTCGACACCGTCCACACCGTCGACTACGGCGAGGAGTTCAACCACGACGTGTACGCACAGGCGACCGAGGCGCTCTTCGCGGACCTCGACGCCGAGTTCCTCGTCGTGCCGAACTCCGTGAACGGACTCGACTACGCGCCCGCCGTCTCGAACGCCCTCGACCTGCCCTACGTCTCCGACGCGGTCGGTCTCGACTACGCCGACGGCGTCCTCGAGGCGACCCGCGAGATGTACGGTTCGAAGGTCGAGACCACCGTCGAGGTGGCCGAGGGTCCCTTCGCCGTCTCCATCCGGAGCGGCGAGTGGCCGGCCGCCGAGGGCGTCGGCGACGCCGACGTGCAGGCGTTCGACTTCACGCCCGACGAGGACGCCATCGGATCCACCGTCACGGGCTTCGAGGAGGTCGGCGGCGGCGACGTCGACATCTCCGAAGCCGAGTTCCTCGTCTCCATCGGCCGCGGTATCGAAGAAGAGGAGAACCTCGAACTCGTCGAGGCGCTCGTCGAGGCGACGGACGCGACCCTCTCCTCCTCGCGGCCCATCGTCGACAACGGTTGGCTCCCGAAGAACCGGCAGGTCGGCCAGTCCGGTAAGCAGGTCACTCCGAAGGTGTACCTGGCCATCGGCATCTCCGGCGCCGTCCAGCACGTCGCCGGCATGAAGGGTGCCGAGACCATCATCGCGGTCAACACCGACCCGAACGCACCCATCTTCGACATCGCCGACTACGGCGTCGTCGGTGACCTCTTCGACGTCGTCCCCGCGCTCATCGAGGAGTTCGGCGGCGAAGCGCCCGACCTGTAAGGGCGACCGGCAGCGACACCCGCTTTTTTCGGCGTCGCGTGCGTACACGTGTGTATGAGCGTAGACGAGTCGAGCGACGAGTGTACCTACTGCGGGAGCGACGTGACACGCCACGACCCAGTCTACGTCGCCGAAGACGCGGCGGACGGCGGCCGCGTCGACGTCGGACAGTTCTGCAACTACGCCTGTCTCGTCCAGTACGTCGAAGAAGAGGGGTTGACCGAGGGGGCCTGCTGTACCGTCGACCTCGGGTGACTAGAGGTCTTCTTCGTCGAGTTCGAGGTCCGCGACGATGTGGAACGGGTCCTTGCCCTTCCTGATTCCGTCGAGCATCAGGAAGGCCTCGTCGGGGTCGAGGAAGTGGGTGGTGACGACCTCGCCGAGGTCCGTCGGTTCGAACCCGTCGATGAAGTCGTACTCGAGGAGGCGGGCGATGGCCTGCTTCGTGGGCACCTCGCCGACCATCCGGTCGTTGAGGCGCTTCGCGGCGCGGCCACCGACCGTGACGTTCGCGAGCGTCTCCTCGATGGCGGCGGACTCGTCGTAAGTCATGACGACGTTCTCCATCTCGCCTTTGAGGAGTTTGAACGCGACTTCGTCCTCGGTCATCTCCATCGACCCGTGGTAGTGGGCGTCGGGTTCGACCAGCATGTACACCTTCCCGCGGTCGTGGTAGTCGGGGCGACCCGCCCGGCCGAGCATCTGCTCGAACTCCTGGACGGTGAGCCACTCGATCCCCATCGCGAGGGTGTCGAAGATGACCTGCGAGGCGGGGAAGTCGACCCCGGCCGCGAGCGCCGCGGTCGTGACGACGGCCGCGAGGTCCTGGTCGCCGAACTGGCGTTCGACCTTCTTGCGCTCGCCGTAGTCGAGACCCGCGTGGTAGGGCGCGGAGGCGTAGTCGAGTTTGCGCGAGATCTCGTGACAGCGCCGTCGCGAGTTGGTGAAGATGATGGTCTGACCCTTGTACCCCTTCGAGGACTCGCGGTCGAACTCCCGTCTGACCAGTTTGTTCTCGGTCTTCACCTTCTCCTGGCCGTCGGCGAAGGTGAGGTGGCGCTCGATGGGGACCGGGCGCTCCTCGAACTCGACGAGGTTCGCGCGGAGTCTCTGGGCGAGTTCACTGGGGTTGCCGACGGTCGCGGAGAGGTAGATCCACTGCGCGCCGTCGTAGTGGTCGCGTCGCTCCTCGCGTCGCTCGCAGTAGTGTTTGAGTCGCGAGATGAGACCGTCGAGGCGGTGGCCACGTTCCTCCTCCTGGAGGGTGTGGACCTCGTCGATGACGACCGAGCCGATGTCGCCGAGGTCTTTGCCCGTCCGGAGGGCGTGGTCGATGCCCTCGTAGGTGCCGACGATGACGTCCGCCGTCGGGTCGAAGCGCGCGCCGTCGTCGCGGATGCGCGAGGAACCGACCCGGATGGACACCTCGGCGAGGTGGCCGTACTCGTCCTCGAAGTCCTCGTGTTTCTGGTTCGCGAGCGCGACGAGTGGAACGAGGAAGAGCATCTTCCCCTTCCCGGAGAGCATCCGGTGGAGTCCCGCCATCTCGCCGACGAGCGTCTTCCCGGTCGCCGTCGCGGAGACGACGAGTTGGTCCTCGCCCTCCAGCAGTCCGTTCTCGACGGAGAGACTCTGGACCGGGAGGAGTTCCTCGAAGCGGTCGGTGAGCAGGTCCTTGAGGCCGGGGTGGAGGTCGAGGTCCTCGACGGCGATGTTGTCGATGTCGTCCGTGTTGGCCGAGACCTCGTCGAACTTCGTGAGGTCCGGGTCGAGGTTGCCCTTCAGGAGCCCCGTGATTCGCGAGAGGTCCTGCACTTCGAGCAGGAGGTCTTCGAGGCGGTCCTGCGCGGCGGCGGTGATGCCCTCCGTCTGGAAGGCCATCTCGCGTTCGAGTTCCCGCTTGGCGCAGTCGGGACAGATGGACTCGCCGTCGGCCTCGATGGCCGTCTCGTCGGTGATCGGCGAGTAGCGGCCCTTGTTCGCGCAGTAGCGACAGGTTCGGGCGACCTTCGCCTTCCCGGTGAGTTGGTAGCCGTCGAGGAGGTCACGGAGCTCTCGTTGGGAGGCGTTCGTGGTCTGCTGCGAGATGCGGATTCGGTCGGCGCGGCGGGCGATCTCGACGAACTCGTCGGGCCGCCGCGGCTCCTCGCTGGACCCGTCCTTGATACGGAACCGACCCGGGCGGGGACCCGCGTCCGTCTCCTTCAACTCCAGACGGGCACGGAACAACCGCTCGTCGTCGCGACGCGGGACGACGAGGTAGTCGTCACCGGTCTCGTGGACGAAGAGGGTGTCCACCCGCTGTACCTGCTGAGACACGTGTACTGATAGGGGATTCCGGTATTTCAGGCATTCGTTCCGTGCGAGAAACAAACACGGCGACTCCGGGCGCTCGGCCCGCGCCCCGGTCGCTCACTCCACGAGACGGATCTCGTCGTCCCCGTGTGGGACCGTGCAGAGGAACGCCCCCTGCTGGTCGCCCTCGTTCCGGTACCAGTGGACGGCGCCCGCCGGGACGAGGATGGAGTCGCCCGCGCGGACGGTGTACTCCTCGTCTTCCAGACCGACCACGTACTCGCCTTCGAGGACGTACTGGACGTGTTCGACCTCGTTCGTGTGCTCGGGGACCGCCGCCCCGGCGTCGAGGACGAACCGCCGCATCGCGAAGTTCGGTGCTCCGTGCTCTTCGCCGAGGAGGACGCCCTTCGACAGGCCCTCGGCAGCGTCGACATCCTCGTACGCGACGTCGTCGCCCCGGCGGACCGTCGGTTCTGGCTGTTGCTCGCTCATACGTGGAGCGTCGGCGTCGACCGACTAAATAGCTCGCCTCGCCGCCCGGGCGGCCACCGAACTTTAAGCGCTGCCCTCCCGAATCACGGACCATGCGTAGTTTCAAGGTCGGGAGTGCCTTCGGCATCCCCATCAAACTCGACCTGACGTTCTTGCTCATCCTCCCGGTGTTCGCCTGGCTCATCGGGTCGCAGGTCGAGCAGCTCGCACAGATGCTGAACACGACGTTCGGAGCGGGCCTCGACGTCGCGATGCTCACGGCCGGGTCGACGCCGTGGCTCCTCGGAGTCGCCGCGGCGGTGGGCCTGTTCACGGGCGTCGTCCTCCACGAACTCGGACACTCGGTCGTCGCCCAGCACTACGGCTTCCCCATCGAGTCGATCACGCTGTGGATCTTCGGCGGCGTCGCCAACCTCTCGGAGCAGCCCGAAGACTGGAAACAGGAGTTCTTCATCGCCGTCGCCGGACCCGTCGTGAGCGTCGTCCTCGGCGTCGTCTGCTGGGTGGCGCTCCAGGCGTTCCCTCCGTCGCTCGACCTCCTGCGCTTCGTCTTCGGCTACCTCGCGCTGATGAACGTCGTCCTCGCGGCGTTCAACCTCCTGCCGGGCTTCCCGATGGACGGCGGACGCGTCCTCCGCGCGCTCCTCGCCCGCAAGCGCTCGTTCGCCCGCGCGACGCAAATCGCCGCCGAGGTCGGGAAGGCGTTCGCCCTCCTGCTCGGGCTGGTGGGCCTGCTCGGGTGGAACCTCATCCTCATCGGTATCGCCTTCTTCATCTACATCGGCGCCTCCAGCGAGGCCCAGCAGACCGTGATGAAGGCCGCCTTCCAGGACGTCCAGGTCGCCGACGTCATGACGCCCGCCCAGGACGTGAAGACCGTCGACCCCGACACGAGCGTCGCCGAGTTGATGGAGCGGATGTTCCAGGAGCGCCACACCGGCTACCCGGTGATGGAGAACGGCCGACTGGTCGGCGTCGTCACGCTCGAAGACGCCCGGGACGTCCGCGAGGCCGAACGCGAGGCCTACACCGTCGAGGACGTCATGACTCGCGAGGTCCAGACCATCGACCCCGAGGAGAACGCGATGGATGCCCTGGAGAAGATGCAAGAACACGGCGTCGGTCGCCTCATCGTCACCGACGGCGACGGCGAACTCGTCGGTCTCCTCTCCCGAACCGACCTGATGACCGCGTTCAACGTCATCCAGACGAGCGGCCGGCAGGCGAAGATGCCGCGGACGGCCTGAACGCGGGCCGCACACCCTCTCTCGTTCGTCGACGTAGACGGTCGTCAGCGAAGGGCCGAACTCGAAAGGTGAGGAGAGTCTCGTGCGCGGAGGACGTACCGACGACTCCGCGGTCGTAGTTCCTGTCAGAAATCGGGAGGGTCCAGGTGCGAGAATTGAACCCGCGTCTCAGCCTCCACAAGGCTGAAGGATAGTCCACTACCCCAACCCGGACACGCATTCTCAGGTAGTGGCCTGACGCTAAAATACATTACGACTCGCCGCCGGGTACGGCAGACGACGACACGCTTTTCCGCGTTTCGTCCCTATCTCCACCCAACAGTGGCCATCACGGACAAGATCTACGTCAAGAACCACCGGCAACTCGCCTCCCAGATGGAGGCGAACTTCCCGAAGAGCGCGTTCAGTGGCGCGACCCTCGACATCCTCTTCGGCGGCGGCAACCTCGACCAACTGAACGAGGCGTCCCGCGAGCGGGTTCTCGACTTCACCAAGGACTTCCTCGACTGCGACTGCCAGCAGAACCCCTTCTGTGGCCACCCCGAGGAGAAGTTCATCGACTACCTCCTCGACCTCCGCGCCCAGGGACTGGACCCGGAGAGCATCGTCAGCGTGATGACCGACGACTACATGCTGTACGCCTACCCCGGCGACATCTACTCGTTCCTCGACGACTCGGTCCGGACGCTCGAAGCTATCGAAGAACTCGCCGCCGTCGACGGCAACCGCGAGATGGAAGAAGAGGCCCACGAGCGCCGCCGCCAACTCTCGGGGTAGCGGCTACCCGAGACGGAACGGTTCGTCTTCGGTCCCGTGGTCGAGGTCGTCGAGGTGGACGACGTCCTCGACGTCGTCCTCGCCCTCCAGTTTCGACTGGAGGCGTGAGATGTACTCTTTGTGTTCCTGGAGTTGTTCGCGGAGGTGGTCGGCTTCGAGTTCGAGGCGTTCGTGCTCGCGGACGAAGCTCTTGGGCACCTCGACCTTCGGCGGGAACTCCTCGGTGCTCCCCTCGGCGTCGACCTCGTCCTCCGGGACGACGCGCACCTTGCCGTCGTGGGCGACGAGCGAGTCGACGTAGTCGCGGAACACCGCCGACAGCGAGAGGTCCCGCTCCTCGGCGATGTCGCGGAGGGCGTCGAACGTGTCCTCGTTCACGCGGAAGGAGATGGTCTTGTTCTTGTTCCCCATCGTTCTTCCGCGAAAATACCCGGTGTAGCGACTTAAGGTTTTGTCAGACGACGACTCGCGTCGTGCAGAAACGGGGAATACGGCGTGTGACGACGCCGTCGGCGGGTGGACGAGTGAGTGCGTCGTGCGGTTACGCCGCTTCGGGCGACTCCGCACCCGCACTCTCGGTCTCGTCGAGGCTCTCCAGCGCCTCGATGACCGCGTCGCGGTAGCGCTCGACCGGCAGGTCGTACTCCTGGCGGGCGCGCTGGGCGTACTCGTTGCCCTCTTCGTCGAAGTCCTCGATGCGTTCGAGGGTACGCTCGGCCGTCTCGACGACCCAGCGGTCGCGCGTCTCGGCGTCGGCCACGGTGATGGACTCGGGGCGGACGGAGACGTTCACGTCACCCTCCTCGGTCTCGTAGGTCCGGGGTTTGCCGACGATGGCGACGTAACTCGGCGTGTCGAGTTCGCGGAGCGCCGCGGCGGCGTCGGGTTGGTACTGCCCGGCGTAGACGAAGAACGTCCCGGTCGGGTCGACGACCCGGCCGCGCCAGTACTCGGAGTCCTCGCCGACGTCCTCGGTCTCCGTGAGGGTGCCGACGATGAAGACGCGGTTGGCCTTCTCGCCCGTCGGCAGGAGACTGTAGAGTGGCGCGCGCTCGTCGTCCGATTCCTTGAACGTGAAGGTCGCGTCGTTGAACTCCGTCGCGAAGACGCGGCGGGCGACCTCTCGGCTGGGGGTGGATTGGCTCTGGCTCATTTAGATCGACCTCGCCTTGATGAGGACGGCGTCTGCATCGACCGGTTCGTCGAGTTTCTCGGTCTCGTTGGCGAGAACGTACCGACCGAGGGTCGGCCCGCGCACGCGGTAGTAGTTCCCGAGGACGTCCTCGCGCATCTCGTCGGCGACGACGGTGGTGTCGAGGGCGTCCATGGCCATCTGCTTGGCCTCGTCGAGGGTGATGCCGGTGAGGTCTTCGGTGGCCTCCTGGTCGAAGATGACCTCGTGGACGTCCTGCCCGTCGTCGAGGACGCCCTTGATGCGGAGGTCGAACTCGCCTTCGACCTCGCCGTGTTCGCTACAGCGGCCGTTCTGGAGGACGCGCGTGCAGTTCTCCTCGGGGCAGCGCTTGATAAGTCCGCTGCCGGACTGCATGTCGACGAGCGCGCCGTCGACTTCGATGGCGTCGTCGCCGACCTCGATGTCCTCGTCGAGTTCCTCGATGGTGGTCGTGCGATTGAGCTTCACCGAGAAGCGGCCCTCGTACTCGTCGGTGACGAGGTTGCCGAAGTGGTAGACCGCCCCCTCTTCGAGTTCGGGGAGGTCGGACTTCGCCCACTTGGTGAACTTGATGGTGCCGGACTCGTCGCCGAGCAGGCCGACCTGTCCGACGGCGTCGCTGCGGGGTTCCCAGAGGTCGACGACCTTCGCGGTCATGTCGACCCACTGTTCGGCCTCGTCCACGTCCGCGGCCTGAACTTCGGGGTTGCCGCCGCTCCCGCCCCCGCCGAGGTCCTCGCGGTCGAGACCCGCCTCGTCGAGGTAGTGGTTCTGGACGCTGCGGCGTGCCTCGTCGAGGGGGACCTTGTAGTCCGTGACGAGTCGCTCTAGTCTGTCCTGTACGTCCTCGACGTCGACGTCGAGGTGGTCCGAAAATTGCTCGTGTATCTCGCGAGCGGTGGTTTCGATATCGCTCATGGGTGTTCGTGTCTCCGCGTGTGTTTCGGTGGGAGACGCTGTGAGTTAGGGCGGGATTGCTTATAAATTCTCTCGTCGAAGCCCTCGGGCGATCAGTGGCTCGTCCCGGCGCCCGCTACGACCAGCACGCCGAGTCCGACGACGGCCACCCCCGAGACGTACCGGAGCGCGCGGGTGGCCCGCGGCGACTCGAACACCGACCGGACGCGTCCGGCAAGCGTTCCGACGGCGCCGAGGTAGACGGCGGCCAGGACGGCGTAGGTGACGCCCAGGAAGGCGAGTCGCGGCGCGCCGCCGTCGCCGGCGAACCCCGGCAGGAACGCGAGGAAGAAGATGGCCACCTTCGGGTTGAGGAGGTTGACCGTCGCCCCCTGCCGGAAGGGCGTGCCCGCGGCGTCGCCGTCGGCGGCGTCTGCGGGGTCGACCTCGATACCGCCGCCGGCACCCCGGAGCGTCTGGACCCCGAGGTAGCAGAGGTAGGCCGCGCCCGCGTACTGCAGGAGAGTGAACGCCGTGGGCGACGCCCGGAGGAGGGCGGCGAGACCGAGCGAGACGGCGAGGGTGTGACCGAGCACCCCCGTCGCGACGCCGAGGCCCGCGGACGCGCCGGCGCGCCGACCACCGCCCGCGCCCTGCGCGAGCACGAACACCGTGTCCGGTCCGGGCGTGAGAATCAGCGCCACCGCCGCGGCGACGTAGACGGCGTACACGTCGAGCGGCGGGACGACCGACATATCCACAGGGAGTCGACGCGCCGAGGTAACGGTGACGGTCGCGCCATATCTCAGTTGTCGGGCGCATATCACCACAACGCGGCGAATAACTCAGCTATCGGGCGCATATCTCCACAACGTCGGCCATACCTCAGTTATCGGCTGCATATCTCAGAAGTGACGACTCGACCGGTCGCCGTAGGGTGAGGAGTCGACGGGAATTACCGAGAGTGCCACAGGTCTATTAGGACGAGTGACCAACCCACGGACAGTGACCGACGACGACTCGACGTTCGCCGAACTCCTGCGGCGGGCGGCCCGACGCGCCGGCCGGCAGGTCGGCGAGGCCGCGAGCGCCTACCGCGAGGGGCAGACGGCCGCCTCGCTCCCCACAGACGACGAGGGGCGGGTCCGCCTCGTCTGTCGGCGCCACGCCGAGAAGCGGGCCGTCCCACTCGACGACGGCGTCCCCGTGTGCTTCGACCCGGACCATCCCGCCTGCCAGGGGTGCGCCGAGGACGTCCGCGAGGGGCGCGTCGAGACGTGGTGAACTAAGGCCCGTCCGTCCGCCAGACCGGACATGCACACCGTCGCACTCCTCCTCGCCGGCGGGACCGGCACCCGCCTCTACCCCGCGAGTCGCTCCCACCGGCCCAAACAGTTCCAGTCCTTCCTCGACGACGAAGGGCGCTCGCTCCTCCGGCAGGCCGCCGACCGCGCCGCCGTCGCCGACGACCTGTACGTCGTCACCCGTGAGGCCTACGCCGAGGACGTCCGCGAACACGTCCCCGAGGCCGCCGTGCTCACCGAACCCGCGGGGAAGGACACCGGGCCGGCGCTCGTCTACGCCGCCCACCGAATCCGCGAGCAGGTCGGCGACTGCACCATCCTGAACCTCCCGAGCGACCACCGCGTCGCCGGCGACTTCGCGACCACCGCCCGACAGGCCCTCCGCGTCGCCCACGAGACCGGCCGCCTCGTGACCATCGGCGTCGAACCCGACCGCCCGGCCACGGGGTACGGTTACGTCGAACCGGGCGCGACCCACGTCGAGTGGGCCGAACTCGCCGCCTTCCACGAGAAACCCGACGAGGAGACGGCGCGGGAGTACGTCGCGGCGGGCCACCTCTGGAACGCCGGTATGTTCGCGTGGACGCCCGACGCACTCCTCGACGAGGCACGGGACTCACCGCTCGAACCGGTCGTCGCGGCCTGCGAGGACGGCGCTCCCGAACGGGGCTTCCGCGAAGTCGACTCCCTCAGCATCGACTACGCGGTGATGGAGCGTACCGACCACGCGGCCGTCGTCCCGGCCGATTTCGAGTGGAGCGACCTCGGGTCGTGGGACGCCTTCGCTCGCCTCTCCGACGGGGAGAACACGACCGTCGGCGACGTCGAGACGCTCGAAATCGACGCGTCGGGGAACGTCCTCGCGGGCGACGCGGGCCACGTCTCCGTCGTGGGCGTCGACGACCTCGTGGTCGCGTCCTACGACGACCGGGTACTCGCCGCGCCCGTCGAGGAGGCCCAGCGTGTCCGTGAGGTCGTCGCGGAGTTACGCGAAGAAGGGAAGTTCTGACGTCGGAGAGTTATCCGTGGAGGCGGCCGCCGTCGACGGGGAGCGAGACGCCGTTGACGAAGCCAGCGCGCTCGCTCGTGAGGAAGGCGACGGTGTCGCCGAGTTCCTGCGGGTCGCCGATGCGGTCCATCGGGATGTCCGCGGCCCAGTCCTGGAGACCCTCCTCGTAGTCTTCGTACTCGCCGCGTTCGAGGCTCTGCTCGATGAGGTCGGAGACGCGGGGCGTCTCGTGGGCACCGGGGAGGACGGCGTTCGCGCGCACGTCGGGCGCCCACTCGCGGGCGACCGTCTTCACGAAGCCGATGACCGCCCGGCGCACCGAGTTCGAGAGGACGAGACCCTCGATGGGTTCGGCGACGCTGGTGGAGGTGATGCAGGTGATGGTGCCGGCGTCGCTGTCGGCGAGGTGGGGGTAGGCCGCCCGCGCCGCGCGGACGACACTCATGACGAGCAGGTCGTAGGACTCGTACCACTCCTCTTCGGGGGTGTCGAGGACCGGGCCGCTGGGCGGGCCGCCGGCGGAAGTGACGAGGTGGTCGAGTCCGCCGTAGGCCTCGACGGTGGCCTCGACGAGCGCGACGACGTCGTCGTGGTCGGTGATGTCCGCCTCGATGGGCATGACTTCGGCGCCCTCCGCGGCTTCCTCGCGGATATCTTCGGCCGCGGCTTCGATGCGTTCGCGCGAACGGCTACACACCACGACGTTGGCGCCCTCTCGTGCGAGGGCTTCCGCGCTCGCCTTGCCGAGGCCGCTCGAACTCGCCGTCACGATCGCCGTCTCGCCTTCGAGTTGCAGGTCCATGCGCGGTGGATGGATGTGGGAGTACATCAAACCTCGCGACCCGGAAGTCGAGGCTCACTCCGTCGTCCCGATGCGGACGCGGAGTCGACCGTCGCTGGTGACGCCGACCAGCAGGTCGCGGCGGACCTCCCGGCCGTCGACGGCGTCGCCCGCGGCGTCGCTGACGTGCTTCATCAGGTCGGGGGCAGAGAAGGGGACCTTGACGCCGGACTCGTCGCACGCCTCGTAGACGAGGTCGGGGACGTCGTAGAGGTCGGTCCCGCGCGACACTTCGACCCGGACCGGCGCCTGGAGGGCGTCGGCGAACGCGACGGTCTCGCGGGCCTTCGAGACGTTCTCGCGGGCACTCGACTCGACCTTGGAGACGTTCGCACGGGACGTTCCGAGTCGCTCGGCGATGTCGGCTTGCGCGACGCCGCGCTCCCGGAGCGCGAGTACCTGCGCCTGCCGACGGGTGAGGACGTTCGTCGACGCGTCGAACCCGGTCCGGTCGAGGAGTTCGTCCGGGTCGGGGACCTGCTCGTCGGCCATACCGTCCCTTCGTTCCAGAGGGGCAAAACCCCCGCGGAGCCCCGCTGGACGGGCGGCGAGAAAACCCTTATACGTCCGTTCGACCTTCTGAGAAGCACACTGTGGGCGCGTCGTCGGCCCGTCTCCCACCGCCACCATGATCGACTGTACCGCACTCGACTCCGGAATCCGGGTTTACGACGGCATCGAGAACGTGTCGTACGAAGTCGGGACGTCGCCACTCGACGCCGTCGAGGACGCGAGTACGGACGTCTTCCGGGTGCCGGTCACGGAGGCCTACGCCTTCGAGACGACACACCTCGGGGTCCCCCAGCACCTCGGCGTCTACGTCCGCGAGGGGACCGACATCGTCCTCGACGCCGTCGACGCCGGTGATTCGGTCCCGACGGGCGAGTACGTCGTGGAGTTCTCGACCGCCCCGATCAAACTCTACTTCCACGTCGAGGGCGTGGGTGTCTCCGTCGACCACGGCGGTCGGTGTACCACGGTCGACTTCGGCGGTCGGACCCGCGTCGTCATGGGCGTCCGCTCGCACCACCACCACCCCGCCGGAACCGTGACCACGACCGACGAGCCACGCGACCTGATGCGCGCCGTCTCGACGTTCGGGTCCGCGCTGAAGACGCTCAGCCCCGAGCGCTCGCTCCCGACGCTCCGCGGCCACCCCCCACACGTCGAACGTGGTGACGCCTTCGACGCCCCCGAGCACCTCCAGCGTCGCGACGCCGACGTCCGCCTCGAAGTCCCACCCGACCGCGCGTCGGTGTACACGGTCGCGACGCTCGCCTACTACCTCGGCGCCGAAGTCGTCCCCGGGCCGTCGCGCCTCGTCGCCGACGGCGTCGCGTTCCCCCTCGACGACCTCCAGTCCGACGCCCAGTCGATTCTGAAACACTGCTTCACGCTCGACTGCCTGGTCCGGACGGAGGGACTCTACCGTGTCCCACTCGCCGAGCGCGAGACGTTCGAGGACCGCGTCGACGTCGACCTCCGCGACCTGTACGACCTCGACCTCGGCGCCCGGACCGCGGCCTACATGGAGATTCCCCGGAGCACGACCGACGACCTCCTGAAGTGGCACCTCACGACCGACGTCGACCCCGACCCCGAGAACGCCGTGGTGCTCCCCTTCGTCGCACACGACCTCTCCTACATCCGGAGTCCGGCGCCGACCAAGACTGTCGACGCCGTCTCCCCCGAACCGGACGGACTCTCGGCGTTCTTCCGGACCGACGGGAGCGCCACACAGGACGGTGTCCAGTCGTTCCTCCGCTCGGCGAACGCCTCGCCGTCGCCCGACGAACGAGTCGTCTCCCCCGTCGAGACGGACACCGTCGGCCACGCCTGGGTCGCGCGGAATTACCCGATGGGCGCCTCCAAGCCCACGCTCGACTCCTACCGGCGTCGTCTCGACCGGACGCTGAAGTCGGACGTGACCATCGACATCCACGTCATCTGCAACGACGCGGAGATGCGCGAGGAGAGCGAGAACCTCTACGGCTTCCGCGACCTGCTGGAGTTCGACGTCGAGACGAGTTTCGACCTGTCGACCGACGAACTCCGGGACGCCCTCGAACGCGACACCGACTTCCTCCACTTCATCGGCCACGTCAGCGAGGAGGGGATGCAGTGCTCCGACGGCCACCTCGACCTCCACACCCTCGACGAGACGGGGGTCGACGCGTTCATCCTCAACGGCTGTACCTCCTACGAACAGGGGATGCAACTCGTCGAGTCGGGCGCACTCGGCGGCGTCGTCACGCTCGAAGACGTGTACAACACCGTCGCGACGACCGTCGGCCGCTCGCTGGCGCGCCTCCTCGACAACGGTTTCGACCTCCACGGCGCACTCAGCGTCGCGACTGACAGCGTCATCACGGGCCAGCGCTACACCATCGTCGGGAACGCGGGCGTCTCGCTGTGCCAGACAAGCAACGGGATTCCCATGGTCGGCGTCGTCGATACGTCACCGCCCGGCGACACCTTCCACCTCGAGATTCACGCCTACCCGACGCGGAAGTACACCCTCGGGTCGTTCGGCACGCTCTACTTCACCGAAGACACGACGCGACACCTCTACAGCGGGACGGTCGACGAGTTCGAGTTCACGCGAGAAGAACTGCAGTCGGCACTGGGTCGGCGGCGCTCACCACTGCTGGTCGACGGCGAACTGTGCTGGACGGACGAAGTCGACTTCGAACGCCTCTGAACTAGGGGCCGAGCGTGGTCGTGCCGTAGTTCGCCGCGGCCGAGCCGGCCTGCGAGAGGAGCAGGACCATCATGAACAGCGCGCCGGTCAGTCGGGGGTTCTCTGCGAGGGTCTGGGTGATCTGGGTCTTCGACATTACGACTGAACCGACGTGCCCTCTTGTAGAAAATTTTTCTAATGAAATAAAGAACGTTCGTAGAAAATCTATCTCCGAACTCTCCGGGAGCGTACGTGACTGGGAAGTTAGCTCCCCCAGAAGTTCTCGCGACTGCCGAGTCGCTCGCGGTCGGGGCCACGGGAAGACTCCTCTTCGTCTCCGGACTCGGACTCCTCGTCGCCCTCGGCTTCCTCTTCGCCGCCGGCTTCGTCGGCGATCTTCTCGACGAGGTCCGCGCGGGCGTAGTTCGGCTTGACAGTGGTGACCTCGACGCGCACGCGGGCCTCCGGGAGGACGCCGTCGACCATGACGACGTACCCGTCCTCGGTGTGCCCGACGCCGGCGCCGCTCTCGTGCATGTCGGTCACGTCGACGACGACCTCCTGACCGGGCACGACCGGCGCGGTCTTCAGGTCCTCGATCGGTTGGCTGTAGTGTTGACACCAGTCCATGCCGCCCCGGTCACTGAGATGCGTACACCCCATCCCCTCGATCTGCTCCGTGAAGTTGGGACATTCGTCCGCGAGTGGGCAGTCGGCCATACCGTGCCTACGAGACCCGTGTCCAAACGTTTTTCGAGGGATATCGCACGCGAGAAGCAAAACGAACGGAACGGAGTCCGAGAAAGTGGGAGTCCGAAAAGATGGGTACGAGCGGCCGACGGCCACTCGTGAACGTCCAACCCGGCGAAGTCGGGTTCAGTACCGTGGTAGCGTTCTCTTGCGAACCGTGACGAGACGGCAAAGCCGTCTCGTTAGTCCGCACGGGCGACTCGTGGGTCGCCCGTGCGACGCCAGTGAGCAACCTCGTGGCCGCTGGTAGAGCGAAGCGCTACCGAGGCGCCGAAAACCTCCGATTTTCGGAAGACTCTGCGAGGGCGCGCTGGCGAGGTCCTGCGAAGTCGGCGACTTCGCAGGGCTCGAAAGACGCGGAGCGTCTTTCGGTGGCTTGCTAGGCCAGCGGCGTGCGCTCGACGACCTGCCCGTCGTAGGTCGGGTGTTGTTCGACGATTTCGCCGTCGTCGAGGTCGCCCTCCTCGACCATCTCCTCCAAGAGCCACCACGCCACCTCGACGTGGTCCTCCTTGACCGTGTAGAACTCCTCGGGGACGCCGAGTTCTTCGAGGCGCACGGGGTCGGCGTACGTCTTGCCGTAGACGAGCGTCCCGTCGTCGGTCACTTCGTCGAACTCCCGCTGGACGTTGCGGGCCATCCGCTTGAGGCGGTTGCGGTGCTGGGCGGAGTCCTTGAACACGGAGGTACAGAAGTACACCTTCTCGTGTTGGGCCATCTCGTCGAGGATGGCGTCCTTCGAGCCGTCGACGGCGGACATGTGGCCCTCCTGGAGTTCGTAGCCCTCGGCCTGCATCCGCTCGTAGTTGCCCTGGGACATCTCGAACTCGTTGACGTTGCAGAAGTCGGCGGCGCCCTCGTCGAGGAAGTCGAGGAACTCCTGTTCGGCGCGGATGCCCGGAATCTCGAACGCCGGGGTCAGTCCCTCCTCGCGGGCGATGTAGAGGATCTCCTCCCACTCGGTTCCGTGGAGGTCGCCCCACAGTTCGTACGGCGGGTGGAAGCGAATCTCGTCGAGACCCGCCTCCGAGAGTCGACGCATGTTCTCGCGGCCGCCCGTGATGCCGGTGTAGAGGTGGGTGTGGTGGTCCTCGCCGAACTCGTCTTTCAGCGCGGAGAGGTACTCGCAGGTGCGGTCGAGTACCTCCTGGGGTTCACCGCCCGTGATGGAGGTGCCGAGCGCATCCATCGTCTTCGCCTCGGCGACGACGTCCTCGGTCGTCTCGACCGGACGCTCGTTGGCGTACACCTGGGTCACGTTCTTCCGGTTCTCGCCGAGCGGGCAGTAGAAGCAGTCGCGCTGGTCACAGTAGCCGTAGACGAAGAGGACCATCTTACCGCCTTTCGCGCACTGCTCGCAGCCCTTCGAAATCATTCGTTGTGCTCTAGAACCGCCCGGACACTCAAAAACTGTGCGACTCTGCCCCCGCTCCGGCCGGAGCGGTCGGACGTCGCCGCCGTGCCCCGAAGACCCTTAATGGCGGTACACCGTATGGGGAGTGAATGCTGCTCGTCCTCTGTGTCGACCTCGACGACGACCTCGGCCGAAAGACGGGACTCGACACCCCCGTCGTCGGCCGGGACAACGTCGAGGAGGCCGCGGTCGCACTCGCGACAGCCGACCCGGAGGACTCCGACGTGAACGTCCTCTTCGAGGGGGTTCACCTCGCCGACGACCTCTCGGGCGAGGAACGGGTCGAGGTCGCGGCGGTCACGGGCGTCGAGTCGGGTGACGTCGAGGCCAACCGGAAGGTCGGCCGCGAAGTCGACGAGGTGCTCGCGGGCCTCCAGACCAGCGAGGAGGTCCGCGCCATCGTCGTCACGGACGGCGCACAGGACGAGTCCGTCGTCCCGGTCATCCGCTCGCGGGTCACCATCGACGGCGTCCGCCGGGTGGTCGTCCGCCAGGCCCAGGACCTCGAGTCGATGTACTACACGCTCAAGCAGGTCATCAACGACCCCGAGACCCGCGGGACCATCCTCGTCCCGCTCGGCGTCCTCCTGCTCATCTACCCGCTGGCGGTGCTCGCGGACTTCCTCGACCTCCCCGGGACGATACTCGGTCTCTCCTCGGGGTTGCTCGGACTCTACGCCCTCTTCCGCGGGTTGGGTCTGGAGGAGACTGTCGACGAGGCGGTCGCCCGCGCACGCAACTCCCTGTACACCGGTCGGGTGACGCTCATCACCTACGTCGTCGCGGCGGCCCTCCTCGTCGTCGGCGGCGTCGAGGCGATGAACACTCTCGAAGCGGCGCGGGCGAGTGCGCCGACACTCGACGCGGCGAGTACGGTGGCCGCACTCGTCTACGGGGCCGTCCGCTGGTTCGCGGCCGCCGGGCTCACCACGAGTCTCGGGCAGATTACCGACGAGTACCTCGCCGACCGCTTCAAGTGGCGCTACCTCAACGCGCCGTTCTACGTCGTCGCCATCGCGGCCGTCCTCCACACGCTGTCGGCGTTCTTCCTGGGGTTCGTCTCGCTGGCGATGCTGGCGGGGGTCCTCACCGCGGGAACGCTCCTGAGCGTCCTCAGCACGCTCACGTTCGCCGTCGTCGAAGACCGTCTCGGAGAACACGAGGACGCCCCCGGCAACGGGAAAGCGGCCTGAGCAGAACTTACTTCTCGCGCTCGACGACCACCTTTTTCGGCTCGTACCCCCCGCGAGCCGAAAAACCTGGAGGGAAAAACCGCCCCCAGCCTACTTCTCGCGCTCGACGACGAACTGCGCGAGGTCCTCCAGGTAGTCGTAGGCCTCGCCCTCGACGACGTCGACCCGTTCGAGGGCGGCGAGCGCCGCCTCGGACTGCTCGACCGCGAGGTCGTTGACCTCGTCGATGGGGCGGTCGGTCACCCGGACGACGGAGGGACGGTCCATCTCGACGTCCTGGCCGGCAGGCTTGCCGAGTTTCGCCGGGTCCGCCGTCGCGTCGAGGACGTCGTCGCGGATCTGGAAGGCGATGCCGACGCGCTCTGCGTACTCGCCGAACGCCTCGACGGTGTCGTCGTCGGCGTCGGCCGCGATGGCCCCCAGTTCGGCGGCCGTCCGGAACAGCGCGCCCGTCTTGCGGCGGGCGAGTGCCATGTACTCCTCCTCGGACTCGGGGCGGTCGGCCAACTCCATCGCCTCCCCCTCACCGAGTTCCACCATCGCGTCGGCCGCCGTCTCCATCGCCCGCGGGTCGGCGGCGAACAGCGCGAACGCCTCGCCGAGCAGTCCGTCGGAGGCGACGATGGCCTGACCGTAGCCGTACTCCGCCCAGGCGCTCGCCGACCCCCGTCGGAGGTCCGAGCGGTCGATGATGTCGTCGACGACGAGCGACGCGTTGTGGACGAGTTCGACCCCGACGGCGAAGTCGAGGGCCGTCCCGTCGTCCTGTTCGCCGCCGGCCGCCTCGCAGGCGAGCACCGTGAGCGTCGGCCGGACGCGCTTGCCGCCCTGCAACACGACGTTACGCAGTCGCTCGCGGAGCTTCGGCGGTTCGACGTCCTCGACGACCCCCTGGAGGTGGTCCTCGACGGCGGTACGGCGCCGCTCGACGTATTCCATCGGTGAAAAATCGGGCCTTCGTCCTCTTTATTCCGTCGGGTCGGATCGGCTCACGCCGGCGGGCGAAGTCCCCAGAAGAAGGCGATCCCCAGCGTCGTCACGATGCTCAGGAGGAACTGGAGCGGGCCGCCGACCCGGACGAAGTCCGAGAACTTGTACCCACCGGGGCCGTAGACGAAGAGGTTCGTCTGGTAGCCGACGGGCGTCATGAACGCCGTACTCGCGGCGAAGGTGACCGCGAGGACGAACGCGAACGCGTTGGCCCCGACCTTCTGGGCGGCCTCGACGGCGACGGGAATCATCAACACGACGGAGGCGTTGTTGCTGACGACGTTCGTCAGCAGCGCCGTTACGGTGTAGAACACCCACAACACCCCGATGACGGGGAGGAAGTCCGCCGTCGAGGCGACGGTGTTGCCGATGAGCTCGGCCGCGCCGGTCTGTTCGAGGGCGATGCCGAGCGGAATGACCCCCGCGAGCAGGAAAATCACGTTCCAGTCGACCGAGTCGTAGATCTCGTTGGGCTTGAGGACGCCCGTGAACACCATCGCGACGACGCCCGCGAGCGCCGAGACGACGATGTTGAGTCCGAACGGATCGGGGAGGGCAGCGAACCCGATGACGCCGGCGATGATCCCGACGGCGTGGGGAATCTTCCCCGTGCGGTAGTCGGGGTCCTCCGGTTCGTGGGCGACGATGAAGTCGCGGTTCTGTGAGAGACGGTCGATGGTGCCCGACGTCGCCTGCACGAGGAGCGTGTCACCCACGCGGATGGGGACCTGGTCCATCCGTTCGCGGATGACCGCTCCCCGACTCCGGAACGCGAGGACGTTCACGTTGTATCGGTCACGGAACGTCGAGGACGCCAGCGACTCGCCGACGAGTTTCGAGCGGGCCGGAATGATGATCTCGACGAGGTTCTGCTCTTCTTCTGCCTGTTCGAGTTCCTCGTCGGAGAGCGTCCCCGTAAGCGAGAGTCCGTCGGTCTCGATGAGTTCTTCGAGGGTCTCGCGGTCCGTCCGCACCTTCAGCAGGTCACCCTCGCGGATCGTCTTCGTGTCGAGCGGTTCGATGAACTCCTCGCCGTCACGACGGATCTGGAGGATGTCGAAGTCGAGGTCCGACGCTTCCCCCGCCTCCTCGACCGTGTGGCCGACGATGGGTGACTCCTCCTGGACGACGACCTCGGTGAGGAACTCTTCGAGGTCGTACTCTTCGACGTAGTCCTCCTCGGCGAGGACGCGCTCGGGGAGGAGCCAGTAGCCGACCGTCATCAGGTAGATGGACCCGACGACGAGGACGATGATCCCTAGCTGGGTGAACTCGAACATCGAGAAGGCGTGGAGGTTGAGTCCGGCGTACTGGGGGTCCTCGGCGAGTCGGGCCGCGACGTCGCTCGCGAGGATGTTCGTCGACGTCCCGATGAGCGTGAGCATCCCGCCGAACATGGAGGCGAACGAGAGCGGCATGAGGAGTTTCGAGGGAGAGGTCTTCCCCTCGTGGGCGAGGTCGGAGATGACCGGGACGAGGATGGCGACGACCGGCGTGTTGTTGATGAACCCGGACGTCGGCCCGGCGATGCCGACGGTCGCGGCGAGTTGGCGCATCGGGTCGTCGCCGGCGAAGTCGGCCATCAGGTTCCCGATTTTCTGGACCACGCCGGTCCGGCTGATACCCGTACTCAGGATGAGCATCGCGAGGACCGTGATGGTCGCCGTGCTCGCGAACCCGGAGATTCCCTCCTTCGGAGAGATCTGTGTCCACGGTTCGAGCACCATCAACAAAACCATCACGAGAATCGCGGTGAGGTCGATGGGGATGAGTTCGGTGACGAACAACCCCAACGCGAGCGCCACGATGGCGAACACGACGAGTACGTCGGGGGTCAACCCCCACGGGAGACTCGTCTGGAGGAGAAGTGACGGAAGAGACATGCCACCGGCTACGGCGAAGACTGTAAAGAAAGTTTAGGCAACGGCGACGAGTCCCGGGTCGTGACGACACCGAACGGCTCGACCGCCCGGACGACTCGATACGCGCCGAGCAACGCCGCGAGCACGACGAGGGGGGTGCGATTTCGAGGAACGTGAGCACAGACGAGTCGGCGTCCAGCGGGGGCGAACCGATCGCGGGCGACGTGTCGAAACCCTTTAGCGCGCGACGGGTGTAGCTACGGGTGCAGACTGGGATCGTGGGTTAGCTTGGTATACTTCGGGCCTTGGGTGCCCGTGACCCCGGTTCAAATCCGGGCGATCCCACTGACGTTCTGCGGACGTGAACTCGACACCGAGAAGGAGCGCCCCGTGAGCGCGGCGGCGGTCTCGACTAGGCTTGGGGGTCTTGGAGGCGTTCGACGATGGCGCCGCCGGAGCCGACGGCGACGTCGACCTCACCCATCGCGACCGCTTGGAGGGTGCTACCAGCGGGGGATTTTGCTTCGTACCAGGAGCCACTGTAACTCCGGTAGATGCTCCCGCTGCCGCCGACCGCGAGGGCTTCTTTGCCCTGCGTGTCGACGCCGTTGAGCGAGTTGCCGCCGACCTTGTAGGGCGTCCACTCTTCGTTCCCCTCGGCGTAGCGGTAGGCGCGCCCACTACTCGTCACGACGAGCAGCGAGTCTTTCTCGGCCGCGACGCCGCCGAGCGTTCCGGCACCGTCGATACCGATGCGTCGCCACCCCTCGTAGATCGACGTCTTGAACGCGCTCCCGTTCGAGTTCACCACGTAGCCGAACCCATCGGGTGCCGCGTCCGCCGCCGTGACCGACGTCGTCCCGTCAGGTTTCGTCATCTGCCCCCACGTCACGTCGACCCCGTCGACGTAGCCGAGCATCACCTGCCCGCTCGTCGTCGCCAGCAGGAGCTTCTCAGACCCGCGTTCGCCGTGGACCGCCATCGTGTTCCACGTCGGAACCCGGCCCTCCGGTTCGGAGAGATCGTACTTCGCGCCCTCTTCGAGGTCGTAAAACCCCAGGGCGCCCGTCTTCCCTCCGAACCAGACCCGGCCGCCGTCGTCGGTCGACGCCGCCGTCTTCAGCACGTGGTTCTCTGCACCGGGACCCGCGTCGAACAGCACGCCCCAGTTCCCGTCGTCCATCGAACGGGCGATCACGTATCCCGACCCGCCGACTGCGACCGGTCCGTAGCGCGTCTGCGCCACGTCGTACAGCGTCTTGTCTACCGGCGACTTCGCCTCTTGCCAATCTCCCGTCGTGGATTGTGACTCGAATTGCCAGGTTGTCATGGGTGGTTGGGGTCAGGACCCCGGCACGAGCCGGGAGAGTCGGTTGCTGACCGAGGCGAACACACCGCGGTCATCGGTCGGGGCGGTACTGTCGTCGGCGCTCGACTGGTCGGAGGCGGTCTCGTCGCTCGTCGCGTCGTCGGCGGAGTGGCCGAGACCGAGAGCGTCGACGAGTGCGACCAGGGAGTCGGGGTCGACGTCGCCGCTACGGAGGCGTTCGAGGACCGCGTTGCGGCGGTCGTCGGGGAGGGCGTGGACGGCGGCGAGCCGATCCGCGATTCTCCCGACCGTGACGTCGCGCGGCCGGTAGGCCATCTCGTCGTTTTCGGTCTTCTCGACGGCGTCGACGATCACGAGCCGCTCGAGGGCCGTACTCGCCTCGTCGAGCGAGAGCCCCGCGTCCTGTGCGATATCGTTGAGCGTCTGGTAGTCCTCCGCTCCCTCTTCGCGGGTGCGCTCACGGAGCGCGGAGAACACTCGGAGTGTCGTTTCGTGCATAGATAGCTGGTTGGAGGGCTATTCGCCCGAAGTCGTTAGCTCGACGTCGTCGAGTCCGAGGTCGAATCGGACGTCGAGTCGGACGTCGAACCGTCCTGCTGGCTGCCCGTCTTCTTGTTCTGGTCGTCGCGGTCACCGCGCTCGAGGATGGTGCCGGACTTCCCGACCGTCACGTCGATGCCGTCGGAGATCGTGACGGAGTTGAGGTCCGCGGACGTCGGCGTCGGCCGCTTCGTCCACTTCTGGTTGCCCTTCTTGCGGTAGACCGTCCCGGAGTTGCCCACGGCGACGAGTTCGTCCTGGTACCGGTCGATGCCGTTGAGCGTGACGCCGGCGACGCCCAGCGGCGTCCAGTTCTTACAGTTCGGTTCGTAGCGGTAGACGCGCCCGCTACCCGCGGTCACGAGGACCGTCTCGCCGTCCGCGTAGACGTCCGTGAACGCGACCTGGGCGTTCTCGATACCGATGTCTTCCCAGGCGTCGTCCGCGGTCGTCTTGAAGACGTTCCCGGAGGTGTCGATGGCGTAGCCGACGCCATCGGGACTGGCGGCGAGTGCGGGGATGGTCGAACCCGAGCCAGTCGGCTTGGAGACCTGGCCCCACTGAGGACAGCAGCCGTCGACGTAGCCGGGGAGGACCTCACCGGAGCCGTTGGCGACGAGGAGCTTCTCGTTGCCGGCCTTCCCGGAGACGGCGATAGCCTCCCAGGTCGAGGTCTTGCCCTTCGGGGCGGTGTAGTCGTGTTTCTCGTTGGTCGTCACGTCGTAGTAACCGAGCGCGCCAGAGGACCCGGCGAACCAGACGCGCTCGCCGTCGTCGGTCGCGGCCGCAGCGTACAGCGTGTTGTCACGGGTCGCGGGACCGTCGTCGAAGACGACCGCCCAGTCACCGTCGTCCTGTCGGCGGACGAGAACACCCTTGTCCGCGACCGCGTACGGCCCGTCGACCGTCGAAACCACGCTGTGATAGGTCTTAGTCGTCGGCGACTCTACCTCGTACCAGTTTCCGACTTCGGGTTGGGGACCGAGATGCCACATTGCACTCACATTATTACACTCTCTTTTGGTTAAAAGTAACGACGAAAGTACTTAGTAAATAAGTGCTGTAGACACCTGCGACTATGTGGCACCTCGGATACGAGGACGATACGGACTGGCAGTCGGTCGACCCACCAATCTCCGGAACCCTCCACGACGTCGCGCAGACGACGATCGGCCCGCACGCCGTCGGGACGGGCGGGACGTTGCTCGTCCGCGAAGACGGCGAGTGGCACGTCGGGTTCGACGACGGTCCCGCGGCAGAGAACCGCGAGCTGTCGACGGTCGCCGCGACCGACGGCGGCGAGCGTATCTGGTTCGGTGGCGAGAGCGGTGCGTTCGGCTGTTACGACGTCACCGAGGGTGAGAAGTACGACTACTCGAAGCCCGCGGGCACGTCCTCGACGCTGGACGCCCTGGCCGTGGCGGGCGAGCGCGGGTCGGAGAAACTCCTCGTCGGCGGCGGCGGGACCATCTATCCGGGGTACGTCGACGACTGCCGACCGACGTGGGACGACCCTGTCGACGTCGGCGACGACGGGACCGTCGCGGCGCTGACCGCCGACACGGACGGGTACGGGTACGCCTCGACGACGAACGGCGACGTCTACCGCACCACCGCCAACAGCGGGTGGAACCGCGTCGGCGTGGCCAACACCACCGAGTCGCTCCCCTCGATTCGCGTGACCTCCACGTACCTCTGGGTGGGTGGCGCCTCCGGACGCGTCTACCGCTATGACCGGTCGGGCGACAGTTGGACGACGTTCGACGTCGCGGACCAGGCACTCCGGTCGTTCGGCGGCGAGGGTGAGACGATGTACGTCGTCGGCGACGCCGGAACCGTCGTTCTCCGGGTCGACGAGAAGTCCTGGCGCGAAGCGACGGTCCCGACGAACGAGGACCTGTTCGGCGCCATCGCGACGCCACGCGTCGTCGTGGGCGCGAACGGGACGATCCTCGAGAGCGAGTAGCCGACCTCACCGCCCGACAGCACGACGGAGTCGTCCAGGTGTCGATTCGTCCTCGGGGACCGAGGTGTCCGGCCGCCACGCCCGCGTCCTCCGCCGGTGGACTACGACCAGACCTCGACGTCGTCCGCCGTCACCTCGACGGTCGCGTCGAAGAGCGGCGAGAAGGTCGCAATCGTCTGTTCGTCGTGTCGACTCGGCTCCACGTGGTAGTGACCGACGGCACCCGCCTGTTCGAGTCGTCGCGTGAGCACGTGGAGGAACCGGAACGCCCGCTCCCGGGAGACGGACTGGAGCATCGCCGTCAGTGAGTCGAAGCAGAACACGAGGTCGTCGCCCGGGGCCGCCCGTTCGTTCCACGCGCCGATGCACTCGCTGACCGCGGCCGCGACGCCGGTGAGGTTGTCCGCCGGGCCGACGGTCCGGATCGTCGTTCCGTCGACGGTCTCGGTTCGTAACTCCGTCGCCGTCTCGTCGACGGAGACGATCGAGACCTCCGCCAGGCGGTGGCCGGCGACCGACTCGAACTCGTCGAGGTGCGCGATCGAGGGGTCGGTGTACGTGACCGCGAGCACCCGCGTCGTCCCACTACCGGACGCGAGCAACTCGACGCACGCGCCGCCGTCCCACTCCCGTCTGCCCGGTTCCAACAGGAGAACGTTCGAGACGCTCCCCAGGTCGGTCCCACCCACTGAAATTGTCATTTCTGTATACTTGTGGAAAATCCAACGCATTCAACATTTCGGACCTCGTCGAGCGTAGGTTTATCCGTCGGCACGAGGTACCCAGGGACGAACGACTGTGAACCGACGCGGCCGACCGACACGGCGACACTGATGGACCGGATCTCCGCCCTGCGGAACGTCGAGGACGCCCTCTCCGACTTCGAGGCGGGCGAAGCGACGCTCGACGCGACCGAAGAGCGCGTCCGCTCGGTCCTCCGGTCGTACGCGACGGACTTCGACGCCAGGGAGCGGTTCGCCTACCGCGCACACGGCGACGACCGCGTCGAAGGCGTCGTCGTCGTCGCCACGTCACCCGGGAAGGCACGCGAGCGAGTCCGCGACCTCGTCGACGGCGGTCGGGTCGACTCGGTCGAACGACTCGACTGACGATATCGGACGAACCCTTTTTCCGGCCGAGCGCGCGCCTGCGAGCAGATGTTACTGGTCATCGCGTACTCGCGGGCGGCCCGACAGGCGCTCCGGAACCGGTGTAACGCCCACCCCGAGACCGTCGTCCGTCGGTTCGGTCGGGCCGTCTGCCTGGCGGAGACGGAACTCGGCGCCTTCCTCGCGCTCCGCCTCCGCGAGCGATACGGCGGCGACGTGCAGGTGGAGCGCACGCGGGCACTCAACGAGTTCCGGGAGGTTCCCGAACGCGTCCGCGACGCGGCCGTCGCCTACGAGACACGGCAGCACCCGAACACCCCGTACACCGCGTTCGCCGCGGGGACCGACCACCCGGACACGGACGAGATGGCCGAACGCGAGTTGTGAGGGTCCGGTTCGGGGGTGTGCGGGTGACGAGTCGAACCGTCGACCTCCGTGGACGTGCCGAGTCGGCCGGCCCGGACAGCCTCCTCGCGGCGGTTCGGGTCCCGAGCGACGACTGCGTTCGGTGTCCCCGACCTGGCCCGGTCCACGACCACGTCGGACACCTCCACGACGAGGTGGCGGTGGCTCTGCGTCCTGCCCTCGCCGCGGCCGCCCGCTCCCGCGGCGTCGACGCGCCACAGGACGAGGAACTCGGTGACCTCGCCGAACGCGACCCGAACCAGGCCCCGCCACCGGACCCGACCGCGGCCCGTCGACGTGTCGCCGAGGCGACCGCCGACGTCGACGCCCTCCGCGAACGGGCCGACCGACTCGGCGGCCGTGTCGAGGCCCGACGGGCGCTCGACGCCGACACCGACGCGGTCGAACGCCAGTACCGAACGGTGGCCCGCGAACTCGCCGCGGCCGAGACCGAACGCGTCGCCGCGGAACAGGCACTCAGCCGGGAGCAGGCGGCCGTCTCGCGAGCGCGCGACGACCGGCAGGCGTCACTCGTCGCCGCCGACAGGCGCCGGAATCTGGAGCGGACCGCCCGCGACTACCTCGTCGCCACGGTCGCGGACGCCTTCGAGCGGGCGCTCCGGGTCGTCCCCGGCGGTGTCCCCGCGACACCCGACGAGTACGACGGACCGCCACTCCCCGCCGCACTCGCCGTCGCCCGCGTCGCCCGGATACGGGCACCGCTCGTCGTCGAGGCGGCATCGTTCGCCCGGCCGTCGCGCGCCGCCGCGTGTCTCGACGCACCCGTCCTGCTCGTTTAAGTCGGAAGACGGCACCAGAGGGGGCGTGCGACTCGACTGCGACACCACCGAACGGGACGGCGTGACGCTCGTCGCGTGCCTGCTGACGAACGACGGCGACGACCCCCGGCGCGCCCGGGTGGCGAACCGCCTCGACGGACCTGTCTGGTTCCCGCGAGTCGACGGCGTTCCCGTCCGCGGGTGGGACGACGGCGGCTACGAGGGCGTCCTCGGCCCGGGGGAGACGCGACCGCTCGGGTACGCGACCCCAGCAGCAGCAGCCGACCCGCCCGCGACGGTCGTCTGGACCGAGCGAGCGGCACACCGAGCACGAGAGGCAACGTCGGTGACGCCGGAGGCGGCCGCCCGCGCACTCCCCGACTCACGGCCTCCGCGCGCGGCGGTGCCGGAACCCGACCCGGACCCCCCACCGAGCGTCGCGGCGTGGCTCACGGCGCTGGAGCGAGGCGAACCAGGTCCCGCGGACCGACGAGCGCTCGACGCCATCGTGGACCGAATCGAGGAGATTCGAGAGGGAGAGCCGTGATCCTCGCCGTCGCCGGCGGGAAGGGCGGCGTCGGGAAGTCGACGGTCGCGCTGAACCTCGGCGCCGAACTCGACGCGGTCGTCGTCGACGGCGACCTGTCGATGGCCGACCTCCCGGCGGGGCGCGGGCCGGACCTCCACGACGTGCTCGCGGGCCGAGCCGACCCGGTCGAGGCGGTCCGGGAGGGGGCGGCCGGCGGGTCGGTCTCGTTGCTCCCCTGCGGTCGGTCGCTCGCCGGTGCCCGCGCCGCCGACCCCCTCCGCCTCGCCGCGACAGTCGAGACCGTCGAACGGGAGTACGGAGCCGTCGTCGTCGACTGCCCCGCCGGACTCCGGGTCGACGCGGGGGTCCCGCTGGCCGCTTCCGACGCCTGCGTGCTCGTCACGCGGCCGACGGCACCGGCGCTGACCGACGCGGTTCGGACGCGAGCACTCGCGCGGACGCTCGACGCGGGCGTGGCCGCGGTCGTCCTCAGTCGGGCACGGCCGAGCGAAGAAGAGCGAACGGCGGTCGACCGGTTGCTGGGCGGGCCGACGGTCGCGGTACCGGCCGACGAGACGGTCGACGCGGCCCGGCGGGGAGGGGTTCCGGTCCGGGAGGTCGACCCCGACGCCGCCGCGGCCGTCGCCCTCGGCGAGGTGGCCGCGACGGTGCGCCGGTCACTCTGTAGCGCGGTGTAGGTCGAGCGGAGCGTCACCGGCGTCACGCCCGCGGCCTCCGCGGCGGCGGCCTGGGTGACGTCCTCGGTCCGGTCGCACTCGGCCGCCGCGAGGTAGAGACACGCGGCCGCCACGCCGCCGGGGTGTTTTCCGGAGACGAGGTGGCGTTCCTCGGCCGCGGCGACGTACTCGCGCGCCCGTGACTCCACGCGCGGCGGGAGGTCGAGGGCGGTGGCGAAGCGGGGGAGGTACTCCGTCGGGTCGATGGGACCCGTCGGGAGACCGAGTTCGCGGTTCATCGCGTCGTAGGCGGCCCGGAGTTCGGCGGCGTCCGCGCGGGCGGCCTCGACGACCTCCTCGAGCGTCCGCGAGATACCGTTCGTCCGGCAGACGGCGTACACCGCCGCGGCGGCGAATCCTTCGAGCGAGCGCCCGCGGAGGAGGTCTTCGGACTGGGCGGAGTCGAAGAGTGCACACGCCTGGTCGCGGACGCTCTGCGGGAGCGAGAGGGCGCCGACGAGGCGACGAATCTCGGTGAACGCGTACACCTCGTTGCGGTCGGCCTTCGTCGCGATGCGGGCGCGGTTGTGCTCGCGACGCATCCGGGTGAGTTGCCGGCGCTTGCGCCCCTTCAGGCGCGTCGAACGGCCGATCTTGGTCGAGAGACCGCGGTCGTGGCGGGAACGGGTGAGCGGCGCGCCGGTCCGCGAGCGGTCGACGCCGTCGTCGAAGTTGCGCCACTCCGGACCGTAGTCGATGGGGTCCTCGCCGACGACGAGCCCGCAGTCGCGACAGACCGTCTCGGTCGTCTCGTAGTCGACGCACCCGTCGCACTCGGGGCAGGTTGCTTCCTGACTCATACTTCGACCTTGGCCCGGAATCCGTATTTAACTGTGAGCGCGTTCGGCCCGAGACAGCCGTCGACGGTCAGTAGAAGCGACCGGTAACCGGTTGGTTCCCGTGCAACCAGTTGGTTCTAGGTGTGTCAGTGAGCGAATCTTTATAGCCGAGAGCACCGCAGACAGAGACGATGGGTTTGTCGGACATCGCGGCCGGACTGGAGGTGACGACCCGCCAGCGCGAGCGGGGCGTGGCCGCCGTCGACGGAACGGACACCACACTCGCCGAACGCCTCGCCCCGTTCGCCGACGACCTCCCCTGCTCGGCGGAGCGGGCCGCAACCGTCCTCGACACCTACCTTGGCGGCACGAGCGTCGGCGACGCGGCCGGAGCGGCCGGTCTCGCCCCCGTCGAGGGCGCGAAGGTCCTCCACCGACTCGGCGTCGAGGGCCTCTCGCCGCTCACGCCGCTCGGCCGCGACGTCGTCCGCGACTGGCTCGACGCCCGACTCCCACGGAACGAGGCCGTCGAACTCGCCGGCGGGAGCGAGGCGGAGTTCGCCCTCGCGGCGTACGTCGAGACCCACGAGTCGCTCGACGGTGCCCGGGAAGTCGTCGACGGGGCGTTCCTCGAAGGCGACGCGAGCGTCGAGAAGCGGGACACCCTCGCCGACGCGGTCGGCGACGCGGGCAGTTTCTACTGACTTTCGGGACTCGGCTCTGTCGCTACCGCCGGAGTCGACGCACCGTCGAGCGTGCGCGGGTCCGACTGCGCGTCGCGAAGCGGCGGACGGTCGCTCCCGCGGTAGTCGGCTCCGGTGTCCCCAAGTCTTCACCGAAGCAGTCGCCCGCGAGCGCCGCGACCGTCTGCGCGGTCGGCGAGTCGGGTTCCGCGGCGGCGAGTCCCGGTCCACGGAACTCGGGGACCGCGTAGTCGGCGTCGGGCGGTGCGGCCGCCGGGTCGACCCGGTTGGCGACCACGAGGTCGGCCGAGACGCCGACGTCCGCGAACCGCCCGCGGAGGCGCTGGAGGGCGTCGACACCGCGTTCGCCCGGCGGGAGGACCACGAGTCGGCTATCGGCGGCCGTGACGGCGGCGACGGCCTGGTTCGCGGCGACGGGCGGCGTGTCCACCAGCGCGTAGTCGAAGTCGTGGGCCGCTTCGACGAGGCGGTCGGCGAGCGTCTGGGCCGCCTCGGGCGCCTTCGCACGGGCGAGTCGCTCGAAGGGCGCGAAGGTCGGACAGAGGGCGACCCGTCCCGGCGCGTCGACCGTCGGGTGGTCGTAGCAGGCGTCGGCCAGCGGCCGCTCCGGGTTGCAGAGGAGCGTCGTCAGGTCGGCGTCGATGCGACCCTCGACGTGTCGGGAGAGTCCCTCCGTGGCGAACGCGGCGTCGACGACGAGGACGTCGTGGCCGGCCGCGGCGAGCGAAGCGGCGGCTTCGAGGGAGAGGCGGGTCGCGCCGGCGCCACCGGTGGCACCGACGACGGCCGTCGAGAACGGGGAGTCAGCGTGCACGGACCACCTGGTCCGACGATGCTACTAAAAGTCCGCCCCGTATCGGGGGCCGAACGCTACACTTCGTGTTCGCCTTCGGCGCGGTCGTCGACCGCCTCGGCGATCTCGTCGAGTTTCTCGTCGGAGAGGTCCGGGCGCTCGCCGGCGACGGCGTGGATGGGTTGGCCGCCGTCGCCCTCGAAGCGCGGGATGATGTGGCCGTGGACGTGCGGAACCTCCTGACCGGCGGCCTCGCCGTTGTTGAAGCCGATGTTCGTCGCGTCCGCGTCGACGACGTCCTCGACGATGGGCGTGAGGTAGTGGATGGCCGCGAACATCATCTCGCCGGGTTCGGGCGGCACCTCGTCGAGGGTCTCGCGGTGCTCCTTCGGAATGACGAGCGTGTGACCCGGTGCGAGCGGGTTCGCGTCGAGGAACGCGAGCACGTCGTCGTCCTCGTAGACAGTTCGGGCGGGAATCTCTCCGTTGACGATCTGACAGAAGATGCAGTCCTCGCTCATGTTCGAGGCGTCGGACCGCGTGGGTAAGAAGGTTGTTGGCGGGCGGGGTCGGGTCAGAGGCCGAGTTTGGTCCGGAGTTTCTCGGTCAGGCTACTGCGGACCTCGTAGTCGTACTCCTCGGGTGGGTGGTGTTCGGCCAGCGTCTCGGTCATCCACTCGGGTTCCTCGCGCTGGAAGTGGCCCACCGGGTAGCGGTCCTTCTTCCGCGCCGGTTCGAAGCGGACGACGTCCTCCTCCTCGTCGACGAAGAACTCGATGGCTTCGACCGGTTCGCCGTGTTCGTCCTCGACGACGAGGTAGTCGCCTTCCTCGACGTCCTGCCCGTCCGGGGTCTCGAAGAGCGCCATGTCCGGCGACTCGGCCGGCCAGCCTACGTTACTTGTGGCCACTCGGCAGGAGTTCGCGGAGCGCGGCGACGTACTCGTCGTAGTCGTAACCGAGGCGGACGAGCCACACCACCTGGTAGGAGGGGTGGAGCAGCGGGACGACCGTCACGCCGAGCGTGTCGGAGTCGACCGGGTCGAGGACCGAGTTCCTCGCCGAACTCGCGGTCGTCGAAGGCGAGCAGCGACGTCGTCGCGGTCTTGCCGGTCGCGAGGACGACTTCGGGGTCGACCTGCTGGAGTTCGGTTTCGAGGTGGGGCCGGCAGTTCGCTCGCTCCTCGGGCGTCGGGTCCCGGTTCTCCGCGGGGTGGCACTTCACCGCGTTCGTGAAGTAAGCGTCTCCGGGGTCGACCCCCGCGTCCGCGACGAGTGTTCGGACCGTCCGCCCGGAGTGGTGCGTCGTGTACGCCATCCCGGTGTGGTTGCCACCCGCCCACTGCTCGGCGTCGGGGTCCCCGGCGCCCGGCGCCTCGCCGACGACCACCACGTCCGCGTCGAGGTCGCCCTGGCCCCACGAGATGCACTCGCGGGACTCGACGAGCGCCGGGCACCGCGAGCAGTCGGCGTCGACGACGTTCCGGGTCTCGGGGTCGGGGAACGGGACGTCGTTCACACCCCGAGTTCGCCCGCGGGCGGCAAGGTCGTGTCGGTCGCGACCGCCATTTCGTTTTTCCGTCGGCGACTCGAAGCCTCGACTGGCATGACGGACCGACGTCGCAGCCCCTTCGACGAGTTCGAGCAGCTCTTCGAACGACTGAACCGCGAGTTCGGCGAGGAACTCGGTCGCGGCGGCGGTCGAATCGCCGTCGACGTCGAGGAGACCGACGACAGCTACGTCGTCACGGCCGACCTCCCCGGCTTCGAGAAGGAGGACGTCGACGTCGAACTCCACGACGAGACGCTCCACATCTCGGCCGAACGCGAAGCGGAGCGAGAAGAAGAAGTCGAGCCCGGAGCGTCCGAGGAAGCGGCCGAAGAGGAAGAAGAGACGCAGCGCTACCTCGTCCGCGAGCGCCACGCCGGCGCGGTCAGCCGAGCCATCACGCTCCCCGAGACCGTCGACGAGGAGGGCGTCACCGCCACGTTCGAGAACGGCGTCCTCCGCGTCGAACTCCCGAAGGCCGCCGGCGAGAAGTCGTCCAGCATCGAGATTCAGTAGCGGCCGTCCGGCGGGCAAACCTCTAAACGCTGGCCGACCCAATTGTCGGTCATGCTCGACGAAGGCGACGACGCACCCGAGATCACGGCGGCGAATCAGGACGGCGAGACGGTGACCCTCGACTTCTCCGAACCGACGGTCCTCTACTTCTACCCGCGCGACGACACACCTGGCTGTACGGTCGAAGCCCAGCAGTTCGACGAGGAGTTAGAGACCTACTACGACGCCGGCGTCGAGGTGTTCGGCGTCTCGACCGACGACGTCGAGAGCCACGAGGAGTTCTGCTCGAAGTACGACCTCGACTTCGACCTGCTCGCCGACACCGAGGGGGACGTGGCCGCCGCGTTCGGCGTCGACACGTCGGGCGGGGCGGCAGACCGCGTCACGTTCGTCCTCGACGACGGCGAAGTGAAGGAGGTCTACCGCGGCGTCAAGCCCGACGGGCACGCCCGCGAGGTGCTACAGGACCTCCTCGACGAGGGTATCGTCACCGTCGAGTAGCGAGGCGATCTCGTCGGCGACGGTCGCGACTTCCGCACGCCATCCGTCGGGCCGTTCTCCCCCTCGTTTGGGCGGAGTGAACCCGAGGTCGACGGCGCGGTAGGCGAAGCCGTCGAGGGCCTCCGTGCCGAGTTCGCCGACGAACTCCGCGTTCCTCCGTTTCGAGGAGACCCCACCGCTCGTCAGGTCGTAGTAGCCCGAGAAGACCTGTACGAGCAGGAGTGGTGCGTCGAAGTCTCCCTCGGACGCGTAGCGGGCGAGTTTCACTGGGTTGTTCGAGGGGTCCGCCCGGCGCATCTCCACCTCCACGAAGACGTGTGGCACGTCCGGAGAGGCAACGTCGACCGGTGTCCGCCGGACCGGGTACTCGGTCTCCCACGACCGCGACGGCAGGCGCTCGGCGAGGGCGTCCCGGAAGGTTTCCTGTACGTCGTCCGCGAACTTCCCCACGAGCTCGGCGAACGCAGCTCGGCGGCAAGAAGCCACCGGTCGCCGCGACTCGACGGCCGGGACAGTCAGTATGGGAGGGCTTTTGAGACGCGACTTTGAAGAACTATCTACATGAGCTACGAGCCACGGGAAATCGAACGGAAGTGGCAGGACCGCTGGGAGGACGGCGGTCGCTACGAGGTCGACCCCGAGGAGGGCGACGAGGAGGCCACCTTCGTCACGGTCCCCTACCCCTACCCGAGCGGCGGCATGCACATCGGCCACGCCCGCACCTACACGGTCCCGGACGTGTGGGCACGCTACCGACGGCTCCAGGGCGACAACGTCCTCTTCCCCATCGCCTGGCACGTCACCGGAACGCCCATCATCGGCGCGGTCAATCGCCTCCAGAAAGGCGAAGAAGAGCAGTTGAGCGTCCTACGGGACACGTACAACGTCCCCGAGGACGAACTCGAAGACCTGGAGACGCCGATGGGCTTCGCCCGCTACTTCATCGAGAATCACTATAAGCGGAACATGAAGTCTCTCGGCCTCTCCATCGACTGGCGCCGGGAGTTCACCACGAACGACGAGCGCTACTCGAAGTTCGTCACCTGGCAGTACCAGACGCTCAAGGAACGCGACCGCCTGGAGAAGGGCCTCCACCCGGTCAAGTACTGCACCGACGAGGAGAACCCGGTCACGACCCACGACATCCTCGAAGGCGAGGAGGCCGAGTTCCAGGAGTACACCCTCGTGAAGTTCCGGAAGGGCGAGACGTTCGTCCCGATGGCGACCCTCCGCCCCGAGACGGTCCGGGGCGTCACGAACGCCTACGTCGACCCCGAGGCCGAGTACGTCGAGGCCGAGGTCGACGGCGAGAAGTGGCTGATTTCCCACGACGCCGTCCAGAAGCTCCAACTGCAGGAACGCGACGTCGAGATTCTCGACCGCTTCCTCGGTGAGGCGCTCGTCGGCGAACGCGTCGAGAACCCCGTCACCGGCGAGGACGTCCTCGTCCTCCCCGCGAACTTCGTCGACCCCGACAACGCGACCGGCGTCGTCATGTCCGTTCCGGCCCACTCGCCGGACGACTGGATTGCCCTCCAGGAGGCCAAGGAGAACGACGACCTGATGCGCGAGTACGGCGTCGACCCCGCCGAGGTCGACGAGATCGAGCCGAAGGCCATCATCGACGTCGAGGGCTACGGCGTCTTCCCCGCCCGCGACGCCGTCGAGGAGTACGGAATCGAGTCCAGCGACGACCCCGCCCTCGAAGAGGCCACCCAGGACGTCTACAACCGCGAGTTCCACGCTGGGCAACTCAAGGACATGTACGACGAGTTCGCCGGCGAAGTCGTCGAGGACGTCCGCGAGGAACTGAAGGAGTACTTCCAGTCGCAGGGCGAGTTCGACTCGATGTACGAGTTCTCCGAGGAGGTCGTCTGTCGCTGTGGCGGCGACGTCGAAGTCGCCAAGCAGGACACCTGGTTCCTCACCTACAACGACGAGGGCTGGAAGGAGATGGCCCACGAGGCCGTCTCCCAGATGGACACCATCCCCGAGAACACCCGCGGCCAGTTCGACCACACCATCGACTGGCTCAACGAGTGGCCCTGCATCCGCAACTACGGGCTGGGCACCCGCCTGCCGTGGGACGAGGACTTCGTCATCGAACCGCTCTCGGACTCGACCATCTACATGTCCTACTACACCATCGCCCACCGGTTGGAGGACGTTCCCCCCGAGGAACTCACCCGGGAGTTCTTCGACGCGCTGTTCTACGGCGCCGACGCGGTGGAGGACGAAGCGCCCGAGAAGGCGCTCGAACTCCGCGAGGAGTGGGACTACTGGTACCCGGTCGACTACCGCTGTTCGGCGAACGACCTCATCAGTAACCACCTCTCCTTCTACATCTTCCACCACACCGAGTTGTTCGACCAGCCCCAGTGGCCCCAGGGGGTCACCATCATGGGGATGGGTCTGCTCGAAGGCGAGAAGATGTCCTCCTCGAAGGGCCACGTCGTCCTCCCGCGGGAGGCCATCGAGCGCTACGGCGCCGACACCGTCCGCTTCTTCCTGCTCAACTCCGCCGAACCGTGGCAGGACTACGACTGGCGCGCCGAGGAGGTCGAGACGACGAGCAACCAACTCGAACGCTTCTGGAACCGCGCCCAAGAGATCCTCGACGCCGGCGCACCGGACGAACGGCCCGACTTGAAGCGCATCGACCGCTGGCTCCTCTCGAAACTCCAGACGACGATCCGGGACGTCACCCAGTCGATGGACAACTTCGAGACGCGCGCGGCCACCCAGGAGGCGTTCTACCGCTTCGAGGAGGACCTGCGCTGGTACCGCAAGCGCACTGACCTCGACCGACCGGGCGCCCGCTGGACCCGCCAGGAAGTCCTCCGGACGCGCCTGCGCCTGCTCGCGCCCGTCGTCCCGTTCCTCACCAACGAACTCCACGAGGAACTGGAGGGCGTCCCCGTCGAGGAGGCCGCGTGGCCCGAACCCGACCCCGAACTGGAGAGCACGCGCGTCGAGGTCGAAGAGCGCCTCGTCGACTCGCTGACCGACGACGTCCGCGACATCATCGACGTTACCGAGACCGAACCCGAGACCATCCGCGTGTTCACCGCCGCCGACTGGAAGTACGACGTCTTCGAGACGGTCGCCGAGACCGGCCCGGACGTCGGCGCGGTCATGGGAAAGGTCATGCAACAGGAGGAACTCCGCGAGAAGGGCGACGTCGTGAACCAACTCGTCCAGGACCTCGTCGCCGACGTGCGTGAGCGCGACGACGAGGAACTCGCGGTCCTCGAAGACGTCGACGAGACCGACGTCTACGAGGCGGCCGCAGGCTTCCTCGCCCGCGCGTTCGACGCCGACGTCGAGGTCGTCTCCGAGGACGAGACGGACGCGGAGAAGGCGAGTCAGGCCCAGCCGTTCCGCCCGGCCATCCTGCTCGAAGAATAGCGTCGTCCGCGCCCCTCGGATTTTCTCCTCTTCTCCCCGCTCAGAGCCGCTCGCGAGCCGACGCCACCAGTCCGGGCAGGTGGTGGCGACGCTTCACGAGGAGCGCCGCCGCGAGGACGAGGTAGAGCACCGAGTAGGCGAGCAGGCCCTCGTAGGTGCGGAACACCGGGTGGAACTGCGCGAGGAAGAGCGCGAGGAGCGCGAGCGCTTCGCGGCCGCTCATCTTCAGGTTCGTCAGGAGAGAGACGGCGAAGAGACTCTGGGCCGCGGTGAGCCACACCTCACCCATCTGCCGACGACTGAACCGGAGGGCGTCGTAGTAGCCCAGCGAAATCGTGTAGACGACGACGAGCGTCCCGATGAGCAGCGTCCACTGGTTCAGTTTCGAGGAGACGAGCGCGTTGAATGCCGACGACGACCGTGCCTTGTTCACGAGGTAGAGACAGGCGATGAACTCCGGGCTCTCGCTCGCGAGCGGCGCGACCCACTGGATCATCAGGAAGGGGTCGATACCCACGGCCAGCCCCAGTGCCTCCAGCCCGTAGGCGAAGGGTTTGACCGCGAGCAGGATGACGGCGGCGGAGAAGGCGAACAACGCGAGGATGGCGACGCGTCGCGGCACCGTCGGGAACGACTGGAGGTAGGCCGGCACACCGGCGGTCGGGTGCTCGCCACCCTCACTCCGGAGGAGAATCGCGACGTAGGTTGCGTAGAGACCGACGAGAACGACGGCGTCGACGGCGTCGATACCACCGAACGGGACGAACACGGCGTAGGCGGTCGCCGCGAAGAGGAAGACGATTTCGAGCGAGAGGTCCCGGTCGAGGACGAGCGTGTCCGCGAGGAACCCCGCCCGCTGTTCGACGGCCTCCGTCCCGCGATAGATGGCGAAGAGGGCGATACCGGACCAACCGAGACCGATGAGGATGCGGTTCGCGCCGGTCATGTTCGCGACGGCGAGGTCGGCGGCGCGGAGCGACGCTGGGGACCCGGGCGCTACACCCGCCTCCCACGCGTAGAGCGCGTCGACGGCGTACTCCGGCGCGACGGCGATGATCGCGAGGACGGCGATGGCGAACTCACGGGGGACGTCCTTCTCCGCGGTCTCGGCACCCCACGTCAGGAGGAACGCCGCACCGAGGACCGCGACGCCGCTGACAGCGACGGTCACCGCGGGGCCGAGCGAGACGCCGAGCGCGCGGACCGCGAGCCACGGGAGCGTGAGCGCGACCGCCCCTGCGACGGCGGAGCGCGGGTGCCGGACTCTGAGGACCATCTATCCGGGGCGATGACCGGACCGGTGTTAAAGGTTGGAGGCGGGTGGAACGGTAGTGAGTGTCTACCGGAATCGCCCGATGCCGACGACTTTTTGCACGCGTTCGGGCTACCTCCGCGTATGTCCCACCCCGAGACGAAGACGGACTGGGTGCTGTCGCTCCTGTTCCGCCCGAAGAGCGTGAGCGAGGCGTTCATGTCGCTTGTCGGTATCACCATCGCGCTCGGCGTCGCCGTGCTCCTCTTCCCGCTGCTCCCGCTGTTCGTCCTGCTGTGGGCGCTCCAGAAGGTTCGCGGGGAGCCACCGGAGACCGACGGGGAAGTCGCCCACGCGGCGTAGACGGGGAGAACGCCCCGTTACACGCCGAGCAGGTCGAAGCCGGTCCCGATGTCGTGTTGTTTCGCGTGTTCGTAGACGACGTGGGCGGCGGCGACGTCCTGGATGGCGAGACCCGTCGAGTCGAAGACGGTCACGCCGTCGTCGGCCGTCCGACCCTCCTTCTTGTCGGTGACGATCTGGCCGATCTCGCCGTAGATGTCGTCGTCGGTGAGGGTCCCCTCGGCGTAGGGGACGTTGATCTCGCCCGAGTGGGTACACTGCTCGTGGTCGTCGATGACGATTTTGGCGGCGAGGAGGAGGTCGTCCGCGAGTTCGTGTTTGCCGGCGGCGTCGGCGCCCATCGCGTTGATGTGGGTGTGGTCGCCGACGTCTTCGGCCTGGACGATGGGGCTCTCGACGGGCGTGACCGTCGAGAGGACGTCACAGTGGCCCGCCTCGGAGATGGGACCGGCGCGGACGTCGAAGTCGTCCCCGAAGTGCTCGATGAAGCGGGCGACGCGTTCCTCTTCGAGGTCGGAGACGACGACCTCCTCGATGTCCCGGATCTTCGAGATGGCTTCCAGTTGGGTGTAGGACTGGACGCCGGCGCCGACGATACCCATCGAGGAGGCGTCCTCGACGGCGAGGTAGTTCGTCGCGACGGCGGCGGCCGCGCCCGTCCGCTTCATCGTGAGTTGGCCGCCGTCCATGATCGAGAGCGGGTAGGCGTTCTCCGGGTCGGAGTAGATCATCGTCCCGAGGACCGTCGGGAGGTCGTAGCGGTCGGGGTTGTCCGGGTGGACGTTCACCCACTTGACGCCCGCGGCGTCCCACTCGCCCGCGTCGAGGTAGGCCGGCATCGACCGGAAGTCGCCGTTGTACTGCGGCAGGTCGACGTACGACTTCGCGGGCATCTGGGCGTCACCGCGCTCGTAGGCGGTGAACGCGTCCTCGACGGCCGAGACGAGTTCGGCCATCGGAGTGTTCTGCTCGACGTCGTCTTTGTCCAACAGCAGGGTCTCCATGGCCGCAAATTTTGCGTCATCCACCTTTACTCCCACCCTTTCGTCGCCGCCGGTTCACGCCGATGTCGTCGTCCCCGAGTCGACGGCGACCGTCCACTCGGCGTCGCGAGGGACCGACCGGAAGGCGAGACGGACCTCGTCGGCCGCCCACTCGTCGCGGGGTTCGACGCCGAGCGACGTCGAAACTCGCTCGCCAGCGGACACGCGTACGCGAGACTGGTGCGGGATGTAGTTCGGTCCCTGCTCGTTCAGCGCGGCGTGGAAGGTGGCCGGGCCGCCGTGGTTCGCCACCGTCCACGACACCTCGACCGTCTCGCGCGGGCCGACCGACGAGGGAACGTCGAACGAGCGAACCTCGAAGTCGGGCGCGGGCGCGCGTAGCGACGCGACGGTCTCGTCGGGGAGCGGCCACTGGAGTTGCCCCTCGGTCTCGCCGCCGAACTGAACCGAGAGCGACGGCGAGGCGTCGGCGGGAAGCGACGACGGGAGGAGGAAGGCGAGCCACCCGCCCCCGGCGTCGGTCGGGTAGTTCTTCCCGTAGGCCGCCTCGTCGGGGAAGATTCGGTACGGCGCGGCGACGCCGAGGCGCGTCGTCGCGGTGGCAGTCTCACCACCCGCGTCGAGCGAGAAGTCGTCGAGGTCCGGCGTCGGGCCGTCGGCGTCGGCGACGACGCGCACCCGGACGAAACACGCCTGTCGGTCGTCGAACCCGGAGACACCTAGCTGGTCGGCCGACGTGAGGTGGAGGGTGGCGTGCTGGTCCCAGGCCGCCTCGGGGCGGACGCTCGTCCCGTCGACCTCGCCCGCTTCGCCCCAGGGCAGGCGCGTCGGGACGTGTATCACGTCCCGAGTCGTGGTCCGGGTCGTGGTGCTCGTACTGGCCGTCGAGTCCACCCCGGAACAGCCAGCGGCCGAAACGACGACGCTACTTCCGAGGGCGGCGAGGTACGCACGACGGGAGGGCATACGCGGCGGTTCTCGGCGAACCGGTAAGTGCTTTGTCGGGAATCCATTTCTCGGTCGTCGGCTGCGTTTCTCAGTTATCGTCGACGTTGCCGAGATATGGGCGAGATTGTGGAGCAATCGGGGACGTTGCCGAGATATGGACGACGTTCGTGAGATATGGACCCGATAACTGAGAGACGGAGCCGTCGCTGGTCGGTCGCGGTGTCGAAAGAAAGCGTGTGGTCGGAGCGCGATGCGTGAAGTGGCGGAGCGGTGGGCCGGGTACGGTGTGGGTGGCGTTACGCGGCCGACGTGGGTCGAGGTTCGGTGCTCGAACCTCGCTTACATCATGCCGCCCATGCCGCCGCCCATACCGCCCATGCCGCCGCCCATACCGCCGCCCATGCCGCCAGGGCCGCCGGCGGGCTCTTCGTCTTCCTCACCGACCTTGCCGCCGGAGAGGTCACCGGCAGCGATGACGTCGTCGATGCGGAGGATCATGACGGCCGCCTCGGTGGCGGACTCGATAGCTTGGGTCTTCACGCGGAGCGGTTCGACGACGCCCTCCTCCTCCATGTCGATGATGTCGCCCGTGTAGGCGTCGAGACCGGCGCCGGTGTTGCCGGCGTCGTGCTGACTGCGGAGGTCGACGAGGGAGTCGATGGGGTCGTGACCCGCGTTCTCGGCGAGGGTGCGCGGCCCGACTTCGAGGGCGTCGGCGAACGCCTCGACGGCGAGCTGCTCGCGGCCGCCGACGGAGTCGGCGAAGTCGCGGAGCTTCAGCGCGAGTTCCGTCTCGGGGGCGCCGCCGCCGGGGAGGACCTTGCCGTCCTCGAGGGTGACACGGACCACGCCGAGGGAGTCCTCGATGGCGCGCTCGACCTCGTCGACGACGTGCTCGGTGCCGCCGCGGAGGATGAGCGTGACGGACTTGGCTTCCTCGACGTCCTCGACGAAGATGCGCTCGTCGCCGCCGATGTCCTTCTGGGCGACGGAGCCGGCGTCACCGAGGTCGTCGGCGGTGACGTCCGTGGCGTTCGTGACCGGCGTCGCGCCCGTCGCGCGGGCGAGACGCTTCATGTCGGAGTTCTTCACGCGGCGGACGGCGAGGATGCCCTCCTGCGCGAGGTAGTGCTGGGCCATGTCGTCGATGCCGCCGTCGACGAAGACGACGTTGGCGCCAGCGTCCTTGAGCGCGTCGACCATCTCGCGGAGCTGCTCCTCTTCCTGGTCGAGGAACTGCTGGAGCTGGTCGGGGTCGGTGACGTTGACCTCGGTGTCGATCTCGGTCTCGGCGACTTCGAGACCGCCGTCGACGAGCGCGACCTTCGCGTCCTCGACGCCGAAGGGCATGTTGTCGGAGACGCGCTCCTTGTCGACGATGACGCCCTCGACGAGTTCGGAGTTCTCGATGGCGCCGCCGGTGACCTTCTCGACCTTGATGTCGTCGGTGTCGACCTGACCGTCCTCGGCGACGGACTGGACGCCCTTGACGACGAGCTCGGAGAGCACGTCCTTCGCGTTCTCGGCGCCCTTGCCGGTCATCGCCGTGCCGGCGATGTCCTCGAGGTACTCGGTGTCCTCGGGGGAGACCTCGATGGCGATCTCCTCGAGGAACTCCTTGGCCTTCTCGGCGGCCTGGCGGTACCCCTGTGCGAGCGTCGTCGCGTGGATCTCCTGTTCGAGGAGGTCCTCGGCCTCGGAGAGGAGTTCACCCGTGACGATGACCGCGGACGTGGTGCCGTCGCCGACCTCGTTCTCCTGGGTCTCGGCCACCTCCACGATCATGTTCGCGGCGGGGTGCTCGATGTCCATCTCCTTGAGGATGGTCACGCCGTCGTTCGTGACGACGACGTTGCCCGTGTCGTCCACGAGCATCTTGTCCATCCCCTTCGGACCGAGCGTCGTGCGCACGGCCTCGGCGACGGCCTTGCCGGCCGTGATGTTCATCGACTGCGCGTCTTTTCCGGATGTCCGCTGGGATTCGTCCGAGAGGACGATCAGCGGCTGGTTGCCCATCTGCTGCGCCATGTTCGGGCAAAGATTGAATGTGCTTCTATATAAAAGTTGTGTGACGGGCAAGAACCACTCGCCCAGCGCGCGTCAACAGCCCGTGTGAACGAGTGCCACAGAATGCTTTAAGTAGTAGCGTTCGGCCCGAACGCACTTCCAGCGTGCGACGGACGTCCTCGACGTGTCCCGTGACTACGAGGGGAAGGGACCGCTCCTCCTCGCCGTCGTCGTCGGTACCGTCGCGCTGGTCGCGATACTCGGAGTGTCGACGTGGCCGTCCAGCGTCCCCATCGAACTCGTACCGGGCATCGTCGCGCTCCTCACGGCCACGCTACTCCTGTGGAAGCAGTTCCGAGGGACACTCACGACCGTACAGGCGTACGTTCTCGGTACTGTCGCGTTCCTCACGAGCGGACTCTTCACGATCGTCGGCGGCGAGGGATCCGCGGGCGCAGCACTCGCTGGCGCTTCCATCCTCCTCACGAGTTGGCACTGGGCGGAAAACCGGGACGAATCGAGCGAGACGGACGAAGAGTGAGAGAGCGCGTCAGCCCGAGAAATCGTGATACTCGAGACCCTTGTTCTTCAGTTCCTCGGCGCGCTTGCGTTCGAGGAACGAGTAGACGGAGCCGTGGGGGGCGCCGTCGAGGAGCATCTCGGCGGCCGAGCGGGCGATCTCCACCTGCTTGGGGTCGCCGACGATACCGAACGTCGAGCCGTAGATGACGACGTCGGCGCCAGTCAGTTCCTCGACGAGTTCGCGCGTCCGGCCGTTCTCGCCGATGAGACGGCCCTTCTTGCGGCGGAGGTCGTTGTCGTTGCGGGCGGCGCGGTCGATGTCGACGAGGTCGAACATCCGCATGTCGTCGTCGAGCAGCGAGAGCGCGACGTCGGGGTCGAACCCGCGGCCGATGGCACGGACGATGTCCGGGCCCTTCATCCCGCGGAGGGGGTCGCCGGTCTTCTCGACGGCGACGGCTCCGTTCTCGGAGTCGACGTCGAGACGGACCTCGGCCTCCCGCTCGATGCGGCGGAGGGTCTCACCACCCTCGCCGATGAGGACACCGATCCGGTCCTGCGGGATTTTCACGTGTTGCGTCATTATACGCATCAGTACGGGATTGTCCCGTAAAAGGCTTCTTTCGACGGTACACCATACCACGGTGCGCGAGCGGGTAGACAGCACGCTTATCCCCGCAGACGCCCACTTCGACAACGAGGGAGAGTAGCATGGGCACCACAGAGGGAGGGGTACGACTGACGCTCGACATCTGGCACCCGGACTGCTGGGGCATCCAGGCGACCGAGGCGACCGACGCCGGCCTCCTGGTCCACCGCGAGCACCGGACGACCGACGAGACGGTGAAGAGCCACTGCACCGTCTTCGGCGAGTCGAACGAACAGGTCGACGCGTTCATCGAACACGTCGACGCGTCGCAGTTGACACACGTCGTCACGGAAGCCGAGAGTCGACGCGGGAGTAGCCACGTCTGGGGAGCGCCCGGAAACACCTCGCGTGAACTGTTCGTCGAGTTCGAACCGTGTTACAGCATCGGCGACGCACTGGTGACGGCCGGGTTCATCAACGAGGCCCCGGTCCGCGTCGTCGACGGCGAGGAACACTGGCCGGTGTTCGTCGAGGACGACCGCGCGGGCATCACCGAACGCCTCGACCGCGTCGGCGAGCGACTCGACGCCGACATCTCGGTCCGCCGCATCACCGAGAGCGACCAACTCGGCGGCACCGTCTCGAACCGACGCCAGCGACTCACCACCCGCCAACGCGAGGTGTTCGACCTCGCCTGCGAACGCAACTACTACGCGTGGCCACGCGAGGTCACGACCCGCGAACTCGCGGAGGAACTCGACATCTCCAAGACGACGATGCTCGAACACCTCCGGAAGGCCGAGGCGAAACTGCTCGCCCGCGACGACTGACTTTCTTTCCCACGATTCCGAGTGAATCGTTCGGTAGGTGGTCCACTTAGGCGGGAAACTCTCCATCCCTCGAACGATGATCCCGCCCATCGCGAACAACTTCGTCGCCGGCGAGTCCGCCGACGGCGCGCTCGACCACGTCGCCGACCGCAACGCCCGCGGGGTCGGCGGAATCGTCAACCTCCTCGGGGAACACTACGACGAGCGCCCGCCGGCCGACGCGGACGCCGACGTCTACTGCGACCTGGTCGAGAAGATCGACGCGCGTGGTCTCGACGCCTCGGTCTCGGTGAAGCCCTCGCAGATCGGCATCGACCTGGGCGACGGCGTCTTCGAGGACAACCTCGAACGCATCGTCGACGCCGGGAAGGACCACGAGGTGTTCGTCTGGGTCGACATGGAGGACCACACGACGACCGACGTCACCCTCGACGCCGTCGTCGAGAACGCCCGACGCTACCCGAACGGCGTCGGCGTCGCCATCCAGGCGAACCTCCGGCGCACAGAGGGCGACCTCCGACGACTCGCGAGCGAACCGGTCCACGTCCGTCTCGTGAAGGGCGCCTACGACGAACCCGCCGAAGTCGCCTACACCGACAAGGCCGACGTGAACGCGGCCTACAAGGACGACCTCGAACTGCTCTTCCGCGAGTTCGACGACGGCGTCGCGGTCGGGAGCCACGACCCCGAGATGATCGACTACGCGACCGACCTCTACGAGGAGTACGGGACCCCCTTCGAGATCCAGATGCTGATGGGCGTCCGCGACGAGGCACAGGAGGAACTCGCCGCCGAGGGCTACGAGGTGAACCAGTACGTCCCCTACGGCGGGAAGTGGTTCCTCTACTTCTGGCGACGCATCCGCGAGCGCAAGCAGAACGCGCTGTTCGCGTTACGGGCGGTCCTCGGCGTCTGAGGCGGTCCTCGGCGTCGCGTCGCAGCGGTTCGCCGCGCACCGAGAGTGTACCGTGTAGTTTTAGATATTTGTCCAATTATACCCCATATCCAAACCACACGAACAATAATTCAAAGGATTTATGCACATATAGCCGGCATCAGGTGGTGATGACAACCGGAAACAGTGTGAATCTGTTACTCCTGTTCGGACCGTTCGCGGTGTACCTAGTGATGCTCGTCGTCTACTACGTCTGGGAGGGCCGGCGCGAACGTCGCCTCCACGAGAAGTACGGAACGGGGGAGGACCATGTCTAGCGGGATCGCCGGCTCGGCCGGGACGTGGGTGCTCGGCACCTTCGCGGCCTACCTCGTCATCCTCCTCGGCATCGGTCTCTACTCCTCGACACTGATGGACACGGTCGACGACTACGTCATCGGCGGCCGCGAAGTCGGTCCCGTCGTCACCGGCTTCTCCGAGCGCGCCTCCGAGATGAGCGGGTGGCTCACGCTCGGTGTCCCCGCCGACGCGTACAACACCGGCGTCATGGCGTTCTACAACGCACTCGGGATGATTCCCGCCGACCTCTTCGCGTGGGCGGGCATGGCCAAGCGCCTCCGGAAGTACTCCGAGATCGTCCGCGCGGTCACGCTCCCGACCTTCTTCGCGACGCGCCTGCAGGACGACACCGGTCTCGTGAAGGGCGTCTCCGCGGTCATGCTGATGCTCTTCGAGGGCGGCTACGTCGGCGCACAGATCGTCGCCGCCGGGACGCTCCTCCAGGTGCTGACCGGCGTCTCCCCGCTCGTCGGCATCCTCGCGGGTGGCGTCATCGTCGTCGGCTACACGATGCTCGGTGGCTACTTCGCCGTCGCGTGGTCCGACTACTTCCAGGGCGCCATCATCCTCGTCGCCTTCATCCTGCTCCCCATCATCGCGTTCACCTCCTACGGGCTCCCGTTCGGTGAACTCGCGAAGATGGGCAGCGGGAGTCTCACCAGCGTCACCGCCGGTATGACCGGGTGGGCGGCCGTCTTCGGCATCGTCAGCTACGCGGCCATCGGACTCGGCGTCCCCGGGAACCCCCACGTCATGGTCCGGTTCATGGGTATCGACAAGGTCGAGAACATCCGCCTCGCGGCGCTCGTCGCCCAGCTGTTCATGTTCGTCGCGTACATCGGGGCGGGCTTCGTCGGTCTCTACGGCCTCGTCATCTTCGGGGCGGGCCTCGAGAACACGGACAACGTGATGCCGATGCTCACCCTCGAACTCTTCCCCGGGTGGCTCGCCGGCGTCATCCTCGCCGCCGCACTCGCGGCGATGATGTCCAGCGCCGACTCGCAACTCCTCGTCGCCACCAGCGCCGTCGTAGAGGACGTCTACCACGGCTTCATCGACCCCGAGGCCGGTGAGGACAAACTCGTCCGCTACTCGCAGATCGTGACCCTCCTGCTCGGTGGCGGGAGCATCGTCTTCGCCTACCTCGCGAAGGAGACCCCCATCTACACGCTCGTCCTCGACTACGCGTGGGGCGGTCTCGGTGCCGCCATCGGCCCGACGCTCATCGCGGCGCTCTGGTGGAAACGCGTCACTGCCAAGGGGTCCGTCGCGAGCATGCTCGTCGGCTCGACGACGATGATCCTCTGGACGCAACTCTCGACCATCCTCGGTCTCCTCGGCCTGTCGGGTCTCGCCGAGGGGTCCGGGTTCGTCGCGAGCTTCCTCGGCGTCTACGGGCTCTTCCCCGCGTTCATCCTCTCGGTGATCGTGCTCGTCGTCGTCTCGCTCCTCACGAGTCCGCCCGAGGGCGTCGACGAACACTTCGACGTGTTCGACAAGCCCCTCTCGGTCGTGCTGGAGGAGGACTCCCCCGAGTACGCCACCGACGGCGGCCGCGACTACGCGCCGAAGGTGGTCACTGAGGACGACACCATCCGCGCACACGTCGACGACGCGGACTACTGGGACAACTGATGTCCGTCGACCACGACGCCGACACGTTCGCACGGACGCGACGCGAGGTCCGGGACGGAACGACCTCGCTCTCGGTCATCCCGCCGGCGATCGACCGCGAGGACGTCGAGTCGACCGGCCGAGTCGGTGCCGTCGCCTACCCCTACCGGGTCTACGAGGCGACCGTCACCGTCGGCCGGAAGTTCCTCCCGGAGCAGGAAGTGACGTACGTCGCCAGCGTCGACCGCTCCCGTCGCCTCGTCGTCCGGGCCGACACGATGCCGGACGTCGAGACCCGCGACGTCGAGGACGTGCTGGTGCTCCCCTCGGAACTCCCCGAGGACGTGTGTCACGAACGCGCCCGCGAGACCGTCTTCCAGTGGACGACGCGGAAGTTCGCGCTCGGGAGCGCACCGGACATCGACTTCGATCGCTCCGTCGACGCCTACAAGCTCTTCTGGCTGGCCGAGCGCCCCGACGGTGACGTCATCGTCGACAGCGTCGACGGCCAGGAGACCCGACTGGACGGCTGAGTCGGCGCGTCCGGTCACTTCTGTTCTCTATTCCGCGCAGTTCTGCCCGCCGTCCGCGGCGGCCGGTCGTTCGAGTTCCGACACCGCCGTCGGCGCCGGGAGTCGCCGGAGCAGAACTGCGTTTCTGTCAGCGGTCGGAGCGTTCGAAGGAGGCGACGGTGGCGTTCTCGTCGACGACGGCCGTCGCGGTGTCGCCGTCTACCTCGACCTCGACGCGGACGCGGAGTGGGTCCTCGGTGACGAGGTCGACCGAGTAGTCGTCCTGGGCGGCGGTGACGCGCCAGGTCGGCGTCGCGGTCGCGTCGACCCCGTGGTCGTAGTAGAAGCCCAACATCCCGGGGTGGAACAGCAACGGCGTCCCGGCCGAAGCGTAGGCGGCGTCGCCACACCGGGCGCACTCGAAGCGGGCACGGGCGGGTTCGTCCCGGTCGTCGGGGGCGAACAGTTCACCGTCCATCCGACCGGCGCAGACGGGACAGAACCCCGAGACGACGCGCTGGAAGGTGCTACGCATCCACCGGTCGAAGGTGGCGGGGAGGTCGTCGACGTCGTACTGGTCGAGCGCTCCCGGCGGGAAGGAGAAGCGGTTCTCCCACTCCCCACAGGATGGACAGTAGGTGTGGGCGTACTCGTCCTCGTACTCGGCGACGAGCGGCGACTCCCCACAACTCGGACAGGGGTCGTCGACCTCGACCGGGTCCAGTTCGGCGTCGGCCGTGTACGTCCCCGAGAAGAGCGCGCCGACGAGTTGCGCGCCGGCGAGGGTGAGTTCGTACCCGTCGTCGGTGTGGCGGACGAACTGTCCGACGAGTTTGCCGAGGTGGTAGTTGAACTTCCCCGAGTCGTGCTCGCCGACGCGCTCGCGGAGCGTCGAGAACGAGACGGGTTCGTCGGGCGTCTCCGCGAGGGCTTCGAGGATGTCGACGCGCAGTTCGTTGCCGAGGAGCGAGAAGACGTCCTCCGGAGGGGCGCGCTCGACGTGGACGGCGGCGGTCACGAACGAAGAGAGGGGAGAAGTGGTTATGGACTTATCGACAGGGTAGCGCCGGGCGCAGGCGGCTCAGGCGACCCCCTCGCCCTCCCGGGGGTCGGCCTCGGAGACGACGTAGTCGTAGAGGTCGTCGCCGTCGGCGTCGACGCCCTCGCGAGCGAAGAAGTTCGCCACGTTCCGGCAGTCCCGCCGGAGGAACTCCTCGCTGTTGGGGTGGTGGACCGTCACGGCCTGCCCGACGTCGATGACGACGAGTTCGCCGTCGTCGACGACGAGGTTGTACTCCGAGAGGTCGCCGTGGACGAGACCGGCGTCGTAGAGGCGCCGGATGTACTCGCGGACCACCTCGTAGGCCGTCTCGGGGTTTCCGAGGTCGGCGTCGTCGAGCGTGGGCGCGGCCCGAGTCTCGTCACCGAGGTACTCCATCACCAGCACGTTGCGCTGGACGGCGATTGGGTCGGGGACGCGGACGCCGGCCTTCTTCGCGCGCAGGAGGTTGCCGTACTCCTTTTTGACCCACGCGAGGACGACCCGCTTCTTGTCGCCGCGGATGTTCTCGAAACGGGGGTCGCCCTCCAGGTAGTCGCGCATCTGCCGGAAGTCGGAGGCGTTGATGCGGTAGACCTTGATGGCGACCGTCTCGTCCTCGGGTGCGAGCGCCTCGAAGACGTCGGCCTCCTTCCCCGTGGAGATGGGACCGCCGATGGCCTCGATGTAGCCGTCCTGGACCAGTTTGTAGAGGGCGGCGAAGGTGGCGTCGTCGAACACCCCACCGGTGACCTTGAACTGCTCCGTGTTCTTCAGGCGTTTACGGAACTCGGAGAACTCGCGGTCCTGCCGGCGGGCGATGCGGTCGGCTTCGGTGTCCGAGACGTCGAGTTGTTCCCACTCGTCGCCATCGACACCTTCCGTCTCTTCGACTAGTCCGAACTCTTCTCCAGCCACTATTGGATGTGCCCCTCTTCTTGCAGTTGTTCGGCGTCGGACTTCTCGTAGCGCCAGACGACGTCGGCCTTCTCGTCCTGCCAGTCCCACGGTTCGACGAGGACGATGTCGCCCTCACGGATCCAGATGCGCTTTTGCATCCGGCCGGGGATGCGAGCGGTGCGCTCTTTGCCGTCGGCGCATCGGACTTTGACTCGGTTCGCGCCGAGCATGTCCGTCACCTCGGCGAACACTTCGTCCTCGTCGGGCATCCGCAGGTTCTTGCGGCTCCCTTCGTCGTCGCTCATACTCGAATATTGGTGCGGGAGGTGTTTAAACCCGTGGGGAAGACGCTTGCGAGAATTCAAATACGGGAACGGAACCACTGGATGGCGTGCCCTGAGAACGGCACGGACCGGGCCGCGAAATCCGACGGCGCACCGGTTCGAGACGCGTCCGCGCCGTCGTGTTCGCCCTACTCGCCTCTGAGTTCGCGGAGTTTCTCGCGACCGGGTTCGACGAGTCGGTCGAGGTAGTCCGCGAGCGCCGACTTCGCGTCGGCCGGGTGGAGTTCGCCGGACTCCAGGTCCGCAGCCAGCGACTCGTAGTCCGTGTACTCGAGGTCGCCGCCGTACTGTTCGGGACGCTCGACGACGACCTCCTCGAAGCGTGGGAAGACGTGGTACTGGAACAGTTCCAGGACCGGGTTCACGAGGTCGCCCTCGGGGTCGCGCGTCGGCGGGCAGAACGCCGAGTTCACCTTCTCCTCGATCTCCTCGGTCGAGTCCTCCATCGAGATGGTCGTCCCCGTGCTGGAGGACATCTTTCCCTCGCCCGTCTCCAGGTCGCCGACGATGGGCGTGTGGAGACACGGTCGGGCCTCGTAGCCGACGTTCGGGAGTTCCTCGCGTGCGAGCATGTGGACCTTCCGTTGGTCCATCCCGCCGACCGCGAGGTCCAGGTCGAGGTACTCGATGTCGAGGGCCTGCATCAGCGGGTAGACGACGTGGCTCACCTTCGCGGTGTCGCCGCCCTGCAGTTCGGCCATCGCGCGCTGGGCGCGCTTGAGCGACGTCTCGACCTGCATGCTGTGGAGGTCGAGTTCGTAGTCCTCGTCGAGTTGGTAGGAGGAGCCGAGGACGAACTCGGTGTTCTCCTCGTCCAACCCGTAGGCGAGGAACTGCTCTTTCATCTGGTCGGCCGTGTCGCGGATCTCCTCGAACGTCCCCTTGTCGTTGAGGTAGGCGTGGACGTCCGCGAGGAGGACGACCACTTCGAAGCCGGCCTGCTGGAGGTCGATGAGTTTGTTCGCCGTCAGGAGGTGTCCGATGTGGAGGACGCCGGAGGGTTCGTAGCCGACGTAGGCCCGTTTCCCCTCGGGGTCGGCGGCGAGCGCCTCCACCTCCTCCTCGGTGACGACCTCCGCGGCGTTGCGGGTGACGAGGTCGTGAGTGTCCATAGGGGTGAAAAAACGGCCACTAAGGAAATGACTTCTGGAAGTGTGCCGGGCAGTCAGGGCGCGAACGTCCCGTCGAGTTCCGCCTCCGCGAGGACGTGGCCCGCCATCGCGTCTTCGAGGTCCGCCTTCGTCGACCCGGCCGGGAGGTCGAGTTCGGTGTCGAGCGCGTAGAGTCTGAACCGGTAGGTGTGCGGGCGATCCGGCGGATTCGGCCCGCCGTAGCCACGCTCGCCGTAGTCGTTCTGCCCCTCGACTGCGCCCTCGGACTCCGGCGACCACTCCTCGGGAATGTGTTCTCTCCCGGGGTCGACGTTCCAGACGACCCAGTGGTCCCACACCTTCCCCGCCGGTTCGACCGCGTCGGGGTCGTCGACGACGAGCGCCAGCGACTCGGTCTCGTCGGGCACGCCCGAGACGTCGAGCGGCGGGTTCACGTCCCTGGCCGTGTAGCCGTACTCGTCGGGAATCGGTTCGCCGTCGTCGAACACCGGACTCGTCAACTGGAGGTCGCTCACGCGTCGTTCACCTCGTCGGAGTGTCGCCCGTGACCGACAAAACTCTGGTCGCCACCCGGTCGCTCGACTGAGGGGGAGAAGAAGACCGCTCAGTCCCGGTCGGCCCGGTGTTCGCTGATGATCTGGTCGATCTGCTCTTCTTTCTGCTCCTTCTCGCGTTCGACGCGGCGGTCCTCCCAGTCGGCGATGGCGTCCTCGACGTCGTTCTCGACGGCGATAGCGAGGTCGTCTATCTCTCGGATACGGACGCCGTCGGCCTCTGCGACGGGGATGTCGTGCTCGAACAGCACCTCGTCGGCGGCGTCCGAGATGGCGCCGCCGGTCTTCAGGACGAGTCGCGGGTCGAACTCGGCGAGTCGTTCCGCGGTTCGGCGGCCCGCACCGGAGGCGTCACGGAGGAAGACGACGTCGCCCTGCGCGATGCCGTACTCCTCGTGGGTCGCCTCGAGGGCGTCCGTCGTGAACTTCGGGACGGGCTTGACCGCGACGAAGTTCCCCTCCGCGTCGACGCTCGAGAGGTTCGAGTGGTCGAGTTTCCAGATCTCCTTGAGGCGCTCGAACTTCTCGGACATCTCCTCGGCGCGCTCCTCGGCCGCTTCGAGTTGCTCTTCGAGTTGCGCGTTCTTCCACTCCAGTCGGGTAATCTCGCGACGTTCGCGGGCCTCCTTGCGCTCCTCGCGGCGGGCCTCGGAGAGTTCGTCTTCGAGTTCGTCGATACGCGCGTCTTTCTCCTCGACCGTCTCTTCGAGGTCCGAGACGTAGGACTTGAGACGCTCGACCTGGGACTCCAGGTCCCGGATGCGCTTCTCGTCGTCGGTGAGTTCGCGCTCGGTGTGTTCGGTCTCTTCCTCGTCTGCTTCCTCCTCGGTGCCCGTGAGGTCCGCGACGACCGCCTCGACGGACTCCTCGCCGCCGACGACCCGCGCGACGACCGTGTCGCGTTCGACCTGCGGGGGAATCTTCTGGGTTACCCGCCGAATCTGGTCGGCGTGGTCGTCGTGGGCGAACAGCGCCGCGGCCATCGCGTCGCGCTCGTGGTCGTTGTCGTAGCCCTCCTCGCGGGTCCGGTGTTGCTTCTCGTCGACCGGGAGGTCCGAGTCGGGTTCCCACCCGGCGGCGTCGAAACTCCGGCGGAACTTCTCGACTGTCTCGGGCATCGGGGTCACGTCGGCGGCGACGAGCACCGGCCGGCCGTGCTCGATGATCCACTCGATGACGTCGGCCGTGTCGGCGGTCCGGGTGCTCAGAACGTCGAGGACGCGCCCGTCGATGTCGACGAGGGCGACCGCGGTGGTGGTCCCAGGGTCGATGCCGACGAAGACGTGGTCGCGACGCCGCGCGAGCGGCCGGAACTCGATGCCGTCGCGGCGGACCGGTTCGACTTCGACGCGGGTGTCGCCCGAGCGGTGGCCGGAGACCGGTATCTCCTCCATCCGGCCCTGGACGGTGAAGACCGCGTTCGAGTAGCCGCCGTACTTCTCGGTGACGTCCTTCTCGTAGTCGAGACCGGCGCCGTCGAGTTCGCTCTCGACGTTCCGGGTCTCGCGTTTGACGTTGCCGTGGATGCGGCGGGTGTAGCGGTCCTGACTCCACCCGCCCTTCCCGGTCGAGCGACCGCGGGAGACCTTGATCTCGGTCTCGTCGGTGAACGCGGAGACCTCGTGGCCGACGTTGCGGGCGGCGAGGCGGGCGGCGGCCTCGGCCTCCTTCATCGGTTCCTTCCCGTAGGGTACGCCGTGGCGCTTGGCCACCCGCGAGAGGGGTTCGGGACGCTCGTCGCCGGTCACCTGGACGAGTTTCGTCGCCGCGGGGAGACCGCGGAGGAAGTGGACGAGCGCGTCCTTGTCCTCGGCCAGTTCGTACATGTTGTCGGTCGCGAGGATGTCGGGTTCGTCGCGCTCGACCAATCGGAGGAGTTTACGCCGGGAGACGACGTCGCGCTCGACGGACTCGCCGTCGAAGACGACGAGGGCGTAGGAGGGCGAATCGCCACGCACGTCGCCGGACTGGACGTCGACGCCGTAGACCAGCGCGTCCAGCGCACTCGTACGGGTACTCACGGTCTCCGTGTACGGGATTGTGAAATATAAGTTCACGGCGAGACGCCGGAAATCGCCGGCTGTCGGCCTCAGCCCTGGACCGGTTCGGCGTCGGCGAGGTAGGCGTCGTAGCGGTCGGCGACCCACTCGACGGCCGTCGGGTGCGTCGTGTCGATGACGCCGCGGAGTCCACCGCCGGGCGCGTAGACGACGAGCAGCGCGCGGCGCTCGGGTTCGGTGACGACGATGCCGGTGTAGGTGATCTCGGCGTCGGTGAGGAAGAACGTCGCGTTCTCGGCGTCGAGGACCTCGGTGAACTGCTCGGTGAAGTCCTCGGTGACCGGGTCGAGCATCGACTCGCTGAGGAGGAGGTCCGCCTGCAACCCACCCTCGACGATCTCCTGATGGAACGTCTCGACGTACTCCGGGAAGACGACGAGCGAGAACCCACGGAGGACGTCCGCCTCCTGGACGACCTCCTCGAAGCGGCGGAGCGGCTGGTTCGGGGCGACCGGGTTCGACCGGATGACGTCCGCGTCGGCGAATATCTCCGGCGGCGGGAGTTCGTCGTGGTCGAGATCGTCGAAGAGGTCGCCGCCGTCGTAGAGGTGTCCGGAGAGGTCGGCCGCCTCGCGGTAGAGTTCGGCGTGGAAGCGGCCGGTCGCGGTGAGGCGGTATCCCTCCTCACAACGCTCGACGAGGTCGTAGTCGCGGAGCTGACGCGCCCGCCGGTAGACCGTCTTGGGAGAGAGGTCGAGTTCGCACGCCAGCGCCTGCTTCCGAGCGGGGCCGTCGAGGAGCCGCTCGAGGAGGTCGGCGTTGTCCGCGAGCGACTTGAGGACGGGGGCGACGCCTTCGTCTGGCCGATCTGCCATCACCCCGACTTACACACGGACGGTGTTAAGCTTAATCGCATTCGGCTAGGTGGGTGGACAAAATCTGTCGGGTGGGGACAGGACGTGGGGACCGTAGCACCGAGCACGTCCCGACGTGTCGGTAGGTAAGTAGAAGGAGGAACGTGGCCTACGGTGGATTGGGGCAGTCGCCCCGCCCGAGCCGCATCCGGTACACCGCCGGAATACCGTTCGGCCGTCCCACCCGGCTGAACGACTGCCAGGACGCCGGTCGGTCCCCACCACCGATTCGGCGTCGAAGACCCGTCGACGGGCCTCTGCCGAGCACCCGTCGACACGGGAGCGTCCGTCGAGTCGAAGCCCACCCCACCGTTCCACCCTGCGTCTCCGGGCGCTCCCCCCGCCGTGCCTTTTACTCCGGAAACGGGACGTCGAGTTCGTAGCCGTCGTGTGCGACGAACGTCTCGCCCGAGAACACCGACTCCGCCTGGTCTTTCAACATCCCGACGTCGCCCGCGTAGCGCGAGGAGATGTGCGTCAGCGCGAGTCGTCGCACGTCCGCCCAGTCGGCGATTTCCCCGGCCTCGCCGGCCGTCGAGTGGCCGGTCGTCCGGGCGCGGTCCGTCATGTCGTCCGAGAAGGTGGCGTCGTGGATCAGCAGGTCGGCGTCCTCGGCCGCCTCGACGGTCGCGTCGACCGGTCGGGTGTCCCCCGTGTAGACGACCGTCCGGCCCGGACGCGGGTCGCCGACGACCTGCTCGGGTTCGACGACGGTCCCGTCTTCGAGTTCGACCGGTTCGCCCTCGTGGAGCGTCGAGAACTTCGGGCCGACGGGAACGCCGAGTTCTTCTGCGTGTTCGCGGTCGAACCGTCCCTTCCGGTCGAACTCGTCGAGGACGTAGCCAACCGCGCGGGTCCGGTGCTGGACCTCGAACGCCCGAATTTCGTACTCCTCGCGCTCGACTGCGACGTCGCCTGCCGACACCTCGTTCAGGTGCACCGGAAACGAGGGGGTCGAGCCGACCGCGTGGACGAGGTCGTCGAGGTTCGAGGCGGTCCCCTGCGGGCAGTGAATCGTCAGTGGGTCGTCACGACCGTTGAAGTCCCAGGTCTGAACGAGTCCCGGGAGTCCGAGGACGTGGTCGCCGTGGGCGTGCGTGACGAAGATGTCCGAGACGTCGAAACCGACGCCGAAGCGCATCATCTGCCGTTGGGTCCCCTCGCCCGCGTCGAAGAGGAGAGAGTCGCCCTCTCGGCGGACGAAGACGGAACTCGGACTCCGTTCCGTGGTCGGAACGGCCCCGCTGGTCCCGAGAAAGGTGACGCGAAGAGTCATGGTCGAGACGAAGGGTGGGATGGGTAAACCCGCTTCGGAAGGCAGGAGATTCGGAACGAGCGACCGCAGGGAGCGAGTGAGAATCTCCGAACGACGAGCGGGAGCGAACGAGTGAAGCGAGTGACGCGACACGCGAGTAGCGAGATTCGGAACGAGCGAGATTCGGAGACAACGAACATCGTGAGCCGTCGAGAATCTCGGGAACGCGAACGGGAAGGAGCGAACGCGACGACCCGTGAGCCACCGCAGGGAGCGAGTGAGAATCTCCGAACGGTGAGCGCCGACGGACGTGTTAGCGCCTCAATCGTTTCAGCGCGATGGCCACCGGACTTTACACGCTCGATGGACGATGGACGAGACATGGCACGAAAAGCATTAGCTGCGGTCGCGATGGCCGCCCTCCTCGTCCTCGCCGGTTGTGCCGGCGGACCGGGCGGCACGACGACGCAGACGACGACACAGCAGACGACCACGACGCAGACCGCCGAACGCACTGGGACGGTCAACTTCTACGTGAGCGACCGACCGGGCGCCATCGAGGACTTCGCGAGCCTGAACGTCACCGTCACGCAGATCGGACTCCACCGGGCGAACGTCAGCGAGTCCGGGACGAGCGACGGCGAGACGAACGAGAGCGCCGCGGTCGTCGTCCGGCAGGCGAACAACACCACGACGACCACGACGTCGGAGAACGAGACGACCACGACCACCACGACGAACGAAACGACGACCACCACGACAGCCGGTGACGGCGACGAGAAGGCCGGCGACGGCTACAAGGGCAAGTCGTGGATCCTGAAGGACATCGACGACACCACGGTCGACCTGACCGAACTGCAGGGCGAGAACGCCACGCTGCTCGGCGACCTGCAGGTCCCCGCCGACGACTACGACAAGGTGTTCGTCTACGTGAAGAACGCCGAGGGGACGCTGAAGTCCGGTGAGCACGTGGACGTGAAGGTCCCGAGCCAGAAGCTCCAGGTCCACTCCGAGTTCACCGTCGCGCCCAACGAGACCGTCACGTTCGTCTACGACATGATGGTCCACCAGGCGGGCGACAAGTACATCGTCCGACCGGTCATCAGCCAGACCGGCGCCGGCAAGGACGTGAAAGCAGTCGAGAAGAAGGACGCGAAGCAGAAGGGTGAAGCCGCGTTCGACGTCTCGCACACGAACCTCACCGTCGGCGAGAACGCCACGTTCACCGTCACGAAGAACGGCTCCGCCGTCGCGAACGCGACCGTGAAGGTGAACGGCGAGACCGTCGGCGTCACCAACGCCAGCGGGCAGGTCGTCGCCCACATCCCCGACGAGACCGTCGAAGTCGTCGTGGTGAAGGGCGAGTACGAGACGGAAGTCGTCTTCGAGGCCGAGAAGCAGGCGAAGGACGGCGACAAGAAGGACGGACAGACGACCACGACTACGACAACGACGACCACGACGTCGGGCTGACGGACCGCCCGCGTCGCGGCTAACCGACCGATTCTTTTCCGCCGAGCGGCTACGGAGTCATAATGGACGCTCCGCTCTGGACCGACGTGCACGCGCCGTCGCTCGACGACCTCCCGCAGGAGGAGGTCCGCGACCGCCTGCACGACGCCGTCGACGAACCCGTGAACCTCGTGATCCACGGTCCCGTGGGCGCGGGGAAGACGGCCGCCGTCCGCGCGCTCGCCGACGCCGCCCACGAGGACGAGTCCGACCTCGTGGAGTTGAACGTCGCCGACTTCTTCGACATGACCAAGAAGGAGGTCGCCAACGACCCCCGCTTCGAGCACTTCATCTCGCCGAAGCGCCGCCGCAACTCCTCGAAGGCGGACCTCATCAACCACGTCCTCAAGGAGTCCGCGAGCTACCCGCCGGTGTCGGGGAGCTACAACACCATCCTCCTCGACAACGCCGAGGCCATCCGCGAGGACTTCCAGCAGGCGCTCCGCCGCGTGATGGAACGCCACCACGAGGCGACGCAGTTCGTCATCACGACGCGCCAGCCCACGAAGCTCATCCCGCCCATCCGCTCGCGGTGTTTCCCCGTCTCGGTGCGTGCGCCGACGACCGAGGAGACCGTCTCCGTCCTCGAAGACATCGTCGAAGCCGAGGACGTCGACTACGACGACGACGGCCTGCGCTACGTCGCGGGCTACGCCGGCGGGAACCTCCGGAAAGCCATCCTCGCCGCCCAGGCCGCCTACGAGGAGGCCGACGAGGTCACGATGGACGCCGCCCACGGCGCCCTGCAGGACGTCGGCGCGGACGACCAGATCAAGGAGATGCTCGACGACGCCGAGGCCGGCGAGTTCACGGACGCACGCAAGACGCTCGACGACCTCCTCGTCGACGAGGGGATGGACGGCGAGGAGATCCTCCGCGACGTCCTCCGCATCGGGCGCTCCCGCTACGGCGGCGACGAGTTGGCCGAACTCCACCGCTTCGCGGGCGAGATCGACCTCGACCTGAACGAGGGGACCAGCGACCGCGTCCACCTCTCGCACCTCCTCGCCGAACTCGGCCGGGAGGGTGGACTGACCCAGTGACCGACGGCGAATCCCGCCCCGTCCGGGCGACGGTAAAGGGACGCGTCCGGCGCGATGGCCGGTTCCTGTTGCTCCAGCAGGACGCCACCGGCGACGGCGAGTACGTCTGGGTCCTCCCCGGCGGCGGCGTCGAGCACGGCGAGACGTTCGAGAACGCCCTCACTCGCGAGATTCGAGAGGAGACGAGCCTCGACGTCGACGTCCGGGACGTCGTCGGCGCGTACACCTTCCAGTTCCCGGCGTCGAGAGGCGACGAGACGGTCCACGCCTGCGCGACGGTCTTCGACTGCGTCGCCCCCGAGGGCGAGGCGGACTGGGCCGACGAACCCGAGGACGAACCCATCGTCGACGCGCGGTGGGTGACCGCTGACGAGGCGGCGACGCTACCCCTCGGGTTCGACACCGAGTTACTCAGGTGAGAACCAGGACGTAGCGCACCAGCGAGCGGTGGACCCGCCGCTGGAAGCGCGCCGTGACCTCCCAGCCAGCGTCCTCGGCGACGGCGTCCCACTCGCGGTCGGCGACGAGGACACACCGGTCGGCGACGCGGTTCGCCTCTGCGAGCGCGTTCGCCACGAGGTCTTCGAGGGAGTGCGTCTCGATCTTCGACTGGCGGCCGTAGGGGGCGTCGAAGACGGCGGCGTCGACCGCACTGTCTTCGAGTGGGAGGCGGGTCGCGTCGGCGCGGGCGACGTCGAAGTCGTCGAGGAAGTAGTCGAGGTTCTCACGGGCGCCGCGGACCATCTTCGCCTGTGCGTCGGTCCCGACGACGTCCGCACCGACGAGACCGCCCTCGATGAGGACGCCGCCCGTACCGCACATCGGGTCGAGCAGGCGGTCGCCCTCGTCGACGTGGGCGAGGTTGACCAGTGCGCGGGCGAGCAGGGGGTCCATGCTCCCGGGTTGGAAGAACGGGCGGTCGGTGGGCTTGCGCTCGCCGAAGTCGCGTTCGCTCTCGACGAGGAGCCACCCGAGGGCGCAGACGTCGTCCGAGAGACAGACCCGCAGTTCGTGGTCGGGGTCGTCGAGGTCCACCTCGAAGCCGCGTTCGACGAGGACACTCCCGAGTTCGCGCTCGACCGCTTGGGTGCTCACGCCGGTGCTCGAGCGGACGTCGCGGGCGCGGACGGCGACGCTCCCCTCGCGGTCGATGGACGCCGCTTCGAGGAGCGTGCGCGCCGAGTCGAGCGACGCCTCGGTCCGGCCGACGAGTTCGCTCGCGCGGTGGGTGTACGCGAGCGTCCGAGCGCGCTCGGCGTCGAGCGTGCGCGCCGTCGCGAGTCCGGGCGCGAACCGTTCGACCCCGCCGGCGGCCGCTCGGGCCTCCGAAGCGGCGAATTCGTCGTCCTCGCCGCCGAGTTCGAGCAGGTACACACCGGGAGTTGGGCGGGGGAGTATTTGAGTCACACGTCGCCGGACTACCAAACTTTATAAGCCTTAAATACGAGATTTAAGTCGTACGATGACCGACCCCAAGGAAACCATAAACATTGAAAACGTCGTCGCTTCCACCGGAATCGGGCAGGAGCTCGACCTGCAGAGCGTGGCGATGGACCTCGAAGGGGCGGACTACGACCCCGAGCAGTTCCCGGGCCTCGTCTACCGCACCCAGGATCCGAAGTCCGCGGCGCTCATCTTCCGCTCCGGCAAGATCGTCTGCACGGGCGCGAAGAGCACCGCAGACGTCCACGAGAGCCTCCGAATCGTCTTCGACAAGCTCCGCGAACTCGACATCCAGGTCGAGGAGGAGCCCGAAATCGTCGTCCAGAACATCGTCACGAGCGCGGACCTCGGTCGCCAGCTCAACCTGAACGCCATCGCCATCGGTCTCGGTCTCGAGAACATCGAGTACGAGCCCGAGCAGTTCCCCGGTCTCGTCTACCGCCTCGACGAACCGGAGGTCGTCGCGCTCCTGTTCGGCTCCGGCAAACTCGTCATCACCGGCGGCAAGAAGCCCGAGGACGCCGAGGAAGCGGTCGACAAGATCGTCTCCCGCCTCGAAGAACTCGGCCTGCTGGAGTAGCGCTGTTCTCTCGCTTTTTCGACCCTACTCGACCAGTCGCTCGATCTCCGTGACGAGGATGTCACTCGCACCGACCTCCTTCAGTCGCGTGATGGTCTCGAACACCTCGCGTTCGTCGACGACCGCGTGGACCGCGACGGCCCCCTCACCCTCGCCGTCGACCTCGTCGGCGTCGATGTCCATGACGGTCGGGCCGCCCATGCCGGGGAGGACGTCCTCCACGTCGTCGAGTTTCGCCCGCGGCGCGTTGAGCATCAGGTAGCGTTTGTCCTCGGCCGTGAGCACGGACTGGAGCGCCGTCTCGACCTGCCCGACCTTCTCGTCGTCACGGACGTCGTCGCGGGCGAAGAGACGGACGGAGGAGGAGAGCACTTCGTCGACGATTTCGAGACGGTTCACCTTCAGCGTCGTCCCCGTCGAGGTGATGTCGATGATGGCGTCGGCCATGTCGACGTGCGGCGTGAGTTCGGTCGCCCCGGTCACCTCCACGATTTCGGGCGAGACGTCGAGGTCCGCGAAGTAGTCGCGGGCGACGCGCGGGAACTCCGTGGCGACCGTCTTCCCTTCCAGGTCGTAGACGTCGGTGATGTCGCCCTCCTCGGGCGCGGCGAGGACGAGGCGACACTTCCCGTAGCCGAGGTCCAGCAGTTCTGAGACGTTCTCGACGCCGGACTCGCAGTGCTGGTCGTAGCCCGTGATGCCGAGGTCCGCCGCGCCGTCCGCGACGTACTCGGGGATGTCGGCGGCGCGGGCGAACAACACGGTGATGTCCGGGTCGACGGTGTCGGCGTACAGTTGGCGCTCGGAGACGTTCTCGACGGACAGGCCCGCCCGGTCGAGCAGGTCCAGCGTCGGGTCGTGGAGACGGCCCTTGTTGGGCACGGCGATGCGCATGGTCGTGGTGTTGGAGTCGGGGGAGGAACTAGCTTTTCCCTCGGGACCGAACCCAACAGATTGACAGCGGCTACCCTCGAAACCCGGAGCATGACCGACACGCTCCGAATCGGCGGCGGCCACGTCCTCCGCCCCGACATGTCCGTCGAGGAGGCCGACGTCCTCGTCGACCGCGTCTCCGGCGAAATCCTCGAAGTGGGCGACGTCCCCGGCGGCGACGCGACGCTCGACGCCTCCGGCGGGCTAGTGATGCCCGGACTCGTCAACGCCCACACGCACACCGCGATGACTCTCTTGCGGGGGTACGCCGACGACAAACCCCTCGAAACGTGGCTCCGCGAGGACATCTGGCCCGCCGAGGGCGAACTCACCCCCGAGGACGTCCGCGCCGGCACCGACCTCGCGCTGCTGGAGATGATCGAGTCCGGCACCACCGGCTTCGCGGACATGTACTTCCACATGCCGGAGGTCGTCGACGCGGTCGACGAGGCCGGCCTGCGAGCACGCATCGGCCACGGCGTCGTCACCGTCGGCAAGGACGAGGACGAGGCCCGCGCCGACAACGAGGAGAGCCTCGAAGTCGCCCGCGAGTACGACGGTGCCGCCGAGGGCCGCGTCTCGACGGCCTACACGCCCCACAGCCTCACCACCGTCGGCGAGGAGTTCCTCGTGGAGTTCACCGAAGAGGCCCGCGACGAGGGGATTCCCCTCCACTTCCACGCCAACGAGACCGAGGACGAGGTCGACCCCATCCTCGCCCAGGAGGACCAGCGACCGCTCGCCTACGCCGACGACCTCGGCATGCTCACCGACGAGGACTGGGTCGCCCACGGCGTCCACGTCGACGACACCGAAATCGACCTGCTCGCCGAGCGCGGGACGGCCGTCGTCCACTGCCCGGCCTCGAACATGAAACTCGCGAGCGGTGCGGCACCCGTCCAGGACCTCCTCGACGCGGGCGTGACCGTCGGTCTCGGCACGGACGGCGCGGCCTCGAACAACGACCTCGACATGTTCGACGAGATGCGCGACGCCGCGATGCTCGGCAAACTCTCGACCGGGGACGCGAGCGCCGTACCCGCCGAGGCGGTCGTGGAGATGGCGACCGCGGGGAGCGCCGACGCGCTGGGCTTCGACGCCGGCCGAATCGAGGAAGGCCGGAAGGCGGACCTCGCGGTCGTCGACTTCGAGACGGCGCGGCTCACCCCGGTCCACGACTACGTCTCGCACCTCGCGTACGCCGCGAGCGGAGCGGACGTCCGCCACACCGTCTGCGACGGCCAGGTGCTCATGCGCGACGGCGAGGTGCAGACTCTCGACGCCGAGGCGGTCCGCGAGCGCGCCGCCGACCACGCCGAGCGTGTCACCGAACGGGCCGGCTGAGTCGAGAACCGCCGCGTTAAACTTTCCTGAACAGTTCTGTCGGGTTTCAACGGGAGCGAACGGCTTGCCGGGTTTATCCCGTTGTAGGCGATAGGGAGAGACGAGATGAGTGCGAAGAAACTTCGGACACTGCTGGTCGCGACGATGCTCCTCGTCGCGGCAGGAGGCACAGTCTTCGCGGGTGCCGCGGCCGCCGCCGAGGGAGACCTCTCGGTCGGCGTCGCACAGCCCGCTCCCGGTGACGACGCGACGGTCACCGTCACCGCGAACAACACCACCGTCGCCAACGCCACGGTGGAGGTCACCGCGCTGAACAACTCCACCTACGCGGGTGAAGGGACGTACACGACGGACGAGAACGGCACCGTCACCCTCACCGCACCCGCCGAGAACGTCACCGTCGAGGTGACCGCGACCCACAACAACACGAGCGCCACCACGACCGCGACGCTCTACGCCGCGCAGAACGAGACCGACTCGACCGACCTCTCGGTCGACGTCTCGCAGTCCGCCGGTGAGAACGCGACCGTGACGGTCACCTCGAACGGGTCCGCCGTCGCGAACGCCTCGGTCGACGTCACGGCGCTGAACAACACCTCCTACGCGGGTGAAGGCCCCTACACGACGGGCGAGAACGGTACGGTCACCCTCCCCGCACCGGACCAGAACGTCACCGTCGAAGTGACGGCGACGGCCAACAACGAGAGTGCGACGACGACCACGACGCTCGTCGCCGCGCAGAACGAGACTGACTCGACCGACCTCTCGGTCGGCGTCTCGCAGTCCGCTGCCGGCGAGTCCGCGACCGTCACCGTCACCGCGAACGGCACCGCCGTCGCGAACGCCTCGGTCGACGTCACGGCACTGAACAACTCCACCTACGCGGGTGAAGGCACCTACACGACCGGCGAGAACGGCACGGTCACCCTCCCCGCGCCGGACGAGAACGTCACCGTCGAGGTGACGGCGACGGCCGACAACCAGAGCGCGACGACGACCGTCACGCTCTACGGTGAGCAGAAGGCCTTCGAGAACGAGTCGCTCCAGTTCGGTCAGCGCGTCTCCGCGCTCATCCACTTCCTGCAGAGCCACGACGCGATGAGCGGCGACAACGTCTCCGAGTGGGTCACCGAGCACAACCCCGGGAAAGCCGACGAGAAGCGCCCGGACCACGCCGGCCCGCAGAACGAGACCGACGGGAACGAAACCGACGAGAAGGACAACGGCAAGCCCGCCTGGGCCGGTAACGACGGGAACGAAACCGACTCCGACGAGAAGGACCGCGGCAAGCCCGCCCACGCCGGCAACGGTGACGACGCCGAGAACGAGACCGAATCCGGCGACGACCACGGCAAGCCCGCTCACGCCGGTAACGACGAGAAGGAAGACGATAGCGACGACGGCGACGACGAGAAGGGCCACGGCAACGGTCACGGCAAGGCCAAGGGCCACTGATCGGTCGGCTCTGCTGACCGCTCTCGGTCCCTTTTCTCTCCAACTATCGGAATCACCGCTGGTGGGACTCCCCCACCGGCGCACTCCGAGGCACCGACACCTCGTCGAGTTCTGCGAGCGTGTTCGGTAGGGTTTTGAGTTCCGTCCGCTTGTTCTCCCGTATGAAGACGGCAGCACCCATCAGCGAACGCCTCGACGACGTCGAGGCGAAGCGCGACTCCGGGCGCCAGAAGATCGACTGGGCACTCGAACACATGCCCATCGTCTCGAACCTCGCCGAGGAGTTCGAGGCGGAGAAACCGTTCCTCGACCAGACCATCGGGATGGCCCTCCACGTGGAGGCCAAGACCGCCGCGCTGGTCGAGACGCTCGCGAACGGCGGCGCCGAAGTCGCCATCACCGGCTGTAACCCCCTCTCGACCCACGACGACGTGAGCGTCGCCCTCGACGCCCACCCGAACATCACCTCCTACGCGGAGCACGGCATCGACGACGAGGAGTACTACGAGGCCATCGACGCGGTCATCGACCACGAACCCACCATCACGGTCGACGACGGCGGCGACCTCGTCTTCCGCATCCACGAGGAGTACCCCGAACTCATCGACAACATCGTCGGCGGGTCGGAGGAGACCACCACGGGCGTCCACCGCCTCCGCGCGATGGACGAGGACGGCGCCCTCGAGTACCCGATGTTCAACGTGAACGACACGCCGATGAAACACCTCTTCGACAACGTCCACGGCACCGGCGAGTCCGCACTCGCCAACATCGCCATGACGACGAACCTCTCGTGGGCCGGTAAGACCGTCGTCGTCGCCGGCTACGGTTATTGCGGGAAGGGCGTCGCGAAGAAGGCCGCCGGCCAGGGTGCGAACGTCGTCGTCACCGAGATCGACCCCCGCCGCGCCCTCGAAGCCCACATGGAGGGCTACGACGTCATGTCGATGGACGAGGCCGCCAGCGAGGGCGAGGTGTTCGTCACGACGACGGGCAACCGCGACGTCCTCACCGCCGACCACTTCGAGGCCATGCAGGACGGCGTCGTCCTCGCGAACGCCGGCCACTTCGACATCGAAATCAACATCGAGCAACTCGAAGAACTCGCCGTCTCCACCCAGGAGGTCCGCGAGGGCGTCCAGGAGTACGAACTCGTCGACGGCACCCGCGTGAACGTCCTCGCCGAGGGCCGCCTCGTCAACCTCGCCTCGCCCGTCTCGCTGGGCCACCCCATCGAGGTCATGGACCAGTCCTTCGGCATCCAGGCCGTCTGCGCCCGCGAACTCGTCGAACACGGCGACGACTACGACGCCGGTCTCCACGAGGTCCCCGACGCCCTCGACCGCGAGGTCGCCGAGATCAAACTCGACGCCGAGGGCATCGACCTGGACGAACTCACGGACGTCCAGCGCGAGTACATGAACAGTTGGCGGCACGGTACCTGAGCACCCACTTTTGTCGTTCGGGAGAGCTTTGCTCTCCCGTGATGACGAAAGGCGCGAAGCGCCTTTCGAACCATCCTGCGGACGGCGCTCCGCGCCGCCCTCGACAAAAACGTGGTGAAAAAGCACTCCTCACTCCCGATGGTCGTTCGTCGGCCTCGCGCTCCTTACGTCGCGCGAGTGAACCGCGGACCTGCCGGGCTCTTCGAGCCACTCGGTCCGCGGACGCTCGGACGTGACTGGCGACGGAAGCTACTTCGTGCGGTCGTTCGACATCCACGACGTGCCCTCCAGACGACAGTTGCTCGGGGTCGGTGGGAGTATCGTCACCGGCGTCGTCGCCGGCTGTCTCCGGCGCGTCGCCGGTCGCGTACCCGTCGTCTTCGTCAACGACGCCGAGAAAGAGCGGACGTTGAACGTGACCGTGAGTGCGGCGTCGACTGACGAAGTACTGTTTCTCGAAGACGTCCGGCTTCGGGCCGGCGAGACGAGGCGATTCGACGGTGTACTTCCGGGGTTGACCGACTGCCGGGCGGCCGTCGGACGACGACGTTCGTCGCCAGTCCACACGGAGTTCCGTACCGGTCTCGGAGCGAGCGACTGGGTGCTGCGGGTGACGGCGCTGTCGGAGGGTGAAGTCGACGTTACGCCCGGCCCGGAGAAGAACAGGTGAACACGTCGTGAATCGTTCGACCGTCTATACGTACACCACCAGCCGCGAGCGTCTGTTCTACGCGCCGAAAGACGGACTGTCGAGGACCTACTCCTCGCTCTCCAGCGCGACGGAGGCGAGGAGGGCTTCGAGTTGGACCTGCTCGTTCGCGCCCTCGGAGATGCGGTAGTCGGCCTCGCCGATGCGGTCCATGAGGCGGACGGCGGCCTCCTCGTCGAGGTCGAACTCCCAAACCGAGCGGTGGAGTTGGTCGATGATGTCGCCGCCGGCGAGACCGCGCTCGGTAATCATCTCGTCGAGGCGGGTGCGCGCGCCGACGAAGTCGCCGGACGTGGCGCTGGTGACCATCTCCTCGATCTCCTCGGGGCGGGCGGTCGCGGTGATGGCGTAGACCGTCTCCTCGTCGACCTCTTCGCCCGTGGCGGCGGCGGCCTGCAGGGCGTTGATGGCCTTGCGCATGTCGCCGTCGGCGGCGTAGACCAGCGCGTCGACGCCGTCCTCGGTGTAGCCGACGCCCTCGTTCTCGGCGATTTCGCGGATGCGCTTGGCGACCGCGTCGTCCGAGATGGGCGAGAAGCGGAACACCGCACACCGCGACTGGATGGGGTCGATGATGCGCGAGGAGTAGTTACACGAGAGGATGAAGCGGGTGTTGTCCGAGAACTGCTCCATCGTGCGTCGGAGCGCGGACTGCGCGTCGTCGGTGAGCGCGTCGGCCTCGTCGAGGAAGATGATGCGGTAGTCGTAGCCACCGAAGGAGGTCCGCGCGAAGTTCTTGATGCGGTCCCGGACGACGTCGATCCCACGCTGGTCGGAGGCGTTCAACTCCAAGAAGTTCTCCTTCCAGTCGTCGCCGTACGTTTCTTTCGAAATACTGACACTTGCGGCAGTTTTCCCCACGCCCGCTGGCCCTGCAAAGAGCAAGTGCGGCAGGTCACTTCGCTCGACGTAACTCTGCAGACGGGAGGTGATGTCCTCGTGTCCGACGATGTCTTCGAGGGCCTCCGGCCGGTACTTCTCGACCCAGATCTCGTCCCGGCCCGCAGTAGTAGACATGCCTAGAGGCAGGTGGTTGCCGGCCTTAAAGCCCCCGAGATGGGTCGTTTCGACGCGTTCACGGAACGCGAACGCGGCGAGCGACACCCTAAAAGCCGCGAGTCGGCTATCCCCCACCATGCACGTCACGGTGGAGGTCGTCGGGGGCGACGACCACGAGTTCGACGTCGGCGAGGGGACCACCTACGCCGACCTGCTCTCGGAGGTGGACCTCTCCCCGCACGAGGTGTCGGTGATGGTCGACGGCCGGCCGGTCCCCGAGGACCAACCCGTCGAGACGGACCACGTGAAGGTCCTCCGACTCATCAGCGGCGGATAGATGAGCGCAGTCCGGGTCAGGGAGGCCACCTCCCGCGACGAACTCGGCGTCCGGCAGGTACTCGACGGCGCGATGCTGGCGGTCGACGACGACCTGTTGACGCGACGGCTCGACGCGGGGACGGTCCTCGTCGCCGAGCAGGAACGCCGGATTCTCGGCGCACTCGTCGCCGTCCCACGTGAGGAGGGTGCACACGTCGAGGCCGTGGCGGTCCGACGCCGACGCCGCGCGCAGGGTATCGGCACCGAACTGGTCGAGACGGCCGCCGAACGCTGGCGACCGCTGAGTGCGAACTTCGACCCCCACGTCAAGCCGTTCTACGACGCGCTGGGTTTCGACGTCGCGGAGACGGAGGACGGACGCTACCGCGGACGCCTCGACTAGCCAGACAGTCAGACGAGCGGTTCGACCAGGTCGCGGCCGGCGTCGAGCAGGTCGTCGACGCGGTCCTCGCTCCCCGCTTCGGCGTAGACGCGCATCTTCGGTTCCGTCCCCGAGGGACGGACGAGGAGCCACGAACCGTCTTCGAGGAGGACCTTGAAGCCGTCCGCCTCGTTGACGCGTACGACCTCCTTCCCGGCCACCTCGTCGGGGAGGCGGTCGGCGAGTTCGACGAGGACGTGGGCCTTCCGGTCGTCCGGGCAGTCGACGCTCACCTTGTCCTGGTGGAACTCGCCGTGCTCGTCGAGGAGGGCGTCGACGCGGGCGTCGATGTCGCGTTCGGCGGCCATCGTCGCGGCGACGAGACCCATGAGGACGCCGTCCTTCTCGCGGACGTGCCCCCGCATCGAGAAGCCGCCGGACTCCTCGCCGCCGACGAGTGCGTCGTGTTCGCCCATCGCCTCGGCGACCCACTTGAAGCCGACCGGCGTCTCGTGTACCTCCTCACCGTGTGCCTCGGCGATGCGGTCGATGAGGAACGTCGTCGAGACGGTCCGGACGGCCGGCCCGGAGTCGTCTTCGAGGAGGTAGTCGTAGAGCGCGGCGAAGAAGAAGTTCTCGTCGAGGTAGCCACGGTCGGGCGTGACGACGGCGATACGGTCGGCGTCGCCGTCGTTGGCGATGCCGAGGTCCGCGTCGTGTTCGTCGACGGCGAGCGCGAGGCCCTGGAGGTTCGCCCGGTCGGGTTCGGGCGGCGTCCCGCCGAAGTCGGGGTCGCGCTCGCAACGCTCGCGAATCACCTCTGCGCCCGCTTCTTCGAGGATGGCGTCGGTGACGCCGCGCCCGCTGCCGTGCATCGCGTCGTAGACGACGGTCAACCCGGAGAGGTCCGGGTGGTCGAGCAAGTCCAGACAGTGCTCCTCGTGGGGGACAGCGAAGTCCACCTCGTGGGTCGTGCCCCACTCCTCCTCGGGGGCCTTCTGGGGCGTCTGGAGGCGGTCCTCGATGGCCTCGGTCACCTCGGGGAGGGCGGGCGCGCCGTCCTCGGGGATGAACTTCACGCCGTTGTACTCCGGTGGGTTGTGCGAGGCCGTCACGACGAGCGCACCGGCGAGGTCACGGTCGACGATGGCGTGGGCCACCAGCGGCGTCGGGCAGTCCCGTTTCGGGAGGTAGACGTCGTGCCCGTTCGACGTGAGCACGTGGGCGAGTTCCTCTGCGAACCCGCGGGAGGTCTCGCGGGCGTCGTAGCCTATCGCGAGCGGTTCGCCGCCCTTCCCTTCGTCCTCCAGGTAGGAGGCCACGGCCTGCCCGACCATCCGGACCCGTGGCTCGGTGAACACGTCGAGGGTGTCGCGCCACCCGTCGGTCCCGAACTCGATTTCGTCCATGGTCGACTCGTCGCTCGGCCGGGACAAAGTGATGACGGTCGTTCCCGTCCGGGCAGCGACCGCTCGCTTCCGTGGGTCGGTCGCGGGAACTACTCCTCGACCAACTTCTCCTTCTGCCGGCGCGAGAGTTGCTTGATCTCGTACTCGCGGCTCATCGCCGTCGACTTCGACCCGAAGGCCTCGACGTACCGGAGTTCGACCGGCGTCCGCCCGCGGGTGTACTTCGCGCCCTCGCCGGCGTCGTGTTCGTCGACGCGGCGCTCCACGTCCGTCGTGTACCCCGTGTAGAACGTCCCGTCGGCGCACTCGAGGACGTAGACGTAGTGCTCGCTCACGGCCGTAGTCGGTGACGGAGGCGCTTTCGCGTTTCGCCTCGGGTCCCGCGCGACGCTACTGTGTCGCCCGGGCGCGCTGTTTCGACACTTCGGCGATTCCCGCGTTCGCCGCGCAGTTCGGACAGGCGAGGAGGCGACCGTCGTCGTCGGCGAACACCCGTGCGAAGTGTTCGGAGACGTGCGCCCCGCAGTGGTTGCAGCGTGCCATCTGTCTGGGTGGCCCGTGTGGGCCTGTACAACACAGTACGTTCCCAGACGACAAATCTGTTACTTCAGTAGGGACACAATTCGGAGGACTCGCTACTCCCCGGCCACACCCGCGACCGCACGGGCGACGAGTCCCGCCTGTGCGCCGGCGACGAACCCGGCGTCGATGTTCACGACAGAGAGGACCGTACACGACTGGAGGAGGCCCGTGAGCGCGGCCTCGCCCTCGCCACCGAAACCGTAGCCCGTCCCAACCGGGAGACCGATGACCGGCGCGGCGACGAGGCCCGCGACGACGGTGGGGAGCGCCCCCTCGCGGCCGGCGGCGACGATCACGACGTCGGCCTCACGAACGTCCTCGACGCGGTCGAGCATCCGGTCGATGTTGGCGACGCCGACGTCCTCGACGCGCTGGACGTCCGCGCCCATCTCCGCGGCGACGGTGGCGGCCTCGCCGACCGGAACCGCGTCGCTCGTCCCCGCGGAGACGACCGCCACGGAGGCGTCGATATCGGGCGGTTCGAAGTCCGGCGCGTGGACGACGACGACGCCGCTACGTTCGTGGTGGGTGACCGTCGCGTCGGGGTGTTCGACCGAGAGGTGCTCGCGGACGGCCGCGACGTCGGCGTCGTCGGCCCGCGTCACGAGCGCGCGACCGGTCGTCTCGACGGCCGTCGCCGCCAGGTCCGCGATCTCGTCCGGCGTCTTCCCGTCGCCGAGGATGGCCTCCGGGACGCCCCGACGCGTCTCGCGTGCGGCGTCGAACCGGCCGGACTCGGTCGTCGCGTAGCCGGCGAGCGCCGCCTCCGCCTCCTGTACACTCATCTCACCTGCCTGGAGAGCTTCGAGTACCTCGCGCATGGGTCGACGTTCGAACTGCCACAACAGTTATTTACCGATTCGGCCTCAGGTCGCCCCTGACGGGCGATTTGACGGCTCTTGATGGGAAGCCTTATAAGGTGGGCGGGAAAAGGCCACGGTGTATGGCAGACCTCATCGTCAAGGCCGCTGTGAAGGAAGCACTCGAAGACAAGAACGTCGCGTCCGACTTCTACGACGCGCTCGACGAAGAGGTCGAGGAGCTCCTCGACGACGCGGCACGCCGTGCCGAGGCGAACGGTCGCAAGACCGTCCAGCCGCGCGACCTGTAAGGTCGACCCCTCCAGTATTTTTTAGCGTACCTCGACGCCCGTAGCGGTGCCTACGTGTATCTCGTCGGCCATTCCGACGAACAGCCCGTGGGCCACACAGCCGGGGATGTCGGCGAGGTCGGCGGCCAGCGCCTCCGGGTGTTCGACGGCCCCGAAGTCGCAGTCGAGGACGAGGTTCCCGTTGTCCGTGACGACCGGGCCGTCCTTGCGCTCGGCCGCGCGGAGGTCGGGATCGCCGCCGAGGTCGCGGACGCGCTCGGCGGCCAGCGTCCGTGCGTCGGGGAGGACTTCGAGCGGGACCGGGTAGTCGAGCGGGTCGGACTCCTTGCTCGGGTCCGCGACCACGAGGAAGCGGTCGGCCGAGGCGTCGACGATCTTCTCGCGGGCGTGGGCCGCGCCACCGCCCTTCATGAGGTGTCCCGCGGCGTCGAACTGGTCGGCCCCGTCGATGGCGAGGTCGACGCCCGTGTCCTCGACCTCGTCGAGGGAGACGAGCGGGATGCCCGCCTCGACGGCGAGTTGGCGCGACTGGAAGGAAGTCGGCACTCCACGGATGTCGAGTCCGGCGTCGACCGCCCGGCCAAGTTCCTCGATGGCGTGGGCCGCCGTGCTCCCGGTGCCGAGTCCGACGACCATCCCGTCGGTGACCTCGGCGGCCGCGCTCTCGCCCGCGCGGCGTTTCTGTGCCGCCGTACCGCTGTCGTTCTTCATAGATGCGGCGACGACCGCGACCGACAAAAAGGCGACTCACTGGGCCGTCCGATCCGGTCTCTACAGATAACCGAGGCGAGTGCCTCGGGGTCGTCCGGAAATCGAAGATTTCCGTGATGACGAGAGACTTCGTCTCTCGAACCACTTGACCCCGAAGATGAAGCCGACATGAATCTTTAACTAACCACGATTCGTGGCAGAGAGTACAGTCAGAATACAACCTCAAAGACGGGTTAAAGACATTAATCCTACGCTGGCTGAGATACGGATTTGGAAATGCGACTCCTCTCAAAACCCGCTACGGCGGTGAGACGGGAGTTGTCGGGTCGTGGTGGAGCGACCGACCCTCACGGACACTATCGAGGTGTTCGGGTGTTAATTCCAGCTAACCCGCTTCGGGGAGGTCGAGGGGAATTAAATTCGCCTGCGGGTGCGGTGCGACCCCAAGACGGCGAAGCCTCGGGGCTTGCCCCCGAGGTACTTCACAGTTGGTCGCGGATCACGTCGGCGTCGTGGGCGAGCGAGAGCGTCCGCGAGCGCCCGCGCCCGTCCAGCGACTCGTAGTTGGCCTCGATGAGCCCGAGTTGGTCGAGTTTGTTGACGATCTCCGTGTAGCGGGTGTAGCCGAGACCCGTCCGGTCCTCGAAGGTCTCGTAGACGTCGCCGGCGCGTTTCGCGTCCGTGTCGGCGAGCGTCTCGACGAGTGCCCGCTCGGTGTCGCTCAGGCCGCGGAGCCGTCGCGAGAGGTGGATGTGTCGGGCCTCCTCGGAGACGGCCTCGACGTCCTCCGACTCGACGCGTCGACTGGCCCGCATTTCGGCGTGGAGTCCGGCCCGGCGCAGGAGGTCGATGCCGACCCGCAGGTCGCCGGTCTCGGCGGTGATCTCGGCGACGTCTTCGAGGACGTCCTCGGTGACGGCCCCCTCGCGGAAGCCGGCGCGGACGCGGTCGGAGAGGATGTCGAGAATCTCGGTCTGGTCGTACTTCGGGAAGTAGGCCTCCTCGGGACGGAACACCGACTGGACGCGACCGTCGAGTTCCTCGATGACGTCGAGGTCGAGGTCCGAGGAGACGACGACGACACCCACCTTGGCGCCGGGGTGGGCCTCGTGCGCCCGGAGGAGCGAGTAGAGGGCGTCCGAGGCCTCGTTCTCGTAGAAGAGGTAGTTCACGTCGTCGAGGGCGACCACCAGCACCTCGTCTTCCTCGACGAGGCGGTCGGCCACCTGGTTGAACAGTTTCTTGAAGGAGATTCCGGAGGCGGGGGGTTCGTAGTCGAAGATGGCCTCGAAGATCCGCGAGAACACGGCGTACCGGGTCGAGTCCACCTGGCAGTTGACGCGGACGGTGCGGACGCCGGTCTGGCCGCCGAGTTCGCCGAACAGTTTCTGGACGGCGGTGGTCTTGCCCGTGCCGGGCGGTCCCCGGACCATCACGTTCAGCGGCCGGGAACCGCGGACCGCCGGTCGAAGCCCGTACTTCAGCGTCTCCAGTTGCGACTCGCGGTGCCGGAACGCCTCCGGCACGTAGTCGATCTCGAAGACGTGCTCGTCGCGGAAGATGGACTCGTCCCACGCGAGCATCCCCTCCTCCGGGTCTTCGGCCATGGTTCTACCACGCCGTCCCGACTACTTAGTCCTTCGGCACCGACGCAAAAAAGTCGGGCAGCGGAAACGCGGAATTCGTCCGCTAGGACGTCCAAATCGTCCGAATAGCTCCCCCGTTTGCAGCGGAGTGGAAGTGGTCAGAACTTCTCCAGCAGTCGGTCGTAGAACGCGCGTTCGCCCGCCGCACCGTCCTCGCCTTCGGCCAGTTTCTCGACGATGAGTTCGGGCGTCGAGCGGGCGAGGTGGTCTTTCACGGGCGAGCGCTCGACGACGAGTTCGCCGTCTTCGAGTCCCAGCGCGCGGATGCCGTCGACGGTCACGTCGAACCCGCAGTTCTCTCGAATCTCGCCGGCGAGGTGGGAGACGAACACCGCGGAGGCGCCCGACTCGTGGAGCGACTCGAGGATACCCGCGATGATCTTCGCGGAGGCGCCGGGTTCGGTGATGCTCTCCAGTTCGTCGACGAGGACGAGTTTCCGGTCGGCGCCGGCCGTCAGGTCCCGGAAGTCACGGAGGGTGGACTCGAAGGCGCCCGCGTCGAGCGTCCCCTGGGTCTTCGCGTAGTAGTGGAGTTCCTCGACGGCGGGGACGCGGGCCGACTCGGCGGGCACGGGCATGCCCATGTGCGCGAGGACGGTCACGACGGCGACGAGGTCGAGCGTCGACGTCTTCCCGCCGGAGTTCACACCCGAGAGGAGTGCCACCCCGTCGACGCCGTAGTCGACCGGGTCGACCTCGTCGAAGGGGACGTCCAGCAGGGGCGAGCGCCCGGCCTCGATGTCGAAACCGGTCCCCTCGCGGGTCGGCAGCGTGCAGTCGTACTCGTCGGCGAAGCGGGCGATGGCGTACTCGACGTCGCGTTCGAGGGCGGCGTGGACGAGATCGGCGGCCGCGGGCCGGAGGTCCGCGAGGTCGGCGGCGAGTTCTCGCTTGCGCTTGGCGGCGCGGCGGTCTCGCTCGGCCTGTAACTCCTCGCGGAGGCGGGTGACGACCTCCGGGTCGCGTTCGACGGGATAGGTGGGTTCGTCGGGGAACGCCCGGCGGGCGCGGTCGGCCTCGCCCTCGCGGAGGTCGAGTTCGGAGACGACGTGCTCGCGGGCGGCGGCGACGGCCTCGGCGTACTCGTCGCCGAGTTCCCGCGAGAGCAGGGAGTCGACGCCCGCGCCGCGTTCGACCAACGAGAGCAGGTCCGAGCCCTCGATAGTGACGTCCTTCTCGGCGAGCGCCTCCCGGAGGCGGTCGTTGGCGACGTCCTCGGCCTGCGAGGCCACGGCGTCGAGGTCGTCGGCCGCGTTCGCGAGACGGTCGAGTTCCTCGTCGCCGGCGACGCTCCCGTCACCCTCCAGACGCGCGAGGGCGTCTTCGAGCGTGTCGAGGTCGAGCGGCGGGTCCATCCCCGCCGCGCGGTGGACCCGTGTGGCCGCCGCCAGCGAGTCGCGGTTGGCCGCGAAGAAGGAGAGGACGCGCTCCGGGACGATTTCGGCCGGCTTCTCCAGCGCCTTCGGTTCGACCTGCACGTCGCCCTCGACGGCGACGCCCGCGAACTCCTCGTCCAGCGCGACGACGGTCGAGTACCCCCGCGCGAGTTCCGAGAGGTCGCGGGCGTCCTCGACGACCTCGACGGAGAGTTCGGGGAAGGCGTCGCGGGCGGCGCTGTACGTCTCCGCGTCGGTCGTCGCGAGACAGCGGTCGCGGACCCGCACGTCGGACGGCCGGGAGAGCGCCTCGACGTCGGCGAGGTGCTCGCGGGCCGCCTCGTCGACGCCCTTCTCGATGGCACGCTCCGCGAGTTCCTGGGCTTCGTCGACCCGCGAGGCGACGCCGCTCGGGTAGAAGGTCCGCAGTCGCTTCGCGGCGTAGTCCGTCACCGCGAACTCGGTGACGAGCGAGAGCGCGCGGTCGTAGAGTTCGGCGGCGCGGTCCGTCGCGAGGAAGCCACCGGGGTCGTCGTGGCGCTGCCGGACGACCCCCTGCACGATACGGGCGGCCCGCCCCTCGGAGACGCCGGGTGCGGCCGCCACGGCGGCGACGTCGCCCCGTTCGAGCGCCGCCTCGGGGTCGTCGAGTTCCCGCAGCGCGGCGGCCGTCTTCTCGCCGACGCCGGGGACGTCCTCCAGTTCGAGGTCCATTCGGCGTTTCTGTATGCGGTCTAGCGGAAAAACTCTGCCTGTCGGGTCTCGAACTCGATTCCGGACTGGTCGTCAAGTAGACGAGCCAGACCATATCTCGGAAACACCTCCGGATATCTCGACAACGTCGTGTATAACTGAGAAACGGAGCCGATATTCGAGTTATTCGACCCATATCTCAGAAATGGGGCGTATATCTGAGAAACGGAGTGGGTTCAGTCCTCGACGACGAGGACGGCGCCGCGCATCCCGAACTCGTTGTAGATGCGGGCCTCGGGCGGTTGGCCGTGCGGGTGCACCGGGAACGGCGCGCCGTGGGGCGTGCAGTAGTAGAGGGTGGTGCCGACTTCGTCGAACGTGTACGTGTAATCCGCGCCAGGCATCTTCATCTCGCTGTCGAGGCTCTCGACGCCGCCGTCGAGCGAGACCACGTCGTGGGGAATCGGCGGGACAGGGGCCCCGTAGGACGGCCACACCCACCGGACAGTCGTCCCGGGTGAGACCGCAACGGCCTGCGGCGCGAACGCGACCGGCAGTTCCTCGAACGGCGCGTTAGGCATCTCGACGTTCGTCATCGCACCGACGACGACCTCGACGGTGTCCTGCCCGGTGGCGTCGACGACGCCGCTACTCCAGACGGGAGAGGGCTTGTAGGCCGCCCGCTCGTTCAGGAACGCGCCGATACCGTGGCCCTCGCCGAACGTCTTCTCACTGGACTTCGCCGCCGCGGCCGCGCCGACGCCGGTGAGCGAGAGGGCACCGACGGCACCGATGGTCTTCAACACGTCACGGCGGGATGGACGACTGACTACTGGTTGCATGGCTATCACGACTCTCCTACGAGAAAGTCGAAGTACAGGAGGTCACGTGAGGGGATAAGCCTGCCGAGAGGGCGTAGCACGCTCTCTGCTCGCGGGTGGTCCCTTCCCGCTCGCCTTCTCGAGATTCTCGCTCGCTCGCTCCGAATCTCGCGCTCCGAACCTCCCGACCGGCAAACCGAAGGGAGTCCGGCCCGAACCCCGTCCTATGACCCTCGACGCGGACCTCGCGGAGAAAGTCGACGCCGCGAAGGCGTCGCTCGCGGACACGGACGGCGTCCTCGTCGCCTTCTCCGGCGGCGTCGACTCCTCGGTGGTCGCGGCGCTGGCCCACGACGCACTCGGCGACGACGCGGTGGCGTGTACCGCCCGGAGCGAGACGCTCCCGGCCGAAGAACTCGACGACGCCCGCCGCGTCGCCGAGGAGATCGGCATCGAGTACGCCGAGACCACCTTCTCCGAACTCGACAACCCGCGGTTCGTCGAGAACGACGGCGACCGCTGTTACCACTGCCGGACGATGCGCCTCGGTACGATGTTCGACGAGGCCGAAGCGCGCGGTATCGACGTCGTCTGCGACGGCACCAACGCCTCCGACCCCGGCGAGGGCCACCGCCCCGGCCTCCAGGCCGTCGACGAACTCGACGCCTACTCGCCGCTACTCGCCCACGACATCGCGAAGGACGAAGTCCGCGAAATCGCCGACCACTACGGACTCTCCGTCGCCGACAAACCCTCGATGGCCTGCCTCTCCTCGCGTATCCCCACGGGCCTCGAAGTCACCGAGGAGAAACTCACCCGCGTCGAGAAAGCCGAACGGCTCCTCCGCGAGTGGGGCTTCTCGCAGTTCCGCGTCCGTGACCACGAGGGCCTCGCCCGCATCGAGGTCGCCCGCGAGGAACTCGACGTCGCCCTCGACCCCGACTTCGCCGCCGCCGCCCGCGACCACCTCGAAGACCTCGGCTTCGACCACGTGACGCTCGACCTCCACGGCTACCAGACCGGGAGCGTCAGCCCCGAAGAGGAGACAGAAGAGGAACCGGACGTCGACGCGATGCTCGACGCCGACTACCCGACCAGCGACTGACGAGGCTCTGGCGAACGTTTTTGCTGTGCGATACATAGACCCAGTCGTGCCCTCCAGACGGACGGTTCTCGCGGGAGTCGTCGGCCCGACGGTCGGGAGCGCCGGGTGTCTCGGTGTCGGTGCGACGGACCCGCCGCACGGTGAGACGTGGCTCGCGGATTACCACGTGTACAGTCTCCACGCCGAAGCGCACACGGTCGACGTGGCCGTCCGCCTCGACGGCGAACAGGTCCACCGCGAGAGCTACGACGTCGCGGCGTACGACGGAGACGGCACCGTCGAGAACGGCACCGGGTACGTGAACGACTGGCCGCGACGACAGGGACGTTTCGTCGTCACCGCACGACTCGACGACGGTCCGACGCGTCACTTCGACAGCGCGGCGTCGTACGAGCGTGACGTGCCGTGTACGCGGGTCGGCATCCGGGTCGACGAGACCGGGAGACTCGGTATCTGGACGACGACGAACTGCGACGACCTCGACACGACACCACCGACAGACGAGTAGCGAAGGGAAGAGAGACGAAGAAGGGGCGTTCGCGGTCCGTGCTACCGGCCCGTCCACCGGAGCAACAGCAGCGTCCCTTCGAAGAGGCCGACCATCGTCGCGGCGACGATGATGGGCGCGACGCCCGTCGGGTCCGGGCTGAAGAGGAACGCGACGCCGAGGAACACACCCCAGAACAGCAGGCGGCGGTCCTCCATCCACTGGCGGGTCGTGAGGTTCATCATCACTGCGAGCATGATGAACAGCGGAATCTGGAAGACGAGCGCGAGGTAGCCCATCAGCAGGAGGATGAGGTCGAACGTCGACCCGAGCGCGAGCGCGGAGAGCGCGACGGACTCGGAGTAGTAGAGGAAGTAGCTCATCACCGCCGGGAGGACGATGAAGTAGGCGAAGGTGACGCCGACGAACGCGAGGATCAGACTCGTCGGGATGGCCGCGAGGTAGTAGCGTCGCTCGTGTGGGTAGAGACCGGGCCGCATGAACACGTAGGTCTCGTAGACGAACACCGGGAGCGCGACGATGATGCCCGCGAGACTCGCAACCTTGAACTGCGTGATGACGAGTTCGAGCGGCGCGTAGAGGTGCGGGCGGGCGTCGGTCGACGCCGGGAGGACGCCGTTCCAGATGAAGTTGATGATCGGCTCACCGAAGGGGAAGACGAGGAGGCTCACGCCGCCCGCGACGGCGACGACGATGGCCAGGCGGTACACCATCTCCTCGATGTGTTCGGCCAGTGGGAGTTCCTCGTCGGTCGAGGGACCGGAGGGTGCGAACTCGTCCTCGGGCGCGGGGGTGACCGGTTCGGGTTCCTCGACGGCTTCGACGTCCTCGACCGGTTCGGGTTGGAACTGCTCGCCGTCCGTCGCGTCCTCGGGTCGGTAGTCGGCGTCGCCACTGGGGGGCTGGACCGGTTCCTGCGCGGCCGGCCCTCCGGCGTCGCCGTCGAGGTCAGGCGAGACTTCGGGAGCGAGTTCGTAGTCGGACTCCTCGGATTCGTCGGACTCTTCGGACGAGGCGGAGCCGTCGTCGCCAGCGTCGGCGTCCGTCCCGGCGTCCGCGTCGGACTCCCCATCCCCGGACGGTTCCTCGTCGTCACCGCCCATCCCCGCGAACGGGTCGACCCGCTCGACGGACTCCTCGGGTTCCTCCTCGCCGTCGTCGGTCCCCGCGGGGGAGTCTGGCTCCTCGTCCGGTCGGTCGTCCATTCTCTCGGGAAGGTAGGCGACGGCAACGTTATAGGCTTTTTACCTCGGCGGCGCGCCGCGGGCGTCCCGCGAGAAGAAGATTGATAACGACGACTCGGCTACCGAACACAAGAATGAGCGGTTCATCGGGCATGATCGACGAGGATACCGCCCGCGCGGTCAACACGGGCCGCGAGACCATCGGCGTGATGCTCCGGACCGCCCAGCAACGCCTCCAGGTCGTCTTCATCGCCTTCGTCGTCGGACTGTTCGCCGGCATCGTGGCGATGCGCTCGTACGTCTGGAATCGACTCAAGAGCGACCTGCTCGCCCACGACGTCCCCATCATCTTCCAGACGCCGTTCGACGTCATCCTCCTGCAGGTGAAGATCGGACTGGGAGTGGGCATCGTCTTCGCCATCCCCGTCCTGCTCTACTACGCCCGCGAACCCCTCGAACGCCGGGGTATCCTCCCCGACATCCGGGTGTCGCGCTGGAAGATCGCCGGCGTGGGTCTCGCCGCGGCCGTCCTGTTCGTCGCCGGCATCTACTACGCTTACGTCTTCTTCTTCCCGATGCTGTTCGACTTCCTCGTGAAGAACGCCCGGAACGCCGCGCTCGCGCCGAAGTACGGCATCGTCCACTGGACGCAGTTCGTCTTCATCCTCTCGCTGGCGTTCGGGGTCGCCGCGCAGATGCCCCTCATCATGGGGTCGCTGACCTTCGGCGGCATCGTCACCTACCGGACGTGGGTCGCCTACTGGAAGCACGCCGTCCTCGCCATCATCGTCCTCGCCTCGGTCATCAACGGGTCGCCCGACCCCTTCTCGATGGCACTCGTCGCCGGGCCGATGATCGCCCTCTACGGCATCGGCCTGATCGTCGCGCGGTTCGTCGGCGCGCTCCGGGGCGAACTCACCCACGCGAAGACCGAACGCGTCCCGCTCTCGACGGCGCTCGTCGACAAGTGGAACCTCCTGCTCGCCGGCGCGCTCGTCGGCGGCGTCGCGGGCTACTCCGTCGCGAAGTACGACGTCCCGTACCTCCCGCCCGTCGAGACGCTCCTCGGCGTCGGCCAGCAGACGGCCGCTACCTACCTCGGCGTCGCGGGCGGCGTCCTCTTCTTCCTCGTCGGCGTCGTCCTCGTCGCGCTGTTCGCCCGCGAGGAGGCCGTCACCGACGACTTCTACGGCGGGAAGGCGCCCAAGCCCGAGAACCTGAACCTGGAGATGCTCGACGCCGACGGCGTCCGGGCCGCACCCGACGAGCGCTTCGACGCCATGGACGAGCAGGAAGCCCTCTCGCTCGCCCACGACGCGATGGAGGAGGGCCACGACGAGAAGGCCCAGGCCATCCTCGACCGCTTCGACGAGGCACAGGAACGCGCCGAGGAGGCCGAGGCCGCGGGTGGAGCCGCGGCCGCGGGCGAGGCGGCCGAGGGCGAAGGCGAGAGCGAGGAAGCGGCCGGCGGGGGCAGCATCGGCGACGTCGTCACCAACCGCACGGCGGGCGCCGTCGACGCCTTCACCGAGGGCGAGACCACCGAGGAGGACATCGGCGGCTACTTCTACGACATCGTCGACGTCGTGAGCGCGCTCCGCTCGCGCGCCGTCGTCCTCGTCGGGACGTTCATGGCCGTGATGACCGTCGTCTTCGCCTTCCTCTACCGTGGTGGGCTCGGAATGCTCAAACAGGACTTCCTCTCGAAGCTTCCGCCGCAGGTCGTCGAGGGCGGCATCCCCTTCGAGGTCATCACGCTCCACCCCGTCGAGGCGCTCGTCTTCGAGGTGAAGATCTCCGCCATCGCCGGCGCCATCGCCATCCTCCCGATGGTGCTCTTCTACGCGTGGCCCACCCTCGAAGAGAAGGGCGTCGTCACCGCCGACCGCTCGGTCACCTTCCTCTGGGGCGGGTCACTGTTCGCGGGTCTGATTATCGGGAGCGCGCTCGGCTACCTCTACGTCGCCCCGACGATCATCTCCTACCTCGTCTACGACGCCATCCAGGCGAACATGATCATCTCCTACCGCATCTCGAACTTCCTCTGGTTGGTGTTCCTCACCACCGCGGGCATCGGTCTCTTCGCCGACATCCCCATCACGATGTGTCTGTTCCACTACGCCGGCATCGTCGACTACCGGACGATGCGCGAGCGCTGGCGCGTCACCGTCCTCGGCGCGTTCGCCGTCGGCGCGCTCGTGACTCCCGAGAGTATGTACACGATGCTCATCGTCGCCATCCCGATGGCCACCTTCTACCTCATCGGACTCGGCGTGCTGTGGGTCGCGACGCTCGGCGGCCGCCGCGGCGGTGGTGGCTCCCGTCGCGAACGACCGGCGTAGTGCGGAACGAACCGCTTAACCCTTCTCCGAAGAATACTCGGGTATGACCAAGATAAGCGTCGAGGTGCCCGACGAGTTGCTGGAGGACCTCGACGAGCACGTCGGCGAGGGTGGGAAGTTCGTCAACCGAAGCGAGGCCATCCGTGCGTCCATCCGGAAGACGCTGGACTTACTCGACGAGATCGACGAGCGCCACGACCGACTCGACGAGGAGAAATGAGCCGGCGAAGTGACGGCGACCTCGGCCACGGCACGCCGATGGAACTCGGGCGGGTCGTCCTCATCGGCCTGTTCGTGACCGCGCTCGTCACCTCCCAGTTGACGGCGTCGAAACTCCTCGCGTTCCAGTTGCCGTTCGCGATTCCCGTGACCGGGAGTACGCTCGTGATGCCGGGCGCCGCGCTGGCCTACGCGCTCACCTTCTTCGCGACCGACTGCTACTCGGAACTCTACGGTCGCAAACCGGCCCAACTCCTGGTCAACGTCGGCTTCGTGATGACGCTCGTGATGCTCGTGCTCGTCTGGTCGACCATCTACGCGCCGACCGCGCCGTTCTCGCCCGTGGGGGCGGAGACGTTCGCGACGGTCCTCGGTTCCTCGACGACCATCGTCCTCGGGAGTCTGCTCGCCTACGTCGTGAGCCAGAACTGGGACGTCCTCGTCTTCCACGCGCTCCGTCGGCGGACCGAGGGAGCGCACCTCTGGCTCCGCAACGTCGGCTCGACGGCGTCGAGTCAACTGCTCGACACGGTCATCTTCGTCACCGTCGCCTTCCACTTCGGGCCGCTCCTGCTCGGCGGACGGGTGACCTCGTGGGCGGGAATCGCCTCGCTCGTCGTCGGCCAGTACGTCCTCAAACTGCTCATCGCACTCGTCGACACGCCGTTCGTCTACCTCGTCACGGGCTACCTCGGCCGGCGGACGGGGACCGGCGCGGTCGCTGGTCGGGCGGACTGAGTCGGAGAGAAGAGACGAACGCGAGACCGAGCGGAAGCGGACCTACTCGGTCTTCTCGGCGAACCCGAAGTTCGGCTTCACGTCGTCGACTTCGACTTCGACGATGTCGCCTTCCTCGGTGTCGGGGACGAAGAGGGTGTATCCCTCGACCTTGGCGATCCCGTCGCCCTCGTCGCCGACACCCTCGATCTCGACGTCGACCACGTCGCCCTCGCGGATGGGGGCGCGGATCTTCGACTTGCCGACGACGTAGAGTTCGGAAGAGGAGTCACGCGAGGCGTCCGGACTCATGACGCGGGTGTAGTTGAACTCCTGTTCGACGTCGTCCACGAAGTCCTCGAAGTCCTGGCCGTCGAAGACCTTGACCGCGAAGTGGCCGCCGGACTTCAGAATCTCCTCGGCGGTCTCCAGGGCCATCCGGGCCAGGTGGACCGAGCGGGCGTGGTCGAGGGAGTACTCGCCGGACATGTTCGGCGCCATGTCGGAGACGACGACGTCGACGCCGCCGGGACCGGCGGCCTTCTTGATGTCGTCGCGGGTGTCCTCCTCGGTCATGTCGCCGCGGACGAGTTCGACCGGCGTCTTCACGTCGTCGAGGTAGTCGATCCGCTGGAGGTCGACGCCGACGACGCGACCCTGGGGACCGACCTCCTCGGCGGCGACCTGGAGCCACCCACCGGGGGCGGCACCGAGGTCGACGACCGTCGCGCCCGAGGGGAGGAGATCCACCTCGCGGTCGAGCTGCTTGAGCTTGTAGGCCGCCCGCGAACGGTAGCCCTCCTGCTTCGACTTGTTGTAGTAGTGGTCCTTCCGTCCAGTCATACACAGAGAAAAGTCGTTCAGCCCTTTACCCCCTTCGGATGGTGAGAAGGGGCGTCAGGGGGTCCTCAGCCGCTAGCGGTCGTGGTCGTGGACGTCGACTGTCCACCCTGCCCGCCACCCTTCTGGAAGGTGTGACGGAGCGTCGTCGAGGCGTCGCCCGTCTGGACCTTCACGACGACGCGGTCGGCGTCACTCGGGACGTGAATCGTGATGGTACCGTCCGCGTCCGTCTGGCCGACCCGCTCGCCGTCGACGGTGACGGTGGCGTTGGCGACCGGTTCGCCGTGTTTCGTGACCTCGACGGTCACGTTCTCGCCCTGCTGGACGTCACCGACGAAGGAGGCGTTCAGGGCACTCTCGGCACCGGCCTGCTGACCGGCACCCTCGCGGTCTTTCGCCTTCCCGTCGACTTTCTCGATGGGGACGTCGGTCCCGGACTCGCTGACGACCGGCTTGAGGATGTACTTCCCGTTGCCGGTCTCGACGACGGTCATGTCGAAGACGAACTCGACCTCCTCGCCGCCGCCGACTTCGAACTGGCTGTTGACGTGGAGTTTGCTACTCGGGACCTTCACGTCGACGCGTTCACCCGACTCCTTCAGGGTGCCCGAGGCGTTCTCGACGTGGACGAACACGCCGGTGTAGTTGCCCGCGGGGACGCTCGCGTTCCCGACGAGGGTGGCGTTCGCACCCTGGAGTTCGGTCAGGTCGACGCGCGTGTCGTTGATGTCGCGGACGACGAGTCCGGACTCGTTCGCGGTCTCGTTACCTGTCTCGTTACCCGTGTCCGCGGGACGGAACGCGACCTTCGTGACGGTCACGTTCAAGTCCTCGAACTGGTCGATGGCGTTCTTCTCGTCGCTGACGTAGAACTGGACGGTCCCGGTCTTCGCGGCGCCGTTGCCGACGAAGCCGCCGGCACAGCCGGCGAGGACGACCATCGCGACAGCGGTCAGTGCGGTGAGTGTTTCGCGCATGGCTCTACCCGAGACGAGGGGCCGGACGTACTTCATCCCGGTCGGCCGTACGGCCCGTCTTCCCCCGAATTAACCCGAATTAAGCGGGTTCGTGACGGTTCTGGGGGTGAGTCGGTGGCTAACTTACACGCGCGCGCGTACCGCATGGCTTTTTACCCGGCACACTCCTACTCGTGTACAAGATGTTCAAGGCGATAGTGAGCGCCGACACGCTCCGGACCACGCTCGACTCCGTGAGCGTGCTGGTGGACGAGTGTAAGATCCACCTCAACGAAGACGGTCTCGCCATTCGCGCCGTCGACCCGGCGAACGTCGGGATGGTCGATCTCGAACTCTCCGCGGACGCGTTCGAGTCCTACGAGGCCGACGGTGGTCTCATCGGGGTCAACCTCTCCCGTCTCGAAGATATCGCGGGAATGGCCGACGCCGGCCAGCTCGTCCACCTCGAACTCGACGAGGAGACGCGCAAACTCCACATCCGCATCGACGGACTGGAGTACACGCTGGCGCTCATCGACCCCGACTCCATCCGACAAGAACCAGACCTCCCCGACCTCGACCTCTCCGCACACGTCGTCGTCGAGGGTGCGGACATCCACCGCGCGGTCAAGGCCGCCGACATGGTCTCCGACCACATCGCGCTCGGCGTCGACGAGACCGAGGAGACCTTCTACGTCGACGCGGAGGGTGACACCGACGACGTCCACCTCGAACTCGGCCGCGAGGACCTCATCGACCTGGAGGTCGGCCCGGCCCACTCCCTGTTCAGCCTCGACTACCTCAAGGACATGAACAAGGCCATCCCGAAGGACGCGGAGGTCCGCATGGAACTCGGCGAGGAGTTCCCCGTCAAGATGCACTTCGACATCGCGGAGGGTCAGGGAACGGTCACGTTCATGCTGGCACCGCGTATCCAGAGCGACTGACGACGGCCGCCGTCGGTCTCGAACCGAGTCTTCTCTCTTCTCGACGCCGCGAACGGAGAGTACGTGTCGTCAGTTACCCACGACTTCAGTCGTGGGCTTGTCAGTGGACTCCCCTTCTGCCGACACAGGGTCGGAGGCGTGGAAATCGCCATTCAGGTTCAGCGTCCCTGACGTGAGCGCACACTGACAGGGTGCGCCTCCACTCGAAGACTTCTGCCTCGAGTGGAGTTTCTTGAGAAGTTTACGAGCAACATTCTTGTTCGCGTTGTAGTCCGCGTTCAGTTCGTACTTGCACTTCTGACACACAAACTGGTGCTTCGACCGCCGGTTCGACTCGTGGGTGAACCCACACGATGAACACCGCTGAGACGTGTATGCAGGACTCACCTGCTGAACCTCGATACCGAACAGCTCGGTCTTGTATTCGACGTACTGGAACAAGCGTCGGAACGCCCACGCGTGGAACCGCTTTGCACCAGCCATCCGTTTGCGAATATCGGTCAGATTCTCGAAGGCAATATGTGTGCATCCGTGGTTTCGAGCTTCTTCGAGAATCTGGTTCGAGGCGCGGTGTAGTTCGTCCTGCATCCAACAGTGTTCACGGCCTTTCATCGACTGAATCGATAGGTGCGCCGAGCGCGTCCCTGTCTGTTGCATCGACCCACGAGTCTTCTCGAACTCTCGGCGTCGATGATTCATCTCGTCGGAATTTCCGATGAACGCACCTGTCGAAGTCACAGCGAGCGAGCCGTCCACGTTCAGGTCAACACCAAGGACTGTTCTGTGCTTGGTATCGGAAGAAGAAGCCGTGGACTGTTCTTTACTTTCGCTTCGTCGCATCCGTGCGTGGAGATAGAACGACTCTGAGGAGGAGTCGTACTGCAACGTGGACATGCGAAACTCGTAGTCCTCGTTCAATAGGTACTCACCAATCGGCGTTCCCTCTGAGTCGTCGGGGATCACGTAGTCGCACTCGACGCGACCGTTCACTGTGGAGAGGGAAACGTGGTCACGGTAGAACGTCGCACTTCGCTTGTCGTAGACGACGCTCCACGAATCGAAGTGTGGTTGACTCGTGTTGTCGCCCTTTTTGAGTCGAGTAACACCGCTTTTGGTGGCCTCGATAGCGCGTCGAATCCCTTTCTGAACGAGGTTCGCGGTTAACTCCGTCTCGTTGCGGAGTTGCTCGTAGAGGGCTTTCTCGGCTTTCTGTTTCGAGGTAACACAGTAGTCGTTCGGGTGTCTCCACGCCCACTCTGCGGTGGTGTTCGCACAGTGGAGGAATTGTGTTTCGTTTGATGGAGGTCGTCGCACCGCTCTGTAGGTACATCGAGTTTGACTTTGACGGTGCGAATCACCCCCATCACTAATTCACAGGTTAGACTAATTCTTTATAACACTTTGTGTTAGCGTGGGGGAGTCGACTGGCTATCGTTCGTGGTAGAATGGATTGTCGGATTACTCCCACGGCTAAAGCCGTGGGCTTCCTCCTTGCAGTCCTGTAAGTCGACGCCGGCCTGAACTACCGCTCCGCGACGACCGTCTCGCCCGCCCGCACCGTCTCGTTCTCCGTCACCCGCACGTCCTCGACCGTGTACTCGGCCGGTAGGAGCACGTCGGCGCGACTCCCGAAGGAGACGTGGCCGATGCGCTCGCCTCGCTCGAACGACTCGCCGGAAGCGGCGTAGGGGTGGATGCGGCGGGCGAACGCCCCCGCGATCAGGTCGACTTCGAACGCGCCGAAGTCGAAGCGGACCCGCTCGTTGCGCTCGGACTCCTTCGTGAACGCCGGCAGGTGGGCGCCGGGGCGGTGTTCGACGGTCTCGACGGTGCCCGCGAGGGGCGCGCGGTTGACGTGGACGTCGGTGACGTTCATGAAGACGCCGACGCGGACGCGCTCGTTCCCCTCGTCGTCTTCCTCCTCGCGGATTACGGAGACGCGGCCGTCGGCGGGGGAGACGACGCCCGACTCGGGCGGCGTGCGCTCGGGGTCGCGGTGGAACCAGAGGACGAACCCGCCGAAGAGCGCGACGGCGACGCCGACCCACGGGAGGACCGGGAAGAGCGGGAGACCGACGAGGGCGGCGGCGGCGGCCGCGCGGGTCGCACCGGGCGCGAAACGCAGTTGCATGGGTCGAGGTGGGGACGAGAGACAGTAGTGGATTCCGGTCGACGGTGGCTGCCAACGGACGACAGTCCGCCCCGAAGCCGAGGACTTTATCGGCGCACACGCGCAATCAACGACCCACGATGAACAGGCGCCACGCTCGCTATCCGTTCCTCCAGAGCGCCCGGCAAGCAGTCCAGGAGGCGGGCGTGGACCTCGCGACCATCGTCGCCGAGGACGACGCGGTCGTCGAGCGCGCACTCGAACGCGTCACGAAGGCGGTGACCGAACGCGAGGTCGGCGAACCGGCCCGCGACCCCCGCACGGAACTCCTCTCCTATCCCGTCGCCCGCGTGCTCGTCTCGCTCGTCGACGAGAACATTCTCGTCCGCCGCTACGCCGAGGCCGAGGCCACTACCGCCGCCGAGCGGTTCACGGCGGACTCGGACGACGACGAGCAGTTCGCGAGCGTCGGGAACGCCGACGCCGTCACGCGCGAAGACCTCCTCCGGGAGTTCGACCTCGCCGACCACGTCCGGTCGGCCGGCGACGGCTTCCGCGTCGACGTCGCGACCTACCTCTTGCTCGCGTCGTCGGTCCGGGGCGAAGAGTGGCGACTGGTCAACCGTCCCCTCGCGGACGGCGAAGTACCGGTCGACGGCTACGAACTCGACACGCTCGTCCAGCAGGCCATCGAGGAGCGAATCGCCGAGGGCCTCCCACTGAACGTCCCGGACGCCATCGCCTCCGAACTCGGCGAGGAGGTCGGCGAGGTGAAGACGGTCCTCTCCGAACTCGACCTCACGACAGACATCGACACAGTCGTCCCGGACCTCTTCCCGCCCTGCATGAAGAACCTGCTGGAGCGGGTCCGCCGCGGCGACCACCTCCCGCACCACTCCCGGTTCGCCATCACCGCCTTCCTCGCGAACATCGGCCTCTCGACCGACGAGATCGTCGACATCTACGAGGTGAACCCCGGCTTCGGCGAGGAGATGACGCGCTACCAGACCGACCACATCCAGGGCGAGTCGAGTCCCACGGAGTACACCGCCCCCGCCTGCGCGACGATGAAGTCCTACGGCGACTGTGTGAACCCCGACTCCCTCTGTGAGAACATCTCGCACCCGCTCTCCTACTACGAGGTGAAACTCGAAGACGCCGACGAGGAGGAGTTGGAGGACTGGCGAGAAGAGGGAGATTCCGAGCGCAGCGAGGAATCTCCAGAAGCGAGCGGGGAGTGACACGACCCGCGAGCACGGAAGACGGGCGCGGCGTAGTTGCGTCAGTCCGACCGGTTCAACCAGAGTCCGAGTGCACTCATGACGATCACGAAGGCGACGATACCCCCGACGACGGTGTAGGCGCCCTGCTGGGAGAGACCCGGTCCACCCATCGTCCCGGCGACGGCGAGGATAACGATGAACAGGGCCACCGAGAACGTGGCGAGGGCGGCCTCGACGACGGTTTCACGCTCGACGTCCATGTCCGTCCGTTCCCGAGCAGTGCGTAAAAACCCACCTCTTCGCTCGTCGGCCGCGAGCACCCGCCAGCGACCAAGTACGTTGCGGTTTTGAGGGGTTTAGGTGGGGTGAGACCGTATCTGTTCTCATGGTGCCGACGAAATCCACCAGCACCACCCCGAAGCGTTCGCTCGCACCGCACGCCGGTGCAGACAGCCGTGCTGCCCGTGCCCGTGCCGAACGGATGGGGGTCGTCCCCATCGGCGGTGGCTGCTACGACGTCGTGACCGAGACGGACACCGTCTACACCGTCGACCTCCCCGGGTCGCGCTGTACCTGTCCGGACCACCGCTACCGCCACACGCGGTGTAAACACCTCCGGCGGGTCGCCATCGAGGTCAACGAGGGCGAAGTTCCCCCGCCGGGGAAATCGGAGACGGGCTGTGAGACCTGCGGGAAGCGGGTCTACGCCACCGAACACGAACCCGGCCCCGCCTACTGCGAGCAGTGCACCCTCGACGTCGGTGACTTCGTCGTCGACCGCGAACGCGAGACGCTCCTCGTCGTCGCGCGGACCACCGACAAACGCGCCGACGAGGTTCGTGTCCCCGGAACGGACCACACCGTCGCCGCCCACCCGACCAACCGCGCCTACGACGGGCGCGACGTCGTCGTCGAGGTGATGTACCCCCTCCGCGCCGACGTCGACCCCGAGGAGATCACCGGGACGCAACTCGAGCGCTACTCCTTCCCGCGCGCCCGTCTGGAGCAGCGTGGCCGTCCACACGTCGAACGCTGACGCGCCGGACCTCCCGAAGACACTTATCACACCGACGTGACAGCTCGGGTATGCGTCACGTCCTCCCCGCCTTGGCCGTCTGTCTCCTCCTCGCGAGCGCCGGGTGTGCCGGTCTCACCGGACAGCCACCGGCCGAGCCACACGACCTCGAAGTCCGTAACGAGGCGAACGCGACGTACACCGTCGAGGTGGCCGTCGTGGCGGAGCGAAACGAGACCGTCACCCGAAAGAACGCGACCCTCGCGCCGGGTGAGTCGACGACGTTCGCGGACGCGGTCCCGGGAACCGGCCCGTACATGATTCGCGCCACGGCCGGGAACCGCACCGAGACGTGGCTCTGGACCGTCGAACGAAACGACGCCGGCGGTCTCGTCACCGTCGAGACCGGTGGCGACCTGACGTTCACGTACGCGACCGCCTGACCGTCGGATAGCCGGAGTCAAAGCATCTCGACCGCGTCGTCGACGGAGATAGCGCCCTGCTTCACCGCGTTCAGGACCTTCCGGAGGTCCGCGTCGGGGTCCCCGTCGGGTTCGTCCTCGAACTCGCCGAGTTCGGTCTTCGCGGTGCCACCGACGAACTCCTCGAAGTCGGTCCCCTCGGCGAGCGCCGTCTCTTTCTTGACTCGGTAGTTGCCGCCGTCCGTCGTGTAGAGGTCGCCCGGGTGGAAGAAGTACCAGTCCTCCCGGTCGAATCGGGCGGCGACGCGGGGTTTGGCGCCGAAGTTCTGCGCGAAGAAGAGCAGCGCCTCGACCTCCTCGCCGTCGAGGTAGATGGGGCGGCCGGAACTCGACTTCGCCTCGATGGCGTAGAAGACCTCGCCGTCGCCCGCGAGCACGTCCGGGAGTTCGCGCTCGGTGGCACTCCCGCTGGCGGGCGCACGCATGACGGCGAAGCCGGCCTCGTCGAGACGGTTGACGAGTTCCCGTTCTCGCCTGTCGCCCTTGGCGTTGGAACTCATTGGGAATCAGTAGCCGGCGCGGCCCTTAAGCCGTGTCGTCTGACCGGCCGAATCGCTTTTCGTCGGCGAGACTGTCGACTTCGGTACGCGTGTCCGACGAGTCGTCGTCTTCCGATGGAGCGCAGGCTATCGACCCATTCGGTGGAGCGAGCGTCCGCCCCGACGGTGGCGGAAGCGGAAGCGGTGGCGGTGAAGGCGCGAAAGGCAGCAAGGACATCCTCGCCCAGCAGATTCGCGAGGGCCTCCACGAACTCGAACGGTCGGCGAGCGGACTCTTCCTCTCGGGACTCTCCGCCGGACTGGACATCGGCTTCGGTCCCCTGTTCATGGCGGTCATCCTCTCGCTCGTCGGCGGCCACTGGGGCGAACCCGCCACGGAGATCGCCGTCGCCTTCGCCTACACCATCGGTTTCGTCTTCGTCATCCTCGGTCGCTCCGAACTGTTCACCGAACACACCACGCTGGCCGTCCTGCCGGTCCTCGACCGCCGGGCGTCGCTCCGGCAACTCGGCCGGTTGTGGGGCATCGTCTACGTCGCCAACGTCGTCGGCGGCCTGCTCTTCGGTGCGGCCGCCGTCTACCTCGCCCCCCGCTACGGTATCGCCGAAGCGTCGGCGTTCGCGCACATCGCCGCGCCGCTGGTCGCGAAAGAACCCCTCGTCCTCCTCATGGGCGGGGTGCTGGCGGGGTGGCTCATGGGCCTGCTGTCGTGGCTCGTGACCGCCGCCGAGGAGACCATCTCGCAGGTCTTCTTCGTCTGGCTCGTCACCGTCGCCATCGGCTTGGGCCACCTCCCTCACTCCATCGCCGGGAGCGTCGAGGTGTTCACCGGGATGCTCACGAGTCCGGCCATCGGTCTCCTCGACTACGTCCGGTTCATGGTGCTCGCGACCGGCGGCAACATCGCCGGCGGGACGGTGTTCGTCGCCCTCCTGAAGTACGGCCACATCGTCCGCGGCGGCGGGTGAGCGGACTACTCCGACGACCTACCGACGTCCTTCGAGAATCGTGCCACTGCCACCGACGACGACGGCCGGTGCGTCGCCGCGGCCGAACGAGATGGCGTCGAGGCTGTTCTCCGTCGGCGTCCGGTCTCGGCGCCACTTCCAGTCGAGTCGGCGGTAGACGCCCCCCGACTCGCCGACCGCGACGGCCGTCCCGTCGCGCGCAGCCACGTCGTGGAGCGACCCACCCGCGTAGCGACGCGTCCAGGTCGAGCCGTCGTAGCGGGCGACGGTGCCGTCCGCCCCGGCGGCGTGGACCCGGTCGCCGTCGGCGGCGAGTGACGTGAGCGCCGTGTCGTCCGCGTCTCGCACGCGCGTCCACGACGTCCCCCGGTCGCGAGTGTAGAAGACGCCACCGTCGCTGGTCACACAGGAGGCCGTCCGCGAGGAGACGAGCGTGACGTCGGTCACGTCGGCACCGGTCGGCGGCCGCGACCCGTTCCAGTCGACACCGTCGCCGCGGAAGGCGCCGAGGAACACCTCGTCGGACCCGTCGACGACGGCGACGTGCTCGGACCCGGCCGACCCGACCACACCGACCGCGCGGAGCGTCCCCGCCCGGTGTTCGGGGTGGTCGAACTCGTCGAAGTCACCGTCGCGAGCGCCCCGTCCCGGCGTGTACCGCACGAGTGCACCCGAGACGCCGACGACCCACACCGCGCCGCCGCCGTCGGTCCCCGCGGCCGCGAGGAGGTCGCGGCCCGCACCGGCCGGTCCGTCCTTCGCCACGACCACCCACCCGTCGTCGCCGCGTTGGACGAGCACGCCGCTCTCGCCGACCGCCAGCGGGCCGTCGCGTGCGTGCGCCACGTCGTGGAGTCCGTTCCCGACTGGCGAGTCGACGGTGGTCCACGACGGCGCGCCGAGCGTGTAGACGTCGCGCTCCTCCCCGTCGACGGTGACGGTGAGGTCCGCGGGGTCGCCCGCGGTGACGGCGAAACTGGCGATAGACCCCGAGAAACCGAACGTGTCGGTGTCGTCGCCGACGAGTCCCGAGGCGGTGTCGCCGTCACTGACTTCGACGCTCCCGGTGTCGTCGCTGGCCGCGACTCGGTCGGTGACACGGAAGCGGTAGTACGTGGTTGCGCCGTCGCTCCCGGTGATTTCGATGGTGTGGGGGAGTTCGCCCTCGTAGGCACCGTGCTCGACGACGGTCCCGCTCCCGCCGACGGCGGTGTCGGGGTAGTTCCCCTCGGGGTCGTAGACGACGCCGTGGAGGGTCGCGGAAGTCGGCGTGGCGGTCGTCGTCCACCCGTCGTCGCCTTCGTAGACCCGGCCGGCCCCGCCGGCAGCCATCGTTCGCGACCCCGTCCGGACGGTGTGGATGGCGTCCTCGCCGACGGGGACTGGCGTCCAGTTGTCCGCGTCGCGGCGGAAAATCGTGCCGTCGTCGCCGGCCACGAGCGCACTCCCGCGGCCCGCCGTCGCCACGTCGAGGAGACCGACGCTCGCGCCCTCGACGCCGACGGTCTCCCAGGAGGTGCCGGCGTCGTCCGTCTCGTAGACGTGACTCGTCGTGTCGCAGACGAGTCCATGCTCGGTCGAGGAGAAGTCGATGCCCAGGGCGCTCGATCCGCCGCCGGGTTCGAGGACGTCGACACCGTGGGTCTCGTGGACGGCCTCGGCGTCCGTCGGGACGACGTCGTGCCAGTTCACTCCGCTCCCGGTCGCGTCCCCGGCGACGAACTCGCCGGAGCCGTTGACGAGGAAGACGCGCTCGTTCCCGGCGTCGCCGACGACGGAGACGCCCTCCCACGAACTCGTCTTGCCGCCGGGCGCGGAGTGGTCGACGACCTCCTCGCGGGCGACGTCGACGTATCCGACGGCGCCGCCACCACCGCAGAACCAGACGCGACGGCGGTCGTCCGTGGCGGCGGCGCCGAGGAGATCCGCGCCGCTGACGGCCGGTCCGTGTTCGAGGACCGCGAGCCACTCGCCCGGTCGGCGGAGGAGGACGACCCCGCTCCCGCCGACGGCGACCGGCCCGACGGCCGAGAGCGCGGCGTCGTAGAGCGGTGACTGCGTCGGCGTGCGGACGCGACGCCAGCCGTTCTTCTCGCGCGAGGCGGGAATATTCGTGGTGACGGCGACGCCGCCCGCCCCGGCGGCGCTCCCCATCGTCTTCAACAGTGCCCGGCGGGTGACCATCGCCGAGAGGTAGGGAGGCAGGCCGGGAAAAACGGGGCGCTCACCCCCGTTCGTGTGGGTAATGTCTCACTCGAAGAGCGCCTCGGGCGGGCCGCCCGGCAGGTCGTCGCGGGTGTGGGGGGCGAAGAAGTCGGGGTCCGGCCCGACCGGGACGAGGCGGTGTGGGTTGATGTCGCCGTGACTCCGGTAGTAGTGCTCTTTCACGTGGGTCATGTTGCAGGTGTCGGCGACGCCCGGCAGTTGACAGAGTTCCTTGAGGTACTCCCAGAGGTGGTCGTAGTCGCGGATCTGCTTGTAGTTGCACTTGAAGTGGGTGTGGTACACCTCATCGAAGCGGTAGAGCGTCACGAACATGCAGACGTCCGCGAGCGTGAGTCGCTCCCCGTCACCGGCGAGGTAGCGCTGCGTGCCGAGGGTCGCGTTGTACTCCGTGAGCGCGCTGAACAGGTCCGAAACCGCGTCGTCGTAGGCATCCTGGGTTTCGGCGAAACCCGCGCGGTAGACGCCGTTGTTGATGGACGGGTAGATGTCGTCGACGACCGCGTCGACCTCCTCGCGGAGACCCTCGGGGTAGAGCGAGACGTCGTTCTCCGCGTAGTCGTCGAACGCGGTGTCGAGCATCCGGATGATCTCCGCCGACTCGTTGTTGACGATGGTCTCCTCTTCTTTGTCCCAGAGGACCGGCGTCGTCACCCGACCCGTGTAGTTCGGGTCGGCCTCGGTGTAGACGTCGCGCAGGTAGTCGTGGCCGAACTGGGACTCCTCGGTACACCCCGGTTTCTCGGGAGCGAACTCCCACCCCTGGTCGAAGCGGACCGGGTCGACGACGTCGACCGTGATGGCGTCCTGCAACCCCTTCAGCGCCCGGACGAGGAGGGTGCGGTGGGCCCACGGGCAGGCGTAGGAGACGTAGAGGTGGTAGCGGCCGGCCTCGGGTTCGGGTCCCTCCTCGACGACGTCGCCCGCCTCCCGGACGCTCCCGCGGATCCAGTCGCGGAACGTCGTCTCGGTCCGCTCGAACTCCCCGGATTCGTCGTGTTCGAGTTGCTCTGCTTCGGTACGCCACTCACCGTCGACGAGTCGCCCCATGTGCGCGACTGTTCGGGTGGGTTCCGCAAAATACCCGGGGGCCGAGGCGGGGCGTTCCCCATCTTCCGGACGACCTGGGAGGTCGGACCCCACCTGGAGCGACGCCGACCGGCCGTACCGACGGCCGCCGTCGGGTCCCGTCGCGGCGGCGCGAAACCGCCTGAGGGCGTCGCTATCGCCCCTTCCCGGAACTGTTTTACCCGACCGGCGGCGAATACACGCCAAATGAGTGACCTAGAGGAGGAATACCGCCTCGACTACTTCGAGGAGGAGGACTTTACGCGACAGGAGTGTTCGGAGTGTGGTGCGCACTTCTGGTCTCGCGACCCGGAGCGCGAGACCTGCGGTGAACCGCCCTGTGAGGACTACTCGTTCATCGACAACCCCGCGTTCGACGACGAGTACACCCTCGGGGAGATGCGCGAGCGCTTCCTCTCGTTCTTCGAGGAGCACGACCACGAGCGCATCGAACCCTACCCCGTCGCCGCGAACCGCTGGCGCGACGACGTCCTCCTCACCCAGGCCTCTATCTACGACTTCCAACCGCTGGTCACCTCCGGGCAGACGCCGCCGCCCGCCAATCCCCTCACTATCTCCCAGCCCTGCATCCGGATGCAGGACATCGACAACGTGGGCAAGACGGGCCGGCACACGATGGCCTTCGAGATGATGGCCCACCACGCGTTCAACGCCCGCGAGGAGGTCGGCGACGAGTACGCCTACTCCGGCGAGGTCTACTGGAAGGACGAGACCGTCGAGTACTGCGACACGTTCCTCGAAGACATGGGCGTCGACCTCTCGGAGGTCACCTACATCGAGGACCCGTGGGTCGGCGGCGGTAACGCCGGTCCCGCCTTCGAGGTCATCTACAAGGGCGCCGAGATCGCGACGCTCGTCTTCATGCAGTTCGAGCAGGACCCCGAGGGCGAGTACAAGATGAAGGACGGCAACCGCTACAGCCCGATGGACACCTACATCGTCGACACGGGCTACGGGTTGGAGCGCTGGACGTGGGTCTCTCAGGGGACCCCGACCGTCTACGAGGCCATCTACCCCGAGGCCATCGACTTCCTCAAGGAGAGCGCCGACCTCGAGTACACCGAGGAAGAGGAGGAACTCATCCGCCGGGCCGCCAAGTTGGCGGGCCACATGGACATCGACGAGGCCGAGGACATGGAGACGGCCCGCGACAACATCGCGGAGAAACTCGACGTCTCCGTCGAGGAACTCACCGACCTGATGGCGCCCCTCGAAGATATCTACGCCATCGCCGACCACGCCCGGACGCTCGCCTACATGTTCGGCGACGGCATCGTCCCCTCGAACGTCGGGACGGGCTACCTCGCGCGGATGGTCCTCCGCCGCGCGAAGCGCCTCGTCGACGGCGTCGGCGTCGAGGCCCCCCTCGACGACCTCGTCGACCAGCAGGCCGAGCGCCTCGGCTACGAGAACCGCGACACCATCCGCGACGTCGTCCAGAAGGAGGTCGCGAAGTACGAGGAGACCCTCGAACGGGGCAACCGTCGGGTCCGCCAACTCGCCGAGGAGTACGCCAACGAGGGCGAACCCATCCCGACCCAGAAACTCGTGGAGTTCTACGACTCCCACGGCATCCAGCCGGACACCGTGAAGCAGATCGCCGACGACGTCGGCGCGAGCGTCGAAGAGCCGGACGACTTCTACTCGCTGGTCGCCTCCCGCCACGACAGCGACGAACCCTTCGAGGAGACCGAAGAGACCGACGAGCGCCTCGAAGACCTCCCGGACACGGAGAAACTGTTCTACGACGACCAGTACAGGACGGAGTTCGAGGCGGTCGTCCTCGACGTCTTCGAGCGCGAGGCCGAGGGCGAGGAGGACGAAACCGTCTACGACGTCGTCCTCGACCAGACGATGTTCTACCCCGAGGGCGGTGGTCAGCCCGCCGACACGGGGACGCTCGCGACCGACGACGTGACCGTCGACGTGACGGACGTCCAGCAGCGCGACGGCGTCGTCCTCCACCGCACGGACGAGAACCCCGGCAAGGGCGAGTTCGTCCGCGGACAGATCGACGTCGAGCGCCGTCGTCGGCTGATGCGCCACCACACGGCGACCCACGTCGTCGTCCACGCCGCCCGGCAGGTGCTCGGCGAGCACGTCCGCCAGGCCGGCGCGCAGAAGGGGACCGAGACCTCCCGCATCGACATCACGCACTACGAGCGCGTCGACCGCGAGACGGCCAAGGAGATCGAACGCATCGCGAACGACATCGTGATGGACAACGTCTCCGTCGAGCAGGAGTGGCCCCACCGCCACGAGGCTGAAGAGGAACACGGCTTCGACCTCTACCAGGGGGGCATCCCGGCCGGCGAACACATCCGTCTCATCCACGTCGCCGAGGACGTCCAGGCGTGTGCCGGGACGCACGTGAAGCGGACGGGTGACATCGGCGCCATCAAACTCGTCAACACCGAGCGCGTCCAGGACGGCGTCGAGCGCCTCACGTTCGCGGCCGGCGAGGCCGCCGTCGAGTACGTCCAGGAGCAGGAGGACTACCTACTGGAGGCCGCCGAGACGTTCGACGTCTCGCCCGCGGAAGTACCCGACACGGCGGAACGCTTCTTCACCGAGTGGAAGGAGCGCGGCAAGCGCATCGAGGAACTGAAAGAGGAACTCGCGGAGGCCCGCGCCGGCGGCGGCGGGGGCGGCGAGGAGGTCGAGGTCGACGGCACGACCGCCGTCGTCCAACGCCTCGACGCCGACATGGACGAACTCCGCGCGACGGCGAACGCCATCCAGAACGAGGGGAAGGTGGCCGTCGTCGGCAGCGGGAAAGACGGCGCACAGTTCGTCGTCGCCGTCCCCGAGGGCGTCCCCGTGAACGCCGGGCAGGTCGTCGGCGAACTCGCCTCGATGGTCGGCGGCGGCGGCGGCGGTCCCGCCGACTTCGCGCAGGGCGGCGGTCCCGACGCCGAGAAACTCGACGAGGCCCTGGAGGCCGCACCCGACCTCCTCCGGGAGGTCGTCGAGACCGAGGCCTGAACCGGGCGCCCTCACCGTCCTGCCGTCTCTCGATTGACACAATGTTACCGCTATCTGCTCTGTTGAATAGATAGTGAGACACGGTTACAGCGGCTCACACAGCGATTCTATGTTAATGATGGCGAACATCAGGACAATTTCACGGAACTGTCGATACCAGCTAAGCGCTCGCACGGCATCGCCGAGCGAGCGCTTGGTTGTCGAGTACGACGTTTCCGCCATCCACCGCTGAGAGTAGCCTTTTGCCCGGTTGAGCGTATTGTTCAGAGCTGCTTTCGCTGATGATCCACGATAGTGAACGAGGTACTCAACGTCATATGCGGCAATCTCGTACTCAGTATGCCAGTCTTGGAAGCCGTTGTCGGCGGCGACCGACTGCAGGTCGTCCGCGTTTCGCCGGACAACCTGCGGTCCGGTCTTTGTATCGTGCTTCCACCGTGCTGTGATGTGAACGTCAAGAACCGCAAGCGATTCCACATCAGTTAATGTCGTCACTTTCAGCGTCTGTACGGTGCTTCCCGACCGCTGGCGGAAGTACGACGACGCACGGCGACGGTCGAAGAACGTGCTGTCGAGAGCGGCGTGCCCAGACTGCGGGTGCTGCTGCGCGGAAACGCGCAGCAGCGCCCGCCATACCCACATCTTCAGCCGGTCGAACGATTTGTAGATCGTCGTGTACTCGGGCAAATCGTTCCGATCTAAGCCGAGAGCGTCACGAATCTCGGCCATGTATTTCAGCCGATTGGGCGTTTCTCGGTAGCTATGGTCTTCTTCGAGCCGAAGACAGTGCAGGACGACGTGCTTCCAGCGGGCGAACCCGCCGGTGGCGGGCTCGCCCGCGTGCTTTCCCAACGCTTGTTTGGCTAGGTCACGACACTGCTCAACGAAGTCGAGGATATCGACTTCCATGGACAGAATCGATTTCCTCGACTTCACCCTTCTAACCCGCGATATCAGCCGATTAGATCGCTATTCAACACAGCACCGCTATCACGAGCAGTATATCTCCGCAGAGTATGCCACTAGGTGGCCCACGGGAGGGCCGACCGGAGAGGAACTGCCATCCACACTTCCTCTCTTCGCCGTCACGGGTGGCGGCAGATCGTCGACCCCGTCGAAACCCATTTTCCGGTGGACGGTGTAGCTTCGGTCGATGAATCGACTTCGCGTGGCGTTTCTCAACGCAGCCCACGAAGAGGCCTCGACGGCCCGTAACTTCCGCCGCGACGTGGACGCCGACCTGGTCGAGTTCGACGCGACCGGCGGCCAGCTACCCGACCACTTCGACTTCGACGCCGCCGTCGTCTCGGGGTCGCGCTCCTCGGTCTACTGGGACGAGGAGTGGATCGAGCCGACGAAGGAGTGGGTCGCCGCGGCGGTCGACCGGATGCCGGTGCTGGGGGTGTGTTTCGGCCACCAGCTCGTCGCCGACGCGCTCGGCGGCACGGTCGAGGGGATGGGCGAGTACGAAATCGGCTACCGGACGGTCGAGCAGACCACCGACCACCACCTCTTCGACGGCGTCGACGAGGAGTTCACCGTCTTCACGACGCACTCGGACGCAGTGACGGAACTCCCGCCGGGTTCGGAACTCCTCGCCGAGAACGACTACGGCGTCCACGCCTTCCAGAAGGGCGACGCCTTCGGCGTCCAGTTCCACCCCGAGTACGACGCGGACACCGCGACGCGCATCACGAAGGGCAAGGACCTCCCCGAAGAGCGCATCCAGTCGGTGCTCGACGGCATCACCGAGGAGAACTACCGCGCCGCCTGCGAGGCCAAGCAGATCTTCGACAACTTCTGTCGCCACGCCCGACGCCGCGCGGACGAACACGACGGGGGTGCGACCGCCGCCTCGGACGACTGAGCTACTGCTACTGCTACTGCTTCGCGGGCGGTTCGTCCCGGACGATCTTCGCCCACCAGTCGCGGCGGTCGGCCGCCCACCGATACACTCGCTCGCGGAGCGACGCGTACCCCGGAACCTCGTCGAGAACCGAGAACGCGGCGTCGAGTGCCGGACTCATCCGACGGAGGGCCTGCTCGACCGCTTCGCCGCAGTCGTAGACCGCGTCGTCGGTGAGGAGGTGGACGCACGTCTCGTAGTCGTCGGGCAACCGCGCTTTCTGGTCGGGGGAGAGTTCCGAGAACCCCACGCTTTCGAACTCCCCGTGGCGCTGCGCGAAGTGGACACACCACGTACAGAAGCCACACATGTCGTCGAAGACGATGCGCGGCGGGTGTTCGTCGGTCATCAGTCGAACCGCCCCGTCTCGGCGCCGCACACCTCACAGCGGGCGACGATGGCGTCCTGGTCGTCGGTGAGTTCGAGTTCCTGTGGCGTCTCCTTCCCGCACTCCTCGCACTCGCGGAGGATCTCGGTCTCGCCGGCCTCCTTCGGCGCACCGATGGTGAGGACGGCCGCCCGGTCGGGGTGTTCGTTGCGCGCGAGTTGGTACTCGCCGGGACCGAAGCGGATCAACTCGCCCGACGTCACCCGAATCGGTTCGTCGGCGGTCCGGAAGGTGAGCGTCCCGGACTCGACGTAGAAGATCTCCTCCTGGTCCTCGTGGGCGTGGAGTCCGAAGGAGGTGCTCTCGCCTTCCTCCAGTTCGTAGTAGTTGAGCGCCACGTCCGTCGTCCCGAGGGCGTCGGCCAGCGGGAGGATGAGCGAGGCCGGTCCCATCCGGGAATCCATGTCGGCGAGTCGGACCGTACGCATGAGTCGTGCTTCGACCGGCGGGGTGGAAAGCGTGGTGGGTCCGACGCGGACCGTCGACGAGGTGACCGCGGGGCAACGGTGGGCGGCGTCGCGACGGGAGGTTTAACCCCTCGCCGGACGCACCCTCGGGTATGGCTATCGACCCGAACTTCGACCAGAACCGGGAGAAAGTGGACACACACAACGGTCACGACGTCTGGGGACCCGTCGACGAACCGGAGGACCTCGGCATCCACGGGACGCACGTCGCCGTCGACTTCGACATCTGCATCGCCGACGGCGCCTGCGTCGAAGACTGCCCCGTCGACGTCTTCGAGTGGATCGAGACCCCCGGCCACCCCGAGTCAGAGAAGAAGGCCGACCCCGCGAACGAGATCCAGTGTATCGACTGTATGCTCTGTGTGGACGTCTGTCCGGTGGACGCGATAGACGTGGACGCGAGTCGGTAGGCAGGAGATTCGGAGTGAGCGAAGCGAGTGACGCGACACGCGAGCAGCGACCGAATTCCGCAGAAACGCTGCACCGCCGCTCCGGACGTCGACGTTCCCGAGAACACGACGGTGGAGACGCGACCGCGCTACATCGACGGCGTGTCGTGGAGGAGACGGGGACCGTGGAGGCGCTGTTCAGGCCCGGTCGATGTCGAGTTGCTCTCGGAGACCTTCCAGTGCGTCGGAGTCGGCGAGCTCCTCCAAGCGCTCCTGGAAGTGGTCCTCGCAGAGGGCCACCCGGACGCCGTCCTTGTCGACGGAGACGTCCGCGTTTCGGTCGCAGTAGTGACAACGCATACTCGGCGGTAGGGGTTCAGGCAACCTCAAGTTGGCGGCCCCGTGCGAAATCACCGCAAATCCGCCCTCCGTCGCTCACTGCGGTCACCCGAGTCGGGCCTGCACCCGCTCGAACTCCGCCTCCGAGAGCCCGGCCTTCCCGAGTTCGTCGTCGTGGGCGTCGCTCCCGCCGGTCGCGAGGAGGTCGAAGCGCTCGATGGCGTCGTCGACGAGCGCGGTGGCGTGGTCGTCGGCGTCGGCGCCGACCGGTCGGTCGTAGGGATAGAAGCGCTCGACGGCGTCGAGGTCGGCGCACAACGCGAGGGCGGACTCGGGGTCCCCGTAGCGCAGGGGGTGGGCGAGACCGACGAGACCGCAGGCGTCGGCGAGGATGTCCACGCCGGTCTCGAAGTCCGGGACGTCGCGGGCGACGAAGCAGGGGCCGTCGTCACCGATGAGGTCGTCGAACACCGCACCGATCTCGTCGTAGTCGGTGTCCGGGTGGTCGACGACGGCGCGGGCGACGTGCGGCCGGCCGATGCCGTCGCGAATCTGGAGACCGAGGTCGACGCCGAGGCGCTTCTCGACGCGGTTGACGATGGCCGCGCCGCGCTCGACGCGGTCGCGCTGGAGGCGTTCGCACTCCTCGACCAGCGCGTCGGTTCGCGTGACGCCGTAGCCGAGCAGGTCGACGCGCTGGTCGCCGGCGTCCACGCGGAGTTCGATTCCGTGGACGACGTCGACGTCGCCGTGCGACTCGACCGGTGCGGTGAGACCCGGGTGCGGGCGGTCGTGGTCGGTGACGGCGACGACGGACACCCCCGCCTCCGCGGCGGCCGCGGGGAGCGTTTCGAGGGTGAGTTCGCCGTCCGAGTTGGTCGTGTGTGCGTGGAGGTCGGCGTAGACGGCCATACTCGAAGGGTGGACCCACCGACGGAAACGGCTTTTGTATGCCATAGAGTACCATATTAGGCATATTAATTCTTCATAGACATTCATGGAGAAGGTTCTTAATCATCGTTCACACATACACAGGTGATGACGCTGCGCGAAACCGCAGACATGCTCGAACAATGCGACTACCCTCTCTCGGCCGACGAACTGTCGGCTGTTCACGGCGAGTGGGAGCTCGAACTCCCGAACGGCTCCGAGACGCTCGCCACGGTACTCGAGCGTGCAGGTGACGAGCGGTTCGGCAGCGCAGAGGAGGCACAGCACGCGATCTACGGTGCGGTGAGTTCGGACGCGGTCGGCCGAATCGGCTACAGCGACCGCGACCCGACCCCGATGGGCGTCGACGGCCCACAGCCGGTCTCGTTCTGAGACCCGGGACCCGACTCACTTCCTTCGTTTTTCGTCGCCGGTCTCGCTCACGACGGCCACGAGATCGGCGTCCTCACAATTCTTCCTCTCCGTGATCTGATGTGAATATCCGTTACATTTATGCTCGGAAATTTCCAACTGTGGGTTGCCTTACCATGTCAATCGGATCCTACGACGAGGACGAGCACGAACGCCGCGAACGGAAGAACTCCTCCGTCGACATCTCCGAGGACGACACCCGGACCCACTACGAGGGGAAGGTCGAGTTCGACTCCGGCGACTCCGCCGAACAACTCCTCGACCAGTTCAGGAAGATCAAGAAGAACTAGCCCGGTCTCGAACGGTCCGTTCCTCGCGCCGGCGTCTCACTGGTCGCTACCGACCGTCCAACCCGGGGTCTCGGGTGCGCCGCGTGCCACCTCGACACCGTCGGCCAGCGACGCGTCCGCGTCGACTCCCCCCTCGTCCGCGAGTCGGTGCCACTCCTCGGCCGCGGCGCCGACCCACGACGACTGGGAGACGGCGCGTTCGTAGGCCTCTTCGCGGCGGTTCGGTTCGACGGCGCCGGTCCCGGGGGCGCTCGCCGCCGCGACGGCGACGAAGCGTGCCCGGTCCTCGGTGGTGAGGTCGTCCGCGGCGAGGCGGCCGACCACGCCGTCGAGGTCCGCCGGGTCGGGGTAGACGAACACCTTCGAACCGACGGCTTGCGGCCCGAACGCCGGTGCGTCGAGGTCCTCCGGAGGCGTCCCCTCGACCAGTCGCTCGCCGCCGAACGCGTCCTCGACGCGTTCGCACTCGGTCTCGGCGTCGAGGACGAGGTTGTGTCCGGGGTAGTCGGCGCACTCGTCGGGGTAGGTCTCCGACTCGTGGACGCGACACTGGAGCGTCTCCGGGTCGAGGAACGCACAGGTCGGGAGCCACGTCTCCTCGACGCCGAACGGCCCCACCGGTTTCGGGGGTTTGCGCAGGCCGACGAAGAAGACCGGACGGTCGCCGATAGCCGCCACTTCGTGGCCGTCGATAGTGACGGCGTCGTCGCGCGCGGCGGGTTTCCAGAGACGCGGGCGCATCGCGTCGGCGAGACCCGCGTCGAGGAACGCGTGGACGTCGTCGCGAGTGAGCGGGACGAGGTTGTACACGTCGTCGAGGGGATCGCGTTCCCCGCGGCGTTCGTGGCCCGCGTCGCGGTCGGCCGTGAGCGGTCGCCAGTCCAGACAACAGCCGGCACAGCCCTCGCAGTCGACCTCCATGGACGCGAGTTCGACGCTCGCGGAGAAAAGTGTGGCGCGTGCGCCACGCGGCGCGCTCGTGGTCGAACGCTCGGGCGACGGACTTTCGGCCCGGCGTCCCCTCTCTCGGACATGGCCAAGCGAACTTGCGACGCCTGCGGGAAGCGCGTCCACGTCTCCGGCGGCGTCGGCGACTTCTGGGACTTCGGGAGTCTGGAGAAGGAGGCGACCGGCGGCCTCGTCCTCGAACTCGAAGACGGGAGCGAGTTCTTCCTCTGTTACGACTGCATCGAGGACCTCCCCGAGAACCCCACGCGAGAGGACGTCGAGGCCGTCGCCGAGAGTCACGAAACCTAAGGCCCTCCCGGACTTCTCACAACAGACGTGAACCCCGCGCGCATCCACGACGAGTTCCCCGCGCCCTCCTACCGCGGGACCCAGGAGCAGGCGCTCGCCGACGTGCGCGCGGCCTTCGAGGGCGGCAACGACGTGGTGCTCGTCCGGGCACCCACCGGCAGCGGGAAGTCGCTGGTCGCGCGGGCCATCATGGGGTGTGCCCGCCAGCGCTCGGAGGCCGACCCGAGCGACGCGGTCGGCGCCTACTACACAACCCCGCAGGTGTCGCAACTCGACGACGTGGCGAGCGACGACCTCCTCGACGACCTGAAGGTCATCCGCGGGAAGAACAACTACACCTGCATCCTCCCCGGCGAGGAGCAGACGCCCGTGGACCGCGCACCCTGCGCCCGCGAGCGCGGCTACGACTGCGCGGTCAAACACCGCTGTCCCTACTTCTCGGCGCGCTCGATCGCCTCCGCCCGCGACTTCGCCGCCATGACGCTCGCCTACTTCATGCGGACCGCCGGGAGCGAGGTGTTCCGCCAGCGCGACGTCTGCGTGATCGACGAGGCACACGGACTCGCGGAGTGGGCCGAGATGTACGCGACCATCGACCTCTCGCCGCGCTCGGTCCCCATCTGGGACGACCTCCGAATCCCCGACTGTGACGGGGACGTCGAGCGCGCCTCGAAGTTCGCCGAGCAACTGATGGACGTCTGCGAACGCGCGAAGGACGACCTCCTCGCGAAGGACGAACTCACCCCCGAGGAGGCCGCCAGACGCGACCGCCTCCAAGAACTGCGCTCGGAGATCCAGTGGTTCGTCGAGGACTACCGCGACCCGCAGAGCGCGACGACGTGGATCGTCGACCAGGCCGACTCGGGCGCCATCACGGTGAAGCCGATGAACCCCGAGCGCTACCTCCAGCACACCGTCTGGGACCGCGCGAACAAGTTCGCGCTCCTCTCGGCGACCATCCTCAACAAGGAGGCGTTCTGTCGCGGCGTCGGTCTCGACCCCGACGACGTCGCACTCGTCGACGTCGAGCACACCTTCCCCGTGGAGAACCGCCCGCTCTACGACGTGACCCAGGGGAAGATGACCTACGAAGAGCGCGACCGCACGCTCCCGAAGGTCGCCGAGACGGTCGCCCGCGTCGCCGCGAAACACCCCGACGAGAAGGGGTTGGTCCACTGTCACTCCTACGGGATCCAGGAACGCCTCTACGAGCGACTCCTGGACCTCGGACTCGGCGACCGCGTCCGCCGTCACGACTCGGAGCGCCGCGACGCCGAACTGGAGGCCTGGAAGGACAGCACCGACCCAGAACTCTTCCTCTCGGTGAAGATGGAGGAGGCGCTCGACCTGAAGGACGACCTGTGCCGGTGGCAGGTCCTCTGTAAGGCCCCGTTCCTCAACACCGGCGACTCGCGGGTCGCCCGCCGCCTCGAAGACGGTCAGTGGGCGTGGTACTACCGCTCGGCGCTCCGCACCGTCATCCAGGCCTGCGGCCGGGTCGTCCGCTCCCCGGACGACTACGGCGCGACCTACGTCGCCGACCAGAGTGTCCTCGACGTCTTCGAGCGCGCCCGGACCGACATGCCCGACTGGTTCCGCGAGCAGGTCGACCGGATGGACGAACCGAACCTCCCGGAACTCGACGTCGAGACCGCGACGGCCGCCACCTCGTCGGGACGCCCGCAGTCGACTCGACCCCCCGGAAGTGGACGAGGCGACGAGAAGAGCGGCGGAGTTGGGGGAAGGGGCGGGACCCGCTCACTCGACGAGCAGGTCGGTGACGGAGACGGCGGTGGTGAGCGCGCCGACAGCCCGATGGCCGACGTCTGGGACCTCGACTGAGTGGAACGCCGTGCCGAGTAGGCGTCGGAAGAGCGCGAGACAGACGGGCGAAGCGTCGACGGTCGGTGGCGCGACGAGCGACGCCGGGAGGGGGACGAGCACGAGGAGAGTGTCCGCGACGACGGCGAGTACGTCGAGGGACGCACCCAACCCGAGGTCGAACGCGTGTGCGGTGGCGACACCGAAGACGAGCGACGCGACCGCCGTGGCGAGCAGGCCGAGCGCCGGCCGGCCGACTGCCGCGAGGAGTGCGAGACCGGTGCCGACGAGCGTGGTTTGACGGGGCATCGCGACCAATTGGCCCCGTCACCGTACTTGAACGTTCGCAGCGTGTACGGGGAGTCGGGTGGAGAGACAGTGACAGTGAGGTGGAGGAACGCGGGCACGGAGGGATTCGAACCCTCGCACTTCTGGTTAGAAGCCAGACGCTCTGTCCGAGCTGAGCTACGTGCCCTCGCCCCTCCGTACGGGGTACTCGCAAAAAGCCGTTTGGGAATCCTCTCGCGGGGAATCGCACCTGCGCGTCGAGCGAGGCGGGTCAGTACCGGTAGAGCGTCGTCACGTAGGGCAGGCGGTCGAGCATCCAGACGGCGATGGGCAGGCCGATAATCGAGTCGGCGAGCGCGGCGGCGCCGAGCCCCCAGAGGAGACTCGCCCACCAGCCGACGAACACGAAGTAGGGTGCCCGCAAGAGCAGGGAGTACTGGTCGCGGCCGTGGTCCGGGTCGATGATGCGGCGTTCGCGCAGCGAGAGCACCCACGGGACGCGATTGATGAGTTTGATACCGAGGGGAAGCCCGACGACGGTGACGTTCAGGAGCCAGGCGAACCCGATGGCGAGTGGCGTCGCCCACCACCCGACGAGGAGGAACCACACCGCGCGGGTGAGCAGAGACCGGTCGCTCATGTGTGTGTTGTGCGGGTCCGAGCGCCGGCGGGAAAAGCGCGCGGGCCCGTCCCCGCCTTCCACAGCCCTTATGCGCGATTCGCCAGTAGCTTCGGGTAATGACTGTCATCGGAACCGTCGGACTCCCCGGAAGCGGGAAGGGCGAGGCCGCGGCCGTCGCGGAGTCGCTCGGCGTCCCCGTCGTGACCATGGGCGACGTCATCCGCGAGGAGTGTCGCGACCGCGGACTGGACCCGGCGACCCACCACGGCGAAGTGGCGAAGAAACTCCGCGAAGAGGAGGGCGAGGGAGCCATCGCCGAGCGCTCGCTGCCGATCGTCCGCAACTACCTCGACGACCACGACGTCGTGCTCGTCGACGGCCTCCGCTCGGACGCCGAGGTCGAACGCTTCCAGGAGGCGTTCGGCGACGACTTCGTGCTCGTGAGCATCGAGGCCCCCTACGAACTCCGCAAGGAGCGCATCACCGAGCGCGGCCGCGACAAGGGCGAACTGGAGGGCGGCGAGAGCCTCCGCGCCCGCGACGCCCGCGAACGGTCCTTCGGCATGGAGGAGGCGATGGAGATGGCCGACGTCACTATCGAGAACGTCGGGTCGCTCGAGGAGTTCCAGGAACGCATCGAGGAAATCGTCGAGGAGCACCGATGATCTACAGCGTCGACGTCGAGATCACGGCCCCGGTGAAAGCCACGGAAGTCGGCGAGCGCGTCGCCGACGCCGTGCAGAACATCTTCCCGAGCGCCGACGTCGAGGTCACCTCCGAGGAGGTCCGGGCGGAGACCCACGACGTCGAGGAATTCCGCGAGAAACTGTTCGAACAGCGCATCCTCGACACCGCCCGCGGGCGCTTCCGCGAGGGCCGCACCGAGGACGGCTTCACCTTCGACCTGAAGAAGCAGGCCGCCCGACAGGGCGTCGTCAACTTCTCGGTCGGCAGCCCCGACGAACTCGGCGACATCCACGTCGAGGTGACGGTCCACGAACCCTCGGTCGAGCGGTTCGTCGCCTACCTCACCCCCGAGACGGAGGCCGGCGAACCCGTCGTCGAGGAAGACGATATCTGAGTTACCGCGCTCGTTTCTCAGTTATCGGCTCCATATCTCGGTTATCGACCGCGTATTTCGATTATCGGCCCCATATCTCGACTATCCGCTCCATTTCTCAGATATACCCTCGTTTTGCCGAGTTACCGCAACGACTATGCGTCGCTCCGGCGCACCGGCAGGTATGCCGACGTACACCGTCGAAGCCGACTCGCTCGAAGACATCGCGGACGACCTCGCCGACCTGGGCGTCGCCGGCGCAGAAGAGCGCCGTTTCGGCGACCTGACCCGGACGTTCGCCCGCCTCCTCGACGGCGTCCGCGAGGCCCACGAGCGCACCGACGGCGAGGGGAACCAACAGTCGAAGATCGCGGAGTACGCCGGACTGGCCGACGAGTTCGACAGCGAGCGCATCGGCGCGATGCTCGACGTCCTCTCGTACTTCGGACACGTCGAGAAAGTCGACCGCCGCTACCGACTCGGCGAGCACGAGCAGTAGGGAGACCAGCGGGACCGAGGCGCCGTCGGAAGCGGTTAGTGCGACCCGGTCGACGTCGCGCGTATGTCCGAGTTCACGGTCGAGACCGAGTCGAAGACGGACGTCGTGGACGTGACCGAGCGCGTACGCGAGGCGGTCCCCGCGGGCGCGGACGGCGTGGCGACGGTGTTCGTCCGCCACACGACCGCCGGCGTCGTCGTCAACGAGGCGGAGTCGCGTCTGCTCGACGACGTCGAGACGTTCCTCGCGGACCTCGTCCCCGACGAGGGGTGGAAACACGACCGCCTCGACGGCAACGCCGACAGCCACCTCCGTGCCCTGCTCCTCGGCGAGAGCGTACAGGTCCCCGTCACCGACGGCGACCTCGACGTCGGAACGTGGCAGTCGATTCTCCTCGTCGAGTGCGACGGCCCGCGGACGCGTTCGGTGACCGTCCGGGTCACCTGATCAGGGGACGAGCACCTGGACGACGGCGTAGAGGATGACGACGCCGAGCACGTCGCAGGTGTTGGTGACCACCGGGATGACCACGTCGTCCGGGTCGAGTTCGAGGTGGTAGGCGGCGTAGGTCGACACCAGCGTCACGGCGATGGCGAGGAGCGCGAGCGCGGCGCCGCTGGTCAGCGAGACGAGGACGACGGTCACCACCCCGAGGTCGGTCGTCCCCGTGACTGCCTTGATGGCCCACGCGCCGACGCCGGCCAGCGGGAAGAGCGTGAGCGCGAGTGCCATCGTCGCCAGCGCGTTGCCCGCGAGGTCGTCGTCGCGCGGGTCGAAGGAGAGCGTGCCGAGGTGGAACGCCGTCGAGAGCCGCGAGGCGAGGATGCTCCCGAGGTTCCCGGCCATCCCGATGGTGACGGGGACGAGCACGAGCAACGAGGGGTGGGCGTAGAGGTCGGCCTCGAACGTCCCGAGGACGAGACCGCTGCCCACCTCGACGACGGTCAACGGGAGGAGGACGGGCAACATCGCACGCGAAATCGCCCCGACGGTCCAGTTCTCCGGCATCTACAGCACCCCCGCGACGATCCAGACGGCCGCGAGCAACGAGAGCATCCCGAAGACGTCGCCGGTGGTCGTGACGATGGGACCGACGAGCGCGTCGGGGTTCTGCCCGTTGCGGAAGCCGACGAAGACGACGAGCACGACGGCGACGGTGAGCACGACCCCCGAGAGGAGCCCCGTGACGAGGGCGATGGCGACGAGGACCGGCAGCGGCGCGGTCGCTCGACCGAGACCGAGGAGGACGAGGTAGGCGACGACGGCGGCGAAGACACACGCGAGCAGGCCGTTGGCCATCGCGGCGGCGACGGCCGCGCGGAGGCGCTCGTCGTCGACGTCGAAGTACGGTTCGACGATACCCTGGTGGAGACCACTGGCGAGGCGCGCCCCGAGCGACCCGTAGACGTTCCCGCGGGTGGCGAGCAGCGCGGGGACGAGCACGAGCAACCCCTCGACGGCCTTCAACTCGGCCTGCATCCCGCCGAGGACGGCGCCGGCGAACAGCCCGCCGACGGCACTGGCGAGCAACGCGGGGAGCGCCTCCTCGTACGCGTTCCGTGCGACGTCGCGCACGCCCATGTGGAAGAAGCGACGGGGACGAGGGATAAAAAACCGGGCCGAACCGATTCGCGCCACACTCGACGCCTACTCCGTGACGAGCAGGCCGACCGCGACGACGACCGCGACGACGAGACCGGCGAGCAGGAGGCCGAACGCGGCGTCGAAGCCGGCCGTCTCGGAGACGATACCGACGACCGCCGGGGCGACGGCGCCCGCGCCCATCAGGATGGTGCGGACGACGCCGAGTCCGCCGCCCGCCAGCGAGTCCGGGACGAGTTCGACGAGGTAGGCACCGCGGACCGGGCGGAATCCGTGGCTCCCGAGGCCGAAGGCGACGACGGCGACCCCGAGGGCGAGCGGCGAGGCACCCGGTCCGAAGAGGACGCCGGCCAACCCGACGGCGGCGAGGACGAGCGTCCCGACGACCACGTGGAGGGAGCCGAGTCGGTCGCTCAACTCGCCCGTAACGAGTTGGACGAGGCTGACGACGAAGAGCGCGCTGTAGAGCAGACTCGCGGTCGCGGCGTCGAGACCCGCGGCGTCGGTGAGGTAGAGAGGGAGGAAGGCGACGGCACCGTTGTAGGCGAAGGAGAACCCGACGGTGACGAGGACGAACGCGTCGAAGCGGGCGTCGGCGAACAGCGAGAGGTAGTCGGCCACCGCGGCGCCGCTCCCGCCGTCGCCGCCGTCCACCTCGGGGACGCGCGCCGGGACGCGGGCGACGAACCCACCGGCCAGGAGCACCCCGACGACGCCGCCGACGAGGAAGAGGACGTGCCAGCCGGGGGTCCCGGTCAGGACGACGACGGCCGCGGGCGCGACGACGCCACCGAACGCGCCGAAGGTGTCGAGGACGCCCAGCGCCCGCCCCTTCCGGTGGGGGTAGACCGTCGAGAGCAGGCGGACCGCGACCGTCTTGTGGACGCCGGTCCCGAGTCCGACGACCACCATCCCCGCGACGAGGAGCGGGAAGGGGACCGGCGCGAAGAGGGCGAGCGACGCACCGGCGGTGACGAGCGCCCCCGCGGCGACGACGCGGACCGGGCCGAGGCGGTCGGCGAGCGCGCCGGCGGGGAACTGCATCAGCGCGTAGACGAGCATCATCGCGGTGAACGCCAATCCGAGCGCGCCGTTCGAGACGCCGTAGAGGCGCTGGAACTCGGGGAACAGCGGCGGGAAGGCGTATCGGAGGAACTTAGCGAGAAACCAGAGTCCCGCGGTCAAGAAGAGCGCGTCGAGGTCGGCGAGACGCCGCAGGTCCATCGGCGGATACTCCGACGCTCGCCCACAAAAACCGTCCGACTGTGTGGCCCGCACGCCTTTGTCGCCGGCGACCCGACGTGCCAGTATGCACGCACCACGTCACACGTTGCTGGCGTCACTCACCGTCGGCGCCGGTTCGCTGGCGGCACTCCTCGCGGTCGTCGGGACCGTCGTCCTCCCGACGGCGCCCGCGACGCTCGCGGCCAACGGCATCGTGGAGACGATTCAGCAAGTCGACCAGATACTCGAGGCCGTCCTCGACCTCGTCAGAACGTTCTCGCGGCTGTTCGGCGAGGGTGGGATGGAAGGTGGAGAAGGTGGGATGGGTGGCGAGGCCGGGTTCCTCGCGTGGCGGGCCTGACTAGAACGGACCGCCGCCGCCGCCACCGAAGCCGCCGAGACCGCCGCCTCCGCCGCCCTTGTTCTGCATCTTCTTCATCATCCGCTGCATGTCGCCGTCGCCCATGCCCTGGAACTGCTTCATCGTCCGGGACATCATCTTGTGCTGTTCGAGGAGTTCGCGGACCGTCTCCTCGTCCGTGCCCGAACCCTTGGCGATACGGCGGACCTGCGAGGCGCCGATGGAGCGGGGGTTCTCCAGTTCGTCCTCGGTCATCGAGTCCATGACGACCTCGAAGTGACGCATCCGGTCCTGGGTGACGTCCATCGCGTCGTCCGGGAGTTGGTCCATGAGACCGCCGCCCATCCCCGGAATCATGTCCATGACCTGGTCGAGCGGACCCATCTTGTTCATCGCCTCCATCTGCCGGCGCATGTCCTTCAGGGTGAACTCACCCTTCAACATGTCCTCGGGGTCCCAGTCCTCCTCTTCTTCCTGGGTCTCTTGCATCGCGCGCTCGACGCGCTCGGTGAGTTGTTTGAGGTCGCCCATCCCGAGGAGGCGGGAGATGAACCCCGAGGGCTCGAAGCGCTCGATGTCCTGAACCGTCTCACCGGTCCCGAGGAAGGCGATGGTCGAGTCCGTCTCGTTGACGGCCGTGAGGGCACCGCCACCCTTCGCGGTCCCGTCGAGTTTCGTGATGACGACGCCGTCGATGCCGATGGTGTCGTCGAACTCGCGGGCCTGGTCCTTCGCACCCTGCCCGATGGCGGCGTCGAGGACGAGCAGGCGCCGGTCGGGGTCGGCGACGTGGTCGATCTCCTCGATCTCGTCGATGAGGTCCTCTTCGAGGGCGTGGCGACCGGCCGTGTCGACGATGTGGACGTCGGCGTCCTCGGTCGCTTCGAGACCCTCGCGGGCGATCTTCACCGGGTCGTCCTCGTCGGGGTCGCCGTAGAACTCGACCTCGGCGCGACCGGCCATCTGCTTGGCCTGGTCGTAGGCGCCGGGTCGGAAGGTGTCCGTCTGGATGATGGCCGGCCGGAGACCCTTCTTCGAGAACCAGTAGGCCATCTTCGCGGCGGAGGTCGTCTTCCCCGACCCCTGGAGACCGGCGAGGAGGATTGTCTGCTCTTCGAGGGGGAGTTCGGTCGAGTCGCCGACGAGGTCGACCATCTCCTCGTAGACGATGCTGAGGACGTGGTCGCGGGCGGTCGTGCCGCCGGGCGGTTCCTCCTCGAGTGCGCGTTCCTTGATGGAGTCGGAGAGCTCCATCACGAGGGAGACGTCGACGTCGGCCTGCAGGAGCGAGCGCTGGATCTCCTTGACGACCTCCTCGACGTCTTCCTCACTGATGCGGGACTTCCCCTGGAGCTTGTCGAGCGTGCCCCGTAGGGAACTCCCCAAGTCGTCGAGTACCATTTGCTAGATGAGAGGGGACGGCGGCGTTAAAGGCTTGTGCGTCACTCGGCGTCGGCTTCTTCCCCACCGAGCACCTCCTCACTGGTAGATGGCAACTCCCGACGTCGACACCGACGAGCGCGACCCGGTGTACGCGACCCACCCACTGGTGGAGGTGCTCTGCGAACTCGCGGCCGACGCCGACCCCAGGCCGCTCACGGTCGCGCTCGCGACCACGGCCGCGGGTGACCTCGACGCCAGCCCCGATTCCGACCTCGACTCCGACCAGGGCCGCGGGGACACGCCGCTCGCCGACCTCGACCCGGAGACCCCGGTGTTCTCGGACTTCTACTTCCCCGGCGCGGGCGAGACCGTGAAGAACGTCTTCGGCGTCGACCTCGCGACGCCCGCCGGCGGGACGCAGGGCCGGTTCCTCTCCCACCCGAAGGGCGACAGGGAACCCGGGATCACCGACGACTTCGCCGCCCGACTCCTGGTCGCGGTGCCGCCGTGGGGCCCCGAGAACGTCCGGGCTTTCACCCGCGACGGCGACGAACACGACCTCGTACTCGTCGCCGGGAGCGCGCCCGAGACCCGCCTCGACTGATCGTCGACGGCTGACGACCGAGGGGCGTCGCGCGTCGAAGGGACGAGTATACGGGCCTCGGGGCCCAACCGCCGAGCGTGAGTACCGACACCGGTCTCGGGGACCGCCTACGGACGTACGGTCTCGGCACGGAGGCGTTGGCGTGGTGGACCGGCGTCTGCTTCGCCGAGGCGATGGCCGTGCTCGTCTACCTGCAGGTGGCGAGCGTCGCCGTCGCGGACGTCCGTTACGTCGTCTACCCGTTCGTCTGGATCAACGTGGGACTGTGGGCGGCGATGAACGTCGACGCGACCGCCCAGAACGTCCGGCAGTACGCCTTCGCGCTCGGTGTCACGACCCTCTACGCCGTCCTGCTGTTCGTCGCGGGCGGCCTCTTGCAGTTCGGCGCCGGCGAACCCGGCACCGCCCTCGACGTGCGGTTCGACGCCACGCCGGGGTGGGCGCCGTTCGTCTTCTACGACGGCCTGCTCGTGCAGGCGAGTATCGTCCCGTTCAAACTCGTCGGCTACCTCTCGCTGGCGTACCTCGTCTACGCCCGTCTGCTGGAGGCGACCCGCGGCGTCGTCGCCGGCCTGCTCGGTCTCGTCACCTGCGTCGGGTGTACCTTCTCGGTCCTCCTGCCGCTGGCGGGCGCGACGGCCCTGTTCGGGACGGCCATCACCACCTACTCGTGGGACCTCTCGACGCTGGTGTTCCCACTGACGGTGGCACTGCTCTACTGGAACGACGAAGCGTACGGGTGGGTGCGCCGACGCCTCCCCTGAGCCGAGTCCGCTACTCGGAGAGGAGGTCGTCGACCAGCGCCTCGGGGTCGAAGCGCTGGATGTCGTCGTACCCCTGGCCCGTCCCGAGGAAGAGGATGGGTTTGCCCGTGACGTGGGCGACGGAGATGGCCGCACCGCCCTGCGAGTCGGCGTCGGCCTTCGTCAGGATGGCGCCGTCGATCTCCGCGGCGGAGTCGAACTCCTTCGCGCGGTTGACCGCGTCCTGGCCGGCGACCGCCTCGTCGACGAAGATAGTCATGTCGGGGTCGACGACGCGGTCGATCTTCTCGAGTTGGGCCATCAGGTCCTCCGAGGTGTGGAGGCGGCCCGCGGTGTCGCCGAGGACGACGTCGATGTCGTTGGCCTGGGCGTACTCGAGGCCGTCGTAGATGACGGCCGCCGGGTCGCCACCCTGCTCGTGGGTGATTATCTCGGTCCCGAGGGTCTCCGCGTGTTCACGAATCTGCTCGTTCGCGCCGGCGCGGTAGGTGTCGCCGTTGGCGAGCACCGTCGAGAGACCCCGGTCTTCGAGGTACTTCGAGAGTTTCGCGATGCTCGTCGTCTTCCCGACGCCGTTGATGCCGGTGAAGATGACGACGACCGGCTTCTCGGTCTGTTCGATGCGCTCGACGAAGTCGAACTGGCCGACGCCGATGACTTCGAGGAGCGCGTCCCGGAGCGCCGACTCGACGAGGTCGCCGGTGCTCTCGGTGAACTTCTTCTCCTCGCCGACGAGTTCCTCACGAATCCGGTCGAGAATCTCCTCGGCGACGCTCATCTCGACGTCGCTCTCGAGGAGGGCCATCTCGAGGTCCCACAACTGGTCCTCGAGGTCCTCCTCTTCGATGACGACCCGTCCGCGGGCGAAGGACTTCGCCTTCCGGGTGAAACTCGTGCCGGAGGACGATTCGGTCTCGGTCTCCTCCTCGGCTCCTTCGGCCGCTTCCTCGGTCGCCGCTGCTTCGGGTTCCTCGACCGCTTCGCTCTCCGGTTCCTCCGCTTCGGCCGCCTCGGTCTCCGTCTCGGCCTCGGCTTCGGTCTCGGGTGCCTCCGCTTCGGCCGCCGTCTCCGTCTCCGCTTCCGCGGTCTCGGCTTCGGCCTCCGCTTCGGGTTCCTCGACTTCCTCGGCCTTCTCCTCGGCGACTTCTTCGGCGTCTTTACGGAAGTTGTTGAGCTTGTCCTTCAGCCCGTCGAACATCTATCTACTCCTGGTCTTCCTGCTGCTGGGCCTGCTGCATCTGCTGTTGCATCATCTGCTGTTGCATCTGCTGGGCCTGCTGTTCGAGCTGGGACATCTCGGACTCCAGTTCCGCGATCTCCTCTTTGACGTCCTCGATCTGCTCGTCGACGTGGTCCTTCTTGTTGTCGAGCGTCTCCGCGGCTTCCTCCTCGGTCTGCTCGGCCGCGTAGTCGGCGCCGAGGTTGACGACGATCTCGTCCATGTCCTGCACTTCCGCGCGGACGTAGGCGCCGCCGCCGAGGGGCACCTGCACCGTCGAGCCGCTCTCGATGGCGTCGAGCGCCTCGATGGCCTCGTCGATTTCGAGCTTCTCGGCCTCGAACTCTTCAATCTGGGCCTCGAGGGCCTCCTTCTCCTCCTCGAGGGCCTGCAGTTGCTGGGACAGTTCCTGTAGCTGCTGTTGACCGCCACCGCCTCCTCCAAGACTCATGTTCAAGAATCCAGTCCGCGAGCGGGAAGTATCTTCCTACTCAGAAACCCGACGGCGTCGGCCTCGCCGTTCGAGCAGTACGGACGTTCGAGGGAGAAATCGGAGAGTAGCACGTGGCCACGGCCACGAGTCGAAGTCAGAGTCGGAGAGAACGGAAACGACGACTGACGAGCGGCGGCCGTCAGTCGATGAAGCCGAGCGCGTCCTCGATGCGCCCGAGTTCCGGACCCGTGGTCTCCTCGCCGACGACGTAGCCACCGTCGTTGGCGACGAGACCCGACCCGACGAGCGGGGCACCGTAGTTGATGGTGCCGATGTCCGCGTGCGCGTCGAGGGCGTCCTCGACGGCGTCGAGTTCGTCGTCGGTCGCCTTCGGGTGGCAGAGGACGCCGCGGTTGTTCGCGACGGCCGCGGTCCCGACGGTGTCGGTCTCGCCGATGGTCCCCCGTGTGACGGGGACGTCGAGTGTGTCCTGCACGGCCTGGACGGCCTCGCGCGAGAGGTCCGGGTGGACGTACGCGCCGGTGTCGTTGGCCAGCACGATGTTGCCGGCGGCGTTGACCTTCCCGGGGAGTTTGCCCACGTCGAGGTCGGTCTCTTCCTCGATGCGCTCGATCTCGAGATCGCGAGCGCGACCGCTGACGAGGATGCCGTTCGAGTTACCCGTAGCGAGCGCGCCGACGGTTGCGGATCCACCGACCGTCGTCGGGACGGCGGGGACCTCGAGCTCCTCGGACAGGTCGTCGACGAGGTCGTCGTCGAGGTCCGGTCGGACGAGCAGGCAATCGTCGGTAGCTCGTGCGAAGACGCCGACGTACGGCGACCCCGCGAACGACGCGCGTAGCACCCTTACTCTTCGGCGTGTTCGGCCTCGACGACCGCCTCGCCCTCTTCCTCGAAGCGGGCGGCGCGGACGCGAAGCTTACTCGGCGGGTTCTTCTTCCCACGCGACCAGACGGCCTCGTTGATGGACGAGTCGAGACGGACGGCGTCCTCGTCGACGTTGAGGTGCTGGGCGAGGTGCTCGCGAACGAGCTTCATCGCCTTGTCTGCGCGGGCGTGCTTCGGTGCGGCCTTCGCGTCGCGGAGCGGGACGGTGACGATGCGCTCCTCGAAGTCACTGGCACTCATCGTTACTCGTCGGTGTCGTTACGCCGCCAGTGGCGTCGCTTGGGGTTGCGCTGCGTGTCGCGGTCCGTCTTCATGATGACCCAGGCCGGGACGCGGCTGTTCTGGTTCTCGAGTTTGGCCAGTCGCTTCTTCTTGGCCTTGTTCTTCTTGCTCATAGTGTTCGTCACTTCCCCTGCCGTGCATAAAACGTTGTTCTTCTCGTCCCCGCCGAAAGACCGTGTGGGCCGCCGAGTTTTATGACCGAGGCAGTCGACCCCTGTGTATGGGCAACACACTCCTCGGTGAGGACGGCGCCGAACGAATCCGTAGCATCGCCCGCGCCGCCGTCGGCGACAGTCTCCGCTCTATCACCTACTTCACGCGCACCGAGTACGACCAGATCTACCTCCGGAACGACCTCGAACGCGACGCCGACCTCTCCTCGTTCGTCGGCCACGAGTGGCAGGCGTTCCAGATGACCCAGGACACCTACGGCGGGTCGGAACTCGGCGGCTACGAGTACACGCTCCGCTCCTTCGAGAACGGCTACCTCCTCCGCGTGGCGACCGAACGCGAGGGCGTGTTCCTCACCGCCGACTCGCTCACGCTCAGAGACTACGAGGAGGTCGCGACCGCGCTCGAAAACGAGATAGAGACCTGGCGCGAGGACTAGCGTCAGAGTTCGACGGCGTGGACCGTCGAGTACTCCGGACCCTCCGAGGTGAGTTCGCTCTCGGTCAGGCGGAGTTCCTCGACGCGCATCGTCCCGATCTCGGGGTGAGTCTCCTCGACGAGGTCCTGGACGAGTTCCTTGCCGCCGGCGTGTTGCATCCGTGCGAGCGTCACGTGGGGCGTGAACTCGTGGTCCTCCGGGTCGAAGCCGATGTCGACCATCCGGTGTTCGACGGCCTCGTGCAGTCGGGTGAGTTCCTCGGTCCCGCGGCCGATCCCCGCCCAGACGACGCTGATGTAGTCGAGATTCGGGAAGACGCCCAACCCCTCGACGTCGGCCTCGAACGGTTCGACTGCCGCCTCCTCGGCGGCGTGGGTGAGTGCCTCCTCGACGGCGCCGACTTCGGCCTCGGGCACGTCGCCGAGGAACTTCATCGTCAAGTGAGCCTGTTCGGGGTCGGTGAAGCTCAACCCGCTCGCGTCGCGGAACTCGCTCTGTACGGCCTCGACCGCCGGTGCGAGTTCGTCCGGCAGGTCGACACTCACGAAGAGTCGCATATCGACAGTAGGGTCCCGCAGGCCTTAACTCCGCGCCTCCCATATCGGGGGTTATGTCCGACGACGGGAAGCCGCCCGAGAAGCACCACTTCTCCGAAGGGCAGGGCTTCGACGATCCGTACGAGGGGTTCGATCTCGACCCGCCGGAGCTAGCCGTCGACCCCGAGACGGTCGACCCGGTCGACACCCGCGTCCTCGCCGACACGCTCGACGAGCGCAACGTCGCCTCCGACGACGTCGACGCGGACGAACTCATCGACGTCGGCCTGAGCTACATCGGCGTCAACCGTCACGAACAGGCCGTCGACGCCTTCGAGCGCGCGGCCCGCTTCGCCGACGACGACCGTACCCGTCAGGAGGCGTGGGTCAACAAGGGCATCGCCCACGCCGAACTGGAGGAGTGGGACGAGGCCGCCAGCGCCCAGCAGGAGGCGCTGTTCGTCGACGAGGACGGCGAGTTCGCCGCCCAGGCCGAGACGAACCTCGCCTACGCTCTCTGGGAGTACGGCAAGACCACCGAAGCCTACGAGCACGCAGAACAGGCCGTCAAGAAGGACAAACACGTCCCGCAGGCCTGGTACAACCTCGGCTTCATGGAGAACGAGCAGGGCCGCCACGAGGAGGCCGTCGACTGCTTCGACAACGCCATCCGCCTCGGCTTCCGCCAGGCCGACGTCTTCGAGGAGAAGGCCCGCGCACTCGACCAACTCGGCCGCGAGCAGGAGGCCCAGGAGGTCGAACAGCACGCCGAGGAGATCCGCCAGCAACAGGAAGAGCGACTCGTCGAACAGGGCAGCCCGAGTCACGGTCAGGGTGGCCAGCAGCCCCAGCAGGGCGGACGGGGTCAACAGCCCGGCCAACCTCGTGGCGGCCAGCAACCTCGACAGGGTCAGCAGCCTCCACAGGGTCAGCGACAGGGGCAGCAGGCGCCGCGCGGCCAACCGGCCCGACAGGACAGTGACCTCCAGGACATCCTCGACGACATCGACGTCGAACACGAGAGCGAGTGAGCGCGATGATCGTCTCCGAGCGCCACACCGACCAGGGCCTCCTCGTCACCGTCTGTGACGCGGACGTCCTGGGCGAGTCCTTCGAGGACGAGGAGCGTGGCGTCTCGCTCACCGTGACCGAGGAGTTCTACGGCGGCGAGGAGGCTACGCCCGAAGAGGTCGAGGAGACCCTCGCCCGCGCGTCCATCGGGAACCTCGTCGGCGAGGAGGCCGTCGCCCTCGCCGTCGACGCGGGGTTCGTCGCGGAGCCGAACGTCCTCGACGTCGAGGACACCCGTCACGCCCAGTTCCTCAGACTGTAGCGGCCACGGACGGTGCGGCACGCGCCGCCGGTGGCATCAGACTCAAACCACCTTCGTCTCCTACCTCGACGTGTTCCAGTGGTTCTTCGATTGTCAGAGAGTGGATACGTACCCGTCCGGCTCGGGGCGTTCGCGGCGCTGGTCGGGACCCCGGCCGTCCTGCTCGCGTGGACGCTCGCCGAGCGCGGACTCGTGAGCGGTGCGACCGGTCTCGAAACGCTGCTCGTCCTCACCGGCGGGGTCGCGGCCACCGCCGAGTACGACCGGGCCGTCCACGCGTCGACGGGTTCACACGGCGTCGCGGCCGCCGTCCCCTCGCTCGGCCGGACCGACGCCGCGGCGGTCTCGGCCGCCGTCGCCGCCGCCGTGCTCACGCACGTCCTCGGCGTCCACGTCGGGTTCGGGCCCGTCGTCGCCTCCGCGCTCGTCGGCCTCGTCGCGGGACTCGTCCTGCCGGAGGTCGACGCGGCGGCCTACTGCGGGTCGTTCGTGGGGATGGCCTCCGTGGCGCTGTTCTCGGACGTCGCGTACCTCGTGGCGGCGGGCCTCCTCGCCGGTCTCGCGTTCGTCGTCAGCCGCGGCGTCTTCGACGGCTACGGCGGGAAACTCGGGACGACCGCCTTCTTCGGTTGTGCGACGACCGCCGCCCTCACGACGGCCGACTACGCGGTCGGGAGTGCGCTCCCGTGGGCCGCGGCGTCCGCCGCCGTCCCCGTCGCCGCGGCCGGGGCCGTCGCGACGACCGTCCTGTCCCGCCGGTTCGGCGTCGGGTCGGTCGTCGCCTCCGCACTCGTCGGCCTCGTCGCGGGACTCGTCCTGCCCCCGCTCCTCCCGGGTACCGGCGCGACGCTGGCGACGGTCGCCTTCTGTGCCTCCTTCGCGGGGATGTCCTCGACCGACCGGCTGGGGAGCCTGATGCACGTCGCGCTCGCCGGCGGCGTCTCGGGCGTGGTCTTCGTCGGCGTCACCGCCGCGTTCCCCGGCGCGGGAGGGAAACTCGGGACCGTCGCGTTCGTCTCCTGTGTCTCCGTCGTCGGTCTCGAACGCCTCCGAACCGGTCGCGTCCCGTCGGTCGCGTGACCCGGCGGTCGCGGCCCGAGGACGCGTCGCCGACCACGGCAAACCCCCGCTTTTCCGAAGAGACCTAATGGCTCGCAGTGCTAGCCGTCACTAATGGCAACCCAGGAATCGGAGAGTCCGCTCGACGTCCAGCGGCTCCGCGAGGACTTCCCGGTCCTCGAACGCGAGGTGGGGGAGGGGACGCCGCTCGTCTACTTCGACAACGCCGCGACGACCCAGACGCCGAAACAGGTCGTCGAGGCCATCACGGAGTACTACTACGAGTACAACTCCAACGTCCACCGCGGCATCCACCAGTTGAGTCAGGAGGCCTCCGTCGCCTACGAGGAGGCACACGACCGACTGGCGGAGTTCGTCGGCGCCTCCGGCGAGCGCGAGGAGATGGTGTTCACCAAGAACACCACCGAGGCCGAGAACCTCGTCGCCTACGCGTGGGGGCTGAACGAACTCGGAGAGGGCGACGAAGTCGTCCTCACGGAGATGGAACACCACGCCTCGCTGGTCACCTGGCAGCAGATCGCCAAGAAGACCGGCGCGGACGTGCGCTACATCCGCGTCGACGACGAGGGGAAACTCGACATGGAGCACGCGAAGGAACTCGTCGGCCCCGACACGGCGATGGTCTCCGTCGTCCACGTCTCGAACGTCCTCGGGACCGTCAACCCCGTGAGCGAACTCGCGGACATGGCCCACGAACACGACGCGCGCATCTTCGTCGACGGCGCGCAGGCCGTCCCGAACCGCCCGGTCGACGTCGAGGCCATCGACGCCGACTTCTACGCCTTCTCCGGGCACAAGATGGCCGGGCCGACCGGCGTGGGCGGACTCTACGGGAAGAAACACCTGCTGGAGGAGATGGAGCCCTACCAGTACGGCGGCGAGATGATCCGGAAGGTCGACTTCGAGGACGCGACGTGGAACGACCTGCCCTGGAAGTTCGAGGCCGGGACGCCGGTCATCTCGCAGGGCATCGCGCTCCACGCCGCCGCCGACTACCTCGACGAGATCGGACTCGACCGCATCAGTGAGCACGAGGAGTACGTCACCGAGTACGCCTACGAACGCCTCTCCGAGATCGAGGGTATCGAGATCTACGGCCCGCCACTCGGCGAGGACCGCGGCGGTCTCGTCTCGTTCAACCTCGACGGCGTCCACGCCCACGACCTCTCCTCGATCCTCAACGACTACGGCGTCGCCATCCGCGCGGGCGACCACTGCACCCAACCGCTCCACCAGAAGATGGACATTCCGGCCTCCGTGCGTGCCTCCTTCTACCTCTACAACACGCGCGCGGAAGTCGAGGCGCTCGTCGAGGGCGTCGAAGCCGCGAAGAACATCTTCGCCTGAGTTACTTCAGGCGCCGACCCAGTTCCTCCTCGACGACCAGGAAGAGACTGTAGACGACGGTCGCCTGGAAGCCGACGAGTGCGAACGTGAGTACCTCCGGGACGCCGACGCCGTGTGCGAGGCGAACGAAGACGACCGCGCCGACGAGGTTCAGGAAGGTGGCGCCGAGGTGGACCATCTGAGCGGCCGTGCGGACGTCGCGGCGCTCGTGTTCGACGCCGACGAGCAACCCCTGAAAGGCGTACCACGTCAGGAGACCGAAGCCGAGGAGCGACCCCGCGACGTAGCCGAGCACGTCGACGTGGGAGGGGACGCCGTACTCGGCGATGAGGATGGCGCCGGCACCCCAGATGGTGAGCGTGTAGCCGTAGGCCCACACCTCGTCGACGAGCACGCCCCGGAGTCGGTCGCGCGAGAGCATCCGTCGGGCCGTTCGGTCGGCCCGACAAAAGGCGCGGGGGCCGGACCCCACGCTCAGGGCGAGGACCGCCGAGACGCCCCTGCGGAATCCTTTTCACCCGTACGGACCTAGCTACGGACAACTATGAGCATGGGATCGGACATGTACCGCCAGCAGATTCTGGACCACTACAAGAACCCCCGCAACCACGGGGAGCTGGCGGACCCGACGTTCTCCCACGAGGGCTTCAACCCCTCCTGTGGTGACGAGATCGAGTTCGACGTCGAACTCGCCGACGACGGCGAGACCATCGAGAACGTCGCCTTCCACGGCGACGGCTGTGCCATCAGCCAGGCCTCCGCGAGCATGCTCTCGCAGAAGCTCCCGGGGATGACCTTAGAGGAGGTCGACGAACTCGACCGCGACGACGTCCTCGACATGCTCGGCGTCGAGGTGACGCCGATGCGCATCAAGTGCGCGGTGCTCGCCGAGAAGGTCGTCCAGGACGGCGCCGACATCTACCGCGGCGAGAAGGACGTCGAACAGACCAGCACCGAAGACGACGAGTAGCGCGGTCCGGTCCGATTTTCCGGTTTCTCGGTTCTCCGTAGTCGCGACACCGTCGCTCCAGACAGTGCTGCCACGCGTGTACGAGGGGGAGAAGGGGAATACGGCCGCCCAGTGGAGTGTGACGTGTGACGCGCGGGCGGCGAGACGCGGTGTCGGACGGGTGAACGGACGGGAAGAAGCGCCGTTACTCGGGCTTCAGACCGCCGTCCTGGACGCGCATGACGGCCTCGCCGTCGGCGAGGTTCGGCGCGTCGACGAGGCGCACGATACGCTTGTCGTTCTTCGACTTCCGGAGGTAGATACGGAAGGTCGACGTGTGGCCCAGGATGTTGCCACCGATGGGCTTCGTCGGGTCGCCGAAGAAGGCGTCGGGGTTGGACTGGACCTGGTTGGTGACGAGCACGGCGGTGTTGTGGAGGTCGCCGATGCGCATCAGGTCGTGGAGGTGTTTGTTGAGTTTCTGCTGGCGGTCGGCGAGTTCACCACGGCCGACGTACTCCGCGCGGAAGTGGGCGGTGAGGGAGTCGACACAGAGGAGGCGGACCGGCATGTCGCTGTCCTCGTTCTCCTGGGCGACTTCCTTGGCCTTCTCCGCGAGGAGGATCTGGTGGTTGGAGTTGAACGCCTTCGCAACGTGGATGTACTCGAGGAAGTCCTCGACGAGCGCCTGCATCGTCTCGTCGTCCCCGGGTTCGCCCTCGATCTCGCGGCGTTCGAGTTCGTCCGCGATGATCTCGTCGTCGAGACCGCGGACCATGTCGTCGATACGCTCGGGACGGAACGTGTCCTCGGAGTCGACGAAGATGGCGGAGCCTTCGAGACCGCCGTGTTCCTTCGAGAGCTGGACGTTGACGGAGAGCTGGTGGGTGATCTGGGACTTCCCGGCACCGAACTCGCCGTACACCTCGGTGATGGACTGCGTCTCGACGCCGCCGCCGAGGAGTTCGTCGACCTCGTCGACATTCCAGGTGAGTTTGCCGATCTGTTCACGTCGTTCGAGGACGGCCGAACCGGTCTCGAAGCCACCGACGTCGGCTTCCTGGCGGGCGCTCTGGATGATGTCCGAGGCGCTGGACTCGCCGACGTCCGCGGTGTTAGAGAGTTCGCCGGGGCTCGCCACGGCGATAGACTGGTAGGAGTCGTAGCCGGCTTCGCGGAGCTTCTCGGCGGTCGCGGGGCCGACACCGGAGAGCTCCTCGAGGTCTACTTCAGGCATGTACTCCTTCGTTGCGCCCACGGCACCATAAACCCTCGTAAACACCGGGGTGAAAGTGAAACCGCCGGACGGGGTGGGGTCGGTCGTGGCCGACGGACGAAGGTTGAAACGACGTGAAGGAGCGCGTGGGAACACGGTTCACACCGTGGCGCGCCACGACGCACCGCGACGCGGGGTTTAACCCGCTCGACGGCCTACTCGGGTGCAAGAATGAGTTCTGCCGAGAGCTTCTGCCCACGCTGTGGCGACCCCACCGTCGAGACGGACGTGGGGGCGACGCGACGCGAACGGGCACTCTGCAACGACTGCTACTTCGAGGACTTCGACCTCGTGGAGATGCCCGAGCGGGTCGAAGTCACCGTCTGCGCCCACTGTGGGGCCCTCCACCGCGGCCGCCGCTGGGTCGACGTCGGCGCCCGCGACTACACGGACGTCGCCATCGAGGAGACCACGGAGGCGCTCGGCGTCCACGTCGGCGCCGAGGAGTTCGACTGGCAGGTCCAACCCGAACAGGTCGACGAGACGACCATCCGGATGCACTGTGTCTTCTCGGGCGTCGTCCGCGGCGAGGCACTGACCACCGAGGTCACCGTCCCCGTCAAGATCGCCAAGCAGACCTGCCAGCGCTGTGGCCGCATCGCCGGCGACTCCTACGCCAGCGTCGTCCAAGTCCGCGCCGAGGGCCGGACCCCGACCAGCGAGGAGACCCAGCGCGCCCGCGAGATCGCCGAAGACATCGTCTCCGAGATGGAGGCGACCGGCGACCGCGACGCGTTCGTCACCGAGACCACCGAACGACCCGAGGGTCTCGACATGAAGCTCTCGACCAACAAGATCGGCAAGAAGGTCTCGAACAAGTTGGTCGAGGAGTTCGGCGGGAGCGTCAACGACTCGGAGACGCTCGTCACCGAGGACGAGGACGGCAACGGCGTCTACCGCGTCGCCTTCGCGGTCCGCCTCCCGCCGTTCACGCCCGGCGCGGTCATCGACCCCGACGACGACGAGGGACCGGTCCTCGTCCGGAGCGTCCAGGGCAACCTGAAGGGCGTCCGCATCACTACGGGCGACCACTACGAGGCCTCCTTCGAGGACGGCGTCGCCCCCGACGCCCGCAAACTCGGCGAGCGCGACGACGCCCAGGAGACCACCGTCGTCACGGTCGAGGACGACCACTCCGTCCAGGTTCTCGACCCCGAGACCTACGAGGCGAAGACGGTCGCGCGCCCGGAGTACATGGACCCGGACGCCGACACCGTCCCCGTGCTGAAGAGCCGTGCCGGTCTCCACGTCCTCCCGGACGACCGTGCCCAGCGGTAACGCCGGAGACGAGGACCGGCCGCTCGCCGTCGTCGTCCCCAAACCCGACGCCGAGGCGGCCATCGACGCACTCGAAACGGAGGGGGTGTACGACGCCTCCCGGAAGGTCGTCGAACACGACGCCGACACCGTCGCGCTGCCCGTCTCTTCTCGGCCCGAGACCGTCGACGTCCGCGACACTATCCACCAGACCGACCCCGAGACGCGGGCGCCCTCGCTCGACGACTTCCTCCGCGAGCGCGGGTGGAGCGACGACGAGGTCGAGCGCGCCCCCTCGTCGTGGGCCGTCGTCGGCGACGTACTCCTCGTGGACCCGGGTGATGCACCCCGACCCGAGGAGGTGGGAGAAGCGCTCCTCGACCTCCACGGCGAGGCCGACACCGTCCTCGAACGACACGGAATCGCGGGCGAACACCGCGAACCCGACGTCCGCGTCCTCGCGGGAACGGGCGACACCGAGACGGTCCACGTCGAACACGGCACGTCGTACGCCCTCGACCTCTCGCGCGTGATGTTCTCGCCAGGGAACAAGGCCGAGCGCGCGCGGATGGGCGAGGTCGTCGACGCGGGCGAGGCCGTCCTCGACATGTTCGCCGGCATCGGCTACTTCGCGCTCCCGATGGCCCGCGGCGGCGCGCGGGTCACGGCCGTCGAGAAGAACCCCACGTCCGTCGGGTACCTCCGGGAGAACGCCCGACTGAACGACGTCGCGGACCGCCTCGACGCACGCCTCGGCGACTGTCGCGAGGTCGCACCCACGGTCGACGTCGACCGCGTGATGATGGGCTACTACGACGCGACCGAACGGGCGTACCTCGACGCCGCCCTCGCGGCGGTCCGTTCTGGAGGTGTCCTCCACGTCCACACCGCCTGCCCCGAGACGCTGCTGTGGGACCGCCCCGAGTCGCGACTCGCCGACGCGGCCGACGCCGCCGAGCGCGAAATCGAGGTGCAGGCGCGACGAGTCGTCAAGAGCCACAGCGAGGGCGTCCAGCACGTCGTCCTCGACGTCCGCGTCGAGTGAGTCGGGGTGCGGGACGAGCGCGACGGGCGGGACGCCTAAGTCGACGGAGGGACTTTTGCAGGTATGGAACGCCAACAGTGGCTCTCGCTGTTCCTCGTCGGCCTGATGATTAGCTCCAGCGTCGCGTACGTCGTCTCCTACATCTGAGGATGGGCGAGGGAGAACAGCACGAGTGGCTCGCCGTCCTGCTCTCGCTGCTGTTGCTCGTCGCCGTCGTCTACTACGCGCTGCTGTGACGGGTGAGAGCGCGGTCCTGACCAGGGACCGGGGCCCACCGGAGCCCGGTCGGTCCGCGATTCACGCGCGGACTGGAGCGGGCGATGCCCGCGAGGTACTACATTAACTGCGCGACGTCGTCGAAGTCCGACCGACAGAACGGACACCGATAGTTCGTCTGGAACCCCGACGTTTGCGCCACTGTCTTCGTCTCGAGTTCGTGCATGGCGATGCCGCGGCCACAGTCGGGACAGTCGAGCTTAGACACAGGTCAACGTACGGACCGGTTTTACTTAAAACGTGGTATGGTAGCTCGTCGCGCACCGCAAGACGGCGACGCGTCGACCGGCCATCGGCCACAAAGCGTCTATATCCAAATTACCCGGGTCCGACCGAGAAAAATAGGTTCGAGCCGGATTCGATATCTCGACAACGTCGGCGATAACTGAGTTATCGGCCGTATATCTCGTCAACACCCCAGATAACTCAGTTCTGTCGCGGATAACTGAGAAATGGCGGTCGATGACTGAGAAATAGATTCCCTCGAACGCTCGACTCTACCCCTCGAACCCTTCCTCGAACTCGAACGTCCCGTTCCGCTGCACCACGTCGCCGTCGAGTTCGATACGGGAGTCCTCGCTCATGTCGACGATCATGTCGACGTGGGTGGCCGAGTCGTTCGGTTCGCGGTCCTCGGGGACGCACTCGGCGTACGCCATGCCGACGGCGAGGTGGACGGTGTCGCCCATCTTCTCGTCGAAGAGCATGTTGTAGGTGAAGCGGTCGATGTCGCGGTTCATCCCGATACCGAGTTCGCCGAGGCGCCGGGCGCCCGCGTCGGTCTCCAGGATCTCGGTGAGTGTCTCCTCGTTGCGGGCGGCCGAGTGCTCGACGACCTCGCCGTCCTCGAAGCGGAGGAAGGCGTCCTCGACCTCGCGGCCGTTGTGGTAGAGCGGTTTGTCGAAGAGCACCTCGCCCTCGACGGAGTCGGGGACGGGCGCGGTGAACACCTCGCCGCCGGGGAGGTTGTGCTCCCCGTAGTCGTTGAGCGTCTTCATCCCCGCGACCGACATGGTGAGGTCCGTCTCGTCGCCGGAGACGATGCGCACCTCGTCGGCGGCGTCGAGGCGCTCGACCATCTGTTCTTGGTGCTCGCGCTGGGTCTCCCAGTCCTTGTTGACCGCGTTCCAGACGAACTCCTCGTAGGCCTCGGTGCTCATCCCCGCGAGTTGGGCGGCGCCCGCGGTCGGGTACTGGGTGAGACACCACCGCGTCGAGAGGAGGATTTCGCGAGTGGGCTTGACCGCGCGCTGGTAGGCGGCGTTCGTCTCCTCGTCGACGTCGCTCTGCTCGGTCGCGTTGTCCGGCGCACGGATGCGGATGGCGACGTCCGTCTCCTCGTAGAGGGCGGTGAGGTGTTCGGGTTCGGCGAGGTCGTCGGTGTCGACGGTTCGGAGGAACGCGCGGGAGGCACGGTCCTCGCCGTACAGTTTCTGGCCGCCCGCGAGCATCACGGGCGTCGCTCCCTCCTCGGCGAGTCGCTCGTAGACGGCGACGGCGAGGTCCTCGGCGGCGGGCGGCGCGGAGACGACGACCCGGTCGCCGGCCTGGACGTCCGTGGAGTGGTCGACGATCACGTCGGCGTGGTCGCGGATTCGTGAGTCCATACGTAGACGCCCGTCCAGTCGGCGGAAACGTCTTTCGGAGCGGGCGACGCTTCACCACTGCTTTGTAGCCGACGGGCGAGGGTTCGAGTATGATCGACCTCCGGAGCGACACGGTCACCCGACCGAGTGACGAGATGCGCGAGGCCGCGGCCGAGGCCCCCGTCGGCGACGACGTCTACGGCGAAGACCCCTCGGTCAACGAACTGGAGGAGCGTGCGGCCGACCTCGTGGGGAAGGAAGCCGCCCTGTTCGTCCCCTCGGGGACGATGGGCAACCAGATCGCCGCCCGCGTCCACACCGAACGCGGCGAGGAGGCCATCGTCGAGGCGAACAGCCACGTCTACAAGTACGAACTCGGCGGGTTCGCCCAGCACGCGGACCTCCAAATCCGCCCGCTCGACGGCGGCGACGCGGGAATCCCGTCGGGCGAGCAGGTCGCGGACGCGCTCGCGGCGGAGGACCTCCACGCCGCCGGGACCGGCCTCCTCTCGCTGGAGAACACGCACAACCGGAAGGGCGGGGTCGCCATCCCGCCGGAGGAGGTCGCCGCGGCCGCCGAACCGGCCCGCGAGTTCGGCGTGCCCGTCCACCTCGACGGCGCGCGCGTGTTCAACGCCGCCGTCGCCCTCGACGTGCCCGTCACGGACATCACGAGCCACGTCGACTCCGTGATGTTCTGTCTCTCGAAGGGACTCGGCGCCCCCGTCGGATCGATGCTCGCGGGGAGTCAGGCGTTCGTCGACCGCGCCCGCCGCGAGCGCAAACTCTTCGGTGGCGGACTCCGACAGGCCGGCGTCCTCGCCGGGCCGGGACTCCGCGCCCTCGACAACGTCGGACGCCTCGCCGTCGACCACCAGAACGCCGAGCGTCTGGCCGACGGGCTGGACGACGTCGACGGTCTCTCGGCGGCCGACCCGGACACGAACATCGTCCTCGTCGACGTCGAGGGCGCGGGCGTGACCGCCGCCGAGTTCCTCGACCGCTGTGCGACCGTCGACGTCCACGGGACGGAGTTCGGCGAGTACACCGTCCGCTTCTGTACACACCTCGACGTGACCGAGTCCGACGTCGACACCGCCCTCGACCGAATCGCGGACCTCGTCTGAGGAGAATCGCCGGGGGACAGAACTCACTTCTTCTGTGCGTCTTCGACGCCCTCGCGGTAGCCCGAGATCGTGCGTCGGAGGAGGAGGAGGAGCGCGATTATGAAGAGGAAGATGGCCGCGAGGATGATGACGAAGACGACGTCGCCGCTGAACATACCGTCTCTACTGGCTGCACCGACGTGAGGGTTTCGTCGACGGGGGTGACAGAGGGAAGACTGATTGTGAACGGTGACCAACCACGTCTCATGTCCCTCCTGCCCTCCGAGTCGGAGCGAGAACCGCCCGAGGGAGAACCTCGCGTCGTCGGCGTCGACGACGAGGACGCCGAGCGGCTCCTGGCCGCCCTCTCCGCGGAGACGTCCCGGACGATCCTCTCGGAACTCCACGAGTCGCCACGGACCGCCTCCGAACTCGCCGAGCAGGTGGACACGACGCTCCAGAACGCCCAGTACCACCTCGGCAAACTCCAGGACGCCGAACTGGTCGAGGTCCACGACACGCGCTACTCCGAGAAGGGCCGCGAGATGAACGTCTACGCGCCGTCGGCCGCCCCGCTCGTCCTCTTCGCCGGCCCCGAGTCCGAGAGCGAAGACGTCCGCTCGACGCTCACCTCGTTGCTCGGCGGGGTCGGCGTCCTCGCGCTCGCGAGCGTCGCCGTCCAGGCACTCCTCGCGCCCGGCGGCCTCTCGTTCGGCGGGAGTGCTGGTGCGGGCGGCGACGCGGCGACCGGCGGCGAGGCGACGACCACGGCGTCCCAATCGGGCGGCGGGTTCAGCGCCGCCAGCGTGGAGACGACGACCACGGCGGCCCGCGAGGGTGCCGGGACGCTCGCCGCCCTGCCGCCCGGCGCGCTCTTCTTCCTCGGCGGCCTGTTCGTCCTGATCGTGCTCGGGGTCGTGTGGGCCGCACGCCGGCGGTAGGTACGGGCCGGGCGAGCGGGCCGTCGGAAGTAACTCAAACGCGCGTTTGAGCTTACACGAAGTACTTGATGGTACCCGCCGAAGCAACTGCTACAGGTCGGAGAGACGGCCTGTACCCCGTGCAGACCCTCGACTGCACCCACTACCACCCACCCTCCGCGGGGCGGCCACGGCCCTCACCCGGCCCCGCACTTCGGCCCTCCACCGCTGTCCCCGCCGACCCGACGTCGGCCCTCCACTGGTTTTCTCACTCGACGCGGAACGCCTCGACGACGTCGCCCCCGCGGGTGTAGATGGTCCCGTCGAGTCCGTCCTCGCGTGGTTCGAGTTCCGCGTGTGCGCGGGGGTTCCCGCGCGGTTCGGCGTGGCTCCCCGGATTCAGGACGGTGACGTCGCCGAGGGTCTCGACCGCCGGGCGGTGGGTGTGTCCGCGAATCACGAGCGTGGCCCCGTGCTGGCGGGCGAGCAACCTGAGACCGGTCGCGCCGCTCCGCGAGCGGTGCGTGACGACCGCCCTGACGGGACCGAGTTCGACCGTCCGGGACTCCGGGAGGCGGTCGCGGACCGCCGACGTGTCGGAGTTGCCGTAGACCGCGTGGAGGCGCTCGCTCGCGTCGTGGAGGGCGTCGAGGGCGGCCTCGGTCGTGAAGTCGCCGGCGTGGACGACCGCCTCGGCGTCGCGGACGGCGTCGCGGGCACGACCCGCGAGTTCGTGGCCGGACTGGCTGTGCGTGTCGGAGAGGACGGCGAACATGGCTGGGCGAAGGAGAGCCAGGAAACTGTGTCTTCGGGTTCCTCGGTTCAGACGACGAGTCCGAACAGGTAGAGACAGGCCGCGCCGACCGTCGCACCGACGAGCGCCTCGATGGCGAGCGCGACGGCGTGGATGCGGTCGGCACGTCGGTACGCCTCGTCGCTCACGTCGCGGCGGCCCTCGCCCGACTCGCTGACGTCGTAGACACCCTGCTTGGCGAAGCCGACGCAGAAAGACTCCTTCGCCTGGAGCACACCGAGGAGACCGGCGTAGAGCGGGACGATAGTCACGAGGAAGGCGAGCGGGGGGAGACCGAGCACGACGAGGACGGCGACGAGCGCGCCGGTCGCGAGGAGACCGGCGGCGCCGAAGCCGAGGCGCTTGCGTCGCTCCGCTCGTCCGATGTTACACTGGCCGGGTCGGTAGTCGGTCATGCGCTCGTCTACGCGTCCAGGGCCGAATTGTTTTCCCACGGGCGGGCGAAAGCCGACGCGATGGCGAGTAGCAAGTCGGTGGTCCTCGCGGCACTGTTCGCGAACGCGGCCATCGCCTGTCTGAAGTTCGTGGGGTATCTCCTGACGCAGAGTCCGTCGATGCTCTCGGAGACGTACCACTCCGTCTCCGATACGGGCAACCAAATCTTCCTCCTCGTCGGCATCCGCTACGGCGGGAAGGCGCCGACGCAGAGCCACCCCTTCGGCTACGGGAAGGCGCAGTTCTTCTACTCCTTCCTCGTGAGCGTCCTCCTGTTCGGCATCGCGGGCTGGGAGAGCCTGAACCACGGCTACCACGCCCTCGTCGCCCACGAGGCGGCGGGACTCAGCGGGACGGTCACGTTCGCCGGTTCCACCTTCCCGGCCGTCTGGGTCAACTACGCCGTCCTCAGCGCCGGCCTCGTCTTCGAGGGCTACGCCCTGAACAAGGCGAACCAGGGGATGATCCACGACATCCGCAAGCACGACTGGAGTGGCTACCGCGAGGCGTTCGTGAAGACGAGCAACATCACGACGCTGACGGCGTTCACGGAGGACACCATCGCCGTCGCGGGCCTCGCGCTCGCGCTCGTCGGGAACGTCCTCGCACAGGTGACCGGCAACCCGGTCTACGACGCCGCCGCCGCGGTTCTCATCGGTATCCTCCTGATGGGCTTCGCGCTCGCGCTCGCGTGGGAGAACAAACGACTTCTCCTCGGCGAGAGTCTGCCCGAGGGCGACGAGAACGAACTGCGGGACATCGTCGCGGACTGGGACGGCGTCGAAGAGGTCGTCGACTTCCGGACGGTGTACTTCGGTCCCGAGCGCATCATCGTCACGGCGGACGTGGCGTTCGCGGACGAACTCGACACCGAGGACATCGACGACCGCATCACCGCGATGGAAGCGGAGTTGATGGCGCACAACCCCGGCGTCAAGAAGGTCTACATCGAACCCGAGCACTTCGACCTCACGACGGTTGTCACCCGCGACGGCGAACGCACGCTGGGGTAGTCGACGGAACCCCGAACTTAAGCCGTAAGCCGCCCAATATTTCTCTCAACGTGGCCACGAGCGACACCCCCGACTCCGGTCCCGACTACCTGCGCTTCTTCCCGAAGCCGTCGCCGTACGACAACCAGCGTGAGGCGATGGAGGGCATCCGCGACGCCCTCGACGACGGACAGGACGTCCTCTTCGAGGGGGCCTGCGGGACGGGCAAGACGCTCGCGGCGCTCGCGCCGGCGCTCGAACACGCCCGCCGCGAGGACCGGACGGTCGTCATCACGACGAACGTCCACCAGCAGATGCGCCAGTTCGTCCGGGAGGCCCGTGAGATCCACGACGCCGAGGACATCCGCGCCGTCGTGTTCAAGGGCAAGGGGTCGATGTGTCACATCGACGTCGACTACGAGGAGTGTCAGGTCCTCCGGGACAACACCAGAGAAGTCGTCGAGACGGAGGCCGAGAAGCGCGAGTTGGAACAGCGCCAGCAGGAACTCCTCGACCAGGCGCGCGACGGGGACGGCGGGGCGCAGGGGCAGAGCGCCGCCGACGCCCGGAGCGCCGTGATGGACGAACTCGACGCCGTCGCCGACGAACTCGAAGACCTCCGCGAGCGCAACGTCTGCGAGCGCTACGCCGCCAACCTCCGCGGGTCGAACGACGAGTTCGTCTCCTGGCTCTACGACGACGTGCGGACGCCCGACGACGTCTACGACTACGCCGAGGAGAACGGTCTCTGCGGGTACGAACTGCTGAAGGAGTCGATGGAGGGCGTCGACCTCGTCGTCTGTAACTACCACCACCTCCTCGACCCCGGTATCCGCGCGCAGTTCTTCCGCTGGCTCGACCGCGACCCCGAGGACGTCGTCTGCGTCTTCGACGAGGCGCACAACGTCGAGGACGCGGCCCGCGACCACGCCTCGAAGACGCTCACCGAGAACACGCTCGACCAGGCCGTCGCAGAGTTAGAAGACAGCGAGGACCCCCGCGCCGGCGACGCGCTGAACGTGATTCGGGCGTTCCGCGACGCGCTCGGCGAGACCTACGAGGACGCCTTCGGCTACGGCGGGAGAGAGGACGTCGGGTCGAACTGGGAGGACGTGCCCGTCGCCAACGACCACAAGCGCGACGACCTGACACTCACCTTCTTCCAACGCTACACCGGGCGGGGCATCGGCAAGGACGTCGACGACGCCATCTCGCTCGGCGAGGACCTCGACGAGGGGTACGAGGACGCCTACCGGAACGGCGACGCCACCTCCCGCCAGGAGTGTCAGACCCTCCAGGCCGCGGAGTTCGTCGACGCCTACCTCACCGAGGGCGACTCGCTGGGACAGTACCCGACGGTGGCGGTCCGCCGCGACGAGAGCACCGACGAGGTGTACGGCCGCGCCGAACTCTACACCTGCATTCCGCGGGAGGTGACGACCGACCTCTTCGACTCCGTGCACGCGACGGTCCTCATGTCCGCGACGCTCCGGCCGTTCGACGTGACCGCCGAGGTACTGGGACTGGACGACCCCGAGACGATGGCCTTCGGTCTCCAGTTCCCCGAGGAGCGCCGACGCACGTTCGCCGTCGACACCGAACCGCTGTTCGCCAGCAAACGCGACGAACGCGGGGTCCAGGAGCAGTACACGGACGTACTCTCGGACGTCGTGGAGTTCACGGCGGGCAACGCGCTCCTGTTCTTCCCGAGTTACGGCGAAGCCGAGCGCTACCACGACAGACTCCGAGACCGGGTCGACTGCCCGCTCTACCTCGACGAACCGGGCGAACCCGCAGACGACCTCCGCGAGCGGTTCGTCGCCGAGGACGGCGCCGCCCTCTTCACCTCGCTGTGGGGGACGCTCGCGGAGGGCGTGAGTTTCGACGGCGACGACGCCCGGACCGTCGCCGTCGTGGGGGTCCCCTACCCCCACCTCGACGAACGGGCCGAGGCGGTGCAGGACGCCTACGACCAGGTGTTCGAGGACACCGAGGACGCCGGGTGGACGTACGGCGTCGAGGTCCCCACGGTCCGCAAGACGCGCCAGGCGCTCGGCCGGGTCATCCGTTCGCCGGACGACTTCGGCGTGCGGGTGCTCGTCGACCGCCGCTACACGAAACAGAGTCGCCGCTCGATGCGGAAGTACTCCATCAACGGGACGTTCCCCGGCGAGGAGCGCCAGGAGATGGTCGACCTCGACCCCTCGAAGTTGAAGTTCTCGATGCTCAACTTCTACGGCGACATGGACGCGTGGGGCGAAGACGGTCCGCCCCGGCCCTGAGCGTCGGGGCACTCGTCGCGGCCGGTCTCAGGCCGGGAGCGAGACGGAATCGATGCGCTCGCCGTACGACGCGTCGTAGAACTGGAGTTCGGTCGCGTCCCACTCGATCGGGTCGATCTCCTTCCGTCGGAGTCGGTCGGTCGGGTCCTCCCGGTAGACCGGCCCGCCGTCGTACTGGCGAGCGAGGGTGACGTGTGGGACGAAGTCCTCACCTTCGAGACCGTCGATAGCGCCGAACTCGTCGACGAGTCGGCGGTGCGCCTCGTCGAGTCCGGGACTTGTCACCGAGAGGTAGACGACCGGCGCCGTCCCGCTGGGCGGGTCCTCGAAGACGTCGATGCCGTCGATCCGGACCGCGAACGGCGGCAGTCCGTCGAGGGCGCGGCGTGCGCGGCGCTCGGCGTCGAGGTACTCGCGGCGGTTCTCGGCGGGGAGACGCTTGCAGAGAAGTGTCGGCCGCTGACGGATCCGCTCGAAGTCGCTCAGCGCGGGCCGGAGGTCGGCCGCGAGCGAGCGGACCGCCTGCGGCACGGGAACGTTCACGCTGTACACGCTCGGTGGTAGGACACCGAGACGGATGGGTGCTCCGCCTAGATCCTGTCGAAGAGCCAGAGGACGATGACGAGGAGGACGAGCAGGCCGACGACCGGCCCGAATACGCCGGCGGCGACCCCGACGACCGCCTCCAGCAGTTCGATGACGATCCAGAGCAACACGAGTGCCAGGACGAGTTTCAGGAGGGTCTCGGCTTCGAGTGATGCGCGGGACATGCGTTCTTACTTTTCTCTCCACCCTGCAAAAAACTCCGCCTTCGCCCGACCTCACTCGCGGCGCCGCCACCACACTCGGACGAGGAACCAGACGACGACCGTGACGCCGACGACGCTCAACAACCCGAGGACGACGGTCGCGAGGAGTTGCAGGAGGTGGATGACGAACCACGTGACGAGGAGTGCGAGAACGACGAAGACGACGGTTTTCGCGTTCAGACTGGGCCAGTCGACCATCCTGTCGTTACGTACGCATCGGCCGTGGAAAAATGGGCGGCTACACGGCCGTGACTCGTGGTACCACGGGGAAACCGGCGGAAAATGCTGGAGGGTCGAAAACGTTTAATACCGGACCTCTACAATAGGCGAGTAACGATGCAGACGCTCGCTGCCACCACGTCCGCTTTCTCCGGCAGCGCCGTGTCCGTCCTCCGTCTGCCGCGACGACGACCGGGGTCCCCTTAGACCCCACTTTACCTACCTCCTGACTTCCGGTTCGTTCGTTTCGACCCACGAACCCCGTATCGTCGTCCAACTATCACCCCCGACAACACACCACACAAATGGCAGACCAGACCAAGACCGCGGCGCTCGCCTTCTCCGGCGGGCTCGACACCACCGTTTGCGTCCCGCTCCTGAAAGAAGAGTACGGCTACGACGAAGTCATCGGCGTCACCGTCGACGTCGGCCAACCCGAAGAGGAGTTCGAAGAGGCCTACGAGACCGCCGAGGCCCTCGACCTCGAACACTACGTCGTCGACGCGAAGGACGACTTCGCGGACCTCTGTTTCGACGGCGTGAAGGCCAACGCCGACTACCAGGGTTACCCCCTCGGGACGGCGCTCGCCCGCCCCGTCATCGCGAAGGCCATCCTCGACGTCGCCCACGAGAACGACTGTGACGGCATCGCCCACGGCTGCACGGGCAAAGGAAACGACCAACTCCGCTTCGAGGCCGTCTGGCGCGAGTCCGACCTCGAAGTCATCGCCCCCGTCCGCGAACTCGGTCTCACTCGCGAGTGGGAGATCGAGTACGCCGACGAGAAGGACCTGCCCGTCCAGGGCGGCAAGGAGGGCGTCTGGTCCATCGACACGAACCTCTGGAGTCGCTCCATCGAGGGCGGCGACCTGGAGAAGCCCGACTACGTGCCTCCCGAGGACATCTACGAGTGGACCGACCAACCCTCCGACGAGACCGAACTCGTCGAGATCGAGTTCGAGGAGGGCGTCCCCGTCGCCGTCGACGGCGACGAGATGGAGCCGGTCGAACTCGTCGAGTACCTCAACGACCTCGCCGGTTCCTACGGCGTCGGTCGCACGGACATGATGGAAGACCGCATGCTCGGCCTGAAGGTGCGCGAGAACTACGAGCACCCGGCCGCCACCACCCTCCTCACCGCCCACGAGGCGCTCGAACAACTCGTCTTCACGAAGGAGGAACGCGACTTCAAGAAGCAGGTCGACCACGAGTGGTCCCAGAAGGCCTACGAGGGTCTCGTCAACGCGCCGCTCGTCGGCGCCCTCGAGGGCTTCATCGACCAGACCCAGCAGAAGGTGACGGGGACGGTGACCATCAAGTTCGAGGGCGGCCAGGCCCGCGCCGTCGCCCGCGACAGCGAATATGCCGTTTACTCCGAGGAGTTCGCCTCCTTCAACACGGAGGCCGTCGGTGACATCACCCAGGACGACGCCACCGGGGTCGCGAAGTACCACGGCTTCCAGGGCCGTCTCGCCAACTCCGTCGCGGAGAAGGTCAACGCCTCGAAGCCCGAACTCGCGACGGACGGGAACGGCGACGCCGAGAACGACAGCGAGGAGTAAACGATGAGTGAGGAACCCACCACGGACGCGGCCGCCGACGGCGGACAGCAGGACGGCGGGCAGACCGTCGTCCGCCGCGACCGTTTCAGCGGCGGCCCCGCCCGCGGGTTCCTCTCCTCGATGGACGCCGACGACCGCATCTTCGAGGCCGACCTCGCGGTCGACCGCTCGCACGCGGTGATGCTCGCAGAGCAGGGCATCGTCCCCGAAGACGACATCGGCGCCATCCTCGTGGCCCTCGACGACGTCGAGGAGGCCGGCTTCGACGCCCTTCCCGCCGGGGAGGACGTCCACGAGGCCATCGAGAGCGCGGTCATCGAGCGCGTCGGCCCCGCCGGCGGGAAGATGCACACCGCGCGCTCGCGCAACGACGAGGTGGCGACCTGTATCCGCTACCGCCTGCGCGAGGACCTCCTCGACGCCGTCGAGGCGGTGAACCTCCTGCGCGAGACGCTGCTGGCGGTGGCCGACGAGCACACCGAGACGGTGATGCCCGGCTACACCCACCTCCAACCCGCCCAACCCACGACCGTCGCACACTACCTGTGCTCCTACGAGGGGCAACTCTCGCGCGACGCTGCACGGTTGCTCGACGCCTACGCACGGACGAACGAGTCGCCGCTCGGCGCGGCCGCGTTCGCCGGGACGCCCTTCGACGTGGACCGCGAGCGCACGGCCGAGTTGCTCGGCTTCGACGGCGTGGTCGAGAACTCGATGGACGCCTCCTCGGCGCGCGACTTCCTCTACGAGGGAGTCGCCGCGCTCGCGGGCGTCGCGACGACGCTCTCGGGTCTCGCCGAGGACCTGGTGGTCTTCTCGAACAAGGGGCTGGTCGAACTCGACGACGACTACGCCTCGACCTCTTCGATCATGCCCCAGAAGAAGAACCCCGACACGATGGAACTCGTCCGCTCCGTCGCCGGGGACGCCGCGGGCGGCCTGCAGGGACTCCTCACGACGCTCAAGGGACTCCCCCGCGCCTACAACCGCGACCTGCAGAACGCGACCACCCACGCGTGGGAGACGGTCGACGCGGTCGTCGAGGCGACGGAGGTCGCGGCGGGTGCGGTGGGGACGGCCCACTGGCCCGAAGAAGCGCTCGCCGACGCGGCGGGCGAAGGGTTCTCGACCGCGACCGGCGTCGCGGACCTCCTCGCGATGCACGGCGTCCCCTTCCGGACGGCCCACGAGGTGGTCGCGCAGGCGGCGAAAGCCGCCGAACGCACGAGCGGTGAAACCGCGAGCGACGCCGGGGAAGCGGATTACGAGGCCCTCGACGCCGCCGCCCGCGAACACCTCGGCGAGTCGCTGGACGAGGCGGTCGGCGAGGACGCGGTGAAGGCCGCCCTCGACCCCGCCCACAGCGTCGCGATGCGCGACTCCCGTGGCGGTCCCGCCCCCGAGGCGGCCGAGGCGACGCTCGCGAGTGCCACCGAAGACCTGGAGCACGACCGCACGCTCGTCGGCGACGCCCGCGACGCGCTCGCGGCCGCCGAGGACGAACTCGCCGCGGAGGTGGCCGACTATGTCTGAGGGACGGACCCGACTCCGACGACCGCGAGCACCGCGAGTGGTCGGTCCGCGAGCGGGTCGTCCGCTCCCGCCGCGACCACCACTCCCGCCCCGTTCTGGGGGCATTAAACAGAAACCAGACATAACTGGCACGGTTCGAAGTTCGGGGTTTCGGGCGTTCTCGTCCACGTAGAGCGGAGTCTGCTCTTTTGTAAGATTACAAACAAGTCCGGTAGTGTTAAGTGTACCCCGTCGAAAGGTGTGAGTGAACAATGACCGAATGCGTCGAGTGCGGGGCAGACGTGGACCTGCACGACAACCTGGAAGTTGGAGAGATCGTCGACTGTGGCACCTGCGGCACCGAGCTGGAGGTCACCGACGTCAACCCGCCGGTCCTCGAACGGGCGCCCGAGCTCGACGAGGACTGGGGGGAGTAACCGTGAAGTTAGGACTGCTCTACTCACGGATCCGCAAGGACGAGAAGCTCCTCCTGAACGAGCTTCGCGAGCGCGGCCACGACGTCGAGAAGATCGACGTCCGCGACCAGCAGTTCGGTCTCGACGACGCGGGCGGCACGTTCGAGGACCTCGACGTCGTCCTCGACCGCTGTCTCGCGACCTCGCGGAGCAAGTACGCCACGCAGTTCGCCGAGCACTACGGCGTGCCCGTGGTGAACGCGCCCGACACGGCGGACGTCTGCGCGGACAAGGTGAAGACGAGTCTCACCCTCGAAGACGCGGGCGTCCCGACGCCCGAGACGTCGGTCGCCTTCACGACCGAGAGCGCGATGGAGGCCGTCGAGGAGTTCGGCTTCCCCTGTGTCCTCAAGCCCGTCGTCGGCTCGTGGGGCCGCCTCATGGCCAAGATCGAGTCCGAGAGCGCCGCCGAGGCCATCCTCGAACACAAGGCGACCCTGGGTCACTACGAGCACAAGGTGTTCTACATCCAGGAGTACGTCGACAAGCCCGGCCGCGACCTGCGCGTGCTCACGGTCGACGGCGAGGCCGTCGCCGGGATGGTCCGCTCTTCGGACCACTGGGTCACCAACGCCGCGAAGGGCGCGAAGACCGAGGAACTCGAACTCACCGACGAGGTCCGCAAACTCGCCCGCGAGGCCAGCGAGGCCGTGGGCGGGGGGATGCTCGGCGTCGACCTCATGGAGACCGAGGACGGCGAGTACACCATCCACGAGGTGAACCACACGGTCGAGTTCAAGGCCCTCGACGACGCCGTGGAGACGGACGTCCCCGGCACCGTCGTCGACTGGCTCGAAGCGAAGGCCGAGGCGGGCGTCGAGGCGGAGGTGTCGCTGTAGTGCCGACCGCGAGCGTCGTCGGCGCCAGCGGCTTCGCGGGGGGCGAACTCCTCCGCATCCTCGCCGACCACCCCGAACTGCGAGTCGAACAGGCGACGAGTCGCCAGTACGAGAAGCGTAGCGTCGGGACAGTCCACCCGAACCTCCGGGACCTCGACCTCCGCTTCTCCTCGCCGGAGGACCTCGACGACGTAGACGTGCTCTTCCTCTCGGCACCCCACGGCGTCGCGATGGACCACATCGACGAGTACCGCGACGTCGCCGACACCGTCGTCGACCTGAGCGCGGACTTCCGTCTCCAGGAGGAGACCCAGTACGACGAGTGGTACGACGGGCACACGCGCCCGGAACTCCTCTCGGAGTCGGTGTACGGCCTCCCCGAGATCAACCGCGAGAACATCGCGGGCGCGGACCTCGTCGCGGGTGGCGGCTGTAACGCCACCGCGACCATCCTCGGGTTGACCCCGCTGGCCGAGGCGGGCGTCCTCGACGACGCCCACCTCACGGTCGACGTGAAGGTCGGCTCATCCGAGGGCGGCGCCGGCGGCGGCGCGGCCTCCTCGCACCCCGAGCGCTCGGGCGTCGTCCGCCCGTACGCGCCGATCAGCCACCGCCACGAGGCCGAGATCCAGCAGGAACTCGGCGTCTCCGTCTCCTTCACCGTCCACGCGGTGGACATGGTGCGCGGGGCCTCCGCCACCTGTCACGTCCACCCCGAGGAGATGCCCTCGAAGGCCGACCTCTGGCAGGCCTTCCGCGGCGCCTACGAGGACGAACCCTTCGTGGACCTCGTCTCCGGCGGGGGCGGCGTCTACCGCTACCCCGAGCCGAAGTCCGTCGCGGGCACGAACCGCGCCGAAATCGGCTTCGAGATGGACGAACGCAACGACCGCGTCGTCGTCTTCTCGGCCATCGACAACATGATGAAGGGCTCGGCGGGCCAGGCCGTCCACGCGGCGAACGTCGCGCTCGGCTTCGACGAGACGACCGGTCTCGACTACCGCGGACTCCACCCCGTCGGCAGTCCCTGAAACCATGGTCACGGTAGTCGCCTCCCTCGGTTCCGCGTCGCGCGAGGTCGTCACCGACGTCGCCCACCTCGTCGTCAACGACGAGGACGTCGTCGTCGTGGACGGACACGACGGCGACGCGTCGCTCGTCGGCGAGATGCAGGCCAGCGGCGTCGCCGGCGTCGGACTCTCCGGCATCGACGGGAAACTCTTACTCGGCTCCGACGCCGGCGTCGAGTCCGTCAACGTCGACCTGCTGGAGACGCTCCTCGACGACGGCTACGTCCCGGTCGTCTCGGGACCGGCGCTCGCCGAGGTCGGGAGTGACGACGAACGGGTCCACCTCGCGGCTACCGAGGTCGCGTCGGCCGTGGCGGGCGCACTCGCCGTCTGCGACCCCGAGGCCGAGGTCGACCTCGTCCTCCTCTCGGACGGCCACACGGCCGCCGGGACGGTCGACACGGCAGACGGCTTCGACGCCCTCCGCGAGACGGGCGCCGACGACCACGAACTCGCGGCCGCGGAGACCGCGCTCGCGAGCGGCGTCGACCGCGTCGTCATCGGCGACGCCACGCTCGGCGACCCGATCATCGCGGCTTGCGGGAACCACGGGACACACATCGTCGGGGGTGCCCTCTCGTGAGCGAGTCCGCCGTCGACCACCCCGACGAACCCGCCCGCGAACTGCTCGCCGACCTCGTCGGGATCCAGTCGGTGTCGGGCGAGGAACGGGAGTGCTGTGAGCGCCTCGCCGACTTCTTCCGGGAACACGGTCGCGAGGTCACCATCGACGACGTGGGCAACGTCCGTGCGCCCGCCGACGACTCGGTGCTCCTCACTTCGCACATCGACACCGTCCCCGGCGACATCCCCGTCCGCGAGGAGGACGGCGAACTCTGGGGGCGCGGCAGCGTCGACGCGAAGGGACCGCTCACCGCGATGGCCGTCGCGGCCGTCCGCACGGGCGTCTCCTTCGTCGCCGTCGTCGGCGAGGAGACGAACTCCCGCGGGGCGCGCCACCTCGTCGACACCCGCGAGGCGCCCGACGCCGTCGTCAACGGCGAGCCGAGCGGGTGGGACAACCTCACCCTCGGCTACCGTGGCTTCGTCAAGGGCCGGTTCGCGGGCGAGACTCCGTCCGCACACACGTCGCGGCCGGGTCCCAACGCCCTCGAATACGCGATGGACTGGTGGCACGACGCCTCCGAGGCGTTCGTCGACGAGTCGGACGACCCCGTCTTCGAGCAGGTCACCACCAAGCCCGTCTCGATGGACGGCGGCGTCTCCGACGACGGTCTCGCCTTCGAGTCGAGCGTCGACGCCCAGTTCCGTGTCCCGCCCTCGAAGACCGTCCCCGAGGTGCAGTCGACCGTCGAGGCGGCCCTCCCCACCTACGTCGGCGAGGACGCCTCCGTCGACGTCTCGTGGCTCGACAGCATCCCGCCGGTGATGGAGAGCCCGCGCAACCGCGTCGCCGCGGCCCTGCGCGCGGGCATCCGTGACACCGACGGCGAACCGACACACCTGCGGAAGACCGGGACCAGCGACATGAACATCTTCGCCGGCGAGTGGGACTGCCCGATGGCGACCTACGGACCCGGCGACTCCTCGCTGGACCACGCCCCCGACGAGCGCATCGACCTCGCGGACTTCGACCGCGGCGTCGCCGTGCTCGAGCGGGCCTGCGAACAACTCTCCTGACCTCACTGTACCTATGACCGACGTTCTGGACATCGACGACCTCGACCCCGACGAACTCGACGCCGTGCTGGCCGAGGCGGCCGCCCTCAAGGCGGACGTCGCGGCGAACGAACCACACGCGGTGCTCCCCGAGCGGAGCCTCGCGATGCTGTTCGAACAGCCCAGCACGCGAACCCGCGTCTCCTTCGAGGTCGGGATGACCCAACTCGGCGGCCACGCGGTCTTCCTCGGCAAGGAGGACATCCAACTCGGCCGCGGCGAACCCATCAAGGACACCGCCCGCGCGCTCGCCCGCTACGTCGACGCCATCATGGCACGCGTCGGCGACCACGACGACCTCGAGGCGCTGGCCGAGTACGCCGACGTCCCCGTCGTCAACGGGTTGAGCGACGAGGCCCACCCCGCCCAGACGCTCGCGGACCTCCTGACTGTCCGCGAGCAGTGTGGCTTCGACGCCGAGGTGGCGTGGGTCGGCGACGCCAACAACGTCGGCGCCTCCTTCGTCGTCGGCGCGGCGATGGCCGGCCTCGACGTCTCGGTCGCCACGCCCGAGGCGTACGCCTTCGACGAGTCGGTGTTCGAGCGCGCCCGCGAGTACGGCGCCGAACCGACGGTCACCCACGACCCCGTCGAGGCCGTCGACGACGCGGACGTCGTCTACACCGACGTCTGGGTGAGTATGGCCGACGCCGAGAACCCCGAGGAGAAACGCGAGACGTTCTACGACGGCGGCTTCCAGGTGAACGAGGACCTCCTCGCCCACGGTGACGACCCCGCGGTCATGCACTGCTTGCCCGCCCACCGCGGCGAGGAGATTACCGACGACGTCATCGAGAGCGACGCCGCCATCGTCTGGGAGCAGGCCGAGAACCGGATGCACGCCCAGAAAGGGCTGCTCGTCCACCTGCTGAACGGCGACTGACGTCCGGCCGCCTCCCGATTCCACGATTGTTCGACGGAGAAGAACGTCCCCTATTTGTGCCTCGGGTCCGCAGGTGACGGTAATGACGAGCGCACACCTCGACCTCGAAGCCGAGGAGACCCCCGACGTGGCCGACGACGGCGTCTGGCTCACCTGTATCGAGTGCGGCGAACAGCACGCCCCCTTCGACGACGTCATCTACCGCTGTCCCGACTGTGACGGCCTCCTGGAGGCACGCTACGACGAGTACGCCGGCTTCGACGACTTCGAGGGGAGCGGCGTCTGGCGCTACGCCGCCGCCCTCCCCTTCGAGACGGGCGTCAGCATCGAGGAGGGGAACACGCCGCTCTACACCGTCCCGAGCATCGAGGACGCCACCGGCGTCGCCGACCTCCGCGTGAAACACGAGGGGATGAACCCAACCGGGTCCTTCAAAGACCGCGGGATGACCGTCGGCGTGAAGGTCTCGGAGCGCCTCGGCGTCGACCGCCTCGCCTGCGCGAGCACGGGGAACACGAGCGCCGCGCTCGCCTGCTACGGCGCCCGCGCGGACACGGAGGTCCTCGTCCTCCTGCCCGCCGGGAAGGTCGCCGCCGGGAAGGTCGCACAGGCTGCCCTCCACGGTGCGCGCATCCTCGAAGTCGACGGGAACTTCGACGACTGCCTCGACGTCGTCTCCGAACTCGCCGACCGCGGCGAAGCCTACCTCCTCAACTCGCTGAACCCCTTCCGACTGGAGGGTCAGAAGACCATCGCCCTCGAGATCCTCGAACAGTCGAAGGCCGAGACCGGCGAGTACCCCGACCGCATCGTCCTCCCCGTCGGGAACGCCGGCAACACGGCGGCGCTCTACAAGTCCTTCCGCGAACTCGTCGCCGCCGGCGACATGGACGAAGACGAGATGCCCGCCATTACGGGCGTCCAGGCCGAGGGCGCCGCACCGCTCGTCGAGGCCATCCAGTCGGGCGCCGAGTCGGTCGAACGCTGGGAGGAAGTCGAGACCCGCGCGACCGCCATCCGCATCGGGATGCCCGTGAACGCGCCGAAGGCGCTCCCGGGCGTCCGCGCGACCGGCGGCACCGCCGTCGCCGTCGAGGACGAGGAGATCACCGCCGCACAGCGCGAACTCGCACAGGACGGCGTCGGCGTCGAACCCGCCTCCGCCGCCTCCGTCGCCGGTCTCCACAAACTCCGCGAGCAGGGCGTCGTCGACGCGGACGAGCAGGTCGTCTGTCTGACGACCGGCCACCTGCTGAAGGACCCCGACGCCGCGGCGGCCGCCGGCGCCGAACCCGTCCCGGCCCCCGCCGACGCGGACGGCGTCCTCGACGTCCTCGGCGAGTAGCCGCGTCTGCGTCCGCGTCCGCGTCGTCAGTCCGCCAGGTAGACGAGGAGCGTCGCGCTCACGAGCAGGCAACCGACCAGACCGGTGAAGGCGAGCGCGTAGGTCGCGGTGCTGGCGACGGCCCCGACGTACGTCGGCCCGAGCGCCCCGAGACCGATGTAGACGGAGCGCATCGCCCCGAGGTCGCCGCCCGCGCTGTCGTCCGGGAACGTGTCCATGAGGAACGACTGCATCATCGGCGGGTAGGCCATCAGGCCGACCGCGAAGCAACCGACGGCGACCAGCGCGGGGAGCGGCGACGACGCGAGGACGACGCCCGCCAGCGACAGCGCCCCCAACACGAGGGCGGACGGAATCAGCCACTTGCGTGGGAGGCGGGAGGCGACGTAGCCAGCGCCGGGTTTCGCGACGGCGCCGACGGCGAACAGTAGGGCGAACGCCACCTTCGCCACCAGCGGGTCGAACCCCTTGCCGAGTTCGAGGTACGTCGGGAGGAAGGCCGCCGTCGACTGCCAGGTGAACGCGTAGAGGACGTAGACGACGAGCAGACCGCGCATCAGGGGGTCGGCGAGGAGTCGTCGGGCGGTGGCGACGACCGCGAGGTCGGAGCGCTCGACGACGAACGCCTCGCGGCTCAGGCGGTGGTAGGCGACGGTGACGACGGCGAGGAGGACGACGACCGGCACGAACGCCGTCCGCCACGTCGCGAGGGCGAGCGCCGCGGCGGCCACCCCCGCAGCGGCCACGCCACCCACGTCGCCGGACCCGGTGTGGAGACCGAACGCTTTCTCGCGTTTCTCCACGAAGTGGTCGGAGACGAGCGCGCGGGCGGCCGTCGGGTAACAGCCCGCACCGAGTCCGACGACCGCCGAGCCGACGAGGAACAGCGGGTAGGTCGGGGCGACACCGAGGGCCGCGAACCCGACGACACAACAGACGAGACCGGTGAGGAGGAGCGTCTTCCGTGAGAGGGCGTCGGAGAGGCGGCCCGACGGGTACTGGAGGAACGCGTAGATCCCCCACATCGTGGTGAACGCGATGCCGACGAGGAACGAGGAGACACCGAGGTCGGTGGTTATCTCGGGGACGAGCGGGGAGAGGAGGAGTCGGCCGCCCTGGATCGCGAGCCACCCGAGCGAGACGACGAGGAGGAGCCGTCCGGAGTGACCGCGGACGAGACGCTCGTCACTGTGCACGCGAACGTCGAAGCGGGCGTGGTACTTGAGGACGGGGGAAGCGGCGAAGCGGGAGTCGAAAAACGTGGGTAAGAACGGGAGCGTTACTCGCGGCCGGACGGGGCCTCGCTGAGTTCGAGTTCGCGCACCTCGATGATGCGCTCGTCGGCTTCGAGTTCGTCGACGGCCGCCTCGGGGACGTCGTCGTCGAGATTGTAGACGGTCATCGCCTCGCCGCCGATGGTCTCGCGGGCGTTGAACATGCCGGCGATGTTCACGTCGTGTTCACCGAGGACGGTGCCGATGAAGCCGATGACGCCGGGTTCGTCGTAGTTGCGGGCGACGAGCATGTTGCCCGCGGGGATGGCGTCGACGCGGTAGCCGTCGATGGAGACGAGACGGGGTTCGTCGCCGGTGAACAGCGTGCCGGAGACGGTGAGTTCCGTCTCGTCGTCGCCGACGGTGACCGAGAGGAGACTCTGGAAGTCCTCGGAGTGGCGGGTCTTCGACTCGGTGACCTCGATGCCGCGTTCCTCGGCCACTCGTGGGGCGTTGACGGCGTTGACCTGCCACTCGAGCGGTTCGAAGACGCCCTTCTGGGCGCTGGCGGTGACGAGGTCGAGGTCCTCGGCGGCGATGTCGCCGGCGTAGGAGATCTCGATGCGCTCGACGCGGCCGTCGAACAGTTGGGCGGCGACCTTCCCGGCCGTCTCGGCGAGACCGATGTACGGTTCGATGCGCGGGAAGGCGCTCTCGTCGACAGAGGGCGCGTTGAGCGCGTTGAGGACCGGTTCGTCCGCGAACGCGGCGAGAATCTGCTCGGCCGTCGTGACGGCGACGTGTTCCTGTGCCTGGGCCGTGGAGGCGCCGAGGTGGGGCGTCACGACGATGTCCTCGACGTCGAGCAGCGGGGAGTCCTCGGGGAGCGGTTCCTCGGCGAAGACGTCGATGGCCGCGCCCTGGAGGACGCCGTCCTCGACGGCGCCCGCGAGCGCCGGTTCGTCGACGACGCCGCCGCGTGCACAGTTGACGACGTAACCGCCTTCGAGTTGGGCGAGTTCCTCCTCGGAGATGAGGTTCTCCGTCTCGTCGGTGAGCGGGACGTGGACGGTGAGGAAGTCCGCGCGGTCGAGACAGTCGTCGAGGTCGACGAGGTCGGCGCCGATCTGTTCGGCACGCTCCTCGCTGATGTAGGGGTCGTAGGCGACGAGGTCCATGCCGAGGCTGCCGAGGCGCTTGGCGACCTCCTGGCCGACGCGACCGAGACCGACGATACCGAGCGTCTTGCCGTTGACCTCCGTCCCGAGGAAGTCACCCTTCGCCCACTCGCCGGCCTTCAGGCGGTCGTGGGCCTGCGGGATGGAACGGGCGGTGGCGAACGCCATCGCGACGGTGTGCTCGGCGGCGGCGCGGACGTTGCCCTCGGGGGCGTTGGCGACGATGACGCCGTGGTCGGTGGCGGCGTCGATGTCGATGTTGTCGACGCCGATGCCGGCGCGGCCGACGATCTGCAGGTCGGGGGCGTGGTCGAAGACCTCCTCGGTGACCTCCGTACCGGAGCGGACGATGAGCGCGTCCGCGTCGGCGACGGCGTCGAGGAGGGCGTCCCCCTCGACCTCGTAGGCGGTGACGACTTCGTGGCCATCCTCGCGGAGACGGTCGAGACCGGCGTCCGCGATGGGGTCCGTGACGAGAACCTTCATGCTCGGACGAAACTGCCGCGCGAGGTTAATGCTTTCCACATGGGCGCGAATTGTCGGGGTCGATTCCGGCCGGAATTAGGCACGTACGTGTATCGATATCTGGTCGGGAACCAGCGAGTGTGCACGTACGACGTCACGTTCTGACCGCTCACCGTGCCCGGACACCACCGCCGCCGAGGACCGGGCCGTCACGGGGTCGGGCGGTGGCGAACCGTTTCCGAGATATGGGCGCGATAACTGAGATATGCGGCGTCGGGAGTCGGGTTCGGGAAGTGGGTCGCGTCCCGTCGTCAGAATCACGAATCACTTACGCACCCCCGCGCAAAACGCCTACCACATGGCACTCGTTGCGTTCGACTTCGACGGGACGCTCTCGGACTCCGAGATGATGGTCTTGCTCGGCGAGCAGTACGGCGTCGCCGACGAGATCGAGGACATCACGACCCGCGCGATGCGCGGCGAACTCTCCTACGCGGAGAGTCTCTACGAGCGGGCGAAACTGCTCGAAGGTCTCCCCGAACCCGAAGCGCAGGCCGCCTACGAACAGGTGTACCTCCGGCCGGGCGCGGCCGACCTCGTCGAGCGACTGAACGAGGCGGGACACACGACCGCCATCCTCACCGGCGGGTTCACGCCCGGCGTCGAGGCGGCGCTGGCCCGCGAGAACGTCGCGGTCGACACTATCGTCGCGAACGAACTCCCCGTCGCGGACGGCCACCTCACCGGCGACGCCGACGGCCCGCTCATCGAGGGGACGAAGGACGAGGCGCTGGAGGCACTCTGCGTGGAGAAGAACGTCGACCTCACGGAGACAGTCGCCGTGGGCGACGGGGCCAACGACCTCCCGATGTTGAAGGTGGCGGGCCAGTCCATCGGCTTCCTCCCGAAGCCAGCGGTGCGCCCCCACTGCGACGTCGTCGTCGCGACGATGGACCGACTCGCGCGCGTCTTCGAGGAGGACGGACTCCTCGACGCCGAGCGCTGAGACGCGCTCCAGGGCTCAGACGCGGCCTTCGGTCGACAGCGACCCCGAGACCCGGTCGGCGGTATCCGACGGCTCACGTTCCTCGTCGAACCCCCGACGGACCGACCGGAGTTGGAGGTACGCGAACGGCAGGACGAACCCGGTGCAGTAGCCGACGAAGTGGACGTAGACGTTGACGACCACACCCGAGCGGAACGGGTTCGCCGGGAACCCGGCGAAGACGGTCGCGACGAACAGACAGAGCGCGAAGGCCGGGAGTTCGACGACGCCCGGATTCGCGAAGGCCCGGCGGAGCGCACCGACCGGGAGCGCGGTGTACCACGAGACGGCGTAGCCGAGCGCGATGAGCGCGGCGGCGACGCCCGCCGTGGTCGCCCGGCGACTCGACGGGAGTGCGACGACGGCGATGAGCGACGCGCCCGCGAAGAAGACCGCCGGCGCGTGGTCGAGTGTAGCACCCTCCAAGTGCTCGGCGAGGAACGTGAACAGCGAGAGACCGAGGAAGCCGAAGAAGGCCATCGCGACGCCCGAGAACCCGTAGCTGACGCCTGGCTGTCCGAGGAGGACGTCGGCCGTCGAGAGCAAGAGCGGGTAGCCGACGAGGAACGCGACGAAGGCCCCCCAGAACCGTCGTCGGCGTCCGCTGAGTGCACAGAGTGCGTAGCAGGTCGGTACGAGCAGTGCGTACGAGACGAGATTCTCGACGAGGTGACTCTCCGTGAAGTGGACGTAGTGTGACGCCCACAACCCGACGGCCGTCGGGTCACTCACGGCGAGGACCAGCGATTCTTTCACCGTCCGCGGCGCCGCGAAGACGGCGACCAGCAGCGCGGGCGGAACGGCGAGTGCGATAACTTCGGCGAGACGGCGCCCCCACGCCGTCGACGTCGGGTTGGGCTGTGAACCCCCAATTTCCCCCATACGTTACCCCACGAACGGCCGCAAGATTAAAGTATGGAATTACCAGTTGCGTATAGTTCGTGAGCGTACACATTTTTTTAACTGGAGACGACGCCGAATGTCTTACACACGTCAGAGTCCGTCGAGCCACGACAGGTCGTGTCTGACGGCGACAGACGGTGGAACAGTGGGTCCCTGATACGTTCGGTCGGGTGTCTGACACCGACACGGGCGACTCACCGACGTCGAGGTTTACCTCGGGTAAATCCGACTGGGTGGAGTCGAGACTCGTGGCGAAGTGAGCGAGTGAAACGAGACGAGGGGAATCGGGCGACCGTCACCCGGGGAAGAGACTGTTGTGGACCGGTGCGTGTCCGCTCCGTTCTGACTCCTCCGTATCGGAGACGGCACGGCCGCCGACGCCGGCGGCGAGGAAGTCGGAGAGCGGTGGGCCGACGTTCTCGGGTTCGACCAGGAAGGCGTCGTGGCCGTGGTCCGAGTCGACGACGTGGTGGGCGACCTCGGCGTCCGCCTCGCGGAAGGCGTCGGCGAGCGTCTCGGACTGCTCGACGGTGAAGTGCCAGTCGCCCGTGAACGAGAGGAGGAGCGCCTCGCCGTCGAAGGCGCCGATGGCCTCGGCGTCCGACCCGTACCCCTCCGAGAGGTCGTAGTCGTCCATCGCGCGGGTGAGGTAGAGGTAGGCGTTGGCGTCGAAGCGGTCGACGAAGTTCTCGGCCTGGTAGTCGAGGTAGGACTCCACCTCGCGGTAGGGGAAGAAGCCCGCGGCCTCGTCGACCGGGAAGGTGTCGCGGACGGACCCGCGACCCGCGGAGCGCCGACCGAACTTCCGCTCCATCGACGCCTTCGAGAGGTACATGATGTGGCCGATCTGCCGGGCGAGCGCGAGACCGTCGGTCGGGTCGGGGTGGTCCTCGCCGTAGTAGTCGCCGCCGTCCCAGTCGTGGTCGGTGGTGATGGCGCGGCGGGCGATGGCGTTCAGTCCGAGACACTGCGGGTCGAGGCGGGCGGAGGTGGCGATGGCCGCGACGAGGCGGACGTCGTCGGGGTACTGCTTCACCCAGTCGAGGGCGTTCATCCCGCCGACGCTCCCGCCGACGACGGCGTGGAGGCGGCCGACGCCGAGGTCGTCGAGCAGTCGTCGCTGGGCGCGCGTCCAGTCGCCGACCGTCACGGGCGGGAAGTCCGTCCCGTAGGGTTCGCCGTCCGGCGCCTCGGTGGCCGGCCCGGACGTGCCGTAACACGATCCAGGGACGTTCGCACAGACGACGTAGTACTCGGTCGTGTCGATGGCCTTCCCGGGACCGACGACGTCGCTCCACCAGGCGCGGGCCTGTCCCGCCGTGTCGCCGCTGCTCCGCGAGGCGACGTTCTGGCTGCCGGTGAGGGCGTGACAGACGAGCACCGCGTTGTCGCCGGTGAACTCGCCGTAGGCCTCGTAGGCGACTTCGAGGTCGTCGATGACGTCACCGCACTCGAAGGTGAACGACCCCAGCGAGCGCGTGTCGCGTTCGACGTCCATAGGTCACTCCCCGCCGGCGGCGCTGGCCCGTTCGATGGCCCGTTCGAGGTCGGCGACCACGTCCGCAGGGTCCTCGATGCCCACGGAGACGCGGAGCATGTCGGGGTGGACGCCGCTCTCGCGCTGGGCCTCCTCGGAGAGTTGTGCGTGGGTGGTGCTCGCCGGGTGGATGATGAGCGTCTTCGCGTCACCGACGTTCGCGAGGAAACTCGCCAACTCGGTCTCCTCGCAGACGCGCTTGGCGGCCTCGAAGCCGCCCTCGGGCGCGAAGGTGAGCATCCCGCCGTACCCACCCTCCAGGTACTCCGTGGCGTTGTCGTGGGTCTCGTGGTCCGCCAGTCCGGGGTAGTTCACCCACGCGACGTCCTCGTGGTCGGCGAGGTACTCGGCGACTCGCTGGGCGTTGGAGGCGTGGCGTTCCATGCGGAGGTGGAGCGTCTCCAGGCCTTCGAGGGTCTGCCACGCGTCGAAGGGCTTCTGCATGTTCCCGAGGGTGCGGGTTCCCCGGAGACGGGTCGCGGCGGCCACGGGCGCGTCGGGGTACTCCTCGTCGATGACCATACCGTGGTAGGCGGGGTTCTCGCCGGCGATTTCGGGGTGGCGCTCGGCCGTCCAATCGAAGTTCCCGCCGTCGACGAGGACGCCGCCGAGCGTCGTCCCGGACCCGTGGAGCCACTTCGTGGTCGAGTGCCAGACGAGGTCCGCACCGAGTTCCAGCGGCCGACACAGCGCGGGCGTGGCGAACGTGTTGTCGACGAACAGCGGCGCGCCGTTACGGTGGGCGACGTCGGCGAGTTTCTCGAAGTCCGGCGTCACTAAGGAGGGGTTGCCGATGGTCTCGACGTGGACGTAGGCGGTGTCCTCGTCGATGGCCTCCTCGTAGGCCTCGTAGTCGAGTGGGTCGACGAAGCGCGCCTCGATACCGCGCCGTCCCGCGGTGTGTTCGAGGTAGGTGCGCGTCCCGCCGTAGATAGCCGAAGAAGAGACGACGTTGTCGCCGACGGAGGCGAGGACGAACGTGGCGGCGTCGAGGGCGGCCATCCCGCTGGCCGTCGCGACCGCACCCGTCCCACCCGCGAGCGTGGCGAGGCGCTCTTCGAGCACCTCGACCGTCGGATTACTGATGCGCGAGTAGACGTCGCCCTCCGCTTCGAGGGCGTAGAGGTCGGCCGCGTGCTCGGCGTCCTCGAAGACGTAGGACGTCGTCTGATAGATCGGTGTGGCGCGCGCGCCCGTCGCGGGGTCCGGTTCCTGGCCCGCGTGGACCGCGTCCGTGTCGAACCCCTGTCGGTCCTCGTCGCTCATGTACGTAGTGCATATTTCTCCAGGAATCTATAACCGTCAGTTACGGCAACGCTTGCCCCCGATTCGCCGTCCCTACTCGTTGCCCGTACCCTCCTCGCGGCCGGTCGAGAGTTGCTCGCCGTGGAATGGGTCGACGACGTCGACGGCGTCGAAGTCCCCGTCGTCGACCTGACCGGCCTTCTTCGCGGCCCGCCGCCACCGGGCGATCTGCTCGTGGAGGCGCGAGAAGTAGGTCGCGCCGACGAGCACGACGACGACGGCGGCGAGCAGGAAACGGGGGACGCTCCCGTTGAACGTCGCGAAGAAGGCGAGGAGGAACCCGCCCATCGCGCCGAGCATCAACAGGAGCGTCGCCGTGATGAGCGGCGCCTTCCGCGTGTTCGTCCGGCGGTTACCGCGGATCCACTTCGCGTACCCGCTCACGAGTCGCTTCTCGAAGCGCTTCGAGTGGTAGTTCTCGATGACCGTCTTCGAGAGGTCCGTCGGACCGATACCGCTGTACTGTGCGGTCGTCGTGTACGCGACGCCGGCCATCGCGGCCGACGCGAGCAGGCAGACGAACCCGACGGCGAGGTAGCCGCTGAACAGGACCGTCACACCGAGGTTCGCGTTCGCCACGGCGGGGAGCAGCGTCGCCAACACGACGAGGAGCGTCGCGTTGAACTTCAGGAGTCGAATGGCCTTCTTGTCGGTACGCCTGAACATCTGGGACTGTTCGGAGAGCGTCTCGCGCGCCTCTGAGCGGGCGTTTCGGAGGGCTTCGAGCGACGCGCCGTCGTCCGTGGCCGGCCCGTCGGACTCGTCGGTCCCACCGTTGTCGGACATGTTGTTTACTACGTCATACGACGTGTTAAAAAGTCGGCGTCGCGGAGGGTGGTGGTCGCGACCGGACTATCGAAGTCGCTCGCGTGCCACCGCCAACCCGGCCTCGGCGTCGACGTCGACTCCCACCTCCTGGAAGGACTCGCCGACGGCACGGACGCCGCGGAGGACCTGCTCGGCGGTGAGGTTGCCCATGTTGCCCACGCGGAAGATAGTGCCGTCGAGGGGGCCCTGTCCACCGGCGATGGAGACGCCGCGCTTCTCGACGGCGTCGAAGAAGGCCGCGCTGTCGTCGCCGCGTACGTCCGCCGGCAGTTGGACGGCGGTCACCGTGTTCGAGGGCGTGACGTCCGCGGACGACTCGGGGAAGCGGTCGAGACCCATCGCCTCGAAGGCGTCGCGGAACGCCGCGGCCTGCTGGCGGTGGCGGGCGATGCGCTCGCCCATCCCCTCGTGACGGAGTTCCTCGACGGCGAACGCGAGTCCGCGGAAGAGGGGGACGGCGCTCGTAAACGGCGTCCGGTGGTCCTCGGCCGCCTGGCGGTAGCGGTCGAGGTCCTGACTGAGCGGCGCCCCCGCACCGTCGACGGCCTCGGCGGCGTCGTCGGTGACGTAGAGCGCGGAGACGCCTGGCGGAGCGGCGAGGCAGTTCGGCCCGTCCACCACGGCGATGTCGACGTTCCAGTCGTCGATACGGAACTCGTCGCCGCCGACGGAGGTGGCGCCGTCGACGACGTAGTGGGCGTCGTGGGCCGCGGCGATTTCCCCGACCTGCTCGACGGGGTTGCGGACACCCGTACTCGTCTCGTTGTGGACGACCGTGACGACGTCCGTCTCGTCGGTGACGGCCTCGGCGACCGCGGCGGTGTCGACCGGGGCACCCCACTCGAACTCGACGGTCGTGACCGAGCAGTGGCGCTCGGCGATGCGGGCGAACCGCCGGCCGAACGCCCCGTTCACGACGGCGACGACCGACGAGTCGTCGTCGACCAGGTTCGACACGGCGGCCTCCATCCCCACCGTCGCCGGGCCGTCGAGGATCAGCGACGTCCCGCCGCTGGCGGTCGAGGACTCGTCGAGCGTCGAGTGTTCGAACACGTAGTCGAGTTCGTCCTGTGCGCGCTCGTAGACGGCCTCGAACTCGTCGGAGCGGGGCGAGACCATCGGGTCCCGCATCGCCTCGCGGACGTCGTGACTCAGCGGGACCGGGCCGGGGTCGAGGAGGAGGAAATCCTCGCGCATACTCGTGACTCTCGCGTGGCCAGGGGTTAAGCGCGGTGGGCGTCCGGGAGGACCCACGCGTCGTTCGAGTCGAAGCCGAGGGTGACGGTCTCCCGTCCGGGTTCGGTGTCGGTCTTCACCAGCACCTCCCGACCCCGCCAGTCACAGTGGAGTCGGTAGGCGTCGCCGAGGAACTCGACGCTCTCGACCGTCGCGTCGAGGGTGTTCTCCCGTTCCCCGAGCACGAGGTGTTCCGGCCGGAGACAGACAGTCACCCGGCCGTCGTGGTCGCCGGGGACGCGGAACTCGCGGTCGTCGACGGCGACCACGGACCCCTCCGTTTCGTGTGGAGTGTTCACGACGTCCCCCTCGAAGAGGTTGTTGTCGCCGACGAAGTCCGCGACGAAGCGGGTCGCGGGTTCCCGGTAGACCTCCTCGGGGGTGCCGACCTGTTCGACGCGACCGTCGTGCATCACGGCGATGCGGTCGGAGATGGCGAGTGCCTCCGTCTGGTCGTGGGTGACGTAGAGGGTGGTAATGTCGAGGTCCTGCTGGATCTCCTTCACCTGGACGCGGAGGCGCTCGCGGAGGCGGGCGTCGAGGGCGCTCATCGGTTCGTCGAGGAGGAGGAGAGCCGGTTCGGGGGCGAGCGCGCGGGCGAGGGCGACGCGCTGTCGTTGCCCCCCGGAGAGTTCCCGCGGGTCGCGCTCGCCCATCCCCGAGAGGTCCACGAGGTCGAGCAACTCGTCGACGCGCTCGTCCACGGTGGTCCCCTCGGGCGTGTCGTGGAAGTGGAGTCCGTACGCGACGTTCTCGCGGACGGTCATCGTCGGGAAGAGCGCGTAGTGCTGGAAGACGATGCCCGCGTCGCGCTCCTCGGGTGGGACGCCCGTCATGTCTCGTCCTCCCGTCGCGTCGGGTCGCTCATTTCCGTCGGAGTGGGTCGCCGACGACGTTCGCGAACCGTCGGGTCGCTCGCCCCCGAACTTGACGACGCCCGACGACGGTTCCTCGAAGCCAGCGACGAGGCGGAGCGTGGTCGTCTTCCCACAGCCCGAGGGACCGACGAGGCTGAAGAACTCGCCGTCGCGGACGTCGAGAGAGACGTCGCGGAGGGCCGTCACCTCGCCGTACGCCTTCGTCAGTTCGGAGAGCGTGAGGGACGTCACTCGTATCGGCCTCCGACGCGGTCGACGACGACGAAACTCGCGGCCGTCACGAGGAGGAGCACCGTCCCCATCGCGGTGGCCGGGCCGAGCGTGCGATTCCCGAGGTAGCGTTCGACGGCGACCGGCATCGTGTACGACTGGGCACCCTCCGCAAGTAAGACCGTCGCGTCGAACTCGCCCATCGAGATGGCGAAGGCGAACGCCGCGCCCGCGACCACGCCCGGCGCGACGATGGGCAGTTCGACGTCGAGGAGCGCGCGCGTCCGGGACGCACCGAGCGCGCGGGCCGACTCCACGAGTTGCGGGTCGACGCGTTCGAGCATGGGCGTGACGGTCCGCGCGACGAACGGGTAGGCCGCGGCGGCGTGGGCGGCGACGATGGCGACCGGTCCGGTGACGGGCACGCGGCCGACGAACGGGACCGGGAGACCGAAGACCAACCCCTGCAGGAGTCCGAGTCCGACGACGATTCCGCTCACCGCGAACGGCCCCATGAGGAGCGCGTCGATGGTCTTGCGGCCGAGGAACTCCCGCGTGGTGACCACCGAGACGACGACGCCCATCGGGACCGCCACGAGCAGGGTGGCGACGCCGAACAGCAGGGAGTTGCGGACAGCGGGGAGCGGTTTCACCTGGAACGCGCCCCCAGCGACCTGCCGTTCGAGCAGGAAGCGGTAGTGGCGGAGCGTGACCCCCTGTGGGCCGGTGAAACTCTCGGCGACCATGCTCGCGAGCGGCCCGACGAACACGACGAGCACGACGGCACCGTAGCCGAGGATGGCGAGTCGACGGGGGTCCGAGAGGTGTGCGAGACGCCCGAACAGCCGGTCGCGCTCGGGCGTCCCGCCGAGACCGCCCAGGCCGCCCGCCTGTGCCCCCTCGTAGCGGAGGTAGGCGTAGGTGAGCGCGAGCGAGACGACGGTCTCGACGACGGCGAGCGCGGCGGCCGTCTCCAGTTCGAGTTGCTGGACGTTGGCGTAGAGCCACACCTCCACCGTCGCGAGTCGCAGTCCGCCGAGCGCCAACACGATGGGGAAGGTCATGAACGTGAAGAGGAAGGTGAGCAGCGCGCCCGTGAGGACGGCGGGGAGGAGTTGGGGGAGGACGACGTCGAGGAACGCCCGCCAGCGCGGTGCGCCGAGCGCGCGCGCCGTCTCGGTCATCCGGGCGTCGACGCCCTCCCACGCGGCCGTGACGACGCGCGTGACCAGCGGGGCGTTGTAGAACGCGTGCGCGACGACGACGATTTCCAGCGTGTAGAGCGGCGTGACCGTGGGGAGTCCGACCGCGCGGAGGGCGTCGTTGAGCACGCCCTGCTCGGCGAACATGGCGACGAACCCGATGGCGACGAGGATGGAGGGCAGGACGAACGGGAGGATGGTCAGCGAGCGGAGCGTCCGCCGGCCGCGGAACTCGAAGCGCGAGAGAGCGTACGCGCCGGGGAGCCCGAGCGCGAGGCTCGCGACGGTCGAGAGGAACGCCTGCCACGCGGTGAAGCCGAAGAGCCCGAAGCTCACGACGCCGAACCCCGCCCGTGCCCACGCGAGGAGTCCGGCCGGGACGGCCAACGGGTCGGCGAACAGCGTGTGGAGCGCGCCCGTGTAGAACGGGTCCGACAGGATTTCGAGGACTGGTTCGGCCGTGAGCGCGCCGTCGCGGAGGAGTGCCTCGGCGAGGACGATGCCCACCGGGTAGTAGAACACCACGACGAGCACCGCGGCCGTGGCGACACCCGCGAGCGGGAGGGCGGCGCGTTCGAGCGACCGACTCAGTTGCTGGCGACCTGACGGGCCCACTGCTCGACCCATTGGTCCAGGTTCCCCTTCAGTTCGTCGTACGAGTGGGTCACCGTCTCGGGCGGACGGTGGGCGTACTTCGAGAAGCTCTCGGGCGGTTCGGCCCAGTCGGTCGCCGGGAACGCGACGTTGAGGACCGGAATCTTCGACTGGACCTCCTTCGAGAGCATGAAGTCGACGAACGCCGTCGCGAGTTCGGGCGTGTCGGTGTCGGCGAAGCGGGCCATCCCCTCGGGGTTCGCGTACCCCTGGTCGTTGAGGAAGCCGACCTGGTGTTCGGCGAGCGGTTGGTCGTAGCGGTGGGCGTACACCTGGTCGGTCGAGTAGGAGACGACCATCGGCCGCTCCTTCAGGTAGGCCGAGTAGGCCGCCGACCACGAGTCGAGCAGGCGCGCACCGTTGTCGACGAGGCGCTTCCAGTAGTCGAGGTAGTTCTCCTCGCCGAGCGTCGCGATGGTCCAGAGCAAGAACGCCTGCCCGGAGTCACTCGTCTGTGCGTTCTGGGCGAGGAGCTTCGAGGCGTACTCGGGTTTCGCGAGCGTCTCGAAGGTCTGTGGGTTCGAGACCTTCTTCTCGTTGTAGACGAGGCTGATGTACCCGGTGTCGAAGGGGATCGCCCGGTTCTTCGGGTCGAATCGGAGTTCGTCGCGGACGTGGCCCTCGTTGTCGAGGGCGCCCGCGTCGATGGGTTCGAACAGGTCGTCGCCGCCGAGTTCCTGGTCCACGCGCACGAGGTCGTCGGCGTTCAGGCCGACGTAGACGTCGGCGTCGACCCCGACTCCGGCCTGCTTGCGCTGGACGAAGTAGTTGAGTTCGGACTGCGGCGTGAGCCACTTCAGCGTGGCCTTCGGGTACTGTTTCTCGAACTGTTCTTTGATCCACGACCCCGGGCTGACGCTCGGAGCGTCCACGAACGGCTGGTACGTCGCGACGTGGAGTTCCCCGGCGTAGGGGTCCGTCGCCGTCGTGGTGGTCGACGGCGTCGTCGTGGTCGTCTCCCCGCCGTTCCCCGCACAGCCCGCGACGAGTCCGAGACCGGCGCCCGCACCGGCCTTCAGGACGTCTCTGCGTCTCATTACCCGGTTGTTACAAGTGGTGGTTGTTAAAGGAGTCGAAACGCGGGGCGAAGCGTTTTGGTCGTGGCCAGGGTAGCCGTCGGCGTGCCCGCGTCCCGCCGTCACGTACTCATCGGACTCCTCGCCCTCCTCCTCGCCGTCGCGGGGGCGGTCCTCTTCGAAGTCGCGGGGACCGTCTTCTTCGCGCTGACCGTCGCGTACGTGCTGACGCCGCTCTACCACCGGGTCGAGGCGCGAGGGCTCTCGCCGTGGTGGGCGAGCGCCGTCACGTCGGTCCTCGCGACGCTCGTCGCGGCGCTCCTGACGACCGCCATCGTCTCGCTGCTCTACCTCCGGAGCGACGTCCTGATCGACCTCGTCCGCGAGGTGCCGGCGAGCGTCGTCGTCGACGTCCTCGGGTTCCGGTACGCCGTCGACCTCTCCGTCGTCGCGGGGTTCGCGCGGGGGTACCTCGCCGACCTCGTCTTCGTCGCCGTTCAGGCACTGCCGGTGCTCGCGGTGAAGGTGACGCTGTTCGGCCTCCTCGTCTTCGCCCTCCTGATGCGCCACCGCGAGGCGCAGGCCGCGCTCCTGGGTCCCATCCCGCCGCGGTTCCACGACGTCGTCCGGGCGCTCGAACGGCGGGCAGGTGCGACGCTCTACGGTATCTACGTCATCCAGGTCGCGACCGGCGTCGGGACGTTCCTCCTCGCCGCGCCGACGTTCTTCGCCCTCGGCTACGAGTACCCCGTCACGCTGGCCGTGGTCGCGGGGACGCTCCAGTTCCTCCCCATCGTCGGCCCGAGTCTCCTCGTCGGCCTGCTGGCGCTCTACCAGACGAGTCTCGGGAACGTCGACGCCGCCATCCTCGTCCTCGTCGTCGCGGGGTTCGTCGTCGCGTGGCTCCCGGACGTCCTCATCCGCCCCCGTCTCTCTCGCGAACGCGCGCGCCTGCCCGGTAGTCTCTACTTCATCGGCTTCACCGGCGGGTTGCTCACCGTCGGGACGGTGGGCATCATCGCGGGGCCGCTGGTGGTCGCGCTCGTCGTCGAGGCGACCCAACTGCTCGCCGACGAAGAAGGGAGCACTCGACAGACACAACTCGTCGAGTGAGTCGCGACGCTACTCGGAGACGAGCGGGCGGCCCTCGCGTTTCCACTCGGTGAGGCTCCCCTCGTAGAAGTCGACGTCCTCGTAGCCGAGGTGCCGGAGGACGACGTAGGTGTGGCTGATGCGGCGGGCGGTGTTACAGTAGAGGACGACCCGCTTCTCGGGGACGATTCCCTTCTCCGCGAGGACGTCCCGAACGACGTCGGCGGGGCGGAGTCCGCGGGTCTCCTCGTCGACGACCTCCCGCCAGTCGAAGTTGACGGCACCGGGGATGTGGCCCTCGGCGTACTCCTCGGGCGAGCGCGTGTCCACGACCACGACGTCGGGGTCGTCGACGGCCTCCTCGACGGCCTCGATGTCGACGAGCGGGTCGTGTTCGGGGTCGGTCACCTCGTAGGTGGTCGCCGCGACGTCCGGAGTCTCGGTGCTCGCGGGGTGTTCGCGCGTCCACGCGCTGTAGTCACCGTCGAGCAGGCGGAGGTGCTCGGGCGGGTGCCCGTAGAGCAGCGCGGTCACGAGTAGGCGTGCCGCGAAGACGCCGTGGTGGTCGTCGTAGGCGACGACGGTGTCCTCGCGGGTGATGCCCGCCTCGCCCATCAGCGTCGCGAAGGTGTCCGCACCGGGGAGCATCCCCGCCCGACCGGACTCGACCGACTCGCTCGCACTTTCGTCCGCGCCGTCTTCCGCCCCCTCGGCGGCGTGTTCCTCGGCCCGAATCGCGTCGTACGGGACGTTGACCGCACCGGGTACGTGCCCGATACCGTCGTACTCCCAGGCGTCGCGGACGTCCACGACCACGACGTCGGGGTCGTCGCGGTGTTCGGCCAGCCACTCCGGGGAGACGATGGCGTCTTCGTTCATGGTGGCGTGTAGACGGGTCGGACTCTTAGGACCGCGGGGTTCGGGCCGAGGTGGGTAGTGGTCCGTGACGACGGCAACGATTGCCCGTTTTGTCGTCGAACGACGAGTTGCAGTGTCGACAGTGAGCAATATTCTCCGGTATAACCGATGGACGGGGGAACCTGCCGAGGTGTGTGCTATTAAGAGGTCGGGGTGGCAAGAAGCGAACATGGTCGAAAACAGCGACTACGCGAACGACGTTCTCGTCTCCGCCGACTGGGTCGAGAGCCGACTCGACGAGTTCGAGAGCGACGACCCCGACCTCCGACTCGTCGAGGTCGACGTCGACACCGAGGCGTACGAGGACGCCCACGCACCGGGCGCAATCGGCTTCAACTGGGAGACGCAACTCCAGGACCAGACCGAGCGCGACATCCTCTCGAAGGAGGACTTCGCGGACCTGCTCGGCAGTCACGGCATCTCCGAGGACTCCACGGTCGTCCTCTACGGTGACAACTCCAACTGGTTCGCCGCCTACACCTACTGGCAGTTCAAGTACTACGGTCACGACGACGTCCGTCTCCTCGACGGTGGCCGCGACTACTGGCTCGACCAGGACTACCCGACCACCGACGAGGTGCCGGAGTTCTCCGAAGTCGACTACGAGGCACGCGGTCCCTTCGAGGGCATCCGCGCCTACCGAGACGACGTCGAGACCGCCATCGAGCGCGACGTGCCGCTCGTCGACGTCCGCTCGCCCGAGGAGTACCGCGGCGAGATCCTCGCGCCGCCCGGACTGCAGGAGACCGCCCAGCGCGGTGGCCACGTCCCCGGCGCCGAGAACATCTCGTGGGCCGCGACCGTCCAGGAGGACGGCCGCTTCAAGTCCGCCGAGGAACTCCGTGACCTCTACGAGTCCGAGGGCGTCACCGACGACCAGGAGGTCATCGCCTACTGCCGTATCGGCGAGCGCTCCTCCATCGCGTGGTTCGCCCTGAGCGAACTGCTCGGCTACGAGGACGTCACCAACTACGACGGCTCGTGGACCGAGTGGGGCAACCTCGTGGACGCCCCCATCGAGACGGGCGAGTAAGCCGACACCGACACGCTTCGTTTTTTTGCGTTCGACGCCGCGTAGCGACCGCGACGCGATGCTCCGACCGACGCGACGGACCGAAGGGACACCTACAAACCCTCACCCGCCGAACGGCCACCCATGAACGCAGTCGAACTCCTCGACGCCGTCCAGGACGCGAACGAGACCGAACTCTCCCGACTCGGCTCTTCGAAGTCGCTGTACGCCGCGACGGGTGGCGAGATGGAGGCCGAAGCCGTCCTCCGCGCCGCCGCGGACGCCGAGTACCACGCCGGCGAGACCTTCGAAGAGTGGGCACGCACGGAGGAGGCGGACAGTCCCGCACAGCAGGCCTTCGCCGCCGCCGCCGACGAGGAGGGAGACCACTACGAGACGGTCGTGAGCAAACTCGACGGCCACGAACCGAGCGACGACCCCTCCGAGATGCAGCAGTACCTCCGCGACCTCGACGACACGGTCGAGCGCGCCGGCGGGTTCCTCGGGCGCGTGCTCGCCACCGAGAAGTCGAAAGACCAACTCGTCGGATTCTTCGTCGGTCAGGCCGACCCACAGACCGCCCAGACGTTCCGCGACCTCCGTGGAGACCTCGACGACCAACGGGAGCGCGCCCTCGACCTCCTCGAGGAGGTCTGCGAGGACGAGGACGACTGGGAGCGCGCCGAGACGGCCGCCAACGAGGCCGTCCAGCACGCCTACGAGGAGTACGTCGAGCAACTGGAGAGCATGGGCGTCAACCCGAAGCCGGTCTGCTGAACGGCGACGCGACGGGCGAGCGTCGCCGTGGAGACGGGACAGTTCGGCCATCATACACTTCCCGGTGGGTCGTCAAACGCCCAGTTGATGTCCTCCAAGCGTCAGTCAACACGCAGCGCACCGCGGCGGGCGCTGACGGTCGTCGTCAGTCTACTGCTCGTCGCGAGTGCACTCACGGCCGGTGTGGGCGCGAGTGCAGCGTCCACGGCACAGAGTTCCGGAGACGAATCGCCGTACAAGTTCGTCTTCGTCGACAAGTCCGACGGACACCTCAAACTCGTCCGGGCGAACGGGTCCGTCGTCGACCTCAACGTCAGCGCGGAGATTATCGGCCCGGCCCGAAACCTCGACGACGACTCGGCCGTCGAGGTGCCGTACGTGACGAGCGAGCAGGAACTGTACGCCATCGACACGACGGGCGAGAAAGACCACCTCGCCCCGAACGCCAAGAAAGAGCGGACGAAGGTCACGACTGGCGACTGGGACGGTGACGGTCGGCCGGGCGTCCTCTACACGAACGTCACCTCGGGCACCGTCTACCGCGTCGAGGTCGGCGGTAACGCCACGGAGGTCGCCGACGGCCTCAACTCGAAGGCCGTCCTCGGAATCGCCGACCTCACGGAGGACGGCACGGAGGAACTCGTCTACATCGGCCACTCCGACCAGGTGTTCTACTACAACGGGTCGGGGACGCCCGTGAAGATCTACAGTAGCGGCATCGGGTCGAACAACGGCCTCGGCGTCGGTGCGCCCGCCGACTTCGACGGCGACGGGAACGTCACCGTCCCGCTCGTGGACGGGAGCGAGAACGTCCTCCTCGTCGACGAGCAGGGCAACTACACGAAGTTCGGCAACGCGGGCAAACAGCCCATCGCCGGCGTGAACTGGACCGGCGGCCCGGCGCTCGAAGTGCTCCACCTCGGCGCTAGCGGCCAGACGGTCGAGTACACCTACCTGAACGGGACGACCAACACGGTCTACGACGCCAGCGGGAACGACCTGACCGGCGTCCAGAGCGCCGGTGTCGCCCGCGTCGCCTACGACCCCGGACCGGCTATCGAGTCCACGAACCTGACCGACACGACCGACGGCGACGGTGCCGTCGCGGCCAACCACACCGTCCGCGTCACCGCGACCGTCTCCGGTGACGTCGCGACGGTGACGGCCGACCTCTCGGCGTTCGGTGCTGGGACGGTCACCCTCCAAGAAGTCAGTTCGGGTGTCTACGCCGCGAACGTCACCGTGACCGATGGCGCCTCCGAGGGCGCCCAGCGCGCCGTCGTCACCGCGACCGACGGCGACGGCGAGCGCACGCAGACGACCACCGACACGGTCCTCGTCGACCTGACGCCGCCCACCGTCGAACTCGGCTCGGACGTGACCGTCACCGAGGGCGAGACCGTCACGTTCGATCCGAACACGGCGAGCGACGGGGAGACCCACATCGTCACCTACGCGTGGGACGTCGGCCCGACGACGGCGACCGGCGAGACCGTCTCCTACACGTACGACGACCCCGGAACCTACACGGTTTCGCTCCGCGTCACCGACGAAGTCGGTCACACCAGCACCGACACGCTCACCGTCGAAGTGACCCAGCAGACCGACAGCACGGACGGCGGCAGTGACGGGAGCGACAGTCAGACGACAACGACGACAACGACGACTACCACTACCACGACAGCGACCACGACCGCGACCGAACAGCAAGAGCAGGAGACGACCACGATGACGCCGCAGACGGAGATGGAGGAGACGACCGCGTCCACCGAGTCGACGACCATGACGACCGCCGCCGAGTCGCCCGGCTTCGGCGTCGTGACCGCACTCGTCGCGCTGCTCGGGACGCTCCTGCTCGTCCGGCGTCGCGACTGACGACGGCCGACTGACGACGACCGACGTCGTCCGTCTTCGTTTCCGTTCTTTCGACGAGTCCGGGAATCTGGGAGAAGAGACCGTGACTAGCTGCCGCCGATGCCGACCTTGTCCTTGACCGACTCAACGTGCCCGATGGCGTCCTCCAGGTGGACGCGGGCGTCCTCGTTGAGTTCGCCGTGGAGTTCGCGCAGCGTGTAGTGGTGTCCGCGGATGCGCTTCTCGTCGGGCGAGTCGTGCGAACTCGCGAGTTCCTGGAGGTCGTCGGCGATCTTCCCCAGTTCCTCGGCCGGCCGGTCCTCGTGGGCGTGTTCGGCGGCCTCGCGCACCTTCTCGACGGCCGCGTCGAGATCCTCCTGCGTCATAGTCGGAGGTACCGACGCCGAGGGTAAAACAGTGTTCGCCGGTTCGACGGGTCGCGGTCTAGACGCCGCTGACGGTCGAGCGGTACCCCTCGACGAGGTCGTACGCGCGCTGGATCTCGTCGGCGAGGTCGCCGTCGGCGTCGTCGGCGAGGTCGCTGAGAGTGTGCATGTGGCGGGCGAGTCGGCCGTGGTCCGGCCCGGACGAGCGGTCGGCGAGCTTTGCGAGTTGGTCGGCCTGGCCGCGGAGGCGCTCCGCGAGGTCGTCGTCGGCGTCGGACGCCGCCGCTTCGAGCACGTCAGCCGCTTCGGCGAGTTTCTCTCGGGACATACTCGGAGTTGCGACTGCGACGCCGAAAAGCTTCGGCCGGCGACAGGGTTCGCCGGACTCGGCGACGGACCACGGTCGGCGACTCGGCGGACGGCGGACTGCGGCCGAGCGGTGGCGGCCGAGCGGTGACGGCGCGCCACTCAAGTTTCCTCGGACCTAGCTAGAGCCAATGAGTGACAGCGAGGGTCCCCTCTCGGTCGACCGGCCGGACGTGGACCACGACTTCGAGGTCGACGCCCCGTTCGACCCAGCGGGCGACCAGCCGGAGGCCATCGAGCAGTTGGCTCGCGGGTTCGAGAACGGCGCGGACAAACAGACTCTACTGGGCGTGACGGGTTCCGGCAAGACGAACACCGTCTCGTGGACCATCGAGGAAGTCCAGAAGCCCACGCTGGTCATCGCCCACAACAAGACGCTCGCGGCGCAACTGTACGAGGAACTGAAGAACCTCTTCCCGAACAACGCCGTCGAGTACTTCGTCTCCTACTACGACTACTACCAACCCGAGGCGTACGTCGAGCAGTCCGACACCTACATCGACAAGGACGCCTCCGTCAACGAGGAGATCGACCGACTCCGCCACTCCGCGACGCGCTCGCTTCTGACCCGCGACGACGTCATCGTCGTCGCCTCGGTCTCGGCCATCTACGGCCTGGGTGACCCGTCGAACTACGTCGACATGTCCCTCCAACTGGAGCGTGGCCAGCAGATCGGCCGCGACGACCTCCTCTCGAAACTGGTCGACCTCAACTACGAGCGCAACGACGTCGACTTCACGCAGGGCACCTTCCGCGTGCGCGGTGACACGGTCGAAATATACCCGATGTACGGACGCTACGCCGTCCGCATGGAGTTCTGGGGCGACGAGATCGACCGACTCACGAAACTCGACCCGCTGGAGGGCGAAGTGAAGAGCGAGGAACCCGCCGTCCTCGTCCACCCCGCGGAGCACTACTCCATCCCCGAGAACACCCTGGAAGAGGCCGTCGAGCGAATCGAGACGGACATGGAAGAGCGCGTCTCCTACTTCGAGCGTAAGGGCGACATGCTCGCCGCCCAGCGCATCGAGGAGCGGACTACCTTCGACCTGGAGATGCTGAAGGAGGCGGGCTACTGCTCGGGCATCGAGAACTACACGCTCTACTTCTCCGACCGGGAGATGGGCGACGCCCCCTACACCCTCCTCGACTACTTCCCCGACGACTTCCTCACCGTCATCGACGAGTCTCATCGGACTGTTCCGCAGATCAAGGGGCAACTCGCCGGCGACAAATCGAGGAAAGAGAGCCTCGTCGAGAACGGCTTCCGCCTCCCGTCGGCGTACGCGAACCGCCCGCTCTCCTTCAAGGAGTTCGAGGAGAAGACCGACCAGACGCTGTACGTCTCCGCGACGCCCGCCGACTACGAACGCGAGGAGAGCGACCAGATCGTCGAACAGATCGTCCGCCCCACGCACCTCGTCGACCCGAAGGTCGAAATCTCGCCCGCCGAGGGACAGATCGACGACCTGCTCGCGCGCATCCAGGAGCGCACCGAGAACGACGAGCGCACGCTCGTCACGACCCTCACGAAGCGGATGGCCGAGGACCTCACCGAGTACCTCGAAGAGGCCGGCGTCGCCGTCGAGTACATGCACGACGAGACGGACACGCTCGAACGCCACGAACTCGTCCGCGGGCTCCGACTCGGGGAGTTCGACGTCCTCGTCGGCATCAACCTCCTCCGCGAGGGACTGGACATCCCCGAAGTGAGTCTCGTCGCCATCCTCGACGCCGACCAGCAGGGCTTCCTCCGCTCGCGCACCTCGCTCATCCAGACGATGGGGCGAGCCGCCCGTAACGTCAACGGCGAGGTCGTCCTCTACGCCGACGAGACCACCGAGGCGATGGAGGAAGCCATCGACGAGACCCAGCGCCGTCGCCGCATCCAGGAGGAGTTCAACGAGGAACACGGCACGACGCCGACGACCATCGAGAAGGAGGTCTCGGAGGCGAACCTCCCCGGTGCGAAGACCGACACGTCGAGCGTCGCGGGCGACGGTCCCGCCGACGAGCAGGAGGCCGCCCTCCTCGTCGAGGAACTCGAAGAACGGATGGCCGAGGCCGCCGACAACCTCGAGTTCGAACTCGCGGCGGACATCCGCGACCGCATCGGCGACATCCGCGAAGAGTTCGACCTCGACGCCGGCGACGAGGGCGTCGAACCCGAACCGGAGTCCGAGAGCCTCGCACCCGAAGCCGACGACTGGTAGGCTGACGGCCCACCCCGGCCCGAACGCCCTTCTCCCGGGCGACCGAACGCACCGACCGTGAACAGGCACCGCCTCGTCGGCGCCGCACTGTTCGTCGCCGGCCTCGCGCTCGTCGGTTGGTCGTTCGCCGTCGTCCCCGACCCGGACCCGAGTCGGAACCCCGGCCTGCTGGGCGACGTCTACCTCACGCTCGTCGTCCCGGCCGGGGGCGTCCTGCTCGGTCTCGGTGGCCTCCTCGGCTACACCGGCCGTCGTCTCGACCCCCGCGAGACACTCCTCGTTCCGTTCGTCGTCGCCGCCGTCGCCGTGGGCGTCCCCGCGCTCGTCGGCGGACGGGCGCTCTCGCCGTGGGCGCCGCTCGCCGCGATGGCCGCGACCGTCGTCCCGCTGGGCGCCGCGGCCGTCGAGAAGAGCCGAGAGACCGTCGTCGCCGCGGTCGGCGTCTACGCGCTGGGTATCGTCGTCTCGCTCGTCGCCGGCTTCGGCGTGAGCGCGTTCACCGCCGTCGCGCCGCTGGTCGTCGGGATTCCGGGCGGCGTGGTCGGGGCCGTCGCCGTGCGGAAGTGACCGAGTTCCAATGCTGCTCTTTTCGGACAGGTCGGTGGCGCCGCGGACGCGAGAGTGTGCCCGCGGGTCAGAGGAAGAGGACGCGGACGACGACGAACGTGCCGACGAGGAAGTAGGCCGTCATGAGGACACGGAGCGTCGTCTCCTCCGAGAGTCGGGAGTTGACGTAAGAGCCGACCTGTCCGCCGACGACGACGGTCGGCGCGATGACCGCGAGGGCGCGGAGCGGGATGGAGAACCCGTGGCCGGCGAGTCCCGGCGCGAAGCGCATCAGCGCGAGCGTCATCAACAACGCCGCGATGATGGTGACGTGGAGGACGAGCGCGCTCGTCCCCGTCGAAATCTTCAGCGGGACGCGCTTGCGGATGCTCAGGACGGTCTGTGATATCTCGCCGATTGCGATACCGACGAGTCCGGCCATCACCCCGCCGACGGCCACGAACCCGCGGTCGCTGTTCGAGAGGTCGAAGCCACGCCCCTCCTCGCCGAAGAGGCGCGTCTGCGGGAGGTAGTCCTTCGTGACCGTCGGCGAGTGGAGGTACTCGCCGAAGGGGACGACCTCGGTGAGCGAGCGGCCGCCGTGGCGGTGGGCCTGGAAGAGCACGCCGGCGAGACCGGCGAGCATGAAGCCGAACGCCAGCAGGAGGACGTTCGACGGGACGAGAAACGACACCGCCCGTGCGACGATGGCGATGGGGATGGTGATGGCGAGGAGTTTCGCGGCGATGCCGAAGTCGACTTGCTCGCGGTACCAGTAGCCCGAGACGCTACTCGTGTAGCCGAACACCTCGACACCGAGCGAGAGACCGATGGCCTCCGCGGGGTGGAGCATCGGCCACCCCGTGACGAGGACGGGGAAGACGAAGAGGAACGCGGGTGTGAAGATGACCGCCGCCTCCATCGCCAGCGCACAGACCGTCGTACAGATGGCGAACGAGAGCATGACGATGGTCATCAGGTCGGGGAGCGGGAAGCCGAGCGGCACGGTTACGTCACCCCGGACACTGCGGAGTGGCGGTTCGCGGCCGTGCGGTCGCGGTCGGTGTCGGCGTCCATAGCACGGCCGAAACAGCACGACACTGAAAAGAATTTACATCGACCTCGCATCCAGTGACCGATAGCACACGCCGCGTCGGTATCAAGATTTTTGCCGTTCAGGCCCGTCTGCGTGGACGTGTCCGACTCACTCCGGGACCTGGCCGGTGCCGTCGAGACGTACGCCGTCGGCCTCGCCGTCTGGTACGCGGTGATGCTCTGGTTCGGCATCCCGAAACTCCCGCCGGCCGGGCACGTCGTCGGCGCCCTCTCGTTCGTCGGTCTCCTCGCCGGTGCGGGCTGGGCGGCCGCACGACTCGACGCGCACGAACGCCGCCGGACCGCCGTTCGACTGGCGGCACTCTTCCTCGTCGGCGCGTTCTCGACGTCGCTCGTCGTCGGGACGACCGACCTGACCGTCAAGCAGTTCATGAAGTCGACGCTCGTCGGGAAACTCCTGATCGGATTCGTCGGCGCCTCGCTGTTCTCGGGGGTCGTCCTCGCACTCGTGACGGCCGGCCGCGCCGTCGTCCGCCGACGACCGAAACTCGCCTAGGGCTCCTCGACTTCGATCTCGACTTCGCTCCGTTCGTCGTCGACGACCTCGGAGACCAGGTCGTCGATCTCGTCTAGCCCGAGCCACTCGACGGTCTCCGCGTCGAAGTCGCGACTCCGGAGGCCACCGCCACCCGCGCCCCCGCCACCGACGTCGCTCCCCGAGAGGTGCTTCCCGTAGCGCCCGAGCAGCGAGGTGAGTTCCTGCGGGAGGACGAACGTCGTCGACGGACTCTGCCCGATGCGTTCCAGACTCTCCATGCCGCGCTCGATGACGGCGCGTTCCCCCATCGCTTCGGCGGCGCGGGCGCGGAGGACCGTCGCGACGGCGTCGCCCTGGGCTTCGAGGACCTGCGCCTGTTTCGACCCTTGCGCGCGGACGATGGCCGCTTGCTTCTCGCCGCGGGCACGCTCGATAGCCGACTGGCGCTCGCCCTGGGCTTCGAGGATCATCGCGCGTCGGGTGCGCTCGGCGGACGCCTGGCGTTCCATCGCGCTCTTGACGACGTCGCTGGGCATCACCTCGCGGACCTCGACGCCCTCGACGCGGATGCCCCACGCGTCGGTCGGTTCGTCGAGTTCCTCGTGGATGCGGCGGTTGATCTCGGTGCGCCGGGAGAGCGTCTCGTCGAGTTCCATGTCGCCGATGACCGCCCGGAGGGTGGTCTGTGCGAGGTTGAGGACGGCCGTCTCGTAGTCCTCGACTTCGAGGAAGGCCCGTTCGGCGTTCACGACCCGGATGTAGACGACGGCGTTCGCCCGGACGGGGGAGTTGTCCTCGGTGATGGCCTCCTGCGTCGGGACGTCGAGCGTCCGCGTCCGGACGTCGTAGACGTAGCTCTTCGAGACGAACGGCGGGACGAACCGGAGACCGGGGCCGAGCATCCCGCGGAACGCTCCGAACACCGTGTAAGGGCGACGTTCGTACGCCTGGACGATTTGTACGGAACTCGCGACGGTCACGATTGCGAGCGCGAGCAGGAGGACGCCGACCGCGTACCAGACGGAGACGAACACCGCGAGCGCGACGGCGACGACGAGCAGGGCGACGAACAGCCAGTGGAGCGTGCCGAACCCGGTCGTGTCGCCGGCCGCGGCCTCGGACTGGCTCCGTCCGTCGGAGCGAGTGCCGACGCTCGTGCTCGCCCGCCCGAGTTCACGGAAGAGCCGTCGCCCCGTCGAATCCATACCTCCGAATCGTTCGGCTTCGGGTATAAAGGTACGCGCGCCGACCGGTCCGAGTCGGCAGGGTCAGAGGTGGCGTGCGAGCGTGTCGGCCGTCTCCGCGCCGACACCGTCGACCGAGCGGAGTTCCTCGGCGGAGGCGTCGCGGACGCCGTCGACGCTTCCGAAGCGCCGGAGGAGGCGCTTGCGGAGTTCCGGCCCGACCCCCGGCACCTCGTCGAGCGCCGTCGAGACGTCGTCCCGGAGGCTCTGGTGGTACTGGACGGCGAAGCGGTGGGCCTCGTCGCGGACGCGCTGGAGGAGGTGGAGGTGGGGCGCGTCGTCCGGCCAGTCGTACGTGGTGTGGGGTGTGACGACGACTTCCTCCTGTTTGGCGAGCGCGACGGCGGGGACGTCCCAACCGGCGTCGTCGAGCGCGTCGCGGGCGGCGTCGAGTTGGCCCTGGCCGCCGTCGACGAGCAGGAGGTCCGGGTCGGGGCGGTCGTCGCGGCCCTCGACGGCCCGCGTCGCGCGCCAGGCGACGAGGCGGCGCATGTTGGCGTAGTCGTCGTTCTCCTCGCCGAGTTTCTTCCGGCGGTAGTCGCCCTTCGCGGGTGCGCCGTCGACGAACGTGACGTCGCTGCCGACGACGGCCTTCCCCTGCGCGTGGCTCACGTCGAAGCCCTCGATGCGGGTGGGGCGGGCGTCGAGGCCGAGCGCGTCCGCGAGCGCGCCCGTGCCGTCGCCACCGCCAGCGCGTCGGTGGGCGTTCTTGAGTGCGAGGTCGACGAGTTTCGCCTCGCGGCCCGCGCCGGGGACGCGGACGGCCACGCCCTCGGCGTCGAGCCAGGCGTCGAGGTCCGCGTCGTCCGGGTGTTCGGGGAGGAGCAGGGCGTCGGGCAGGTCGCGTTCGGCGTAGTACTGCGGGACGAACGCCCCGAGCACCTCGGCGACGCGGTCCTCGCCCTCGGGTGCGGAGAGGTGGTGCTGGTCGCGCTCGACGAGTTGGCCGCCCTCGCTGTTGAGGCGGGCGACGGTCGCGCTGTCGCCTTCGACGGCCACGCCGAGGACGTCGACGTGGCGCTCGCCGCTCTGTCCGGCGACGGCCTCACCGCCGCCCCCGTGGAAGGCGCGGACCGCGTCGAGGCGGTCGCGGAGGTTCGCCGCGCGCTCGAACTCCTGGTCCTGGGCGGCCCGCTCCATCTCGCGTTCGAGCGGGTCCGCGAGGACACCGGTCTCGCCCTCGAAGAAGCGTTTCACCGACTCGACGTCCGCGACGTAGCTCTCGACGTCGATCTCGGCGGTGCAGGGCGCACTACAGAGACCGATGTCGTGGTCGAGACACGGTCGGTCGCGATTCTGGAACTTGTGGTCCGAACAGCCCCGAACCCCGTAGGTCTCGCGGAGCGCCTTCACGACCGTCTCGACCCGGCCGACGTCGGTGTAGGGCCCGTAGGCCGTCGCGCCCTCGTCGGGGTCGCGGGTCACCTCGACGCGCGGGAAGTCGTGGTCCGTGAGTTGGACGAGCGGGTAGGACTTGTCGTCCTTCAGGCGGACGTTGTAGCGTGGCTGGTGGCGCTTGATGAGGTTCGCTTCGAGGAGGAGCGCCTGCGTCTCGGTGTCCGTGACGGCGAAGTCGAGGTCCTCCGCCCGGCGCACCATCTGGCGGATGCGTTCGGAGCGCGGGTCGGCGTACGAGCGCACCCGGTCGCGGAGGTCCACGGCCTTCCCGACGTAGAGGACCTGCCCCTCGTCGGTGAGGAACTGGTAGACCCCCGGTTCCCGTGGAAAGTCGCTCGCCCGCTCGCGCACGCCGCTCGCGTCCATCGCCGTCGAGTAGTGGACCCGCCCGTTTCAACTGCGCGGTCGTCCCACACCGGAAACCTACAAACCGCCGCCGTCCGAAGGTCGGGACATGAGCGCCGACGACGACGAGAGTGAGAGCGAGACGGTTCAGGTCTGGTTCGTCCACCGCGAGTACACCGACAAGGGGATGTTGAGTCTCACCTACGCGACGACCGACGGCGAGTGGGTGCTCGAACGCCAGCAGTCGATGAACGCGCCGGACCCGACGGCCGCCCGCGAGGCGGACCGCGACGACCTCCGCGAAGTCGAAGACGAGACGGACCGCGAGCGCTACGCGACGGAGGCGACGCGGATGGCCGACCGGTACGACCCGGACGAGAGAGTGTAACGCTACCGGTACTCGTGGGCGGTCCCCGGAGAGGAGTCTCCACGGAAGTCCGTCGCCCGGACGACGACGGTCCCGACGAAGCGGTCGAAGAGGCGCTGGCGACGGTCGCTGGCGGCCATCGACGCGAGGGCGACGAGGTAGGCGAGCCACCCCGGCATGACGACCGCCGGCGCGTTGCGCCCGAAGGCCTGGGCGACCGAACAATCCCGGCCGGACTCGTCGACGACGCGGATGCCGAAGAGCCGTTTTCCGACCGTCTGTCCGTCCCAGTAGCCTTCGAGGAGTCCACCGTAGAGCGGGAGCGTGAGCAACGAGAGGAAGAAGAACGGTCGTGGGTCCGAACTCCCGGTGAGTGCGGAGAGGACGAACGTGATTGCGAAGACCTGGACGGTCATCAGGACGATGTCGACGACTTGCGCACCGATGCGAGCGCCCACGACGTCGGTGTCACCGCGACTGGGGCGTGTGTGAGTGCGTGTGGAGGGCATACACGCCGTGTCGATACGTCAATCCGTGAACGTTTCGGTCGGGGTACTCAGTCCTCGAAGTGGTCCTGGACGATGTCGAGGGCCTCCTCGCGGTCGTCCCAGTCGACGAACACCGCGACGGACGTCGCGGAGGTGATGAGGTCGACGATTTTGATGCGGGCGTCCGCGAGTGGGTTGACGATTTCCTGGATGACGCCGGGTCGGTTGGGGAGTTCCCCGCCGAGGACGCGGATGACCGCGATGCCGTCGGTGACCGTCACCGACGAGAGGGTCTCGTCCTCGATGACCTCGGCGTGGAGGACGTTCTCGGCCTCTTCGGCGCGGTCCTCCTCGACGTAGACCGTCACGGAGTCCATCCCCGAGGCGATGGCGTCGAGGTTGATGCCGGCGTCGGCGAGCGCCGTCGAGAGTTTCGAGACGATGCCCGGTTGGTTGCGGATGGCCCGGCCGGCGACGGTGAGACACGCCAGCGAGGTGTCCCGCATGTCGATCATGTTCTCGAACTTGCCCTCGATGCGGGTGCCGCCGGAGAGGAGGTCGCCGTGCTGGTAGTGGACGACGCGAACCTCCAGGTCCTCCTCCTTGTAGGAGAGCGCGGAGGGGGCGACGACCTCGGCGCCGCGGAAGGAGAGGTTCCGGAGTTCGTCGACGGTGATCTCGCCGACGTTCCGCGCACCCTCGACGACGTGGGGGTCGCCGGTCATGATGCCCTCGACGTCGGTGACGATGACGACCTCGTCGGCGTCCATGTAACGACCGAGCATGACCGCCGTCGTGTCGGAGCCACCGCGGCCGAGCGTCGTGACGTTGCCGTCGTGGTCCTCGGCGAGGAAGCCCGTGATGACGGGGACGACGCCGTCCATCTTCTCCGCGAGCGCCTCGGCGCGCTTCTGGGTCTCTTCGACGTCGACCTCGCCGCGCTCGTTCGTGACGACCGGCCAGTCGGGGTGGCCCGGTTCGACGAAGACGGCGTCGACGCCGCGAGATTCGAGGGCGGCCTTCAGCATCCGGACGGAGGTCCGCTCGCCCATCGAGACGATCTCCGCGCGGTCGGACTCCGCGGCCTCGAACGTGATGGAGTCGAGGAGTTCGTCGGTCGTACTCCCCATCGCGGAGGCGACGACGGCGATCTCGTTGCCCTCCGCGACGACGTCCGCGACGGAGTCGGCGGCCCGCTCGATGCGGTCGCCGCTCCCCAGACTCGTTCCGCCGAACTTCGCAACTACTCGCATCCCATCACCCGGCGACTCGTCGTGCTATCCGTAGTCATGGGTGTGGGTAGTCGAGGGGCGTAGATAACTGCTGCCATCCGAGGGGATACTTGGGGTGGTCGTCACCCGCAGTTTTTTCCGGTGTCGCGACGTCTCACACACCATGTACGTCCGTGACGCCGTCGACGAGGACGCCCCCGCGATGGCCGACCTCGCCGACCTGCCTCGTGCCGCGGCCGACCGACTCCTCCGCGAGCGACGGGTCCGCGTCGCGGCCGAGGACGCCGACGACGAAATCGTCGGATTCGCCGCCTACGACACCTACAACGGCGCCATCCACGTCACCCGCCTCGCCGGCGACGAAGCGTCGTTCGACGACCTCCTCGACGAACCCCGCGGACTCGCCCGCAGCGAGGACCTCCCCGTCGAGGTCGTCGTCCCCGAGTCCGACGAGGAGACCCGTCGTGCAGTGGAAACGCTGGGGTTCGAGGCGCGCGAGAACGGCCCCCGCTTCGAGGGCGAAGAGACCCGCAAGTACCGCTGGGACCCGGCGTAGCGCGAGCGGAGCGAATCACTCGAACTTCCGGACCGTGACTTCGAGTGTATCGAGGTCGAGGATGGGCGCGGTCGCGACGTCCGGTTGGATGTTGACGGACTTCTGGAAGTCGGTCTGTTTCTGCCAGCAACCGGAGTTGATACACCGGACGTTGTGGTAGGTGCCGATGCCGAGTTTGTGGACGTGGCCGGTGTGGAAGACGTCGGGGACGTCGTCGATGACGAGGTAGTCCTTCTCCTCGGGCGCGACGCGCATGTGGCCGCCGAACTGCGGGGCGACGTGGCGCTTCTTGAGGAGTTGGTACATCGCGCGGTGGGGCTTCTCGTAACTCGCCTTGTCCTCGGGGAGTTCGGCGACCATCTCGTCGATGGAGACGCCGTGGTACATGAGGACGTCGACGCCCTCGACCGTCACTGTCGAGGGGTTGCCCGAGATGTGTGGGTCGTGGACGTCCATGATGTCCCGGAGTTTCTCGTCGAAGCCGGGTTGGGGTTCGGCGAGGCGGACGGCGTCGTGGTTACCGGGGATGAGGACGATCTCCACGTCGCCGGGGACCTCCTTCAGGCGCTCGGAGAACGCCTCGTACTGCTCGTAGATGTCGACGATGTCGAGTTCCTCGTCCTGGTCGGGGTAGACGCCGACGCCCTCGACCATGTCGCCCGCGATGAGGAGGTACTCGACGTGTTCGGCCTCCCGCGTGTGGAGCCACGAGGTGAAGCGCGACCACGCCTCGCCAGCGAACTCCTGGCTGCCGACGTGGACGTCGGAGACGAGCGCGGCCTGGACGTGGCGGTCGGCCGTGTTCACCTGGTGGTTCCGTGGGACGTCCGGGAAGTGGATGTTGTCGGCGAAGATGATGCCGCCGTCGGAGGAGAGCGACCCCTCGACGGCGACCACCTCGTCGAGGAGCATCTCGTCGACGAGTTCGGCGATGTCCCGGTCCTTCATCACGAGCGCGGGGAACGTCCCGTTCGTGTCCTCCAGTTCGACGAGCCAGTGGCCGCTGGCGGTCGAACGGATGTCGTTGACCATCCCGACGACGGCCGCGTCGTTACCCCCGGACATCTGTTCGAGGGCGTCCGTCGGCCGGTGGTTGACGCGCCCGCGGAGTTTCTTCGAGAGGCGTTCGTAGCGGTCGCGGAACACGGCGACGAAGTCCTCGTACTCGCCGGTCCCCGTGCTGCGGCCGGTGATGTCGCCCGCGATGTCGACCTCCCGGAGCGCCTCGTCGACCGTCCGGTCGAACGAGTCCCCCTTCGTTTCCGCTGGAGAGGTGGTCATCCTCGTCGGATTACCGGTCGTTTCGTCTCCAGACGAAACTGTGGTATCGAGGTCGTCGGTGTCTGGCGGGGCGTCGGTGTCGGGAGAGGAGGCAGTGTCGGATGGAGTGTCAGTGTCGGCGCCGTCCGCATCGTGGATGTCGTCGAGCGCCTCCCGGACGTGCTCGGCAGTGAGCGTCAGCACGTCGTCGGGGGCGGTCTCGACCGCGCGCGCGACGGCGGCGTCCGGGTCCGGCGCGTCCGCGAGCAGCGTCACGGCCTCCCGGTCGGCGTTGTAGCCGTGGCTCGTGAGTTCGCGGACGACCCGGACGGGTTCCGAGAGCGGCACGTTCACTCAACAGGGTCAGACGGAGCAAAAGCGTGGCGGTCTCACGAGCGGGGCGAGTGAGACCTCGTGATCTGTGTCGAGACGGGTTCGTCCGCTCGTCGATCCACACGGACGACGGACCCAGAAGGTTGAAACGGGCTTTCGGCTTATCACGTGACGATGAGTTCTGGCGACGACGTCCCTGACCCACGCTCGGGCCCCCGCGCCGCCGTCCGGTGGTTCCTCCGCTCCGACGACACCGCGGTCGTGTTCGTCCGGGAGACGGTGAGCAGTGCCCTCGTGGTCGCGATGGTCGGGCTGCTGTTGTTCGCCGTCAGCGGCCTCTGGCCCCCGCTCGTCGCCGTCGAGAGTGGGAGCATGAACCCACACTTGGAGAAGGGTGACCTCGTCTTCGTGATGGAAGAAGACCGCTTCCCGCCCGAGGCGGCACACGCCGACACCGGCGTCGTGACCTACCAGCACGGGAAGGAAGTCGGGTACCGGAAGTTCCACAGTTACGGTGACGTCGTCGTCTACGAACCCGACGGCTCCGAACGGGCGACACCGGTCATCCACCGGGCCAGATTCTACGTCCAAGAGGGGGAGAACTGGTACGACGAGGCCGACGAGGACTACCTCCAGCCGAACTGGGACAACTGTAAGGAACTCCCCAACTGCCCGGCGCCGAACAGCGGGTTCATCACGAAGGGCGACGCGAATCCCCTCTACGACCAGGTGTGGGGTATCAGTCGGCCCGTGAAAGAGGAGTGGGTCCGCGGGACCGCCGAGTTCCGCATCCCGTGGCTCGGGTGGGTCCGCCTCGTGGTCTCGGGGTCGGCGGTCGTCCCGGTGCCGACCGCGGTGTAGCGGCTTCTCCGGTCAGTCCTTCCCGTCGCCGTCGAAGCGGGCCTGCACGAACGGCGTGACGTTCTCGATGTCCCCGAGTCGCGAGTCGGCCTGGAGGACCGTCTCGGTCTCCTCGATGGGGACCGAGAGGTTGATCTCCTTCGTGCGGCCGTAGCGCCCCTTCGAGACGACGACCGCGTTGACGATACCGAGCATGTCGAGTTCGGAGATGAGGTCGGTGACGCGCCGCTGGGTGAGGACGTCCGCGTCGATCTCGTCGCAGAGACGCTTGTAGATGTTGTACACCTCGCCGGTGTTGATGTTGTGGACCCCGTGTTTCTCCAGGGTCATGATGGCGTAGAGGACGAGTTTCGACTGCGTCGGGAGGGTGCGGACCACCTCGACGACGCGGTCGAGTTCGATCTTGTCCTGGGCGTGGCGGACGTGTTCCTCGTCGACGGTGTCGGCCTGGTCGCGCTCGGCGAGTTCGCCCGCGGTCCGGAGCAGGTCGAGCGCACGACGGGCGTCGCCGTGTTCCTGGGCGGCGAACGCCGCACACAGCGGGAGGACGTCGTCGGAGAGGGCACCCTCCTTGAACGCCGTGTCGGAGCGGTGCTGGAGGATGTCCCGCAGTTGGTTGGCGTCGTAGGGCGGGAAGACGATCTCCTCCTCGCCGAGACTCGACTTCACGCGCGGGTCGAGGAAGTCGGTGAACTTCAGGTCGTTCGAGATGCCGATGATCGACACGCGGGAGTTGTCGAGTTCGGAGTTCATCCGCGAGAGGTTGTAGAGGGTGTCGTCGCCGGACTTCTCGACGAGTTTGTCGATCTCGTCGAGCATGATGACGGCCACGCGCTCGACGTAGTCGACGGCGTCGAAGAACGTCGAGTAGACGCGGTCGGTCGGCCACCCGGTCATCGGGACCTCCTCCATGTCCTCCTTGTCGTCGAGGCGGGAGTCGATACGGTTCTGGACCTCCCGCGGCGAGTCGAACTCGGTGTCGTCGAGGGCGGCGCGGTCGTCCCGGGCGGCGGTGTGCAGGTCTTCGAGTTCGTCGACGCGCTCGTCGACGTACGCCCGGTTCTGGTCGATGAACTTGTTCGCGAGTTGCGCGAGCACGCGGTACTGCGTGTCGGTCACCTCGCAGTTGATGTACTCGACCTCGCAGGGGACGTCGTACTTCCGGGAGGTCTTCTCCAGTTCCTGGGAGACGAACTTCGCCGAGGCCGTCTTCCCCGTCCCGGTCTTCCCGTAGATGAGGATGTTCGAGGGCGTCTCACCCCGGAGTGCGGCGACGAGGATGGTCGCCATGTTGTTGATCTGCTCGTTGCGGTGCGGGAGTTCGTGCGGCGTGTACGACGGACGGAGTACCTCCTTGTTCTCGAAGATCGGCTCGCCGCTGAGCAGATCGTCGAAGAGGCCGTCACCGTCGTCCTCGTCCTCGTCGTCGAGGACGTCGTCGATGTCTACCTCGAAGCTTCGCCCGTCCGTTCGTCGACCGTCCGGCGGTCCGTTGTTCGTCATGTTCTGGGAGACCCCTCTGTTTCGGGTGGAGAACACCCGCCAGCACCGGGAGTGCGGCCCAAACGTCGTGAATTCGACGGTTCGGGTTCCGGCTGAAGCCAGCGAGTGCAGTTGATGCAGATGAAACACAGGTAACGGCGGAGTCAAATACGTTTCGGTGCACCGTCGAGCGGGCCGGGGTCGGCCACGGTGGTCCGCCGTGGCTCGCGACGGTAGGTGGAGGTCCGCGCGCCCGAGACCGACGGACCAATCTCGACGGGTGATCGAGCGGGGAGCGGTATCGACCCACACGGACTCAGAATATGTTGCTTCGAGAGGAACAGTTCGAGTCGAGCGGGACGTGTCGAAGGGCAGGACTGTCGGTTTGTCCGGCGGGAAGTGAACTGAACGAAGGGGAGCGGCGGCGGGAGCCGGAGTCGAGTCGTTCGGCGGCGGTCGGGACTGCATCTGAAACGGAGGGGTAGCGGTCGGGGACGGGGCGAAGCCCCCCACCCCTTCGTTTCAGGTGGAACGCGAGAACAGGGGGACCCCCGCTGAGAGGGGGACTAGATATGAGGAAAGCTTAAGTGGAAAGCACAGAAACCAAACCCGTAGTAGAGAAAACACCCCGGGAATCGACTTCCTTTCGTCGTGCAGTCAGACCACAGAAACGCTCCCGCTCGCACCCCTTCCCCCTCCTGACCGTCTCCACCTGAAACGAAGGGGTGGGGGGCAGGGTGGATCATCCGGGTGGACCGTTCGGCTCGGGGACACTTCCGGTACGGTGTCGGACTCGTCGGCTCGTGTCGCGTGCACTCGTGTCGACTCGAAACGGCGGTGGGGTCGGTCCGTCCGGTCGGACTCCGGTCCCGACGTCTGACGTAGGTTTAAGTTTTCTCGGTCGGTCTACTCTGTAACCAAGCGCCGTCTGCGTCAGGCTTTACCCTGTCCGGGCGCGTAAGGGAGGAAAAGGATGGGACTGTTCGCAGACCTCAGAGACAGCATCTCCACGGTGACGGCGAAGCTCTTCGCCGGCAGCGAAGAGGAGACGAAACGTATCGGTATCTACGGGCCGCCAAACGCCGGGAAGACGACGCTCGCCAATCGCATCGCTCGCGACTGGACGGGCGACGCCGTCGGTCCGGAGAGTCACGTTCCCCACGAGACTCGTCGCGCGCGCCGTAAGGAGAACGTCGAGATCGAGCGCAACGGGAGCACCGTCAGTATCGACATCGTCGACACGCCCGGTGTGACGACGAAGGTCGACTACGAGGACTTCCTCGAGCACGACATGGACGCCGACGACGCCAAGCGGCGCTCCCGCGAGGCGACCGAGGGCGTCGCCGAGGCGATGCACTGGCTCCGCGAGGACGTCGACGGCGTCATCTACGTCCTCGACAGCACCGAGGATCCGTTCACGCAGGTGAACACGATGCTCATCGGCATCATCGAGAGTCAGGACCTGCCCGTGCTCATCCTCGCCAACAAGACGGACCTGGACGATTCCAACATCCAGCGAATCCGCAACGCGTTCCCACAGCACGAGACGATTCCGCTGTCCGCGCTCGAGGGGAGCAACATGGACGAGGTGTACGACAAGATCGCCTCGAAGTTCGGGTGATACCAATGCCGGAAGTAGGACACGAAAACGAGGCAGAAGACGGCGTCCAGATCGACTTCATCAGCGGTGAAAAGATGGACGGAAGGACCAGCATGGAGAAGATCCGGATGATCCTCGACACCGTCCGGGAGGGCGACATCGTCGTCCTCGAGAAGGGTTTGACCCCCGACGAGGAGTCGAAACTCATCGAGGTCACGATGACCGAGATCAACCCCGACGGGTTCACCGGTATCGAGATCGAGAGTTTCCCCCGCTCGGAGACGAACGACTCCTCGTTCCTCGGCCGACTCATGGGCAAAGAGGAGACGTCGAAACTGACCGTCATCGGGCCGGCCAACCAGATCCAGTCGCTCCACAAGGACGAGACGCTCATCAGCACGCTCGTCTCCCGCCGATAGATGCCCCACCAGTGTACGAACTGCGGGCACACGTTCCCCGACGGGTCGAAGGAGATGCTCTCGGGGTGCCCCGACTGCGGGGGGAACAAGTTCCAGTTCCGCCCCGACGGCGTCCCCGACGACGAGTCCGCGCCCGACACGTCCGCGGAGCGCTCGTCCGAACCGGCGGACGACTCCGCCGTCTCCTCGGCCGTCGGGAAGGCCGCCGCGAGCGTCCGCGACTTCGTCAGTAGCGACGAGACACGGGACGACCCGCGCGCACAGTCCCGCACGGACGACGCGTCCACCGGGTCGAGCACCGAGACGGCCGCCGACTCCGAACCGGCCGCGGAAACGGACACCGGGCCGAGCGGCGGCGCCGAACCGGCCGCAGACGCGAACGCCGATTCCGAACGGACCACCGGCGACGTCTCGCCGATCGAGGTGGACCGCGAGGACACCGCGCAGGCCAGCGCTCGCTCCGACATGGTCGAGAGCGCCGACCTCCCGAGACCGGAGCAACCGGACACGGGAGCGGACGACGGCGAGGGTGAGACCGAGGGTGACGACGACCGAGACACGCCCGACATGGACGAACTCCGCGAGCAACTCGACGAGACGTCCCAACCGGACGAGGACGTCGCCGCTCGCGACCCCGGCGACGACCGTCCCGACATGGACGAACTCCGCGAGGAGCTCAACGACCAGTTCGAGAGCATCCGTATCGTCGCGCCGGGCCAGTACGAACTCAACCTCATGGAGTTGTACGACCGCGACGAGTACATCATCGCGCTCCAGGAGAACGGCCGGTACGTCATCGAGGTCCCGGACACCTGGGACGGTCCCGACCGCTGAGACGGCCCGAACAGTCTCACGTCCCACTGCTCCTCTCCGACTTCACACCCGCTCTTCGTCGCGCGCTCACCTCTCGATCCCCACTCTCCACCCGAAACACGGGGGTAGCGCGTCGACGCCGGTGAATTCGTCCCGCCCGATTGCCGCCTCCCGAGGCACCTTTTGTCCGGGGGTCGAAGCGCCGGCGTGCTCCGCGCCGCCCGTCGTCGCCTCCGGAATCTCCTGTTCGCCTTCCCGGCGCTCCTCGCACGACTCGGCCTACTCGACCGGGAGAAGGGCGAAGAGGCGTTCGACCTCGCCGTCCCGGCGATGGTCACCGGCGGGTTGCGGACGCTGCTCCGGACGGCCGACTTCTTCATGGTCAGCGTCGCGAGCGGTGGGGCCGCCGTCGCCGCGCTCGAACTCGGCTTCCAGTACTACTTCATCCCGTTCGGTCTCGCGCTCGCGCTCACCTCGGGGACCATCAGCGTCGTCTCCCGGTTGAAGGGGGCCGAGTCACACCGCGAGGCGGACTTCGCCATCAAGCAGTCGCTGTGGCTCGCGATACTGCTCTCGGTCCCCATCACCGTCGCGACGTGGGCGTACGCCGACCCGATGGTCGGACTGCTCACCGACGACGCCGCGACCATCCGGAAGGGCGCGACCTACCTCCGCATCGTCATGCTGTCGGTCGGCTTTCGCTTCTGGAGCATGATCGCGGCGCGCGCACTCGCTGGAGCGGGCGACACGCGCACGCCCATGTACGTCCGACTCGTGACGCTCCCGACGAACATCGTCCTCAACGCGGTACTCGTCTTCGGTCTGCTCGGCTTCCCCCCGCTCGGCGTCGCGGGCGCGGCGTGGGGGACGGCCATCGCGAACGCGCTCGCGGGCGTCGTCTTCTTCGGCGTCCTCCTCTCCGGGCGGTGGAGCGTCGCTCTCCACCTCGGCGGGAAGCAGTGGGACACGTCGGTCGCCGCCGAAATCACGCGCGTCGCGCTCCCGCTCGCCGGAACCCGCCTCTCGCGGACGTTCGGTCGCTTCCCGTTCCTGTTCGTCCTCGGTCTCCTCGGGACGGACGTCATCGCGGCCTACGCTATCGGTCGGCGGGTGATGTTGCTCGCGCTGATGCCCGCGTGGGGGTACTCGACGGCCGCCTCGACGCTCGTGGGCCAACACGTCGGCGCGGACGAGACGGCCGAAGCCGCCGACTACGGGTGGCAGACGCTCCGCATCGCACTCGTCACGCAACTGCTCATCGCGGCGGGCATCTTCGTCGCCGCCCACCCCATCGCCGCCGCCTTCGGGACGCAGTACCCCGACCTGACGGTCTCGTTCATCCGGGTGTTCGGTCTCGGCGTCGCGGGGTTCAGTGTCTCGCGGACGATGCGGGGCGCGCTCCGCGGGGCGGGCGACACCCGCTGGCCCTTCTACGGCGGTCTCCTCGCGACCTACGTCGCCCGCCTCCCGGTCGCGTTCCTCGCGCCCACCGCGACCGCCCTCACGCTCGGTCCGTACGCGGTCGCCGGACTCGCGGTCCCCGCCGTCACCGTCGGGTTCGGCCTGGGTCTCGGTCTCCCGGCTATCTTCGTCGCCATCCTCGCGGATATGTACACGCGCGCGCTCGTCAACCTCGTCCGCTTCCGCTCCGGGGCGTGGAAGGCGTTCGGGACGCCGCCGGAGTCGACGACGTGACCCGACCGACTCTCTCTACGCGTCCAGCGCGTCCGTCGAGTCCGACGCGTCCGATGCGAACTGGCCGGATTTAAGGTAGTCGGGACCACACCCCGAAACATGAGCAAGGCAACGAAGATCGTCCTCGCCACCGTCGGTCTGAGCGCGCTGTTCTCGCTGACTCTCGTCGCGAACGCCATCGCGTAGATGTTCGACGAGCGCTCGATTCCACCCGAAGTGGAGGGGGTCCGCGAGCGGTACGCGCCGGACGCACTGGTCCTCGACTCCGAACGGGACTTCGAGACACTCCCGTCGCGGGCGCTCGACGACCTCGCCGGCCGGACGGACGCGGTCACGCCACACGCCTACGAGGAGTCGTGGCTCCCGGCCGACGCCCCCGAACTCCTCCAGCGGCTCACCTCCTCGGACCTCGTCGTCGGGATGCCCGGCGACGGCTCCGTCGCGTGGACCACGCAGTTCGACCCGCCCGTCGTGATCGTCAAGCCACGCGTCGAGGGCACGCCCGAGAGCTTCGTGAACTTCCTCGTCGCCGAGGCACTCGTCGAGGCCGGACTCGACCTCCCCGAGCACTTCCTCGGCTTCTTCGCCGAGCGCTACCCCGACTTCGCCGCGGCGACGTCGACCGGCCCGAACGCGACGTACCAACTGGCTCACGCCTGCTGTGACGCCTACCGCGGACTCCACACCCGCGAGGAGTTCGAGACGTGGGCCGACGACTTCCCCACCCTCCACGACGCGTGGGAGGACGCCGGCGAACGCCTCCAACCGCGTATCACGGACCTCCCGGGCGAGGTCGCGACTCGCGAGACGGAGTTCGCCGACGCCGCGGAACTCGCCTGCAGCGGCGTGAAACACGGTCTCGACCTCCCGACGCCGTTCGAGGCACTCGACAGCGTCGCCTTCCGGCAGTACGGCGCGGAGTACGCCGTGAAGTGGGCCGAGAAGGTCTTCGACGAGACGTAGTCGCGAACTTTTAACCGAGGGCGCCCGAATCCGGCGTATGGCCGCCATCGAACTCGACGGGGTCACCAAGGAGTACGGTGACGTCGTCGCCCTCCAGAACCTCCAGTTGACGGTCGACGAGGGAGAGGTGTACGGCTTCCTCGGCCCGAACGGTGCCGGGAAGTCCACCACCATCAACGTCCTCCTCGACTTCGTCCGCCCGTCGGGCGGCACGGCCCGCGTGCTCGGGTACGACGCCCAGGCCGAGAGCGTCGCCGTGCGCGAACGGGTCGGCGTCCTCCCCGAAGGATTCGACGTCTACGACCGCCTCACCGGCCGCGAACACCTCCAGTTCGCGGTCGAGTCGAAGGGAGCGGACGACGACCCCGCCGACATCCTCGACCGGGTCGGCCTGGCCGACGACGGCGACCGGAAGGCCGGTGGCTACTCGACCGGGATGCGCCAGCGCCTCGCGCTCGGGATGGCGCTCGTCGGCGACCCGGACCTCCTGATCCTCGACGAACCCTCCTCGGGACTCGACCCCGCGGGCGCGAAGGAGATGCGCGAGGTCGTCCGCACGGAGGCCGACCGCGGCGCGACCGTCTTCTTCTCCAGTCACATCCTCGGCCAGGTCGAGGCTGTCTGCGACCGCGTGGGCATCCTGCGCGACGGCGAACTCGTCGCCGAGGACACCGTCGAGGGCCTGCGCGACACCCTCGACGCCGACGCTCGCCTCACCCTCTCGGTCCGCGGACTCACCCAGGCCGCCCTCGACGAGGTCCGCGCCCTCGACGGGGTCTCGACGGTCGACGTCACCGAAACCGAGGCACACGGCGACGCCGACACCGCGACCGTCTCGGTCGCCTGCGACGACGTCGCGAAGGCCGCCGTCGTCACGACGCTCGCGGACGCGGGCGTGGACGTGCGGGACTTCGAGACCGCCGAGGCGTCGCTCGAAGAGTTGTTCCTGAGCGTCGCCGGGGAGAGTCCGATAGATGCGACGTCGTCCGCGGAGGGTGACGCGTGACCCACCTCGCCGTCGCGCGGAAGGACTTCCGCGACGCCCTCCGCTCGCGAACGCTGTGGGCACTCTACCTCCTCTTCCTCCTGTTCGCCGCGGGGACGACGCTCGTCTACGTCACGTTCTTCGGCGGGACGGGTATGCAGACGGGCGGACTCGTCCAGTTCCTCCGCCGGCCCACGGCCCTCCTGGTCTCCATCACCGCCCTCCTCGCGGGCTACAAGTCGATCGCCGGCGAGCGCGAGACGGGGTCGCTGGCGCTCTTGCTCTCGCTGCCCCACTCCCGACTCGACGTGGTGCTCGGCAAGACGCTCGGCCGGACTGCCGTCGTCGGCGTGCCCGTCGCCGCGGGGTTCGTCGTCCCGTTCGTCTTCGGTCTCGTCCGCATCGACGGCTTCTCCGTCGCGACGTTCGTCGGGTTCACGCTCCTGACGCTGCTGTTCGCGCTCGCGTACGTCGCCGTCGCGGTCGGCCTCTCGGCGACGACCGGGTCGACTGGGGTCGCGGCCACGCTCGCCTTCGGCTTCTGGTTCGGCTTCCAGTTCGCGTGGGGCGCACTCGTCACCGTCGCGGAACTCGCGGCGTCGGGGTTCAGCCTCGCCGCCGCGCTCGGCTCCGAACCGCTGTGGGCGCGCCTGCTCAAGTCGGTCTCGCCGAGCGCCGGCTACTCGCGGGCGACCAACGCCCTCGTGGGTGGGTCCCCCCAGTCCGCCGACGTGGTCGTCCTCCAGGACTGGTTCGGCGCCGTCGTCCTCTGCCTGTGGGTCGTCGTCCCGCTCGCGGTGGGCTACTGGACGTTCGAGCACGCGGACCTCTGAGGGCGCCCCTCAACGCTCGACGTCGACGCCCCGCTCCTCGACGAGGTCGAAGAACTCCTCGGGGTCGATCTCGGGGACGTCGTGTTCGTCCGCGTCCTCGCGCTTCGTGGTCCCGGGGTTCTCTCCGACGACGAGGTAGTCGGTCGCCGAGGAGACCGAACTGGTCGCGTCGCCGCCGTGGCGCTCGACCAGTTCCTGGAGGTCCTCTCGGGTCCACCCTTCGACCGACCCGGTGAAGACGACGGTCAGTCCCTCCAACTCCTCGCCGCCCGCCGTGGTGAACGGTTCGGGTTCGCCGAGGTGGTCCTCGTCGCGCAGGCGCTCGATGACTTCGCGGTTGCGCTCGTTCTCCAGGAAGTCCTGGATGTGTGCCGCGACGGTCGGCCCGATGCCCTCGACCTCTTCGAAGTCTTCTCGGTCGGCGTCGAGGAAGGCGTCGAGCGTCTCGAAGTGGGCCGCGAGGTCGCGGGCGACGGTCGGGCCGACCTCGGGGATGCCGATGGCCGCGAGGAAGTCGTCGAGCGGCGGGTGCCGGGAGTCCTCCAGTTCGTCGAGGAGGTTGTGCGCGCTCTTCTCGCCCCACCCCTCCAGTTGGGTGAGGTCCGACTCGTCGAGTTCGTAGAGGTCCGCGACGTCGTGGTCGACGAGTCCCTCCTCAACGAACGTCTCGGCGGCCTCCTCGCCGATGCCCTCGATGTCGAGTCCGTCGTCTGAGGCGAAGTACTCCACGGCACGTTTCAACTGCGCGGGACAGGCCAATCCCCCGGTACAGTAGGCGATGGGTCCCTCGTACTCCACGTCGCTCCCGCAGACCGGACACTCGTCGGGGAGTTCGAAGTAGCCCTCCGTGTGCTCCTCGACGACCTCGTCGATGTACGGGATGACGTCGCCGGCGCGTTCGACCTTCACCTCGTCGCCGACGTCGACGCCCAACTCGGCGATCTCCTCCTGATTGTGGAGGCTCGCCCGGGAGACGGTGACGCCACCGACCTCGACGGGTTCGAGGAGCGCGACGGGGGTGAGCCGACCCGTCCGGCCGACCTGGACGACGACGTCGGTGATTTTCGAGGTCTCGGTGCGCGGCGGGAACTTGTAGGCGTACGCCCACCGGTAGTGTCGCGACGTCGAGCCGAGTTCCTGACACAGGTGGCGGTCGTTGACCTTCGCGACCGTCCCGTCGATCTCGTAGTTGAGGTCCTCGCGGACCTCCTGCAGGTCGTCGCGGTACTCGACGAACCCCTCGATGTCGTCGACGAGTTCGACGCGGTCGTTGACCTTCAGCCCCCAGTCGGGGAGCGTCTGGTGTTCCTCCCAGTGGGTGTCGAGGCCCCTCGCGCCCTCCTCGCCGCGCCCCTCGGCCTCGCGGGCGGCCTCCTCGCTCTCGCCGGCCGCGAGGACGTCGTAGAAGAAACAGTCGAGGGGGCGTTCGGCCGTGACCGAGGGGTCGAGTTGTCGGAGGCTCCCCGCCGCCGCGTTCCGCGGGTTGGCGAACGGCTCTTCGCCCTGCTCGACGAGTTCGCGGTTGTGCTCGTGGAACTCGTCGCGGGGCATGTACACCTCGCCGCGGACGGCGAGGTAGTCGGGGTAGTCGCCACGCAGGCGCGAGGGGATGGACTCGATGGTACGGACGTTCTGGGTGACGTCCTCGCCCGTCTCCCCGTCGCCGCGAGTCGCCGCCCGCTCGTACTCGCCGTCGACGTAGATCACCTCGACGGAGAGGCCGTCGAACTTCGGCTCGCAGGTGTACTGGACGTCGTCGACCTCCCGCTCGACGCGGTCGGCGAAGTCGCGGACGTCCTCGGCGTCGCCCGAGGAGTCGATGGAGAGCATCTCGGTGACGTGCTCGACCGTCCCCAGTTCTTCGACCGGTTCGCCGCCGACGCGCTGGGTCGGCGAGTCCTCGGTCTGGAGGTCGAACTCGTCCTCTAAGGTCTCCAGGCGGTCGAACAACTGGTCGTAGGCGTGGTCCGAGATGACGGGGTCGTTCAGGACGTAGTAGCGGTAGTCGTGGAAGCGGACCGCCTCGCGGAGGTACTCGACCTGCCGTTCGGCCTCCGCCTCGCTCAACGCCTCGGGCGGGTCGAAGTCGAGGTTTGGCTCCGTGATGTACGGGTTGTCCTCGCGGACCTCCTCGGCACCCTTCACCTCGGTCATCGTTGTCGACGCTTCTCGCGGGCGGGTGGTAAAACGAACGGGCCGAGGTCGATGAGCGAGGGTGGAGAGCTAACGGGCTACTCGGGCGCGACGCCGACGGTCAGGAGCGTGCCGAGTTTCCGGTAGCGCTCGACCATCTCCTCGCGGGTGTCGAAGCCCTCGTGGGGGAACTGCTCGGCGTCGGGGATGCGGGTGTCGCGGTCGGGGACGTTGTCCTGCTCGGCGACGAAGAGGCCGGCGTCGCGGAACGCCTCGCGGTACTCTTCTCTGTCCCAGCGGGTCATCTCTACCTCGATGTTCTCCTGCCACTCGTGGGAGTAGACGTTCTCCTCGTAGTAGTTCACGGCGCAGTAGAAGGTGCCGCCGGGCCGGAGGACTCGCTTCACCTCTTCGAGAGTGTTGTGCGGGTTGCTGGCGTAGTAGAAGGCCTCCATCGAGAAGACGTGGTCGACGGCGTCGTCCTCGAAGGGGAGGGTGTCGAAGTCGCCGACGACGAAGCCGACCTGCTCGTCCTCGGTGTAGGAGCGGGCGTTCTGCGCCATCGCGGGCGCGCCGTCGAGTCCGTAGGCGCGGCCGACGTCTCGCTCGCGGAGGGCGCGACAGGCGTAGCCGCTCCCCGTGCCGAGGTCGAGGACGGTGTCGCCTTCCTCGACGGGCATCCGCGCGAGGACGTGTTTGGCGGTGTGCCAGTGGCGCTCCTCCATTCCCTTGTCGCGGCCGGATGCCGCCCACTCGTCGAACTCCTCGCGAACGCTCATACCCGGGTCGACGGCCGGGGGCGATAAAACGGATGTGGGTTCGACCGCCCGCCGCGGAGGGAGTGGGCTTTTGGTACTGCCGCGGGTCTCTCCGGTATGGTCGGTCGCAACAAGCGCTACGCGCTCGCGGACACGGCCCAACAGGTCGTCGGTGGCTTCCTCCTCGCGGGACCGTTCGTCGTCACCGAGGAGGTGTGGGTCCTGGCCAGCGAGATGTCGTGGCTCCACGTCCTCACCACGGTATCCATCGTCTTCGCCATCGGCTACGGCGCCCTCTACAAGGCCGACGCCGGTCGGGACCCGGAGCGCGAAGCCGAGGTCGGCGGTGTCCCGATTCGCTTCATCTCGCTGATGGTCGTCGCCTTCGGGTCGGTGCTCGTCCTCGCCCTCGCCCTCAAGGCGCCACGGACGTTCGCCGACGCCATCGGTGTGCCCGAGACGCCGCTCTCCGTCACCATCCTCGCGTTGAAGGCGTCGAGCGTCGGCGCCATCTTCTCCGTCGTCGGCGCCGCGACCGCCGACTCCGTCTTCTGACCGGACCGACCCTCACGAATTAAGTTCGGTGGGTCGGTTGTGGACGTATGGACTATCGGCTCGACATCGGCGAGTCGCCGGCGACGGTTCCCGGGGGCACCGCCATCCTGCTTCTCCACCCGAGTACTGCCGAGACGGATCGAATCGACACCGAGTTCCTCAAGGCCGACACCGACCGCTTCCTCGTCATCTCGACGCGGACGTCGGCCCGCGAGGTCCAGCAGAAACTCGACTACTACGACGTCGAGGAGTCGCGCGCGGACATCCTCGACACGCTGAGCGTCGAACGGGGTTATTCCCGTCGGAGCGCGGACAACATCCACTACGTCTCCCGCCCCGAAGACGTCGACGGCATCGTCGACGTCACCGAATCCTTCCTCTCGGAGAACGACGGCAAGCGACGGGTCAGTTTCGACTCCATCACCGAACTCGCCTACTACGCCGACGACGACGCGGCCGTCGAGGCCCTCTCACGGATCGTCGACCTCCTCGAAGAACACGACGCGGTCGGTCTCTTCCACGTCTCCACGGAGGTCCACGACGCGGAGACCATCGAACGCTTCCGCGAACTCTGTTCGGGCGCCATCGAAGTCGACGAAGACGGTCACGTCGACGTCGAGTTCTGAGCACTTCCGGTCTGCCCCGGCTACCGGCCCTCTCGTAACCGCTCGGCCGTCCGGGCCGGGAGATCCGCGTCTTCGACGGCCGCGGCGACGGCGTCGACGTCGTACTCGACGTGGTGCTCGTCGACCGACAGGTCGTCCAGGTCGACGACCGCGTAGGCCGCCCGCGGGTCTTCGTCGCGGGGTTGACCGACGCTCCCCGGGTTCAACACGACGCCCTCGTCGTACACTTCGTGGTGCTGGACGTGCGTGTGCCCCATCACGAGGACGTCCTCGTCGCCCAGCAGTCGGGGAGAGAACTCCTCGGGGTAGGTGTAGCGGTCCGGGTTCGCCGGGTGGCCGTGGACGACCTTCACCCGGCCGTCGGCGACCCGTCGCTCTGCCGGAAGCGCGCTCAACCACTGCTTCTGTTCGGGGGAGAGCGCCCTGCTGGCGAGGCGGACGCCCGCCTGTGCCATCCGGTTCCCGCCGAAGTTGGTCCCGGTGGCGACCTTCCGGTCGTGGTTGCCCATCACGGTCGGGACGGCTCGCTCGCGTACCGCCTCGACGCACTCCTCGGGCCACGGGTTGTAGCCGACGACGTCACCGGCGCACACGACCTGCTCGACCGGCGGCATGTCGGCGAGGACCGCGTCGAGTGCGACCCGGTTCGCGTGGATGTCCGAGATGATCCCCAGACGCATACCGACGACTCCGTCCGGCGAACCCTTAACCGCACGGCCTGGGACAGACGCCGGCTACTCGGCGTCGCCGTTGTAGCGTGCCCGTTCGAACCCGTCGTCGGTCGGCGCAGCGGCGGCCGCACAGACGGCGTGCTCGAAGTCGGCCTCGTACACCTCGCGGGCCGCGTCTTCGGCGTTCTCGGCTTCCAACGCGTACGGCTCGGGTGCGTCCTTCTCGTAGGTCGCGACGAGCGTCGGCTCCTCGACCGCCTCGACGAGCAGGGCGTCCTTCCGGACGATCCCGACGTAGGCGCCCTCCTCGCCGACGACGCCGGCGATGCGCGGCGTGTCGTAGTCGTCTTTCTCGTAGTCCAGCGCGAGCAGCGACTCCGCGAGGGCGTCGCGGGCCGGGTAGCCGAGGTCCAGTTTCTCGGTGATGGGGTCGGTGTGGGTTCCGTTCGCGACGACGGCGGCCGACCCGTCTTCGGTCGTCCGCAGGCAGTTATAGGAGACGTAGGGGTTCTCCGGGTCCGTCTCGGTGGTCGGGACGACGGCGAGCGTCCCGTCGTTCTCGACGACCTTCCGGTTCGGGAACGACCGAGAGGAGACGCGGTAGGCGGCGATGTCGGGACCGACGACGACGAAACGTCCAACGTACATACGCCTATGTGTACAACTCAAAGTAAAATATCCGGCGATATACGCACGAATGAGGGGATATCGAGGAGAAGAAGTGAAGGTGAAGGGCCGTAGTTGCTGGGACAGCACAGTATCCGGTGAATTCCACCTCAGTGTCGGTCGTCCGTCTGCACCGTCGTCACCGTCTATCATGGCACGCCGACCGCTTCCGACGTCTCTCCCACACGGATGATAAACTGATCACCCTTGCCACGTTAGTGTGGTTCACACCCACCTCGGCCCTGAACAGGGGCCAGTCGTCGCCCGACAAATCGTCTCGCCCTCTTTCCGCGCGTTCACAATCATCCGGATTCCCCCCTAGTACAGTCGTGTTGAGTCTTGCAGTGGATGAATCTCTCCAGGTCGGCCTCCGTTCTTGTGGTGGAAGTGATGCCCTCGCCGTGGTCGGATCACTCGAGGGGTTAAGGGGATTTCCCACAGGCCGCATTCGACCGTGTTTCGCGCGCGGTGGGGGCGCCGGAGTCGCTTCCAGTGCGGTTCACTATTAGAGGAAACCACCACACGTGGACCGATTGTGAACCCGTGACGAGAGTGAGACTCAGGTGGGACTGTCGGGAGTGCTGTCACGCGAGCAGCCGGCGACTACGGCGCAGGTACGTGATTTGCCCTCGACAGGAGCGCCTGGATTCGTCTGGAGACCGTCTCCACAGTCGCGTTCATCACCTTCTGAATAGGTATCTTGCGGGGACGACGGCCGATTGTGAACGCGACGTGTCGGGTTGAGACGCGCTTCTGCCCTCTCTCCGGCTGCTATTCTCGTAATTTCGCAGCCGGACACGCGCTTGCATCCGATGATACATGACGTGTTGCGTCCGGATGCTTTTCTCCGGTCGCGCTCAACTAGTGAGCGCGACGGCGTGTCGTGCCCTCTGACCATGACGACGACAGATGCGTGCATCGACGCCCTGCAACGTGCGGCTCGAACACTCGGTGACTCTCCCACTAAAGCCCAGTACGAGGAGCTCGGCTACACACCTGCCTCCGCGACTATCATGCGGGTGATGGGCGGGTGGAACGCCGCGAAGGAGCACGCGGGACTGGAGACGTACGACAAGAGCGAGTACGGTGGTCCGAGCGTTGCACCGAAACCCGATTGGGTGGAGCTCCCTGAGGACAAAGTCTGGGAAGATATCTCGGGAAATCAACGGTGGTACTACAAGAACCGGCGGAAAGAAATCGACAAGAAGGAACGTCGCCGCGCGGAGATGCGTCGCTGGGTCCACGACTACAAGGCAGCGGAGTGTGAGTGTGCACGCTGTGGGGAGGGCGATCCCGCCTGTCTTGACTTCCACCACACCGGTGAGAAGGAACTGGGCGTCTCGAACATGGTCAGCTACGGCTACGGAAAAGTGGCACTCCGCGACGAAATCGAACGCTGTGTCGTCCTCTGTGCGAACTGTCACCGGAAGGAGCACTACGAGGTACCCTCGATTCCCGACGATTCTCCTTCGCAACACTCATAAATCACCACCCCCTACGGAGGAGTGCAGACGTAGCAGTCCCATGGGGTAGCTGGCCAATCCTGTTGCCTTCTGGGGGCAACGACCCAGGTTCGACTCCTGGTGGGACTATGACACTTTTCACCGTCCGAAACCCCTTCACTTCGACTGGAGGGGTCCCCTCACCGACTATTCCGACCGCGTAACCACCGGAATACGTTCCACTCGAAACGACCCCTCGTTCCAGTTTCACTTTCACCTCGCGCTTGGCTGACACCTTTCCCCACGGCGGGAGAACGACGACCTGGGCCACGTGGGAGTGCCTTGCGAGCCACCGTCCCCGTGGTCCGGCGGTCGGACGTCCTCCGACCGCGTCGCGAGGAACGACGATGACCGAGAAACCCGACTCCCCCTGGGACGCGGCCGACGCGCCGTCCGGAGCGGCGACGCTCCTCGACCCGCCCGAGACGGACGACCACCGGGCGCTCATCGTGTGGTTCTGTCGGTGAGCGTCGGACGTCCGTCGGTCGGACGCGGGCGGTGTTTCGACTGGAGCGGGTCGCTCACCGAACCGGGACGACAGAAAAACGAATCGCGTTCGACCCGTCGACTCGGGTCGTGGCGGCGCGTCACTCGACGTCGAGTTCGCTCTTCCCTTCTTCGCGTTCGGTCTCTTCGAGGGCGTCGAGTTCGCGTTCGGGGTTGTACTCCGAGTCGTCGCCGCGCTCGAAGCCGGCGGTCCCCGTGAGTTCGCCGAGGACGGCCTCGCGGGCGTCCTGCGGGGAGTCGTACTCGTCGGGCGCGAGGCGGTCGAAGACGTCGCCGAGCGACTCGGTATCGCGTGGGAGGTGGACGATCGTCTCGGCGTACTCGCGGGAGAGTTCGGCCGTGTTCGTCGGGTACTGCTGCCCGTCGAGTTCCTCGCGCAGTTCCTCCTCGATGCGCTCGGTTCGGTCGCGCTCGCGCTGGTCCATCCGGCCGATGTGACTCGTCTCGGACGCGTGCTCGTCCTCGGGCATACGTGGGTCTAGTGACGCCCGGCCAAAAACGGTGCCGGCCCCCACACCCTCACTTCTCGACGTCGAGGAGGGCGACGCGCTCGCGAACCAGCGCGCTCAGGTCGGCGCTGCTCGCCCGGCGCTCGGCGTCGGTGATGTCGAAGAACGCCTCGACGGCGTCCTCGTCGACTTCGTCGAGGACGGACGCGGGTTCGAGGTCGACGCGCGTCTCGACGGCGCGGAGTGCGGCCGTCTCGTCTGCTTCGTCCTCCCCGTCGGCGACCACGACGACTGGCTGGTCGGGTTCGTCGGCCGCGACGCCGAGTTCGAGCGCGCGGGAGATCTGCCGGCGCCCGGCGGCGTACAGCAGGATTTCGACGCTCCGCTCCCGGGCGACGTTCTCGCCGCGCTCGAACGCGCGGTTCGCGTGTTCGACGGCGCTCCGGAGGTGCGCTTCGTCGACGATCCGCGTCGCGTCGAAGGCCTGCACCGCACAGTCGTACTCTTCGCCGATTTCGTCGAGCGTCTCGACGAACGCGTCGAGGTCGGTGACGTGGAGTCGGCCGTCGACGTAGTTCACTCGAAATCACCCAGACTGGCCTGGCCGCTCCCGGACTCGTCGGTTCCGGCGCGTTCGGGTGTGTCGGTGCTCCCGTCTGCCGACGTCGCTCCGACGTCCCCGTTCGGGTCCGCGTCCGTGTCGGCGTCCGCGTCGACGCCCTCCATCGAGGGGTTCTCGTGACCGGCGTTCTCCAGGACTGTCTCCGCGGTCTTCCGTCGGCCACGGAGCGCCGCGAGCACGACCGACTTGTCGGCTTCGCGGAGGTCGGCCCGCGACTCGATGCCCGCGTTGTAGAGGCGGCGGGCGCGCTTGCGACCCACCTCGCGCACACCGGCGAGGTCGAGGAGTTCCTCGCGGACGCCGTACTCGACGCGCTTGCGGGCGCGACGGACCGCGGGTGCACAGCCGAGATCGAGTTCGGCCGCGAGTCGCTCGGCGGCGTTGAGCAACCACTCGGCGGTCTCGACCTTCCCGCGGATGTCGCCCGGACCGACGCCGTAGCGTTCGGCGATGCGCTCCTCGTCGAGTTCGCTCGCCCAGTCTTCGAGGAGTTTGGCGGTCTTGAGCGCCGAGAGCCAGTCCTCCCACCGGGCGTCCTCGTACTCCGAGGGGGCGCGACCCAGCAACTCCGCTTCGCGCTCGTAGGCGAGTTCGGCGTACTCTTCGCGGTCGCCCGAGCGGAGGTAGAGTTCGTACATGTCGGGGGTGCGCGAGACGAGGTGGTAGAGTCCGAACGGCGTCGGGTCGGGGTCGTCGTCACCGTCGTCGTCCGCCGCGAGTTCACTCGCGGTTCGGAAACTGGTCTCACTGTCGTCGCCGTCGCCGTCGCTCGCCGACTCCACGCTCGGTCCCACCTCCAGTCCGTGGATGATCTCGGCCGCGCTCATCGGGTCGACGTAGAGTTGCGAGACGAGGTGGCCGCTGCGCGTCGCCGAGAGTTGGTCGCCGTCGCGTTCGAGGAAGTCGTTTCGCGCCAGGTACGCGAGGACGTCGTCGGTGACGGTTTCGAGTCGCTGTGGGTCGTCGGTCTGTGTCGCGTACAACGTCTCGTCGAGGAAGTCGAGGAGCCCGGTCCGCGTCGTCGCGAACCCCGTCGCGACGGTCGCGAGGACGTGCGTCCGGAGTGCGGGTTCGGCCGCGAGTTTCGAGCGGACGGCCTCGGGTTCGGCGTAGACGTAGCGGTCGAACAGTTCTTCGAGTTCGTCGTGGGTGTCCGCGAGGAGGACGGCCTCGCCGTAGGGGTCGAGACCCGGCCGACCGGCCCGGCCGAACATCTGGTGGACTTCGAGGACGTCGAGGGGTTTCATCCCGCCGGCGTCGCCGTCGTAGCGTCGCCAGTCGCGGACGACGACGCGTCGCGCGGGGGTGTTGACGCCCGCCGCGAGCGTCGGCGTGGCGGCGATGGCCTTCACGAGGCGGTCTCTGAAGGCCTCCTCGACGAGTTCGCGGTGTTCGCGGGCGAGACCGGCGTGGTGGTAGGCCGCGCCGCGCTCGACGGCGTCCGCCAGGTCGTCGCTCGTCTCCGTGTCGCTCACTTCGCGGATGTCCGCGGCGAGTCCGTCGAGGGCTTCGCGCTCCTCGGCGTCGAGGTGCTGGCGGGTGACGTCGGCGAGTCGGGCGGCTTCGGCCTCGGCGTTGCGCCGGGAGTTGACGAAGACGAGGGTCGACCCGCCGTCGTCGAGGGTGTCGTCGACGATGGCTGCGCTCTGGGTGTCGTGCCCGCCGACCGGCAACTCCCGCTGGGTGCCGTCGTCGAGGTGGAGCGCCTGTCCGTAGTGGACGCCCGTCCGGAGGTCGATGGGCCGCCAACTGGAGTCGACGAGTTCGGCGTCGAGCCAGTCGGCGAGTTCGTCGGCGTTCCCGACCGTCGCGGAGAGGGCGACGACCTGCAGGTCGGCGACGCGTTGGCGGAGTTTCCCGAGCGTGACCTCCAGTGTGGGACCGCGGTGGCTGTCGTCGACGAGGTGGACCTCGTCGGAGACGACACAGGCGAGGTCGTCGACCCACTGCGCGCCGTTGCGGAGCAGCGAGTCCACCTTCTCGGAGGTCGCGACGATGACGTCCCGACTCCCCAGCCAGTCGCCGTCGCTCTCGTAGTTCCCGGTGGAGACGCCCACCGAGACGCCGTACTGCTCGAACTGCTCGAACTCGCGGGCCTTCTCGCCGGCGAGCGCGCGCAGGGGGACGATGTAGAGGGCTTTCCCGCCCGACGCGACCGCCGAGAGCATCGCGAGTTCCGCGACGAGCGTCTTGCCCGACGCCGTCGGGACGGAGGCGACCAGACTCTCCCCCTCGGCGACGCCGCGCTCGACGGCCTCGGCCTGCGGCGGGTAGAGTTCTTGGATGCCCTCGTCGGCGAGGTGCTCGGGGAGCCACTCGGGGACCCCGGGCACGTCCGTGACTCTCATTGCACCCGAGTAGGGCCTTTCCGCGGTTTAAACTGTCGCACGCGGGCGTACAGTTATCCGCGGCCGACCCTTTCGACCGGTATGGTCGACCGCACGGAACTCACCAGCGTCGACGAGGTCTACGAGAAACGGTCGTGGCTGTTCACCGTCCGCGACGACTACGGCGCCGCCGAAGAGGTCGTCCTCGTCCCCTGCGAGGACACGGACGAGCGCGCGGGCGAGAGTGAGAGTGAGCACGACGGAGCGGGACCGGTGGAGGCGTGGATCAACCGGTGTACCCACGAGTCACAGCGCCTCGACCGCGGGTTCGGCGTCGCGATGCGCGACGGACAGATCATCTGCCCGAAACACGGTTCGATGTTCGACGCCTGTTCGGGCTACTGCGACAACGGCGAGGCCGCCGACACGACGCTCGTCTCGGTCGACGTCGAGACCGAGGACGGGACGGTCTACCTCGTCGACCCGGACTACACCTTCGACCACGCGGGCGAGGCCGACGAAGGCGAAACCGACGATGAGGGACCGAGTTCGACCTCGCACCTCGGATTCTGACGGGAGCACGGCGTCAACGCTATACGGGCCGGGGTTCGACGCCCACGTATGGAAGTCAGATTCGACCGGAACACCTGCATCGGCATGTTCCAGTGCACCGTCGAGTGGGACGCCTTCGAGGAGAACACCGACGCGGGGAAGGCCGACCTCGCCGACGCCGAGGAGGTCGAGGACGGTATCTTCGTCCGCGAAATCCCCGAGGACGCGGAACTCGACGCGAAGTTCGCCGCCCGTGCCTGCCCCGTCGACGCCATCGAGGTGTACGACGACGAGGGCAACCAGGTGGTGTGACAACCGTTCGCGCAACACTTTTCCGTGACAATCGTGTCTGTTCGTGCGAACAGACACCATGTGTCACTACTGGGAGGAAGCCCTCGACTGGTCGAGTGACGAGTCCGAAGAAGACGGGGAGTCGACGCCGCGTACCCGCGTCGACGGGCAGTCGCCGGTCGCCGACTAGGAGATTTTCTCGTACTGTTCGGCGAGCTTCTCGGCGGCCTCGCCGAGTTGGTCGCGCTCGAACTCGGTGAGGTCCCACTCGACGACCTCCTCGACGCCGTTCGAACCGAGTTTCACGGGGACGCCGAGCGCGACGTCGTCGTGGCCGTACTCGCCCTCGAGTTTGATGGACGCGGGCAGCACCTCGCCCGTGTCGCGGAGGACTGCCTCGACCATGTGGGCGACGCCCGTCGCCGGACCCCACTCGGTGGCGCCCTTGCGCTCGATGACGTTCATCGCGGACTCCTGGAGGTCTTCGAGGATCTCCTCTTTCTCCTCGTCGCTGAACTCGGGGTCCGTGCCGTCGACGCGGACCTTCGAGAAGACGGGGACCTGTGCGTCGCCGTGCTCGCCGAGGATGGTGGCGTCGACGTTCTGGACCTGCGTGTCGAAGCGCTCGGCGAGGACGTAGCGGAAGCGCGCGGAGTCGAGGCGGCCGCCGAAGCCGATGACTTTCTCGCGGGCGCGCTCGCCCGTCTCGTAGAGGTGGCGGTTGAGCAGGTCGACGGGGTTCGACGTCGTGATGGTGACGAAATCGTCGTTGTACTCGGCGATGGAGGAGCCGATGTCCTCCATGATGGGAGCGTTGTCGCCCGCGAGGTCGATACGGGTCTGGCCCGGACTGCGGGGGATGCCCGCCGTGACGACGACGACGTCCGAGCCCGCGGTGTCCTCGTAGCCGCCCTGGCGGACGGTCGTGTTCGAGTCGTAGGCGACACCGTGGTTCGCGTCGGCGGCCTGGCCGACCGTCTCGTCTTCCTTCTCGGGGATGTCGACGAAGACGAGTTCGTCCGCGACGTCGCGGAGCGCGAGGTTGTAGCCTGCCGCTGCGCCGACGGTACCGGCCGCGCCGACGATGCTCACTTTCGTCATATCACGTGAATGCCTGCGTCGGGACTGGAAAAGCGCTTCGAAACCACTTTTCGTCGACCGAGTGGTCTCTCGACCGCTCGCCGTCGAAAACTGGGGGTAGCGCACTCGTCGACCCCGTCACGCCGCTCCTCGCGGCGGTGGTCACTCGGCTGTCCGTACTCTCGCGGCGTCTCCGCGGACGAAGTGCGTGAAGCCTCGACAACGCTCCGCGCTACCGGTCGGCTCGCGCCGCGGCGTCCGTCTAACTGTCCTCTCGACGTGTGTCGAACAATCCGCCCGTAGAACAAAACAGAAGGCGCTCCGTCCCCTCACCGTGTGTATGAGCGACGAGAACGCTGACTTCGACAAGGAGGCGGAGAAACAGCGCCTCCGGGAGAAGTACGAGCAGGACCAGGAGGACCGAGAGGCGACCGGCCGGATGAGCGAACTTCTCCTCCAGGGCGCGACGATGACGAACAAACACTGCGACACCTGCGGCGACCCCATCTTCCGCTACCAGGGCGAGGAGTTCTGCCCGACCTGTCGCGCGGAGGGCCAACAGCAAGCCCAACAGCAGGCCGCCCAGCGCGCACAGGCGCAGTCGCAGGGCCAACAGCAGGCCGCCCAGCAACAGCCTCAGCAGACCCAGCAGACTCAGCAACGCGTCGAGCAGTCGGAGACGCCGGACACCTCCGGCCGCGCCGCGTCCGAGCAGGCGGAACCCGCCCAACGCGAGGTCGAACCGTCGCGGCCGCCCGCGCCGACCGAGAACCGCGCTCCTGCCGGCGAGAGCGGCGGGGAGTCCGACGGCGAGCGCCGGCGGACCGACGCACCCGCAGGCGGTCTCGGTGCGGCCCGTGCGGACCTCGCGCAGTCCGTCTCGACGATGGCCCGCCGCGCGGAGGCCGCCGACGACCCGCGGACCGCCCGCGAGTACCTCGAAGCGGCCCGCGAGGCCGCCGAGGCGCTCGCCGCACTCCCTCGCTGAGTGGGCCACGCCGGTCGAGGCCACTAACGCTTAACCCACGGGCACCCACACGTTCGGATATGAAGATCCTCGTCCCGGTCGACGGCTCGGACGTTAGCTTCCGCGCGCTCAACTTCGCCGCCGAGATGATGAACCGCTACGACGGTTCGCTCCACGTCGTCCACATCACCGACCGCCAGAGCGAGACGACCGAGGAGATCGTCGAACGCGCGAACGAGATTCTCGAAGCCGAAGGCATCGAGGACGAACCCGAGGTCGAAGTCGACATCGACCTCGACTTCCGCCCCTCGAAGCGCATCGGCGAGGACATCCTCACGCTCGTCGACGAACGCGGCTACGACCACGTCGTCATGGGCCACCACGGGAAGACCGGGGCGGTCGAGAAGGCCATCCTCGGAAGCGCCGTGGAGACGGTGCTCGACGCCCAGAAGGTCCCTGTGACGGTGATCCCGTAGTCCTCGGAGCGCGTTCGCCGCGCTCGCCCCGTCCGTCACCCCCACACGAGGTACGCACAGACCGCGCCGAAGACGAACGCGGCCCCGACCAGTGGGAGGACGACGCCGAACGGTTCGCCGAGCAGGCCGACCCCGACGCTCCCGACGCCGGCCAGTACCGCGAGGATCGCCGCCGTGATTCCGCCCACGAGCCGCGTTCGCTCGTGCATACTGGCACCGAGACGTCGCCGTCGAATAACTGTTGTGTAGAAATACCGACTACTTCGGGTCGTAGCGCGACCCGACGACCTCGCGAATCCGCGAGGCCGTCACCTCGCCGACGCCGTCGACGTCCATGAGTTCCTCCTCGTCGGCGGTCATGACCGCCTCGACGCTCCCCAGCGACTCGAGGAGCGTCCGGGCCGTCACGGGGCCGACGTCGGCGATGGACTCGACGACGTACTCCTGTTGCTCGTCGAGGGTCTTGGCGGCCTTCTCGCCGTGGGCGCTCACCTCGCGGTCGCGTTTCAGTTGCTCGCGACCGGCGATGACCTCCAGCATGTCGGCGGTGTCCGACTCGCTGTCCGTCCGGAGGAGGCTCAGGCCGTAGTCGACGGCGAGACTCGCGACCGCGCCCCGAATCGCGTTCGGGTGGACGTTGCGCGACCCGTAGAGGTCCTTCTCGCCCTCGACGATCATCACGGGCCGGTCGTAGTGGCGGACGAGGTCGCCGACCTGCTCGAAGATGGAGCGGTCGCCACCCCCGAGCAGGGAGTCGAGGAAGTCGTCGACCTCCTTGCGCTCGACGGCGACGCGGTCGGAGAGGACGTAGTCGCCGACGGCCAGGGTCTCCAGGCGCGTGTCGACGCCGTCGCGCTGGGAGAGGTCGCGGGCCACGTTCGCGTCGAGTTCCCGCTGGTCGACGACGACCTCGACCGCCTCCTCCTCTTCGGGCGGGACGGCCTCCGCGACGGTGCCCTCGCTCTCCGTCTCGCCGTCCGTCTCGTCGTCCACCTCGCCGGTCTCCGCCGGGTCCGGGACGTCGAAGTCGGTGAGGCCGACCTGTCCGTCGCCGCCCGACGACCCGCCGCCGTCGGCATCCGTCGCCGTCGCACTCGCGTCGGCGTCCGTATCGGCGCCCGCGGCGTCAGCGCCATCCGAATCCTCGAAGGCGTCGAGTTGTTCCTGGTCGTCGACGAGTTCGTCTTCCATCTCGTCGGCGAGGCCCTTGAGCGAGCGCAGTTCGTCTTCCATCTCCTGTTCGCGCCGTCGCGAGATCCAGAAGTAGGCTTCGTCGCGGGTGTCCTCGGCCATCAGGACGACGACGCGGCCCTCCGCCTGTCGGCCGGTCCGGCCCTTCCGCTGCACCGAGCGAATCGCGGTGGGGACGGGTTCGAAGAAGAGCACGAGGTCGACCTCCGGGACGTCGAGTCCCTCCTCGGCGACGGAGGTCGACACCAGCACCTCGAACTCGCCGTCGCGGAAGGCGTCGAGGCGCTCTTGCTGTTCTTTCTGGGACATCCCCGAACTGCTCTCCTTGTCGCCCTGCCCGACGAAGCGCTCGGTGTCGAAGTGCTCGCCGAGGAAGTCGGTCAGCGCCTCTGCGGTGTCGCGGGACTCCGTGAACACGATGACGCGTTCGCCTTCCTGGATGCCCAGCGTCTCCGCGAGGAGCATCCGAGCGCGACGGAACTTCGGGTGGAGGTCGTCGAACTCCTCGGCCTTCCGCATCGCGTCTTTCACTCTCGGTTCGGAGACGAGACGCTGGGACGCCTTCGACGCCCCCGAGGCGTTCGCGGCGTTGCGCTGGCGCTCGAAGTATCTGCGTACCGACTCGACGCTCTGTGTCTCGACGAGTTCGACCGCCCGCCGGAGTTTCATCACCTCGGCGTGGACGGACATCCCCTGGTAGCCCTCGGACTGGTCGTTGTCGATGAGTTCGCGGAGGCGGCCGTGGACCTTGTTCAGGTCCTTCTGGGAGACGTCCGGTTGGGTGGTGTTGACGACGCCGATCTCCTTCAACTGGGCGAGGCGCTCCTCGATGACCTCGTTGAGCGAGTCACGAATCTCCAGCACCTCGTCGGGGAGGTCGATGCGCTCCCACTCGACGTCGGTGTCGTGGGTGTAGGTCGCCACGTCGCTGTCGTCCTCGGTGCGGACCTCGACCTCCTCGATACCGAGGTTCTCACAGACGGTGAGGATCTCCTCCTCGTCGCCGCCGGGCGAGGCGCTCATTCCGGTGACGAGCGGGTCCGCCGCGTCGGCGAGGTAGCGCTCGGCGATGTAGGTGTAGGCGTAGTCGCCGGTGGCGCGGTGGCACTCGTCGAACGTGCAGTGGACGACGTCGCGCAGCGAGATGCGGTTGCCCACGAGGTCGTTCTCGACGACCTGCGGGGTGGCGATGACGACCCGGGCCGAGGTCCAGAGGTCGGCGCGGTCGTCCGGGCGGACCTCGCCGGTGAAGACGACGACTTCGTCGTCGGGAACGTCGAGGGCTTCCCGGTAGAACGCCGCGTGTTGCTCGACCAGCGGTTTGGTGGGTGCGAGCATCAGCGACTTGCCACCGAAGTCGTCCTGGAGGCGCTCGGCGGTGACGAGCAGGCTCACGGTCGTCTTCCCCAGGCCGGTGGGGAGACAGACGAGCGTGTTCGCGTCGCTCGCGGCGTCGGCGAGTTCGAGTTGGTAGGAGCGCGCCTCGATGACGCCCTCCGTGAGCATCGGGTGGTCGACGTAACCGGGGTCCGCGTCGGCTGGCGCCATTCGTCGTCGATAGCGCCTGCTCGGGGTTAAACTCTCTCCTACCGCGGTGAAAGTGGAAAAAGGAGCGAAGTCAGAGCAGGGCGACGACGAGCCACATCACCGTGCCCGCACAGAGCGGGATGGTGAGGTTGTCGTCGACGACGTAGCCGGCGACGATGGGCGTCCGCGCGTCGGCGACGGTGGCGGCGGCGGCCCCGAGGACGCCCGCGAGGACGGGCACGCCCAGGAGGACCGTGATGGCCAGACAGACGCCGAACGTGACGGCCATCACCCACCACTCCTTCTCCCCGAGGTCCGCCGAGGAGAGGTAGCCGCTGATGGGGTCGCCGACGGTCAACATCAGCATGGCCGGCGCGGCGACGGCGGGGTCGAACAGCCACGCGGTGGCGGTCATCCCGACGACGTAGAGGACGTAGCCCGCGACGTCGTCCTCCTCGTACTCGCGGGTGAGTTTGTCGTAGATCCACCAGTCGATGTGACCCTTCAGTCGGAGCGTCTCCAGGACGCCGACGAGGAGCGTCAGTCCGAGCAGTATCAGACTCACCTCTCGCCACGTGAGGACGCCGAACAGGTAGGTCAGCGGCGCCGCCGACCCGCTCAGGTGCACCAGCCGCCGGGGGAGTTCGCTCACGTTAGAGGTCGTCGAAGTCGGTCTCGCCGGCCCGGAGGGCCGCGAGGGTGTCGGCCAGTTCGTCGGTCGGGACGCGCACCTGGTCGGTCGAGTCGCGCTCGCGGAGGGTCACGGTCTCGGGGTCCTCTTCGAGGGACTCGTAGTCGACGGTGACGCAGAACGGCGTGCCGACCTCGTCCTGGCGGCGGTAGCGTCGGCCGATGTTGCCCGAGTCGTCGTAGGCGACCTCGAAGCCGGTCTCCCGCAGTTCCTCGGTGAGTTCGCGGGCGCGCTCGCCGAGACCGTCCTTGTCCATCAGCGGGAAGACGCCGACGAACGTCGGCGCGACCTCGGGGTCGAGGCGCAGGACCGAGCGCTCCTCGCCGCCGACCTCGTCGGTGTCGTAGGCGTGTGCGAGCACCGTGTAGACGACGCGGTCGACGCCGAACGAGGGTTCGATGACGTGGGGCGTGATGTGCGTGCCGCTCTCGGTGACCTCCTCGACGCGGAAGCCGGTCTTCTCGACGGGAATCGTGTACCCTTCGCCGTCCTCAGTCGACGACTGGGGGCTCGACGAGGTTCCCTCGTCGGTGTCGACGGAGACGGTGACCTCCTCGCCCTCGAAGGCTGACCGGTCGCGCTCGGCCAGTCGTTCGAGGGCGTCGGCCACTTCCTGGGCCTGGCCGCCGAACTCCGGGCCGAGGTAGGACATGTCGGGGTCGACCGTCGCGCGCTCGACGCGCTTCGGTTCGTCGTACTGCTTGAAGACGGTGAAGTTCTCCTCGGAGTGCTCGCCGTGTTTCGAGAGGTCGTAGTCGCCGCGGTAGGCGAAGCCGGCGATCTCGATCCAGTCGCCGTCGACCTCGGCCTCGGCGTCCCAGCAGTCCTCGGCGTAGTGGGCGCGCTCGCCCGCCTGGTGCTGGCGGAAGCGGAAGCGCTCCATGTCGAAGCCGACGCGCTCGAACCACTGCTTGGCGAGACCGAGGTGGTAGCAGACCCACGACTCGACGAGGTCGCCGGCCGCCTCGCCGGCGGTCGTCCGGACGTACCCCTCTTCGGGGTCGTCGTGCTCGCCCTGCTCGTCGGCGGGGTAGAGCGTGAGTTCGACGTCCGCGACCTTCGAGACGTCCGGTTCGTCGGTCTCGGGGTCGACGAACAGTTCGAGTTCGGCCTGCGTGAACTCCCGCGTCCGCAAGAGCGCGTGACGCGGCGAGATCTCGTTGCGGTAGGCCGGACCGATCTGCGTGACGCCGAAGGGCAGTTGCTCGCGGGCGTACTCCTTCAGGCGGGGGAACTCGACGAAGATGCCCTGGGCGGTCTCCGGGCGGAGGTAGCCGGGTTGACCGGAACCGGGACCGATGCTCGTCTCGAACATGAGGTTGAAGTCCTCGACCTCTTCGCCGGCGAGCGCCGCGTCACACGAGGGACAGCGGAGGTCGTGCTCCTCGACGAGCATCTCGACTTCCGGAATCGGGAGACCTTCGGCCTCCTCGATGCCGGTGTTGTCCTCGATGAGGTGGTCGGCGCGGTGGCTCTCGCCACACTCGGGGCACTCGACGAGCATGTCGCTGAACCCCTCCAGGTGGCCCGACGCCTCGAAGACTGGTTCCGGCATGACGGTCGGGGCGGAGATTTCGGTGTGGCCCTCCTTCGTGCTGAAGCGTTCGCGCCAGCGGTCCTCGATCTTCTGTTTGAGCGTCGCGCCCTGCGGGCCGTAGGTGTAGAAGCCCGCGACGCCGCCGTAGGCTTCGCTCGACTGGAAGAAGAAGCCACGGCGCTTCGCGAGTTCGACGAGTTCGCCGCTCATAGCGCGCGGAGCAGGTCGACGTCGCGGACGATGCCGCTGAGTTCGTCACCGCGAACGAGCGGGAGCTGTTCGACGTCGTGGGTGAGCATCTCCTGGGCCGCCTCGCGGACGCTCGTCGCGCTCCGGACCGTCTCGGGGTCGGCGGACATGAACTCGCGGACGGGCTCGACCGGAATCTCGACGTTTCGGGTCGGGAAGTAGCGGTTCCCGACCGCCTTGATGCCTTCCCACATCCACTCGTCGTCCTCGTTGGCGATGGAAGAGCCGATGTCGTCCTCGCCCTCGGTGACGCGTGCGACCTCCAGCACGTCGACCTCGGTGAGGATGCCGGTCATCTCCGCCTCTTCGTCGAGGACGATGGCGTACGGGACGTTCGCGTAGGCGATTTCGCGCTCGGCGACGGTGAGCGGCGTCTCGACGTACGTCGTGTTCACGTCCTCGCGGGCGAGACCGCCGACCTCGACGTCGCCGCCCTCGACGTCACCTTCGGCGATGGCACGGACGACGTCGGTGATGGTGACGATGCCTTCGAGTTCGCCGTCGACGACCGGGACGCGGCGGGCACCCTCCTCGACCATCAGGCGCGCGAGGTCCTCGATGGACGTCTCGGCGGTCGTGGTGGGAACCTCGCGCATCAGCATCGCGAGTTGGTCCTCGTCGGGGTTCTCGATGAGGTCCTCTCGCGAGACGAGACCGCGGTACTGCTCTCCCTCGTCGGTCTGTTTCACCACGGGAATCGAAGAGAAGGTTCGCTCCTGGAGGTACTCCAGGGCGTCGTCCCGGGTGCCGGGCAACTCGACGGTCACCACGTCCGACCGGGGCGTCATCGCGTCGGCTACTTGCATATCGGCGCACTACACCCCCCGCACATTTGTAGGCTACGACACCGTGTTCACCGTTCTCGCGGGGGCACGTCGACGGAAAGGTCGCCTACTACTCGTCGGCGTCCGTCTCGGTCGCGGTCGCGTCTGCCTCGAACGTCTCGTACTTCGGGAAGAACTTCTCCGGACGGTCGTGTTCGAAGCTTCCGAGGTGCGTCCCGTCGAGTCGCTGGAGGTGCGTGTACATCGTCCCCGCCGACTTGGCCGCCGCGATCAGGTCGCCGGCGTCCCGGAGTTCGAACGTTCCGACGACGTAGACCGCCACCCCGGCGTCGGGGTCGAGGAGTTCGGTCACGAGGAAGACCCGCCCCTCGTCCTTGGCGCGGTAGACGTCGTAGACCGGGAAGTCGGCGTCCTCGAAGAGGTCGAGGAACTCGTCGGCCAGGTTGTCCGGGACGACGTGCACCAGACCGAACCGGTCGCTGTCGCCGGCTTCGGGTGGCTCTGGTGCGGTGTCGCCGGCCGGAACGACGACGGTCTCCCACCCTTCCTCCGCGCGGGCGTCGGCCATCGCCTGTGCGTCTTCGAGCGTCTGCTGCCAGGCGTCCTTGTGGCGCTCGGCGTGCGCGGCGAGACGCTCGGCCTCGCTCACGTCGTCGTTCCCGGTCGTGGGCATGGGTGTCGATAGGCAGTCCGGACGTTAAAGGACGACGTTCTCGGACACTCGCTGGAGCCGTGTCCCGTCGCCGTCGCTATTTCTCAGTTGTGTGGGTGCATAACCGAGATATGCGCGACGTTGCCGAGATATGGCACCGGATAACCGAGTTGTGTGGGGTCACCGAGATACCGCTGCTCGCGTGTCGGTCGCGTCGCTCCCTCCCGCTCGCAATTCCGAGATTCTCGACGGCTTGCGGTGCTCGCCGTCTCCGAATCTCGTCTCTCACACCCCGACACCGAACACCACTTCCATCACGTAGGAGACGGCGAGCATCACGACACTCGCCAGCAGGAGCTTCACTTCCCGCCCGAAGCGCTCCTCGGGTTCGATGGGGAACCACGCGGCCGGCGGGAGTCGGCGGACGAACCGCCGGAACGGCGTCGGCTCGCCGGCCTCGCGGTCACGACGGTGGCCCCCGCTCTTCCACGGCTTCACCGGCTGGAGGAGGAAGGAGGCGTAGCCGAACGCGAGGAAGCCGAGGACGAACAGTCCGTACTTCACGCCGACGAGTCCGGCCCCGAGGAGGACACTCGGGACGGCCGAGACGACGGCGGCGACCACGGTGACGGCGACGGCGTACTGGACGGCGTCGATGAGTTTGCGGGCGAGCGTCGCTCGTGCGTCGCCCGTGTTCCCGTCGGGCGTGCCGGCGCCGACCATCGGCTACTGGAACCGACGCTCGTCGACGAACGTCCGCGGGTCGTCGTACTCGTCGCCGTGGCGGTGACAGAAGCTCACGCGACCGTCTTCGCTCACCTCGTGGTAGTCGGGCTTCTCGCGGTCGCAGACGCTGCCGAACTCCTCGAAGAGGTACTCGCGGGCGTCGTCGAACTCGTCGGCGGCGACCATGTCCGCCGCCTCGTCGAGGTGTGTCTGGACCGTTCGAGGGACGTCGACGTCCGCGAACAGGTCGTCGACGACCTCGCCGACGTCGGCGAAGCGGGTGTGGAGGCCGAGTTTCTCCTTGACGATTTCGCGCAGCGAGCGGTCGGCGCGGGTGCGCTCGCGGACGACCTCGCGGAAGGTCTCGACGCGCTCCCACACCTCGTCGTCGACGTCTTCGTACTCGTCGGGGCGGATCTTCATCGGACAGCGGGTGCTGAACGGACACCCCTGCGGCGGGTCGCGCGGACTCGGCGGTGTCCCGCGGAGGGTGATCTGTTCGCGTTCCGCCGTCGGGTCCGGTTCGGGGATGGCCGAGAGCAGCGAGGCGGTGTAGGGGTTCGCCGGGTCGACGAACAACTCTTCGGCGTCGCCCAGTTCCATGATGTGTCCGAGGTACATCACGGCGACGCGGTCGCAGATGTGCCGGACCACGCTCAGGTCGTGGGCGATGAACAGGTAGGTCAACCCGAACTCGTCCTGGAGGTCTTCGAGGAGGTTGAGCACCTGCGCCTGGACGGAGACGTCGAGGGCACTCACCGGTTCGTCGAGGACGATGAACTCCGGTTCGAGCGCGAGCGCGCGAGCGATGCCGATGCGCTGGCGCTGCCCGCCGGAGAACTGGTGGGGATAGCGGTAGTAGTGTTCCTCCTGGAGGCCGACCTTCGAGAGCAGGTAGCGGACACGTTCGCGGCGCTCCTCCGCGGTCTTCCAGTCGTGGACGTCCAGTGGCTCGCGGATGATCTCGCCGACGGTCATCCGCTCGTTGAGACTCGACTCGGGGTCCTGGAACACCATCTGGGCGTTCTTGCGCCACTCCTTGAGGTCCGCGCCGGAGAGTGTCGTCACGTCGCGGCCGTCGAAACGGACTTCGCCGTCGGTGGCGGTTTCGAGTTGGACGAGGGTCCGACCCAGGGTACTCTTCCCACAACCGGACTCGCCGACGAGTCCGAGCGTCTCGCCACGTCGCACGTCGAAGGTCACGCCGTCGACGGCCTTCACCGGGTTGCCGCCGACGAGGTCGCCCGTCTCGTAGTACTTCTTCAGGTCCCGTACCTCGACGAGGACGTCGTCGTCGGACTCGGTCGCGGTCTGCTGGTTCGATTGCGTGCTCATTGGTCGTCCTCCGCGTCGGCGGTGGTGTCGGCGTCGGCGTCTGTGCCTCGCGAACGGTGCAACTCGACGGCCTCCTCCCGCGAGCGGTCCTCGGGGTAGAGGAGGCAGGCGGCGGTGTGGTCCGTGGCGCCCGACTCGACGGGCACGCTGACTGGGTGGACCGCCTCACAGTCCTCGAACGCCTTCGGACACCGGGGGGCGAAGCGACAGTACGTCGGCTCCTCCGTCGGCGTCGGGACGTCGCCCTCGATAGTCTCCAGCCGCTCGCCCTGTTGGCGCCCCGGAATCGACCGGAGGAGCCCTCGCGTGTAGGGGTGACGCGGGTCCTCGAACAGCTCGACGACCGGCGCGCTCTCGACGATTTCGCCCGCGTACATCACGTTCACGCGGTCCGCGACCTGGGCGATGACGCCCATGTCGTGGGTGATGAACATGATGGAGAGGTCACGCTCCTCCTGGAGGTCCTTGAGGAGTTGGAGGATCTGGGCCTGGATGGTCACGTCGAGTGCGGTGGTCGGCTCGTCGCAGATGAGGAGTTCCGGGTCGCAGGCCAGCGCCATCGCGATCATCGCGCGCTGGCGCATCCCGCCGGAGAACTGGTGGGGATACTCCTTCAACCGGCGTGCGGCGTCCGGAATTCCGACCGCTTCGAGGAGTTCGATGGCGACGTCGGTCGCCTCCTGCCCGCGCTTGTCGCGGTGGAGCCGAACGGCCTCCTTGATCTGGTTCCCGACGGTGTAGACGGGGTTCAGCGAGGAGAGGGGGTCCTGGAACACCATCGCGATGCCGTTCCCACGGATCTCGCGCCACTGCTCGGGGGACTTCCCGACGAGTTCCTCGCCCTTGAACCGGATGGACGACCCGTCCTCGACGCGGCCCGGTGCGTCGACGAGACCCATGATGGAGCGGGCGGTGACGGACTTCCCGCTCCCGGACTCGCCGACGATTCCGACCGTCTCGCCCGGCCCGATGTCGAAACTGATGCCGTCGACCGCGCGGATGGTCTCCTTGTCCGTGTAGAACGTCGTCCGGAGGTTCTCGACGGCGAGGACCGGTTCCTCGTCCGTCTCGCTCGCGACCGTCGAGGGCGCGGGGGAGTCGGCGTCCGACATCACCCACCACCCCCTGCGGCCGCGGCCTCGTCAGCCGACCCCCCTTCACCCTCGGACTGCGGGTCGATGGCGTCGCGGACGCCGTCGCCGAACGCGTTGAACCCGGTCACGACGATGGTGATGAGGATACCGGGGATGAGCGCGATGTGCCACGACGCCGTCGCGACGTACGGCTGTCCGGCGCTGACCGCCCGCCCCCACTCGGGGGTCGGCGGCGTGATGCCGAGACCGAGGAACGACAGCGAGGCGACGCTGATGATGATGCCGCCGAGACTCATCGACCCGTAGACGAGCAGGTAGCCGACGATGTAGGGTGCCATGTGCTTTTGCATAATCTTCAGTGGGGTCTGACCGTAGCTCTTCGCGGCGTCGATCCACTCCTCCTCTGCGACCTGGAAGGCGGGACCGCGCACGGAGCGCCAGAGGTACGGCCAGTAGATGAGCGCGAAGATGAACAACAGCAAGAGCGCGCCGTTGTAGACGTTCGCGATCCACGTATCGGAGAAGACGACCGACAGGAGGATGATGATCATGAGGACCGGCAGCGACTGGACGCCGTCGGAGAGGACGACGGTCACGAGGTCGACCAGGCCCTTGTAGTAGGCGGTGACCATCGCGAGCAGCGACGCGACGAACGCGGCCAGCGCCATGCTGCCGAGCGCGATGAACAGCGAGATGCGCGAGCCGTACATCATGAAGGTGAACAGGTCCTTCCCGGTCGTGAGAGTCCCGAAGGGGTGGAAGCGACCGAACTGGTCGTAGCTCCACGGACCGACGTTGTTGTCGGGCGACCCCTGCGAGGCCGACCGGAGGTTGGCCTGCCCGACGAGCGTCTGCTCGACGGCCTTCGCGCTCTCGGACCAGTACTTGAGCTGGTAGGAGTAGGGGTCGAGGATGTTCTGCTGGAGGGTCGTCGGCGAGAGGGTCGGCGCGAAGAGGGCCATCACCATGAACCCGAAGACGACGACGGCGCCGAACTTCCCCCAGGTGTGCCGGCTGAAGCGGTCGATCTGGTCGTCGCGTGGCGTCCAGTCGGCGGTGCGGTAGTGCGTTCGGTAGGTCTGGAACCCGCGCCAGACCCACCAGAGCAGGGTGAACGCGTAGGCGTACACGAGGAGCACGCGGAGGAGCCAGGCGTGCTTCGGCGAGAGGTAGAACACGTCGAAGACGTGGAAGGTGTTCACCCAGTGCTCGCCGTTCCAGTAGCCCTGGTTGGCGACGAGTTCGCGGGAGAGCAGCGTCGGGATGTCCGCGGCGGCCTCGATGGCCGCCAGCAGGAGTCCGGTCAGTGGCTTCCCCGGGATGGACTTCGCGACGGCGTGGAGCACCTCGAACCCGAAGTGGACGAGTGCGCCGAACTCGAGTGCGAGGAGGACGGCGAGTACGGCGGCCCAGATGGCCGCGGGTCGGGGGTGTTCCGCGAGACGCCGTCGGAACGAGACGTCCTCGGTGTCGGTAGTAGTGTGACTCATGGTTTCACTCGGTTTCGTACCCGACGCGCGGGTCGATGAGGGTGTAGAGCAAGTCCTGCAGGATGTTCACGCCGACGAGGAGCAGGATGAAGAGGTACATCAGCGTCCCCACCAGCGGGAGGTCGCCCTGGACCGCGGCCTGGAAGAAGAGGTACCCCAGGCCGTTGATGGCGAAGACGAGTTCGACGACGACGGACCCGCCGAGCAGGAGGAACGCCTCGCCGGTGATGATGGGGACCAGCGGGATGAGCGCGTTGCGGAAGACGTGCTTCCAGACGATGGTGCGCCCCGCGAGACCCTTCGCCTTCGCCGTCTCGACGTAGTCGGAGTTGATGGTCTCCAACACGGCGGTCCGGCCGATACGCATCTCGTTGCCCATCGACGCCGAACCGAGGACGAGCGCAGCGGGCAAGATCTGCTTGGTCGCGGCGACGAACGAACCGTCGTCGTCGATGGACCACCACCAGTCGACGGGGTCGGTGATGGCCTCGACTGGGTACTGGAGGAAGGCGAGGTTCGGCGGCGTGACGATGTTCGTCTCCACGAGCCACGTCGCCCACTGGAAGCCGAAGAAGAACCGCTGTGACTGCGAGAGGACGCTCACGAGGATGACCGCGAGCCAGAAGTTCGGCATCGCACGCCAGACGATGCCGCCCAGCGAGGCGAGGTAGTCCATCCCCGTGTTCGGGTTCAACCCAGCGTAGAAGCCGAGCGGAACGCCGACGAACACGGCGATGAGGACCGACCAGAAGCCGAGCCAGATGGTTCGCGGCGCGTAGTTCCAGATGACCTCCGTCGCCGGGGTCCCGGAGTTGATGACCCAGGACTCGCCCAGTTGGAAGAGGAACATGTCCGTCATGAAGTCGATGTACTGTTCCCAGAGTGGTTCGGTGAGACCGAGTTGTTCGCGGACGTTCTGGAGTTCGGCCGCGCTCGCCGACTGTCCGAGAATTGCGGCGGCGGGGTCGATGGGTCCGGCGAAGATAATGAGGAAGGTCACGGTCGTCCCGAAGACGACGACGGGGATGGACAGGAGCAGGCGTCGTGCGAAGTACTGCCACCTGCTCATGGGGACCACCTAACAGTGGCAGTTTTTGCCGTGCGACACATGGTGTTGGGTACGGCGCACGCGGGGATTATGTCTTCCGATTTGTGTGCCGCGTGTGTCGGTGAAAACGCGGCTCGATTCCGGTTCGTGTCTCCGAAATTTTCGAAATACGTCTCCGAACTGGGTGTTCGTAAAAGTGGTGCGGAACGACCCGTGGGGGGTCGTGTCAGTCGTTCAGGACGACGTCGTTGAGCTTCTGCCGGCTGAAGCCCATCCCGCCGAACGGCGTGTAGTCGGCGACCGTGTCGTACCAGAAGAACTCGTCGATGTAGTGGTTGACGGTGAGCATCCCCACGTCCTCCCAGTTGGCCTCCTCGATCTTCACGTAGGCCTCGTTGCGGGCCTTCTCGTCCGCGTCGGTCGGCTTCTGGTTGTTCTGGACGACGTCGTACGCCTGTTCGGCCTGCGTCGCCGCGCTGCCGGTCTTCGAACTCCAGTTGATGTAGGAGGAACCGCCCGGCACGTCGGTCTGCGTCTGGGGCGGGTCGAGCAGCGCGAGGAAGTTGTCCGGCGCCGGCCAGTCGGCGATCCACCCGAGCGTGAACGCCTCCATGTTCCCGTTCCGGACCCGGGTGAGGAGCGTGTTGAACGTCGCCTGCTCGATCTGCATGTCGATGTGGGCGCTGGCGAGTTGGTCGCGCAGGATCTTCGCCATCTCCATCCACGAGTCGGACGTGTACTGCAGCCAGTTGAGCTTGTACGGCTCACTCTCGCTGTAGCCCGCCTCTTCCATCACCTGCTTCGCCTTGTCGAGTCGGCTCTCGTTGTAGCCGTACGGGTACTGCTCCTTGGCGTGCTGGGTGTACTGGTCCGCGCCGCCGGGGTAGATGCTCGGCGGGGTGAAGTGGTAGGCGGCCTGCCCGCGTCCCTTGAACACCCGGTCGACCATCATCTGCTGGTTCATCGCGTACGCGACGGCCTTGCGGACCGGCTTCGGAACCGCCTCCATGTTGAAGCCGATGTAGTACGTGTTGATGGTCGGAACACCGACGTAGTTGGCCGTCTCTCCGTTACGGAGCGGACCGTACGTCCCGAGTTTCTGGCCCTTCTGCGTCTCTCGCTCGACGCTGACCTTCTCGGGGTCGTAGAAGGCCGTCGGAATGCCGAACATGTCGGCATTCTTGTTCATCGCGTAGTTGTAGTGGGCGTTGTCGTTCTCGATGACCTGCCAGTGGACGCTGTTCACCTTCGGCGCCGCACCGTAGTAGTCGTCGTACGCGGTGACGCGCGCTTCGGTCCCGGAACTCCACTTGTCGAACTGGAACGGGCCGGAGCCGGTCCCCGACGGGTTCGCCTGCCACTTCTGGTACTCCACCCGGCCGTCGTACCCAGGGATGTCGCCGACGATTCCTTCCGGGACGACGGAGAAGGAGGAGTACGCCAGCATCTGGAGCGACGCGTGGAAGGCGCTCTTGAGTTCGACTTTGACCGTCTTCTCGTCGACGGCAGTGACCGCGAGCGAACCGGACTTGTACTCCCCGTCGCTGGTGGTCTCGTGTTTGACGCCGAGCGTGGACAGGATGAACGACGACCGCCGGGAGTTCGACGAACCGGCGAGTCGCTCGAAGGAGTAGACGACGTCGCTGGCCGTCACGGGGTCGCCGTTGTGGAACGTCGCGTTCTCCTCGAGGTTGAACGTGTACGTCTTGTAGTCCTCGGAGATCTCGTAGCCCTTCGTGAGCAGGTTGGTGATCGTCGTCGTTCCGTCCTGATAGTTCGTCAGGGCGTCGAAGAGCTGCATGATGACGCGCCCGGACGCGGTGTCCGCCGCCGCGATGGGGTCGAGCGTGTCGATCGTCGAGTTGATGAGACTCAACTCGTTCTCCGGCTCCTTCGTCGTGGTCGTCGTGGTCGTGGTCGTGTCTCCGCCGTCACCGGTACACCCTGCGAGGGCGCCCGCCGCCGCAGCACCGCCGGTCGCCTGCAGGAATCGTCGCCGTGAGAGGTTGTCAGTGTCTGCCATCCAAATAATTGATTGAAAACCAACGCTGATAAAGTTGCCGTTACGGGTCTCACACTCTCTTCGGCGGAAACCCCAACGTACGTTCAGTTCGGGTCGTGGTCGAACTGTCGAGTCGACGGTCTTATATGTGATTGTCACTGACTGTCACGCGACATGGCACCAGACACGCAGGCCGTCCCGGGTACGGCCGACCACGAGGTCATGGCCGCCGTCGACGACGACGGCGCCGAGGAACGCCTCATCATCGCCGACGTCGAGAGCGAGGAGGCGTGGCTCTCGATGCCGACGACGGGATCGACGTCGCTTCGAGCCTGGGAGTAGGGTGCACTCCGCTCCGGGTGGCTACTTTTTTCACGCCCGGCGTCGCCACTTCGCGTATGCACTACGAGGAGTTCACCGGCGGCCGCGAGTTCGTCGGCCGACTCGAACACGGCGCGGACTGGCGCACGGAGATCGAGGGGCTGGCCCGCGACGAGGGCGTCGAGGCCGGGTGGTTCGTCGCCATGGGCGCCGTCCAGGACGCGACGCTCCTGTACTACGACCAGGACGAGTTCGAGTACGAGACCGTCGAGTACGACGAACCGCTCGAAGTCGCTTCCTGTGTGGGCAACGTCGCCCGCCTCGACGGCGACGTGTTCGCGCACACCCACGCGGTGCTCTCCCGACGCTCCGGACAGGCGCTCGCGGGCCACCTCGACGCGGGCACCGTCTTCGCCGGCGAGGTCTATCTCCGCGAGTTCGAGGAGTCCCTGGAGCGCGAACGCGACGACGCGACCGACCTCGATCTCTGGCTATAGGTCGGTTTTCTAGAACACAACCCTCAATAGTCTATCGCGGGTATCGAGGAGAGACACCCACAGCATGCGCCCCGAGGACGAAGACTACTTCGAGCGTCTGGAGGACGGCCTGGACCGGGCGCTCGGCGTCGCGCGCGAAGCCAAGAGCCGCGGACAGGACCCCGAACCCGAGGTCGAGATTCCGGTCGCCAAGGACATGGCCGACCGTGTCGAGAACATCCTCGGTATCGACGGCGTGGCCGAACGCGTGCGCGAACTCGAGGGCGAGATGTCCCGCGAAGAGGCGGCCCTCGAACTCGTCGAGGACTTCGTCGAGGGCACCGTCGGCGACTACGAGACCCGCGCCGGGAAGGTCGAGGGCGCGGTCCGAACCGCGGTCGCGCTCCTCACCGAGGGGGTCGTCGCGGCCCCCATCGAGGGCATCGACCGCGTCGACCTGATGGAGAACGACGACGGCACGGAGTTCGTCTCGGTCTTCTACGCCGGTCCCATCCGCTCGGCCGGCGGGACCGCCCAGGCGCTCTCCGTGCTCGTCGCCGACTACGCCCGCTCGCTCCTCGACATCGACGAGTTCAAACCCCGCGACCAGGAGGTCGAACGCTACGCCGAGGAGGTCGGTCTCTACGACAAGGAGACCGGCCTGCAGTACTCCCCGAAGGACGAGGAGACGAAGTTCATCGCCCGCAACTGCCCCATCATGCTCGATGGGGAGGCGACGGGCGACGAGGAGGTCTCGGGCTTTCGCGACCTCGAACGCATCGACACGAACTCCGCCCGTGGCGGGATGTGTCTCGTCCTCGCGGAGGGGATCGCGCTCAAAGCCCCGAAGATCCAGCGCTACACCCGCAACCTCGACGAGGTCGACTGGCCGTGGCTCCAGGACCTCATCGACGGCACCATCGGTGAGGACGAGGGGAACGAGTCGGAGGACGAGTCGGCCGCCGAGGGCGACGACGAGACCGACGGCGAGGACGGTGGGGGGGACGCCGACGCGGACGAAGGGTCCGCCGAACCCGACGGCCCACCGCGCGTCGACTCCTCGAAGAAGTTCCTCCGGGACCTCATCGCCGGCCGACCGGTGTTCGGACACCCCTCCAGCGAGGGCGGATTCCGCCTCCGATACGGCCGCTCGCGCAACCACGGCTTCGCGACGGCGGGCGTCCACCCCGCGACGATGCACCTCGTCGACGACTTCCTCGCGACCGGCACGCAGATCAAGACCGAACGCCCCGGGAAGGCCGCCGGCGTCGTCCCGGTCGACACCATCGAAGGCCCCACGGTCAAACTCGCGAACGGCGACGTCCGCCGCATCGACGACCCCGAGGAGGCCCTCGAAGTACGCAACGGCGTCACCGACATCCTCGACCTCGGCGAGTACCTGGTGAACTACGGCGAGTTCGTCGAGAACAACCACCCGCTCGCCCCCGCCTCCTACACGGTCGAGTGGTGGGAGCAGGACCTCGACGCCGCTGGCGCGGACGTCCAGGCCCTCCGAGACTCCCCCTACGTCGACCTCTCGGACCCCGACGCCGACCAGGCTCTCGACTGGGCCACCGAGTACGACGCCCCGCTCCACCCGAAGTACACCTACCTCTGGCACGACCTCACCGTCGACGAGTTCGAGGCGCTCGCCGACGCCGTCGAGCGCGGGCGGGTCGACGCCGACACGCTCGTCGTCCCGAACGAAGAGGCCGCCCGCGAGGCGCTGGAGGCGCTCCTCGTCGAGCACACGCAGACCGGGGACGCCCTCGAAATCTCCGACTGGGAGCCGTTCGTCCGCACGCTCGGACTCACGCCCGCGCTGGAACGTGAGTGGGACGGCGACGACCTCTCGGCCGAGGCCCGCGAGTGGCCCAACGCGATGAAGGCCGCCGAGGAGGTCGCACCCTTCGCCCTCCAGGAGCGCGCCCCCACCCGTATCGGGAACCGGATGGGCCGCCCCGAGAAGTCCGAGTCGCGCGACCTCTCGCCGGCCGTCCACACCCTCTTCCCCATCGGCGAGGCGGGCGGCAGCCAACGCAACGTCGCCGACGCCGCGAAGCACACCGAGGGGATGAACGACGTCCCCGGCCAGGTCGAGGTCCAACTCGGCGAGCGCGAGTGTCCCGACTGCGGCCAGCACTCCTTCCGGCCGAAGTGCCCCGACTGCGAGACCTGGACCGACCCCTACTACGAGTGCGACGACTGCGGCATCGAGGCCGAACCCGACGAGTCGGGCCGCGTCGAGTGCCCGCGCTGCGAGCGCGAACTCGACAACGTCGAGAACCGGAGTGTCGACCTCCGCTCGGAGTTCCGCGACGCCCTCGAGTCGGTCGGCGAGCGCGAGAACGCCTTCGAGATTCTGAAAGGGGTCAAGGGGCTCTCCTCGACGGAGAAGATTCCCGAACCGATGGAGAAGGGTATCCTCCGCGCCAAACACGACGTCTCCACGTTCAAGGACGGGACGGTCCGCTACGACATGACCGACCTCCCCGTCACCGCGGTCCGCCCCTCGGAACTGGACGTCACGGCCGACCACTTCCGCGAACTCGGCTACGACGAGGACATGGACGGCGACCCGCTCCGCCACGACGACCAACTGGTCGAACTCAAAGTCCAGGACATCGTCCTCTCCGACGGCGCCGCCGAGCACATGCTCAAGACCGCGGACTTCGTCGACGACCTCCTGGAGCAGTACTACGGGCTCGACCCCTACTACGAGGTCGAGGAACGCGACGACCTCGTGGGCGAACTCGTCTTCGGGATGGCGCCCCACACGTCCGCCGCGACGGTCGGCCGCGTCGTCGGCTTCACCTCCGCCGCCGTCGGCTACGCCCACCCGTACTTCCACGCGGCGAAGCGCCGGAACTGCTTCCACCCCGAGACGAAGATTTGGTTCCGCGACGAGACGGGCGAGTGGCACCACGACGCTATCAAGACGCTAGTCGAGGAACGACTCGACGCGGAAACTGCGAGGGAAGACGACTTCGGGACGCTCGTGCAGGAACTCGACGGCGACGTGTACGTCCCGTCGGTTGATGAAGAGGGTGAATCGACGCTCCAGCGTGTCGAAACCGTCTCGAAGCACGCCTCGACCGACCACCTCGTCCGCATCGAGACCCGGAGCGGTCGCGAACTCACGGTCACGCCGGACCACGCGATGCGTCGCTGGGACGAGGGTGTCGAACGGGTCGAGGCGCGCGAACTCTCCGAGGGTGACTCGCTCCCGACGCCGAAATCAGTCGACTTCGACGGCTCAGAGACCTCCTTCGACCTCCTCGCGGAGTTCGTCGAGGCGGAGTCGACCCCGAGCGAGGACCTGACTATCGTCGGTCTCGGGGAAGAGCAGACGAAGAAGCTCCTCGACGACGCGACAGACGCCGACGGCTATCTCTCGCCAGTGGCGGAGCGACTCGGCGTGAGCGACTCGACCGTCTACAACTGGGTTTCCCGGGACAGCATTCCGGTCGCACCACTGCTCGAACTCTACGAACCCGAGACTCTCTTCGACCGTGTTCCGGACGACGTCGAACTGTCGGTCCGGAGGGACAGGACGACGGTCGACCGGATGCTCGACGTAGACGAGCAGTTCTCTTCGCTGCTCGGCTACTACGCTGCCGAAGGGTTCTCGCGGACAGTGTCCGGCGAACTCTACCAAACCACTATCTGCATCCCCGACGAGGAACCTCGACAGCGAATCATCGAGACGTTCGACGACGCCCTAGGCGTCGAAGCCTTCGAGGAGAACGAGTGGAAGGTAACCGTCTCCAGTCGACTCGTCGCGGCCCTTTTCGGTGACGTCCTCGACTGTGGATCACGGGCCGAGGCGAAGTGTATCCCCGACGCCGTGGTGGGCGCACCCGACGACCATGTCCGTGCGTTCCTCTCCGCCTACTTCGCTGGCGACGGGAGCGCCTCAACGGACCGTGTCGAAGTACGCGCACACACGGTCAGCGACGCTCTCAAAGACGACCTCCTCGCCGCACTCAAGCGGTTCGGAATCGTCGGGAAGGTGTACGAGGAGACACGCCGGCCGGAGACAGGTGAGGTCGCGGAGTTTTACGGTGACGCTGACGAAGTACCGGCGTTCGAGGGTTGGGTCCTCAAGGTCACTTCGGAGAACGCGTCCCGATTCGCCGACGAAGTCGGCTTCGACCTCGAACGCAAGCAGCGTACGCTGCGTAACGCGCTCGCCTCTACTGAACTCCGAACACAGCGACTCGTCGGCGATGGCGGGGAAGTCTGGACTGACGAAGTCGTCGACGTCGAGTACGTCGAAAGCGACGTTGACTACACTTACTGCCTGACTGTCGAGGAGACGCACACGCTCGTCGCGAACGACACGTACGTCGGCCAGTGCGACGGCGACGAAGACTGTGTGATGCTCCTCATGGACGGCCTGCTCAACTTTTCGAAGTCCTTCCTCCCGGACAAGCGGGGCGGCTCGATGGACGCACCCTTGGTCATGTCCTCGCGCATCGACCCCTCCGAAATCGACGACGAGGCGCACAACATGGACGTCGTCGACCAGTACCCCCGCGAGTTCTACGAGGCGACTCGCGAGATGGCCGACCCGGAGGCGGTCGAGGACCTCGTCACCATCGCCGAAGAGAACCTCGGGACCGACCGCGAGTACACGGGCTTCCGGCACACCCACGACACCTCGAACATCGCGCTCGGCCCAGACCTCTCGGCGTACAAGACTCTCGGTTCGATGCAGGAGAAGATGGACGCCCAACTCGCGCTCTCGCGGAAACTCCGCGCAGTCGACGAGACCGACGTCGCCGAGCGCATCATCGAGTACCACTTCCTCCCGGACCTCATCGGCAACCTCCGCGCGTTCTCCCGTCAGGAGACCCGCTGTCTCGACTGCGGGACGAAGTACCGGCGGGTGCCGCTCACCGGCGACTGCCGGGAGTGCGGCGGCCGGGTGAACCTCACCGTCCACGAGGGGTCGGTGAACAAGTACATGGACACCGCACTGGAGGTCGCCCGCGAGTTCGGCGCGCGCCCCTACACTATCCAGCGTCTCGAAGTGCTCGAGAAAGCGCTGGAGAGTGTGTTCGAGAACGACCACAACAAGCAGTCCGGCATCGCGGACTTCATGTAGGACCTTTTTACGTCGCCGGGTTTCCTCGGCCTCCGGCCTGCGGGAACCCGACTCGCAAAAAGCTCCGCCAAAAACACGCCGCGAACGCGACGCGTTCGCGGTGAACGGCGCGCTATCCCGCGCCGACACTCACCTCACGGCCCGAGGTAACCCCACGCCAGCAGGCGGTCGCCGTCTCCCTCCATCCAGCGCTCGCCGATGTCGTCGCGGTAGTAGAGGTTCGGGATGACGATGTCGTCGATGCGGCCGTAGGCCTGCTCGCGAGCGGCCTCCATCGTCTCGCCTTTCCCGGTGACGACGAGGGGCATGCCGCTCTCGCCGGCGACGCGCCACTGCCCCTCGACGTTCTTCGCGTCCTCGATGTGGATGCCCTCGCGGGAGTCCGTCTCGAAGACGACGGCGGCGTTCCGGGAGTTCTCGTCGTAGGTCTTCTCGTCGTCGAAGGGGAACGGCGGCAGGACGACGCGGACGCCGACCTGGTACCCCTCGTGGACCTCGAGTTCCGGGTCGTTCCCGTGTGCGAGGTCGTAGAAGAACTGGCCGGTCGGCGACTCGAAGGACTCCTCCTGGAGCGTGATGGTCGGGTAGCCGAAGCGCGGGGTGAACTCCAGCGGGTAGATACCGTTCTCGTTGACGATGCAGTTGAGGTCGATACTGCCCACGTAACCCTCGTCGGCGAGGAACTCTTCCAGTTTGCCGAGGGTCTCGCGGAAGAGTCGGTTCCGCCCGGCCCAGAACATCGACGTCCCCATCTCGCCGGTCGCGGGACCGATGTTTCCGGGGAAGAGCTTCTTGTGCTCGAAGTTGAAGTTGATCGGTTCGACGAACTCCTCGCCGTTGAAGAAGCCACAGATGGCGACTTCGACCCCCTCGACACGCCGCTGGAGTTGGAACCCCTTCATGCGGTGACCCCAGGCCTTCTTGTAGGCCTGCAGGACGTCGACGACGTCGCCGCCGTCGTCCTCCCGGCCGACGTACAGGAGTCGCTTGACGTTCTGCACCTCGCCGAGCGGCTTGATGACGTAGGGTGCCGGGTTCTCCCGGACGTGCTGGATGGCGGTGTCGAAGTCCGAGAACTCCTGGTGGGGGAGCGTGTTGACGCCGTGTTCCTCCAGTACCTCCATGGCGAAGCCGCGGTCCTCTTCGAGTTCGTCGGTCGTCGGGGTACCGCCGACGACGGCGTGTCCCTCTTCGCGGAGTTCCTGGGCGATTTCGCCTGTCCCGACGTCGCTGCCCACCCAGATGTCGTCGAAGACGATCACGTCGGCCCACTCGACCTCCGCGCGCCAGTCGTCGGTCTTCGGGACGAAGCCGTCGGCGATTTCCTGATCGCTCTCGGCCTCGATGTAGTACTTGACGTCGTGACCTTCCTTGTGCACCTGCCACGCGATATCGCCGATGAGCGCGGCGTCGAGCGAGCAGAACAGGAAGTTCTTCGTCTCCATACTGGACCCGACACGTGGACCGGTCGTAAACGCTTGGGCGCGGGTGGCCGGTACCGAATTCGATATAGCGACATGGGATTTATAGAGGATGGGTCCGCCCATCCGGCGGGTGCATTTATCACACACCCTCTCGAACGGCCGTCTATGAGTGGAGAAGAACCTCCCAGTGTCAGCATCGGTACGACCGTGTACACCGAAGACGGCGACGAGATCGGGACCGTTCGGGGGTTCCACGAGGACGGTGTCGTCGTCACCACTCGCGAGGGCATCGAGTCGCTCTCCATCGAGCACGAGCGCGCCGGTCACGAGTTCGGCGAGGCCGAGCTCATGTGGCGCTGCTCGGAGTGTGGCGCCATGGGCGACATCGAGGAGATGCCCGACTCCTGTCCGGACTGCGGCGCGCCCAAGGAGGACCTCTACTACTGGACCGAAGACTGAGCGGTCGCTACTCGACTCGCGTCACGAAAAAGGAAGAGAACTACGTTAGAAGGGGGCCTGTGGCCCTTCGTCTTCTTCGCCGTCGTCGGACGTCTCCTCGCCCGGGAAGGACGGGGACATGCCGCCGTCGCCGCCGCCACCACCGCCCATGCCGGTGTCGGCGTGGACCTCGTTGATCTCGGGGATCTCCTTGACCATCCGGGACTTGATCGCCTGAATCGTCATCGGGGAGATACCACACCCGGAGCAGGCGCCGCCGAGCTGGATGCTGACGGTCCCCTCCTCTCGGTCGATGTTCTGGATGGCGGCACTGCCACCGTGCATCTGGATCTGCGGGAAGTTGCGGCGGAGGAAGTTGTTGATGCGCTCCTCCAGGTCGTCGCCGCTCTGACTCTCGGTGCTCATAGTCGTGAGTTGGGCGCCACGAGTCTTAGGCTTTTGGTTGGTCGTCGAAACCGAACTCCGCCCGGAGCTGGTCTTCGAGTTCGTCGACGTAGATGTCGAGGAGCTGTTCGACCTTCTCGTCGTCCGCGACGACGCCCTGCAGCCGGTCGGTCGGGTTCTCAGGGAGTTCGATACGGAACTCGCCGTCACCCTCGTAGTGGGGTTCGCTCTCGTTGAGAATCTGCTGGTCGATGGCGTGGACCAGATCGGAGCTGTACTCCTCGTTCAGGCGGTTGAACGCCTTCTTGTAGGCGGTCTGGAGCTGCGGAAAGTAGTCGACGTACTTCTCTTCTTCGAACTCCTCGGGCGTGAAGTCGGCCATACGGTCTGCTTCGCGCGCCGTCGGGTAAAAGCCGGCCGATTCGGTCGACGGGCTGAATGAATCCCATGTCGCTATACAGAATCGGGACGCGCGGCAACTGTTTTGGTCCGCCGCGTGCACACACCGGTATGACCTGTCCACACCTAGAGTACCGCGACACCGACGCGGACCAGGAGTTCGAGGAGGCTCGCCCCTACTGCGGTATCGTCAAGGAGTTCGTCCAGCCGATGCGCGCGGACATCTGCAACGACCGCTACGACCTGGACCACACCGAGCACTGCGAGATATTCCGCGAGCACGAGGGCGAGCGATGAGCTACGACGACTACCTCGGCGCCGAACCGGTCGTCCTCACGGCCGCGCTGACCGGCGGCGTCCACGGGAAGGAGGCGAACCCGAACATCCCCGAGACGCCCGAGGAGATCGGCGAGGCGGCCGCGGCCGCCGAGCGCGCCGGCGCGTCCGTCGTCCACGTCCACGCCCGGACGGACAGCGGCGAGCGTTCCTTCGAGACAGAGCGCTTCCAGGCCATCGACGACGCGATTCGCGAGCGTAGCGAGGACCTCGTCATCCAGCACTCGACCGGCGGGACGGGGGCACCGCTCGAAGAGCGGCGCAAGCCCCTCCTGACCGACCCCGCTCCGGAGATGGCGAGTCTCGACATGGGTCCGTTGAACCGCTACGACCACCTCACCAGCGAGAACACGCGGGCGATGGTCGACGCGCTCTACGACACGATGGACGAACGCGGGATCAAACCCGAGATGGAGGTGTTCAACGACGGCCACATCAACGAGACCCACCAGTTCCTCGACCGGCGCGACCTCGACGACCCGCCGTACGCGACGCTCATCTTCGGGTCCGGGACGCTCACGCGCCCGACCCCCCAGAACTTCCTGAACGCCGTCGCCGACCTCCCCGAGGGCGTGGCGTTCAACACGCTCGGCTTCGGCCAGCACCAACTCCCCTTCGCGGCGCTGGGACTCCTCCTCGGCGGGCACGTCCGCGTCGGCTTGGAGGACAACATCTACTACCGCCGAGGCGAACTCGCGGAGAGCAGCGCACAACTGGTCGAGCGGGTCGCGAACCTCGCCGAGACGCTCGGCCGTCCGGTCGCGACGACCAGCGAGGCGCGCGACATCCTCGGTCTCGACTAGGACAACTGTTCGCCGACGTGCTCGTCGACGCGCTCGACGAACTCTTCTTCTTTCCCACGCGGGACCGTCGCGCCCGCGGCGACGGTGTGGCCCCCGCCGTCGCCGCCGACAGCCTGTGCGGCCTCGCGCAGTACCGTCGACAGGTCGAGTCCTCGCTCCACAAGGTCGTGGGTGGCGCGCGCGCTCACCTTCACGTTCTCGTCGTCCTTGTACCCGAACCCGAGGATGGGGGTGTCGCGGTCGACGCCCTCCTCGCCGACGGCCATCCCGGCGACGATGCCGACGATGGTCTCACGGATGCGGTCGCCGGCGTGGAACCACTGGACGTGCTGCTCGCGGGTGACGCCCTCTTCGACGACCCAACTCACGCCCCGCGAGAGGTTGCGCTTGTGCTCGCGGAGGAGTTCCTGTGCGGCGTCGAGCGCCTCGCCGCGCTCGCCGAGACAGACCGCGAGTCCGACGTCGGCCCGCTCGTAGCGGGCGGTCGCGTTCAACACGGTGCCGAACTCGCTGGCGTCGCGGAGTTCCGTGCCGGCCACCTCGTCGGCGAGCGTGTACGTCGTGCCGACGAGAGCGTCGACCTGGTCGGCGGGGACGCCGTTGCGGACCGCCCGCTGGATGAGTGCGGAGACGAGCGTCCGCCGTTCCTCGTCGTCGAGGTCCGCCCACGTCCGCCACTCGCCGTCGCGGTGGGTTTCGACGTCGAGCGAGTCGAGAAACCGCATCGCACCCTGCTGGTCGCCAGTGATTCCGGGGACGTACACCTCGCTGGCGTACTCCAGTAGTTTGTGGAGCGGTCGGGTCTGTTTCCCGTAGAGCGCGAGGCCCTTCTCCGTGTCCAGGACGCCCACCTCGACGCCTTCCTCGGCGATGCGGACGTTCGCGCCCGTGAGTTCGCCGTCTGTGGTCTGTCGGTCGCCGACGGCACCGACGACGGCCAGCGCGGCGAGGTCTTTCGCGTCGTCGCCCAGGAGCGCCCGGGCGAGCACGTACGTCGCGCCCGCACCCGAGAGGTCACTCGACCCGTCGACTCCCTCCAGCAGGGGGTTGAGGTGGTACTCGGTGTCCGCGTCCGCGGGCTGGTGGTGGTCGGCGATCACGGGGACGAAGTCACCCGCCTCCTCGTGGGCGACGATGTGGTCGAGTTGTCCGCTCCCGAAGTCGGTGAAGAGCACCGTCTCGTACCCGGTGGCGGCGACCCGTTCGAGTTCCGACGCGTCGAGTTGCTTCGAGAAGAACACCTCGTGGTCGATTCCCGCACGCGCGAGCGACTGCGAGGCGATGCCGGCGCTCGTCAACCCGTCGGCGTCGATGTGCGAGGCGACGAGCACCGCGTCGTCGTCGCGGAGTGCCTCGGCACACCGGTCGGCGCGGTCGGCGAGTTCGGGAACGGGACCGTTCATACCTGTAGGTCGGCCGTCTTCCCGGATAAACCTGTAGCTCCCGCGGAGCGAGCGTTCAAGACGGAAACCGGGACCACACACGGTGTGCGCTGAGAACGGCCACGGGGCGGATCGCGAAATCCGCGGCGTCACCGCCCCGTGGAGGAGCGACGCCGCGTGTCAGCCCTACAGTTTCTCGACGACGGTGCGCGCGAGCGTCTCGAAGTCGGCCTCCTCGGGGACCACGTCGACCGCGATGCCGTGTGCCTCGGCGGTTTCGCGGGTCGGTTCTCCGATTGTGCCGACGACGGCCCGGTTCAACCCCTCGATGGCCGCCTCGCGGACTCCTTCGGTCTCGGCGGCGTCGAGGAAGTGTTCGACCGTCAACGAGGAGGTGAAGAGCGCTGCGTTTAGCTCGCCGTCCGCGGCGAGGACCGCCGACGACCCCGTCCCTTCGGGGCGGACGAGGCGGTAGAGGACGGTCTCGTGGACGAACGCGCCCTCGTCGTTCAATCCGTCGAGGAGGACGTCGCTACCGTGGTCGGAGCGTGCCACCTCGACGCGCTCGCCGTCGACGCGACCGGCGAGCGTCGCGACCAGTCCCACCGACGAGAACTCGTCGGGGACGATGTCGACGGTGTACCCCTCGGCTTCGAGTGCGTCTGCGGTCGATTCGCCGATGGCGCAGACGAACGCGCCCTCGGGGTGCCAGTCGGCGTCCGCGGCGAGTTCCGCACCGGTCTTGCTCGTGAAGACGACGTAGTCCGCGTCCTTCCGGGGGTGGTCGCCGGTCGGGTCGACCGCGAGCATCGGGTCGGCCTCGGGGTCGACACCGAGGTCCGTGAGCAACTCGACGGCGTCACCGAGTCGGCCGTCGTCCGGGCGGAACACCGCCACGCGTGGCTTACTCATCTAACCACCTCACGACCTCCTCGCGGATGCCAGCGACTCCGCCGATGACGGTGACGGCGGGCGGTTCGATGCCCACCTCGTCGCGACGCTCGACGATGGTGTCGAGCGTCCCCGTGGCGACCGTCTGCCCGGAACGGGTCGCCCGTTCGACGAGCGCGACTGGTGTCTCGGGGTCCATCCCCGCCTCACGCAGTGCGGCCGTGTAGTCGGGGAGTCGGGTGACCCCCATCAGGACGACGATGGTGCCCTCGGTCGCGGCCAGCGCCTCCCAGTTGACCGCCGACTCCTCTTTCGCGGGGTCCTCGTGGCCCGTGACGAACGAGACCGACGAGGCGTGCTCGCGGTGGGTGGCCGGGATTCCGGCGACGCCGGGGGCGGCGACTGCCGACGTCACGCCCGGAACCACCTCGAAGGGGACTTCGTGGTCGGCGAGGTACAACATCTCCTCGCCGCCGCGCCCGAAGACGAAGGCGTCGCCGCCCTTCAGGCGGACGACGGTCTTCCCGTCGCGGGCGAGTTCGACCAGTCGCTCGTTGATCTCGGACTGCGGCGTGCGGTCGCCGTGTGCCCGCTTCCCGACGTCGATGCGGCGCTCTTCGGGGACCGACTCGATGATCTCCGGTCCGGGGAGTTTGTCGTGGAGGACGACGTCCGCCTCGTCGAGGAGGCGACGCGCCTTCACCGTCAGCAACTCCGGGTCGCCGGGACCGCTCCCGACGAGGTACACCTTCCCGGTCATCGTCACGCCTCCTTCCGCGCTTCCTCGATCAGGTCGCGTGCGCCGCGGTCGGCGAGGTCGGCGGCGAGTTCGCGTGCCTCCTCGGCGTAGTCCTCGACGTCGAGTTGCCGCGTCTCGCTCACCGTCGTCTCGCCGTCGCGGTCGAAGACCTGCACCTGTGCGTTCACGCTCTCGCCCTGCACGAACCCGTGGACGCCGATGGGAGCGATACAGCCGCCACCGAGTTCTTCGAGGACGATGCGCTCGACGGTCGTCTCGACGCGCGAGCGGGGGTGGTCTAGCGCCTCGTTCAGCGTCTCGACGACGTCGTCGTCGCTGGCGACGATGGCGAGAGCGCCCTGCCCCGGCGCGGGGACGTGCTCGTCGGTCGGGAGGTCGACGAGTTCGACCTGGTGGGCGAGGCCGCTCCGTTCGAGACCCGCCTTCGCGAGGACGACGGCGTCGAACTCCGTCTCGACGTCGCGTTCGAGGGCTTTCCGCTCCAGTTCGTTCAGGTCGTCGAACCACTCCTCGACGGAGCGTTCGAACTCGGGTTCCTCTCGGGCGTCGCCCTCGTACTCCTCGTTCTTCTGCTCGCGTGCGTCCTGCGAGGCCTCTTCCTCGCTCGCTTCGAGGCGGCGCTCGTGTTCGGCCTGCAGCGCGGGTGCGAGGAGTTTCTCCAGTCGCGTGTCGACGTTCCCGCGGACGGGTTCGACGTGGAGGTCCGGTCGCCGCGAGAGGAGTTGTGCGCGTCGACGGAGGCTCGCGGTCCCGACGACGGCGCCCTCGGGGAGGTCCTCGGGTGCCGTGCCGTCGCGGGTGACGAGTGCGTCGCCCGCGCTCGCCCGCCGCGGGACGGCCGCCGTCTCGAGTTCGTCGGGTTGCTCGGTGGGGACGTCCTTCATCGAGTGAACGGCGGCGTCCACCTCGCCGTCGAGGATGCGCTGGTCGAGCGCACGGACGAACGCCCCGGTCTTCCCGAGGTTGTGAATCTGTTCGTCGGTGACCCGGTCACCCTCGGTCTCCACCTCGACGAGTTCGACGTCGAAACGGCGGTCCTCGAGGGCGGCCTTCACCTCGGCGGCCTGCCGGAGTGCGAGGTCTGAGCCTCGGGTCGCCAGTCGGATCGGCTCGCGGTCGCTCATACGTCCTCTTCGTGACCCCTCGTTGAAACCCCCTTCTCTTCACTCGCGCAGCGCGTCGAGGGTCGTCTCCACGTGTCGACGCCGGCGACCGACGTAGGTGAGCGCGACGCCGGCCCACACGAGCACACAGCCGAGGAGTATTCCGTACCGGACGTCGGTGGGCACGTGTCCGGCGAGGCCGAATATCGCGGCCAGTGCGGCGACGAGACTCCCCACGGCGCCGGCGACGTACGGCGTCGGGGAGGGGTCCCACTCGCTGACCGTCCGGACGACCGCGACGTCCCGGTAGAGGGCGAACGGGAGGACGAGTGCGACCGCCGCGATCGGAATCCCGAGCGCGACCAACGGGAGGACGACCAGTCCCGCGCCGAGTCCGGGCGTGTCGGTGAGACCGACCAGCGCGCCGACCCAGACGACGCTCGCCAGCCAGAACGCCGCGAGGAGGGGTGCCGCCGCGACCCAGTACCACCACCGGGAATCGGTCGACGGCGCCGTCATATCACGGCTGTCCGAGGTGTTCGTGGCGCTCCCAGAGGTAGTAGAGCGCGACGAACGCCTGGATCGGGAGGATGAGCGTGAACAGCGTCCACTTCGTCGGGTCGGGGTTCCACCCGGTGTCGGCCTCGCCGATGGCCTGCGTGTCGAAGTAGACCGCGATGGGCGTCATCACACTGAACAGCAGTGCGAGGACGAAGAAGACGATGGTCCCGAGCAACGCGACGGGGAACAGCGACCCCGTGGTGCCGGTCGGTCCGACGAGCGCCGTGATGGCCGTGAAGAGGGCGAACACGGCGATGAGCGCCGCGACGAGGGGCTGGAACAGGACCCAGTACCACCACCGGGAGTTCACCCGGTCGGCGGTGGGCTGTGTCGCCTCGACGTCGGTAGCAGTGGCATTCGATACCATACGTCGTGGTAGAGTATCGTGGTAGATAAAGCCTCCCATCGGTCAAGGGACGCCGACGTGTCTGGCACGCAAGCGGAGGTAGTAGCCCGCGACGAGGCAGTCGGCGAGGGGAATCGGGACGGCGACGACGCCGGCGAGTGCGTACCGTTCGGAGGACGGCCGCCAGTCGAGGTTCGCCGTCCGGACCGCCCGTGCGTCGAAGAAGATGGCGACGGGGAACAGCAGTCGGACGGCGAGCGCGACCAGCGTGTAGGGCGCGACGACGACGAGGTGGGCCGGGTCGAACCCGCCGCCCGAGACGCTCACGGTGGCGAGGAGGGCCGCACCCAGGACGAGTTCGACGAGCGTCAGGACGGGCGCGGCGACCAGCCAGTACCACCACCGCGACTCCGTCGGCGGGCCGCCTCCGGTCGCTCCCTCGTCTGCCTCGCTCATGACGTCTGACTACAGCGCGTCCTTGTACGCTTCGAGCGTTCGTTCGACGTCTTCCTCGGTGTGGGCGGCGCTGACGAACTGCGACTCGAACTGGTTCTGCGAGAGCACGACGCCCTCGTCGAGCATCTGCGGGCGGAAGACTCGGTTCCAGCGGTCGACGGCGGCGTCGGCGACGTCCGCGCCGTTCCGCGGTTGACGGCCACGCCGGGTGAAGACGACCTTGAACAGGCTGTCCGCGCCCACCACCGAGTAGTTCGGCGCCTGGTCCTCGACGATGTCGCGCAGGCCGTCGCGGAGTCGCTCGCCGAGCGCGTTCACGTGGTCGAAGACGTCCTCCTCGGCGGCGTACTTGAGCGTCTCCAGTCCGGCGGCCATCGTCACGGGGTGGCCGGAGAAGGTGCCGGCCTGGAAGACGTCGCCGGCGGGGGTGAGTTCCTGCATGATCTCGGTCTTGCCGCCGACGGCGCCGACGGGGAAGCCGCCGCCGATGACCTTCCCGAAGGTGGTGAGGTCGGGTTCGACGCCGAACTTGCCCTGGGCGCACTGGAGACCGCCCACGCGGAAGCCGGTGATGACCTCGTCGAAGACGAGCAGCGCGCCGTGCTCGCGGGTGAGCGCGCGGAGCGTCTCGTGGTAGCCGGGGTTCGGCTCGACGATGCCCTTGTTCGCGAGGATGGGTTCGACCAGCACCGCCGCGACGTCGTCGCCGTGTTCCTCGAAGGCGGCCTTCGCGGCCTCCTCGTCGTTGAACGGGACCGGAATCGTGTGCTCGGCGAACGACTGCGGGATACCCGGCGAGGACGGACTCGCGCCCTCCCGGTCGCCGGAGACGAGGGTGGACTCCTGGGCGCCGTGGTAGCCACCCTGCATGACGATCACCTTGTCGCGGCCGGTGAACCCGCGGGCGAGTCGGACCGCCGAGACGGTGGCCTCGGTGCCGGAGTTGACGAAGCGCACCATCTCCACGCTCGGGACGTGGCGGGCGATGAACTCCGCGTGGTCGACCTCGATCTCGGTGGGCATCCCGTACATCGGTCCCTCGCTGGTGCGTCGCTGGATGGCGGCCTGGACTTCGTCGGGGACGTCGTGGCCGAGCAGGAGCGGTCCCAGCCCCATCACCCAGTCGACGTACCGGTTGTCGTCGGCGTCGACGACGTGACCGGCGTCGCCCTTGCTGACGAACGTGGGGTACGGTTGTGGGGCGGCGCGGACGGAGGAGTTGACGCCGCCGGGCAGCACGTCGAGCGCCCGGTCGTAGAGGTCGCGGGAGGTCTCGCGGTTCATAGACGGGAGTTGTGCGGCGGGGACAAAAAGAGTTCACTCGCGAATCCAGTCGGTCGACCGGGAGGTCGGACGATCAGGAGGTCACAGACCGGCATCGTCCGGGAAACGTTCAACACTGCGTGGTACTGATTGACACATATGGGACGAAACCGCTACTACCACGAGTCGCGTGTGCTCGGTCCGCGTCTCGGTTGGGCGCTGCTCGTCGTCGGCGCGGTACTCGCGGCGGTCCTCTTCGCGGCCCGCGACGGACCGACGACACCGGTCGTCTTCGGTTCGGTCGTCACTGCCCTCCTCTCGACCGTCTTCTGGTCTGTCCGAATTACGACGTCGGTCGAGGACGACGGCGTGTCGGTCCACGTCTGGCCGCTCGGGGTGTTCTCTCAGCGTATCTCTATCGACGACCTCGAACGGTACGAGGTCGTCGGGCGCGACGACGCGGTCCGTCTCGAACGAACTGACGGCCGTTCGACGGTTCTCAGGACCGCACGTCCGGAGGAACTCGTCGCGGCCCTCGATCGGGTGACGGACCCGGAGCGGTGGTCGTAGGCCGACGACGGTTCGGACCACACCGACCGCGCGGCGACGCCGCTCAGAGTTTCTCTGCGACGTCCTCGGCGAAGTACGTCAGGATCAGGTCCGCGCCGGCGCGCTTGATGGAGAGCAGCGACTCGAAGGCGACCTCCTCTAGGTCGAGCCACCCCTTCTCGGCGGCGGCGTGGAGCATCGCGTACTCCCCGGAGACGTTGTAGGCGGCGACCGGGTGGTCGAAGTTCTCGCGGACGTCGGAGACGACGTCGAGGTAGGGGAGCGCGGGCTTGACCATCAGCACGTCCGCACCCTCCTCGACGTCGAGTTCGACCTCGCGCATCGCTTCTCTCCTGTTGGCGGGGTCCATCTGGTAGTGGCGGCGGTCGCCGAACGTGGGCGCACCGTCGGCGGCGTCGCGGAAGGGTCCGTAGAAGGCGGACTCGAACTTCGCCGCGTAGGCCATGATGGGGAGGTTCTCGTAGCCGGCGGCGTCGAGCGCCTCGCGGATGGCGCCCACCTGTCCGTCGGTCATCGCGGAGGGGGCGACCATGTCGGCGCCGGCCTCGGCGTGCGAGACGGCCGTCCGCGCCAGCAGGTCGAGGGTCTCGTCGTTCTTCACCGTCAGTTCGGGGTCCTCCTCGGCGTCGTGCTCGACGACTCCGCAGTGGCCGTGCTCGGTGTACTCGCAGAGACAGACGTCCGTGACGACGTAGGCGTCGGTCTCCGCGGTGACGGCGCGGGTCGCCCGCTGGACGACGCCGTCCTCGGCCCACGCGCGGGCCCCGCGCTCGTCTTTCGACTCGGGGATGCCGAACAGCATGACGGCCTCGACGCCGGTCTCCAAGACCTCCTCGACGCGTTCGACGGCCTGCTCGACCGGCACGCGCTCGTGGCCGGGCATCGAGTCGATTTCGACCCGCTCGTCGGTCGTCGCGTCGACGAAGACGGGCGCGATGAGGTCGTTCGCCGAGACGTCTGTCTCGCTCACCAGTCCCCGTACGCCGTCTCTCCGGAGGCGCCGCGGGCGTCGCGTCAGGTCCATACCCGTGGGTGGGGGCGCGTGGCAAAAAGAGTTCGCGGACCGCTCGACGACGGCCCCGGCGAGCGCCGAGTCAACTTTTTCTGTGTCAAACTATGACACACGAGTATGGCACCCGCGCTCGCGCTCCGCGTGCCGTCGGACGAACAGTGGGGAGAGGACCTGCTCGCCGCGTTCTACGCCTCGGCACTCGGGAAGCGTCGGCGTCTCGCGCCCGGCCGGGAGTGGCCCGACCTCCCGTCGATGCCGGGGTTCGTCGTCGGCCTGGAGTACCTCGGTGAGCGGCCGTACGTCGAGGAGTCCATCCCCGAGTCGGTCTACGCGTCCGCCGCCGACCACCTCGACGCGACGTTCGAGGACGGGACGGCGGCCGGCGAGTCGCTCGACGACGTGGCCGACGTGCTCCGCGAGGCCGCCCGAGAGGACGAGGAGGTGAGCCTCGACGTGGAGTGTGGTCCGGTCGCGGTGTGCGAGTTCGCCCGCGAACGGGGGTACGAAGTCGAGTTGCGAGGAGGAGAGCGGTAGTCAGTACCCGAGCGACTCGGCGACGAGTTCGGAGACGTCGACGACCTCGATGTCGTCCTCGTAGTTCCCGGTCTTGCGGCCGTCTTCGTACATCGTCATACACTGCGGGCAGGCGACGACGAACTTCTCGACTTCCTGGCCGGCGTCGGTGTCGTTGAGCGCCTCGCGCATGCGCTCCTCGGAGGGCTTGGGGTCGTCGGCGAAGTCCATCCAGACGCCGCCGCCGCCGCCACCGCAACAGAAGGAGTCGTTGCGGTTGCGCGGCATCTCGTCGAGGCGGGCGCCCGTCGCCGCGATGACCTCGCGCGGGGCCTCGTACTCGCCGTTGTAGCGACCGAGGTGACACGGGTCGTGGTAGGTGACCGTGTAGTCGAGTCCGCCGAGGTCGAGGGTCCCGGCGTTCACGAGTTCCTCGACGACCTGCGTGTAGTGGTAGACGTCGTCGCCGCGCTCGAAGCCGAACTGCTCGTACTCGTTGCTGAAGGTGTTGAACGAGTGGGGGTCGGTGGTGACGATCTTCTCGTAGTCACACTCCTCGAAGGCCGCCACGTTGTCCTCGACGAGCATCTCGTAGAGACCCTCCTCGCCGACGCGGCGGACGTCGTTTCCGTCGTTCTTCTCGTCCTCGTAGAGGATGCCGTAGGAGACGTCGGCCTCCTCGAAGATGCGGGCGAGCGCGACGGCGACCTTCCGGTTGCGCTCGTCGTAGGAGGGGTAGTCGCCGACGTACCAGAGGTACTCGACGGACTCTTCGCGGGCGTCGGGCACCTCGAAGTCGACCTCGTCCACCCAGTCGGGGCGCTTCCGTTCGGGGTCGCCGAAGGAGTTCCCGTTCTGGAAGAGGTCCATCATCGTCTCCTGGACGTTCTCGTCCATCTGGCCCGTCTCGGTGAGGCGACGGTTCATCTCGGTGAACTGCGTGACGTGCTCGATGTCGACCGGACAGGCGTCCATGCAGGCCATACAGGACATGCAGGACTCCATCGTCTCGGCGTCGACGACGGAGGTGCCGCCGTCGGCGACGATCTCCATCGTCTCGCCGCCCCGGTCGACCGACTCGCGGTAGTTCTTCAGGTCGAGGATGACGTTCCGCGGGTCGAGGTTCCGCCCGGAGGCGTTCGCGGGACAGACCGAGGAACAGCGCCCACACTTCGTACAGGCGTCGTGGTCGAGCAACTGTTTCCACGAGAAGTCGTCGATGTCCGTGGCACCGATCTCCTCGGGGGAGGCGTCCTCGGGTACCCGCGGGAGGCGACGACCCGCGTCCTCGTCGTTCGCGACGAGGTTCGCGTACGAGGAGATCATGTGGAACGGCTTCGCGTAGGGGACCGAGGCGACGAACGCCAGCGCGAGGATGGCGTGCGACCACCAGAGCGCGCCGTAGAGCGACGTCGCGAGTTCGGGCGAGATACCGACTTCCGCGAGGACGAGCGCGACGGCGTAGCCGACGAAGCTCACGTCCTCGAAGGACGGGAACTCGAAGGCGACGATGCGGAC